>NZ_JAQGKQ010000035.1 GCF_028290025.1 Cypionkella sp. | reverse complement strand
CAGTTTTTTTCGCATCCGTAAACGATAGGAAGCTTTCGTTGGGTTCAATAGCTTGAAGATGATCAGGAGCTAACCCTTCTGAGGCGAGCCAAGAGTACAAAAATGCAACTGGAGATGTCCCGCTCTTTTGCATTGCCGGATGCCAAGGAATCGGGAGATGCCCCGCACTTATCGCAAAATTATCTTGCAAGTTTGAATCGCCACCCTGTTCGGCGAACCCTTCGAAAACTCGCTTGGGACCGAAGTAACAGTCCAGTCCGAGGACGCGAGCCAAGTCCTGAAGTGATTGGAAACTATATCGTTTTTCTTCTCCGCGAGCGCTCCGCATATTCTTGATGAGCGATGGGTTCCCGACAGCCATCTTTGATGCCGCCGCATCGGACAAGCCGGTGCGAGCAAGTGCATCATCTATGGCTGAAAGTACGGGGTCCATGAACCCTATTAGCCCAAAATGGCTAGTCCAACAATATTAGCCATTTTGGGCTTGCCTATTATAGCCCACAATGGCTAATATGAGCCATGGATACGAAACACCCCCTAGTCGCGCTTTCTGAAGCGCTCGCGGCCCACGAAGGGGTCTCACATTTCGCCATTTCGATGCGCGCGACTGGATCAATGCGAGCAAAGGGCAAGGGAGATTTCTTCAAGCGATTGATGAATCCTCGCTTTGATTGCACCACCAGAACGTCTGACATGATGACAGCTTGGTTCGACGCCAACTGGCCGCGCGACCTTGAGTGGCCGCGCGACGTTCCCCGCCCCCCCCCGTAAATCAAAAAAGGAGGCCGCATGATGGCCCGCTTGCTTCGCGCTATGGCGCGTCTGGATGCGCATTGGACAGGTGACCTGATCGGTGCCGCCTGTCTTTTTGCTCTGCTGTTTATGGGGCTCTTTATCGGCCACGGGCTGGGTCTGAAATGAGCGCCCCGAACGCATGGATTGACCTGATCGGCCAGCTGCGGCTGGCACAGGTGGCAAGGCGCGCGATGCGCGATATTTCGGTGGGTCAGCCGATCCGCGATGCCGCCACGGTGGAATACAGCCGGGCGATGGATGCGATCTTTGGTCGCCTAGATCAGATGATGGAGCTGGGCCTGACGGGCCGAATTTCTGAGCTTCTGGCAAAGCGGGGGCGGGTGTGATGGGTGAGCTGCTTCTGTCTGTCCCCCGGCCGAAAGGCCCCCGCATTGAACGCTGCGGCGGCAAGGATTTTCACGCCATAGGCATCGTAGAAACTTCGCCGTTGTTTAAGTCTCGCCCCGAGGGGGAGATTTGGCTTCGGAAACATTTGTCCGGAGTGCCAGAGGCAAAGCGCCCGCAGTCTCGCTGGTGTATGTGCTGTCACAAAGAGTTCCAAAGCGAAGGCTTCCATCATCGCATGTGCGGCGGTTGCCGCTACAGCTCTGGGGGCACCGATACCGGCGCTTACCGGCTCATTCGCCCCAGCAAGCGGGGCTGATATGCACGCCGCCGCGCTTAATTCACCCCGCCTACAGCGCGCTTTGAAAGTGCTGTCCAACGGGCGTCCTCATACGACGCGCGACCTAGTTCGCAAGGCGCGGGTGATGGCGGTAAATGCTGTCATCTCGGAGCTGCGGCACCACGGCGCGGAGATCATCTGCACTCAGCAGTTCGTCGACGGCAATCGACGGTTTTTTTACACCATGACAAAGGCTCCGATCCAGAAATGAAGACTCCTATTGAGCGTGATGCCACGCAAGTTCCAGTCGCAGATATCATCGTCAGAAGCCGCCTGCGTCCGGTGTCGGAAGCTGCCGTCGAGAGCCTGATCGCTTCGATCGGCGAGCTGGGTGTGATGAAAGACGCGGTCCATCTGCGCAAGCGGAAGGAAGGGCTATTCTTGATGGCTGGGGCGCACCGTTTGGAGGCGGCTATTCGGCTCGGCTGGGACACGATCCCGGCCAAAATCTGGACAGATGTGACTGACGACTGGGCCTTGTTGATGGAAGTCGATGACAACATCGCCGGGGCGGAATTGAACCCGCTAGATACCGCCGTCTTCCTAGCGACGCGGAAGAAAATATACGAGCGGTTGCATCCAGAAGCCAAAGCCAAGTCAGGAGCGGCTCTTGCTGCCGCCCGCTGGAATGCGGCGGACATTATGTCCGTCGCATCGTTCGCAAGGGCCACCGCCGAGAAATTCGGGATCGACGAACGCCATGTGCGGCGGCTGGTTTCGCTTGGTGGCAGTCTTGAGCCGCAAGAGGCAGTGGACCTGCGCACGGCACCGCGTCAGGTGACCCTTAAAGACCTCGGCGACATAGCGAAAATGCCTCGGCTCGGCAAAGAGCGCATGGCGGTTATCGCCGCGCTTAATCAAGGCAAAGCGAAGAACGCGGCGGAGGCTTTTCGGGCGGTCAAGGCGGCAAACAGCGGCGTTCCACTGACCGTTATAGACCCCATTGAAGTGGCGTTTAAGGCGCTCTCTGCCCTATGGTCGCGCGCACCAAAAGCCGCGAAACGGCGCTTTGTGAGCGAGCATTTCGAAGAACTAGGCTTGCTGGGCGCAGAGGAAGAAGCGGCGCGATTTGAGATGGACCGCCCCCAACTGTTGGCAGAGATCGCCGCGACCTCGGGGGCAGCTGAGGAATGAGCAGCCCAATCACGCCCTCGCAGGAATGGTGGACAGCTGAGGAGATCGCTGTCGCGGCGCTTCCCGATCTGCCCGCCTCAAAGCGGGGTGTGAACATGCATGCCGAACGGCTTTGCTGGCGCGAAAATGGCCCCAACTCGGCCCGCCGCCGCGAGGGCAAAGGCGGCGGCTGGGAGTATAACTGGCAGCTGTTTCCCGACCGCGCCAAACGCAAGATGCTGCAAGCGGCTGCCGTGAAATCCGCTGCCCCTCAAGCCCCCGCTCGACAGTCCCGCGATGAGGCTTGGGAATGGTTTGAAGCATTGCCGCAGAGCGTCAAAGATAAGGCGCTGGCACGGCTGAAGATCATTCAGCAGGTCGAAGCGCTGGAAGCGCTGCAAGGGCGCGGTCGCCATATGGCCGCAGTCGATATCGCAAAAATTTCCGGCACCGGCACCCGCACGATCTGGACATGGTTTCAGATGATCGAAGGCGTGCGGTCAGATGACCGCTTGGCCTACCTCGCCCCACGTAATCGTGCGGCGGCGACTCGGGCGCGCGCCAAAGATTTCAGCCCCGAGTTTTTTGAGGTGCTGAAGGGCGACTTCCTGCGGCTGGGGCCTGTTCCCTTCGCTGACAGCTACCGCCGTTCAATACGCATCGCCGAGAAAAAGGGCTGGGATACGCTGCCAGAGCGCACAATGCGCCGCGTGATGGATCGCCGGGTATCGAAGGTAACACAGGTGCTGGCCCGTGAGGGCGTTGAGGCTTTGCAGCGCCTGTACCCGCCCCAGATGCGGGACAAGACGGCGCTCGCCCCGATGGAGGCGGTCAACGCCGACTTTCATAAGTTCGACGTGTTCGCCAGCTGGCCCGCGCCGAAGGGTGAAAAGCCGATCATCGGTCGCCCTCAAATGGTAGCCTTTCAGGACATCTACTCTGGGCGCATTTTGTCTTGGCGCATCGACGTCAACCCCAACTCCACGGCCGTGCAGCTCTGCGCCGGTGACATGATCGAAACTTGGGGCATCCCCGAGCACATCTTGTTGGATAACGGGCGCGAATTCGCCGCCAAATCGATCACGGGCGGGGCTGCAACGCGGTATCGCTTCAAGGTCAAAGAGGACGATATTCCGGGTCTCTTTACCTCGCTCGGAACCAAAATCCACTTTGCGACACCCTACCACGGGCAGGCCAAGCCCATTGAGCGGGCCTTCCGGGACATGTGCCGCAGCATCGCGCTCGATCCGCGTTTCGCGGGTGCCTACACGGGTAACAGCCCCCTTGCCAAACCCGAAGATTACGGCAGTCGCGCAATTCCGTTGGAGGAATTCGAGCGGGTGCTTGCCGAAGGGATTGAAGAGCATAACACCCGAGTCGGGCGCAGGTCTGAAGTGGCATGGGGGCGCAGTTTCGCCCAAGTGTTTGACGAAGCTTACGCAACAGCGCCGATCCGCAAAGCCACAGAAGCGCAGCGTCGGCTTTGGCTGCTGGGCGCGGAAGGAATTCGTGCCGATAAGAGCACGGGTGCGATCTGGTTCCAGCGCAATGAGTTCTACGCCGACTGGCTGCATGAATATGCGGGCGACCGGCTGATCATCCGCTTTGACCTCGCCGCCTTCCATGACGGCCTGCACGTCTATTCCGCCGACAACGCCTATCTCGGCTTTGCGCCCTGTCGTCAGGCTGTTGGCTTCTTCGACATGGACGAGGGTAAGTCGATCACCCGGATGCGCAAGGCTTGGATGAACGCCGAAAAAGCAGCTCTCGCGGCGCATCGCACCCTGACCGCTGCCGAAGTCGGACGAATGCTGGACGATACGGCGACCGCCCCGCTGGGCCCGGTCGGAAGCAAGGTCGTCAAAGGTGCATTTGGCAAAGGCAATGGCTTGCCGCAGCGGCCCCGCTCGGCCCCCGCGAACTCTGACGCCGAAGTGCATCAGGCGCAGGCTGTCATCATCGCAGATTTGGCCGCACGGCGGGCACAAGCAGCCCCGGCAGAAGAGGAAACGGCGCGCCAGCGCTTCAAGCGGATGCTTGAGCTGGAGCGCCGGATTGAGGCGGGAGAGCCCGTCACCAAAGAACAGCGATCAGCGCTGCAAGGCTACCAGACCAGCCCCGAATACATCGCCGAACGGTCGATGTGGAGCCAGTTTGGCGAAGCTTATTCCGGATGAGGAAAGCCGCCGAGGGCGTGGGGCCCTACGGCGGCGATAACAGGACGAGGACAGGATGACACAGGCGAACCAACCTATCAAGAACGTAGCCCCGCTGGCCAATGTGGCCCGCTTGCTGACGCTCGCAACCCGTCTGGAAAACCGGGCATACGGCCTTCCGGGCATTGGCTGTTTTTTCAGCCCGGCAGGATATGGCAAAACCACCTCCGGCATCTTCGCCACCAACGCGATCAACGCCTGTCACATCACGGCATTGCCGGTCGGGGGCATTCGCAGCCTGTTTGGCATGATCGTCGCCGAGCTGGGCGGACGCCCGACCGGAGGGGTGGCGGACCTGTTCCTTCAGGCGGTGCAGCTGCAACAGAAGACCAACCGCATTCTGATCATCGACGAGGCGGATCAGCTGCTGCCGAAGGGCTCGAAAGACCCGCAAGGCAAGGTCATCGACCTGCTGCGCCACTTGCACGACACAACAGAGGTGCCGCTGATCCTGATGGGCGAGGAATTGCTACCGCAGAAGCTAAAGCAATGGGAGCGCGTCCACGGGCGTATTCTTAGCTGGGTGGCAGCCGAGCCTGCGACGATGGAAGATATAAATTTTCTCGCGCCGATTTATGCGCCGGGCATCGCCATCGACAGCGATTTGCGCGCCGCAGTGCTGCACGCCTCGTCAGGGTCGCTGCGGATTATCTCGACCAATCTGGCCAATATGTATGAGTTCGCAGCCTCGAAAGGGCTGAAGAATCTGGGCCAAGGCGAGTGGGCAAACCGAGCCTTTCACACGGGTGAAGCTCCGATAGCGCGACCGCAACTGGGCATCATTGCCGGTCGCAGCCGGAGGTCTGCGGCATGAGCGGACCTACCTATACTTCAGCTGATGCGCTGGCGAAGGCAGAGGCGGCTTGGACCGTGGCCTTGCGGCTGCAACAGTTCGTCTTTGCCAATATCAGCTTTGAGGTTTCGACAACAATTCCGCACGCCATGCACATCGTCAAAGGCTGGGAAGCCGAAGGCAAGGTGCGCCGCATATCACCGCCAAAAGGTCGCCGCGCTTCGAAGCTGAATTTTGAAGTCATTCCGGAAGGCGAGATCAGGATCGCTCCGGTGGTTGGCGATGCTTATGAGCAGATGTGGACCATCATGCGGAAAAGCCGGGGTTTTTCACCGCCTGACCTGTTGTCGATGTGTTCGGTGCCGCTGACACTTGAGGAGGCTGGCTCCTACTGCCGGTTGCTGCTCACGGCGGATTATCTGCGTGTCGTGCAAAAGGCGATCCCGCCCACCAAGCCAGCAATTTACCGGCTGATCAACGCGACCGGGATCAAAGCGCCGCGCGGGCGCAGGCTCCAGTGCATCGTTGATCCAAACCTAGGCACGGCGACTCCGCTGGCGGAGGTCGGGCAATGAAGGTGCAAAAGCCAACGTCGCTTGAGGTTGCCCGCGCTGCATGGGGTGCGGAACTGCCCGATTGGGTTGAAACGCTGGCCATCGTCTGCGGAAGAACAACGCAGGGCAGGGTCGCCATGCAACTGGATCGCTCGGGTGCCTGTATCAGCCAAGTGTTGAACATGACCTATAAGGCCGACACTGCGCGGCTGGAAGAGCGGGTGCGCGGCGTCTTTATGGACCGGGTAATGGATTGCCCCGGCTTGGGCGAGATCGGCGCGCAGACCTGCCAAGACTGGCGCGACAAGGCCCCACATTTTGTCATGGGCAACCCACTGCGCCAGCGCATGCGCCGGGCCTGCAATGCCTGCCCGCGTTATCTTGCAGAGGTGGAAAAGACATGACCGATGCAGCGCTCCTGCCCATGAATGATCTGCTAAAACGCTGCTCCCGCGCATTGGGCAAGATCGACCTGCACGGTCGGCGCGGCGTCACGCTGGTGTCCATGGATGAGATCGAAGCGATGGCCGTGGTGCTCGCCACCTTTGGCCTCGTCCCTACCATGCCGGGGGAACAGCCTCCCGAAGTCCTCCTGATCAGCCCTTTAAAGGACCATTAAATGACCGCTTTCACGCCCGCTGAAATCCCCTCCGGCCGCACTTATCTAGGTGATGTCGAATATATGCCTGACGCCAAAGGCGCGATGGTTCCAGTCAGCCTGATCAAGCCGCAGCACCTTCTGGAAGACGGTTTGGTGCGCAAAGTGATGGGCCATGCCATCGCGCTTTCCGAGCAGGTCAGCCGTTTCAAAGAGCATACCTTTGACGATCTCGGCAGTTTTGAAGCGCTGTTGGCACAGGAATATGAAAGCACCGTGGGCGGCGCGAAGGGCAATAAAACCCTGACCACGCATGACGGGCTGTTCAAGGTATCGGTGCAAGTTGCCGATAACATCGTCTTCGGCCCCGAGCTGCAGATCGCCAAGGGTCTGGTCGATGAATGCCTGAACGAATGGGCGCAAGGGGCGCGCGACGAAATCCGCGCCATCGTCACCCGCGCCTTCAACACCGACAAGGCGGGCCAGATCAATCGCTCGGAAATCTTCATGCTGCTGCGGTTGGAAATTACCGATCCGCGCTGGATGCGAGGGATGAAGGCGATCCGCGATGCCATGCGCGTCGAGGGGTCCAAAACCTATGTTCGCTGCCACCGCCGCACGTCGATTGACGGTGCGTGGCAGGCGGTCACTATCGATCTGGCGAAGGCGTAGAGCGATGAGCCGCGAAGCCTGCCAGTTTTCCGTACCCGTGTATGCGGCTGATCGCGGGTCGATTGGCCAGCACTTGGCCGAAGCCAAAGGCAAGATGGACGACATGACGCGCTTCACCGTCAGCATCACCCACGAAGAGGTGCATCTGCGAGTCGAGGGGCGCGAGGGTGCTTGTTTCGTCGTCGATATCAATGTGCTCATCCGCCAGTTCGGCGAGGCGGTCGAGCAGGTGCTAGGTAAAAAGAAGGGGACCAGATGACCGCCAACACCGTCCTGAAAACCATCCATGTTGCCTGCCGTGATCTTGGCATGGATAACGACACCCGCCGCGATCTGCAGCTGCTGGTGACGGGCAAAGAGAGCCTCGCCACCATGACGCCTGCCGAGCAACAGGCGGTGCTCGACGCGCTGAAGGCGCGCGGGTTCAAGCCCTCGGCCGGGAAGGCCAGCCGCACCTATCGTCGTCCAGCCACGCGCGGTGACATCAAGTTTTGCCATGTGCTTTGGGGCAAGCTCGCGCGGGCGGGTGCGGTAGATCTGCCGGGGGCAGCGGGTCTCAATGCCTTCATCCGCGCCCGGTTTGAGAAGGCTTGGGGTGCGGTGCCCTTCGACATCGATGGCTTACGCGACTGGAAGCAGATCGCCACGGTGATTGAGGCGCTGAAGGCGATGTGCGGGCGGGCGGGGATAAAGCTGTGATAGCAGATCGCGCTTATTCACTCACGCGGCGGCAGCCCATTCAGAACATTCCACGCTCCGCGCAGCTGGCTGCGAATTGGCAAGTTTTCGCCAAGGTCAATTTGTGCCTCAATTTTTTTGCACAGCGTTTGATAGCTAACAACTTTGCCGGTCAAGAGAAGGTCCATCACAACGTCTGCAACGGCCGCGCGCCACATGTCCCGGCCCTCGTTTTCCAAGTCGGATTCTTGCTTCTTCAGCAGTTGAGCGACGTTCTTGTGCATCGGATTCGTCCATTGGGGATGGCAATAGCCCAAGCTGGTAGGAGCCTAAGGCGTTGGCACAGCCATCGATACAGCTGGATTTGCATGAACTGTCCAATAATTTGCTTGGTCTTAGAATTTGGGCGGTTTTTGGGCGACAGAGGCAGGCTGTGAACCCGATGGCGGACATGTTTGGGCATATTGGTCCGGTTGCGGTACCGCGTCCCGTTTCAGCTGACCTGATCAGTCCATTCCGCGATCTGCGCCCGGCCGGTGGCTTTGATCTGATCATGGCGGATTTCCCGTGGCAGTACGAAATGCGCTCCGATCTCGGCTACGAGAAATCGCCTCAAGCCTATTATAAGACCATGTCGATCGATGAAGGCAAGGCAATGCCAGTCGAGTTGCTCGCGGCGCGCGACTGCTTGCTGTGGTTCTGGGCAGTCGGGCCGATGCTACCGCAGGCGTTGGAGTTGATCGACGCGTGGGGCTTCACCTTCAAGACCAGCGGTCATTGGGTCAAGCAAACGAAAAACGCCCGCCAGACCTTTGGCACCGGTTACATTCTGCGCAATGCAGGCGAGCCGTTCCTCATCGCCACACGCGGGGCCCCGAAGACAACGCGGTCTGTGCGCAACACGATCTTCGGGCTTGCCCGTCAGCATAGCCGCAAGCCCGAGGAGTGTTTCCGCGAGGCCGAAAAGCTGATGCCGAATGCGCAACGCTGCGAACTCTTCAGCCGTCAGCAGCGCGCCGGTTGGACGTGTTGGGGCAATGAAGCAGAAAAGTTCGGTGGCGATCCGTGAACATCCCGCGCCCGCCTGCCCATCTCGAGGCTTATGTTACAGCCCTTGGAGCCGAACTCGCTGTTCGGTTCTTTTTGGCATTTGGCGGGGCAGAGTTTTACGTGGCCAAGAACCCAAAAGGTAAGGCACTTGCAATCGAAACGATTGGCATGGACGGCTTGCGCGCCTTGGCGGATGTGAAAGATCGGCTGCCGGCGCGGGTGCCGACCGCCAAGCCGTGGATCGCGCAATACCTCTTCACCGTTGAGGGCTTGTCCAAAGCGGATATTTGCCGCAGGCTGCACGCGTCAATGCCGACCGTCACCCGCTGGATTGATAACGGACCGCAGCGCGGCTGGGTCGACCCACGTCAGCACTCCCTGCTCTGATCTCCCTACACACCGTTGTAGGTGAATTTGACCCCCCTTTGCATCGCATACTGACCGGGAACGCGCGAGCTTGGCTCGCCTCATTTCCCGAGGACAGTCATGCAAACCAGCGCCCAAGGTATCGCCGCCCTAGAGCTTGAAGAGGGCGTCGTGCTGCGCGCTTATCGCGATAGCGTAGGGGTTTGGACCATCGGCGCTGGTCTGACGGCAGCCTCAGGTGTCGTGAAGCCCAAGGCTGGCATGATCATCACCAAAGAACAGGCGACTGCGCTTTTGCAAGAGGCGCTGCGGTCCAGCTACGAGCCAGCCGTCCAGATCGCCATGACAGACGTCGTTGGATCGAAAGTCACCCGTCCCAATAAGTACGAATTCGATGCGGGCGTCTCGTTTCACTGGAACCTTGGCAAAATCAAAACAGCCACTTGGGTCAAGCTATGGAAGACTAACGCCGCGCGCGCTCAAATTCGCGCAAGCCTGATGCAGTGGAACAAGGCGGGCGGCAAGGTTCTGCCGGGCCTGACGGATCGACGTTCGCGCGAAGCAGATATGCTGCTCGATGGCAAATACCGCGCGGCTGCCCTGCCGACGCCCGTAGCCGGATTCGCACGCTGGGGTCTCCTGCTATCTGGGGCCGAAACTGCCGCCGCCCGCGCTGGGTTCAAGGTCTTAGGGTATGATCCGGGCGCGAACATCAACGCGATTACCGAAGCCGCCGCGCGCAAGTTCCAAGGCGATCACGGTCTGACCGTCGACGGCATCCTCGGCCGTGCGACCCTGAGTACGCTGCAGCGTCGCCTTGATGCGCGCGCCAAGACCGTCGCGCCCGCACTTGCCGCCGCAGCCACCCTGCCAGCCGCTGCAACCGGCCTCGCCGATCAGATCACCAGCCTGCCGTACTCTGGCGACGCCAGCATGGTGGGCCTCGCGCTTTGGGGCGCGTCGCTCGCGTGGCGGTACCGCGATGTCATCGCCGCCCAAATCAATCCCAGCTTGCCGCGTGTTGCGGCCATCCTTCGGAGCTTCTGATCTATGACGCCACTTATCGCTCTTGCCCTCAAATCCGGCCTGCCTTTCATCGAAAAGCTGCTGTCCGGAAAGATTGGCGATCAAAACGGTCAGCTGACATCGGCAGTTGTGCAGGCCATCGCCGACAGGATTGGGGTGCCGCCCGCAGAATTGCCTAAGGCAATGGAGGAAATGCCCGGACGGGTTATTGAGGCCATGCGTGCTGTCGAAACCGCTGCCCCCGAGATGATCGCGGCCTATGATCGCGACCTTCAGCTGCAACTGGCGACGCTTGCCGCCGAGCAGGATGAACCGACTTGGATGCGGGCTTGGCGACCGGCTGGCATGTATTTGCTCGGCTTCCTTTGGCTGTGGAATACGGTCCTGTTGCACATCGCCAACGCGATCTGGAAGACCGCTCTGCCGCCGATGCCGTTCTCCGATCTTATCCAGTTAAGTGGCCTTTACATGGCCCTTTATATGGGCGGTCACACCGTCAAAGACGTCGTTAAAACGTGGGTGGCCAAGTGACGCCTGACGACACCTCCGTACAGGTCCTGATCCTTTGGGCGCTGGCCCTCTCGACTTTTGTCAACCTTGCGACGGTCGTTTGGAACATTTTCAGCGGCCCATCGAAGAAAAACGGCGTGCGCCTCGACTCGTTGACGGTCGAAGTAACCGCCATCGGACAGCGCGTCAGCATGATGGATCAGCAGCAACAGTCCGGGCCGTCAAAGAAGGACGTGCATGAGCTGGAGCTGACCATGATGCGGCTTTCGGGCGCTCTCGACGTGATGAACGTCAAACTGAGCTCCCACGGCGAAATCATGGAGCGGGTCGAAGCCACCGTCAGCCGCCACGAAGAGCACCTCCTGCGAAAGTCTTGATGCCATGAATTACGAAAACGACGTTGTGCGCCCTGACGCACGACTGATCATCCTGAAGGCGCTGTCAAAGCAGGTGGATGAACGCCTGCATTCGGGCTTTATTGCCAAAGAGTTATACCAGCTTGGCATTGACCGGCCCCGCGAATGGGTTCACGGCGAGCTTGATTGGCTCGAGCAAATGGGGGCCGTCACCCTGTTTCGGGCGGATTCCGTTGTCATCGCCACGCTGACCGAAAAAGGCGCGCGCCATATGCGCCGCGCCATCGTCATTGAGGGCATTGATCGCCCCAGTCGTTCGGGGGAATAACCAATGGCGATCGGGCGCGGGCGGCTATCGTCATTCCAAACCATGCCGACCGAAGCCGAAGGCATCGTGTCTTGGGCAGCGAAAGAGCTGACCACGCTCGAGCGCACCCAGACCGATATTTATGCCGAGTTCGTAAGCAAGTGCGAAGCGCTGATGGCTGAGCATCGGGGCGAGCTGGAATTCACCATTCCGGCCTTCAGCAGCTTCAACCGCTATTCGATCCGGTTGGCCCGACTGTCCAAGCGCCTGAGTGAAACCAGCGAGATCGTCGCCGTTCTGGCCGATAAGTTCGACGCGAAAGCCAGCGATGATCTGACCGTGCTGACCGGGGAGACCATCAAGGCGCTGGTGTTTCAGATGCTTGGCGATGCCGACAGCATGAAGGCCAGCGATGCCATGATGCTCGCGAGCGCCTTCAAGCAGGCGGCGCAGGCCCAGCACATCAGCAGCGATCGCCGTCGCAAGCTGGAAACCGAGTTCGCCAAGAAAGTGGAGACCGCCGTCGATACCGTCGCCAAGGCAGCCGGCATGACGAAGGAAACCGCTGAGAAGATCAAATCCGAGATTTTGGGAGTGCAGGCATGAGTAACGTCACCGAAGCCTACAGCGTTACCTCCGAAGAGCTCCGCCAGTTCATCGAGCGCGCCGAGCAGCTGGCCGCTGAAAAGAAAGACGTGGCTGAACAGGAAAAAGAGCTGTTCGCCGAAGCGAAGGGCCGGGGCTACGACACCAAGGTAATGCGCCGCGTCATCGCTCTGCGCAAACGCAAGCCCGACGAGATCGCCGAGGAAGAGTCGATCATCGAAATGTATAAAGCCGCGCTTGGGATGCAGTGAGCGCCGCCTGCTGAGCCAAATCTTCACTTAAGCCCCAAAGGGATACCATCAATGCAATTCTCACCCCGCGTCCGTAACGCTGCCCTTGACGCCATGGAAGCCTTAACCGGCGCTAGTCCCACCCTTGAACTTCGTACTGGGTCGATGCCCGCGAACACCGGAGTCGCAGACAGCGGCACGGTGCTAGCCACTATGGTTTTGCCTTCTGACTGGATGGCGAATGCCTCTGCCGGGGCGAAGGGCCTATCGGGCGTCTGGCAAGACCTCAGCGCCGACGCAACTGGGATTGCGGGGTATTATCGCATCAAGGGCGGCGGCGTCGTTGACTACCAAGGCACCGTTACCGGCACCGGTGGCGGTGGTGATATGACGCTGGACAACATCAACCTCGCGATCACGCAGGCGGTCAGCATCACCTCCTTCACGTTGAACATCGGCGGTGCTTAGTGAAAACGACTGTTTGCCCATGCTGCGGATCAGTGGTCTCGGCAAACATTTTGGCCGATGAGGTCGAGTTGGCTGATGTCATCGACCATACTGGATTTCAGCGTAAGCCGGCGTTTTTGTTTCTCATGCTGTTCAGGTCAGCGGGGCGAATAGTCACCAAGACCACGTTGCTGGATATGTTGGACTTTCAAATACCCAGCAGAGACGCCAGCGAAATGGCCCTACGAAACACAGCTAAGTATTTGAAATTACAATCACGCGGCTTCCCTTTCAGAGTGGTCGCATCTTATGGCCTCGGCTACCGGCTAGAATTGACCGATGCCAACTGGCACTGGCGCGACGCAAAGAGGAATTGACATGGCCGCTGCACTTTTCGCAAGCGTCAATGGCAACGGCTGGTCAGTCACCTATCCATCGCCGCCGACTTTTGCGCCTGCCACTTCGCCCGAGCTGTTCAGCGTCACCCGCTCCGGGTTTGATGACACGGGCGCGCCGATCAGCTTTTTGGATGATTTGCTCTGCATGTCGCGGATACGCCAACCGTATTCCAATCAGGCCAGTCTAACCGCCGATCAAGTCGCGCTTTCCGAACCAATCTACATTGGCGATCTCATAGCGGGCGGCGCGGTCAACAACTCCACGCGGCTTGCGCCCTTGGCAATTCCGAAGTGGCTCAATCGAGATCGGGAAGTATGCGCCGCCAATACATTCCGCGCCCGGCTGGCGGTCGGTCATGCTCACGCTCGCGCCGGACGGGCCGTCCGCGCAGTCAAATTCATTGCCACCGATGGCACGACGACGGTCACGCAAACAGTTACCGCCATGTCGGTTGCCTTTTATTCCGCATCAGGTTTTAGCGTCCCGCACTATGCCGCCGATCTGGACTTCACCGGGTTTATCGCAGGCGCGGCAGTCACAATTGACGCGATAATTTATCCTTGGGTCGGTACTGCCTTTCAAGCCTCGGTGGATGGCAGTGTTTATCCTTCGCCGAACTTTACGACGCTTCTGGTCCTGAACAACCGGACGGGCAGCTATGGTCAGCCCTTCGCCTATGTCGATGCAACTCTGGGCAATGACAGCACGGGCGTGGCCTCTGCAACGGCGGCAACCGCTGCGGCTTTGCCATTTCTAACCTGCGCTGCGGCGTGCCTTGCGCTGCGCACCTTTAGCAATACCAACTATGCCCGCAATTTCGTAAACAACTGCATCGTGCGCCTCGTCGAAGGCACGCATGTGATGAATACGGTTTTGCGGACAAACGGGCCAACAAACGCTTGGCCCTTGATCATTGAGGCCGCCGATCCGACTAAACAGCGCACCACGATCTTGCAGGACAAGGGCTCTACTCAGACAAGCAGCCTACCAAACCAATGTGTTTTCAGGAATATCACGCTCAAGCGCGGGGCGACGGGGGCCATAGGCTTTCTCGATAACGCCGCCGCCAACCTGACATTTTCGACGATGATGGCGTTTGAAAATGTCCACTTCGACGCAAGCGGTTTTGTAGCCTATGACAGCTGGATTTACCGCACTGGGCTTTGCTTTTTCATAAACTGCACGCAAACGGCTTCGGTCGGTCAGGCGCGTCCTACGGGTGTCACCAACAAGGCCGTTATCACGATTGGGTGCGACGGCAGCTTTACCGACGCCAGCACCACGTATTGCATCCTTGGGTCTAAGATTATCGGCGGAATATTCGACTTGGCTGGCACGACGGGCATCCCGGCGAGCTTGGGAACCATGGTCGGCTGGTCGATGATGATGGCGACGACGGACGGCGGAAGGTGCATATCCACAAGTGGCGTTATTGGGGCGCGCGGCTTTGCGATCCTTGGTGTGGTTTGCGAGCAGTCTGGCGGCGTCACCAGCGCAGTGGTTACGCTCAATGCCGACGGCAACGTCAACCCTGTCGAAAACCTGCTGATCATGTGTGACACGATGGTCGGTGCTAGAACCAATATGGCCTATCAGGACACCGGTTCTGTCACCGTTCAAAAGCATGTGGTGCATAAATTTTGCAGCCATGACGAATACAACATGAAGTCGGACACCTTTGGGACCAACGCCGCTCTGGTCGGCAATTGGTCGGTGATCTACAAGGCATTGGCGCGCGGCAACGCAGCCCGGCGCGGCGACACCAACACCGCCACGGCTCCGGGGGTCGGACAGTGGATTGGCGAGATTTCCGCTCTTGGCGATATTATGGGGACCAACGCAGCGCCGCTCAATCTGCCTTGGGTCAATGACAAATCATTCTTAGGCGCGGGCGGCGGTGGTGGCGATTACACGCCAACCGCAGGAACGCAGCTGCCATTGATCCCGGCAGGTCAAGCGCCTTGGAGCCATGATTTCATGGGGCGCGCGATCCCGAACGACGGCACGGGTCTGGCAGGCGCGTTGCAGATGGTTGCGGCGACGGGATCAATCGGCACTGGCGCGGGCACGGTATCGCTCGACGGCGCTGCGGCCGGGCGCGCGCCGGTGGCAGGCGGTGCCGTTGGAACTTTGCCACTGACTGGAGCCGGTACCGGCGCGGCCCCCGCAGTTGGGGTGGGCGCGGGCGCGATACCGCTGGCTGGAGCCGGAGCGGGCGCGACTCCTGCAGCCGCTGTCGCAGCCGGCACAATACCGTTGAGCGGAGTTGGTGTCGGTGTTGCTGGGTCGCCCACGGGTGCGGTCGGGGCCGGGACGCTCCCGCTGGACGGTGGAGCAGTTGGCACCGCAAAGGTTAAGGCGGTTGCGGCCGGCGCCCTTTCCCTCGGCGGGGATGTAGTTGGCTTGGCCAAAGTCGCGGGCGTTGCGGCAGGTGACGTTTCGCTTGGCGGGATCGCAGCCGGCACGCCACCGGGTCTTTCCCCCATAGCGGGCGGTGGGATCGGCAGTCTCGACGTTGCGGGTTCTGGGCAGGGCAAAGCCCCCGTAAAAGGGGGAGCAACCGGAAGCATCGGCCTCACCGGCACATCATCGCCCGCACCGCTGATCGATTGGGATCGATTGCTCGCCACCCACACCCCTACGCGGCTCTGCGCCGATGCCCAACCCGTGGCGTTCCTAGCCGACGCCCGACCGTCAAAACTTTTGGAGACAGCCGCATGAAAGCCGCAAGTGCCGTAGAGATTTATCGCAGTGTTGGCGACGGCGATCCGATCTTGGTGGACCTCAAGGTTCTGATCCAAGCGGGGGAGGTGAGCGTCATCGATACCGCGACGGCCGCGTTGCGCGTTAAGATCGCCGATACCGTTCTGATCATCAGCGGCACGGCGCTTGGATCGGGCACCGGCATCTGGGCTTTCTCGCCGGTTGGTCTGCCGGCAGCACCTGGCCGGTTGCAATTCTCGGTCGCCGTCACCGTCGATGGCTACACCTACACCCATGGGCGTGGCCTGCTTGATTTGGCGGATAAAGTTTGATGGGCAACACGCTGACCGCCACTGAATGGGAAGACCAGCGTCGCGAGGCGATGGCCGCGATGCCAGACGTTATCGCCGAGGTGGGTTTGCCCAAGGTGCTGCTGCCCTATCAGGCGCGCACCGTGAAGCTGCTCGACGGCACATGCCCGGTGCTGTTTGTTGAGAAGTCGCGCCGGATTGGCCTGACATGGGGGCTTGCCGCCTATGCCGTTATGCGCGCTGGTCGTCAGAAAGCGGCGGGCGGCATGGATGTGATGTACATCTCATACAGCCGCGAGATGACGCGCGAGTTCATTGACGCCTGCGCAATGTGGGCGCGGGCCTTCGAAGTGGCTGTCGGCGAAGTTGAAGAGACGCTGTTTGACCAGGACGATGCAGACAAGGCGATCAACGCCTTCCGGATCAAGTTCGCCTCTGGCTTCGAGATCATGGCGCTGTCCTCCGCCCCACGCGGCCTGCGCGGCAAGCAGGGCGTGATCATCGTCGACGAGGCTGCATTCGTGGACAGCCTGAAGGAGCTCTTGAAGGCGGCACTGGCGTTCCTGATGTGGGGCGGTCAGGTTATCGTTTGCTCGACGCATGACGGCGTCGACAACGAGTTCAACGCGCAAATCCAAGACATCCTCTCGCTGAAGTCGAAGTTCCAGCATATCCGCATCGACTTCGATCAGGCCCTGACCGAGGGGCTCTACCAGCGCATCTGCCTTGTCACCGGCAAAACGTGGACGCCTGCCGCCGAGGCGAAGTGGCGGCAAGATATCATAGACTTTTACGGCGACGGTGCGGACGAGGAATTGTTCTGCGTGCCGTCGCTTTCCTCCGGAGCATGGTTGCCCGCCCCACTGATTGAAGCGCGCATGACGGTCCAAACGCCGGTGCTGCGGTTGGAGTTGCCCGCCGATTATATGTTCCGCTCGCGGCTCGATCAGGCGTCGGCAATGGCCCCCTTCATTGAGGAGCTGCGCGCGCAGCTCGCCCAGCTGGACCTCGCACCGCAGTTTGCCTTCGGCTTTGACTTTGCCCGCGTGGCCGACCTTACAGCAGGTAGTTTAATGGCCATTGAACAGCGTCTTAAACGCCGCGAAGTTTTGGCGTTTGAGTTGCGCAATGTGCCGGGTGTCGAGCAGAAACTGATTGTGCGGACTATCTTTGAGCATGTGCGTTCTCGGCTGATTGGCGCTG
The DNA here is from genome assembly GCF_028290025.1 of Cypionkella sp. Taxonomy (GTDB): domain Bacteria; phylum Pseudomonadota; class Alphaproteobacteria; order Rhodobacterales; family Rhodobacteraceae; genus Cypionkella. The sequence continues at coordinate 36,911 of NZ_JAQGKQ010000035.1, read as the reverse complement.
CCTTCGACGCCACCGGCATGGGCTGGACCGTGGCCGAGGATTTGGGTCGCGAGTTTGGTTTGCGCGAAGACCCCGAAGGCTCGGGTATTGTCATCGCGGTGAAGTTTTCCGAGGAGTGGTATCGGCTGCACATGCCGCCGCTGAAGGTCGCGTTTGAAGATGACATGCTGGCACTGATTGCCGACGCCGAGCACTTGGCCGACATCCGCGCCATCAAAATCGTGCGCGGCATCGCCCGTGTGCCGGCATTGCGCGAAGGCAGCACGGGCAAAAAGCGCCACGGTGACCATGGGATTGCCATCGCTCTGGCGCATTGGGCGAGCCGCTTGCGTTTTGTCGAATACCATTATCAGGCCGTTTCGCGTCCCAACGCAGGCACGGGCCCGACCGATTATACCGACCTGCCGAACGAAGATGACAGCGGTGGCGGCTATCGCGCGCCGTTGGGCGCTGGCCTAAGAGGAAGCATTTGATGAAATCCCCCGTCCTGCTCGATGCCTATGGCAGGCCCTTCGCCCGCCAATCGCTGACCCAAGAAGTTGCGGGCCCCACGCTTGGCGGCGTGCGCAGCCCGATTTCTGGCTATCCGGGCGATGGGTTAAACCCACTGCGTTTGGCCAACATCTTGCGCGAAGCCGACGTTGGCGATCCGATCCGCTACCTTGAGTTGGCCGAAACCATTGAAGAGCGCGATCTGCACTATCAGGGCGTTTTGGGCACCCGCCGCCGCGCGGTCAGTCAAATTGAGGTCAAGGTGGATGCCGCGTCGGATTCGCCCGAGCATGAAAAACATGCCCAGCTGATCCGCGATTGGCTAAAGCGCGACGAGCTGCAAGACGAGCTGTTTGATATCCTGGACGCGGTGGCAAAAGGCTACAGCTTTACCGAAGTGACCTATGATCATTCGGAAGGGCAATACTCGCCCCGCTTAGTGCGCCGCGATCAGCGCTGGTTCCGCTTTCATCGCCGGGATCTGGCAACGCCGCTTTTGATCACAGAAAACGGCCAAGAGGAGCCGCTGACACCAGCCAAGTTCATCTTCTGCCGGATGCAGGCGAAATCGGGCTTGCCGATGCGCAGCGGCATTGCGCGCGGTGCGGCTTGGGCATGGATGTTCAAAGCCTTCAGCCAGCGCGACTGGGCGATCTTCAGCCAGACCTATGGCCAGCCGGTGCGGGTCGGCAAGTTCGGGCCCGGCGCTTCCGAGCAGGATAAGGCGACGCTGTTTCGCGCGGTGGCCAATATCGCGGGTGATTGCGCGGCGATTATTCCCGAAAGCATGTCGATCGACTTCATCGAAAGCGGCAACGTCGGGGCCGGTCACAGCATGTACAAAGAGCGCTGCGACTGGATCGACATGCAGATCTCGAAAGCGGTCCTCGGCCAGACGGCGACGACCGATGCTGTGACCGGTGGCCTTGGCTCCGGAGCCGAGCACGGCGATGTGCGCAAAGACATCAAGCGCGCCGATGCGCGGGCGCTCGCAGCCACCCTCAACCGCGATCTCGTGCCGATCTGGGTACAGATGGAATATGGCCCGCAAGCGGCATATCCGCGTTTGCGCATCGAGGAGCCGGAAGAGGAAGATCTGAAAGCTCTGTCTGATGCTTTGGGGCCGCTGATTGATCGCGGTCTTGAAGTCGAACAGGCGACGATCCTTTCCCGATTTGGCCTGCCTGAACCCAAAGCGGGGGCCAAATTGCTCCGTCCGGAGGGTGCGGGTGCGGTGCCCGCCGACCCTAACGATCCGAATTCAAAAATTAAACGGGTTCCAGACGTTATTAAACGGGTTGAGGGTCAAACAGCGCCAACGCCCGCCCTACAGACAGAAGGCCCCTTAGCGGGCAAAAAACAGGGGGTGTCGGCTGAGAGCCTGCTGACCGATCAGATGGCAATAGAAGCCGCGCCGGCGATGGATGCAATCGTTGCGCGGGTGGCGGACATGTTCGCCGTAGCCACCAGCTTTGAGGAACTCCGAGCGATGCTGGCCGAGGGCTTTGACAAACTGCCATCTGCCGCACTGGCGGCTGTTTTGGCGCAAGGGTTCATTGCAGCCAATCTGGCCGGAAGGGTCGATGTGACGGAGGCGAGCGATTGACCGTTCTCAGCGCGACTTTTGGATCGCCGTTCCGCGAGCAAGTTGCAGCGCTCCGGTTGCGGCTGGCCAATCCGGTTCCGACCCAAGCTTGGGACGATCTGCTCCATGACCAGCATGAACGGGCGTTTGTTATTGCGGGAGCGATGAAAGCTGATCTTCTGGCTGACCTCGCTGCGGCCGTCGATCGTGCTGTCGTCGAGCATCGGTCCTTTGACAAGTTCAAGGCGGAGTTTCTCGCCACGGCGGACGCCCACAATTGGCGCGGTTGGACTGGTGATACGACGGAGAAGGGCCGGGCTTGGCGGGCGCGTGTGATCTACCGCACCAATATGGCGACGTCTTATGCGTCCGGGCGTATGGCGCAACTCGTCGACGGCAAGTTCAAGTTCTGGGTTTACAGCCACGGCAACGCGATGGAGCCACGCCTGCAGCACTTGGCTTGGGATGGCGTCGCCCTGCCGCCCGATCATCCGTTCTGGCAAAGTCACGCCCCTCCGAACGGCTGGGGCTGCACCTGCAGCGTTTATGGCGCAAACACCGCAGCCGGCGTCCGCCGCATGGGGGGCGATCCGGACAAACTCTTGCCCGACGGGTGGCAGATGCCAGACCCAAAGACCGGCGCGCCGCGTGGCATCGACAAAGGCTGGGATTATGCTGTGGGTGCCAGTGTCTCGGATGACATCGCCCGTGCGCTTGGCAAAATACCGAACCATCCTGCAGCGATCGGCGCTGATCTCGCGGCCAGCCTGCTGTCTAAAACTGCAACCGAGCAGCTGGTTGCGCAGTTCGATGCGTTCGTTACCAAATCGCTAAGCTCGTATGTCGAGCAGAACTTTATGATCGTCGGAGCCCTGAAGCCGAATTGGGTGGCAGCGGCCAAGCTACAGAACATTCAGATCGCCTCGGCAGAAATCGCAGTGACCGATAAAAACATCCAGCACAGTTTCCGGGGCACGCTGGACGTCACGACGCCGAGCACGAAGGCAAAGCATCCGGGTCAGGCTCCAAAGGTCGCTCCGGTGGATTTGGCATGGTACCGTCAGCTTCCTGCGCATTTGCAGAGCCCGGACGCGGTGCTGATTGACACGTCGAAGGCGAAGCCGACGTTCATTCTGATTTTCGACATACCGCCAAACCACGCCAAGCTTGTGATCGAGATTGGCTCTGACCTCTCGAAAGCCGCGCGCATCCTCAACACCGTTCAGTCGGGCAGGATCGTGTCAGCGCGAGATCTGAAAATCCAGCTGGGCCAAGGCATGATCCAGATCGAAGGCCGCGCAATCGAATAAGATTTAAAGGCGGGGTTGGACTCGAACCAACATCAGCTGCTTTCACAGACCCCCTTGCCCATCGGGGTACACCGCCTCCAAAGGAATATAGCGATGATTACCGTCGAAATCAACGATGCCGAAGTTCAAGCAGCCCTTAACGGCGTGGCTGCGGCTTTATCCGATGGCACGGCTATGATGAACGAGATCGGCATGTTCCTAGTGAAGCAAACCAAAGACCGCTTTCCCGAGCAGGTAAGCCCGGACGGGGCAGCGTGGGCTCCGCGCTCGGCGGTGACCCTTGCGCGTTACAAAAAGCAGGGCAAACCATTTGGCGGCATTCTGCATCTCAGCGGTCAGATGGCGCGCAGCATTTTCCACGACTACGATCAGAATTCGGTGCGGATTGGCTCTCCGGAGCCCTACGCGGCCGTTCAACAGTTCGGCGCGGCACAAGGCGCATTCGGCGCGTTCATGGGCAAAGACAAAAAAGGCCGCGATCATTTCCACCATCTGCCGTGGGGCAATATCCCGGCCCGGCCGTTCCTTGGTTTGTCGGAGGATGACCGCGAGGGCATTCTGGCCATCATTAGCGAAACTTTGGCGGCCGCGCTGGAAAGTTGAAGCTAGCCGCGATTGCTTCCCGCGATGCACGACTTCCCTTCGGGACTTCGGCAGCTATCTCCTACCGTATTAGGACAGGAGTTATAATGACGTTCAAGGAATTTATGGCCTCCACTATCCAGCGCGCCAATTTCGAAGGGGATTTTATACGGCTCGCATTAGCTGACGCCAACTTCCCGGCCGGGGATAATTTTGCCGATTTCCGGCGTTATATGAGGAAGATGCACGGCAGTGATGATGTCGCGGATGGGGGGGCAGCTGTTTGGAAAGCTTACCGAGCCGCTGAGCGCAAGCGCACAAAACCAGCGGTTCTGACACCTAACTGAGCCTTGACGCGTGATCTCAAGCCATGCAGGCTTGTGCTCGCGTCCGCACATACATCCCTACACACCGTTGTAGGTTATTCGGTTTCGCCGCCATCGCCATAGTCGCGGTATGACAAAATCGCTCCCCCGCCCACTTGTCGCGCTTGCTGCGGCCATTGACCTCCCCGATAGCGCAGACGCGCCGGAGTGGGTTCATTTGCTGCCATCCGCAGACGGCGAAATCCAAACCTACGACCAGCGCGGTCCGTATAAGGTGACCGATCTGGCGGCGGTGATTGCAGGATCAATGCAATCCGAACGCGGCATGCCGATTGACGAAAATCACTCAACCGACCTTGGCATGGGGAGAGAAGCCCCGGCGCGTGGGTGGATCACTGAATTAGAAGCCCGCGCCGATGGTCTCTGGGGCAAAGTGCGCTGGACGAACGCGGGCAAGGAACTCATGTCCGACCGCGCCTATCGCGGCCTTTCGCCGGTATTCAATCACACCGCCGACAACGTCATCACGCGGGTGTTGCGCGCCTCGCTGACCAATAAGCCCAATCTGATGGGCCTCACCTCTCTCAACACGGAGAACTTCCCCATGAACTTGGCAGCTATTGCCAAGGCCGCAGGCCTTGGCGACGACGCGACCGAGGCGGCGATCGTCGTCGCTATCGGCAAGATGAAGGCCCCGGCCGACGCTCCGGCTCTGCAAACCGCCATGACCGAAATCGGCGTGGCGCTGGGTATCCAAGGCGGCGATCCCGTCGCAATCCTTGCGGCAGCGAAATCGGCCAAAACCACCGATGGCACCATCACGGCGCTTCAAGCCGAGCTGACAGTCGTCGGCGGCAAGCTGACCGCGCTGCAGACCGAGGGTGCTACCACCAAGGCTACCACGTTCGTCGACGGCGAAATCGCCAAGGGCCGGGTAGGCGTCAAGCCGCTGCGCGATCACTATATCGCCATGCACGCGCAAGACGCTGGCCGGGTCGAAAAAGAGATCAACGCTCTGCCGATCCTTGGGCTCACAGGGCAGCTTACTCAGGTACCGCCCGGCTCCACCACAGAAATCACCGCGTTGAACTCCGAGCAGCTGCAGGTCGCAGATCAGCTCGGCATTCCGCACGATAAATTCCTCGCCTCGCTGCAGGCCGACGCCAAGAAAGGTGCAAACTGATGGTTGCCTTGACCGATAACCGCTCCACCAAACAGCTGGCCGCAGGCGACCGCTCGGGCCTCTTGGGTGCGAACCAGACGATCTATGCGGGCTCGCTCCTGATGCGCAACGTCTCGGGCCACCTGATCAAAGGTGCGCTTGCAACCGGCTCCTTTGGCGCAGGCCGTGCGGAAGCGCCCGGTATCAGCACCACGGCTGGCCTGACGCCTCAGACCTTCCGTGAGGGGTCGTTCCAGTTCGCCAACTCGGCCTCGACCGATTTGATCGCCATCGCTGACATCGGCACCGTTTGTTACATCGTCGATGACCAGACGGTCGCCAAGACCAGCGCCAGCGCCACCCGCTCGCCCGCAGGCACAGTCGTTGACGTGGACGCCAATGGCGTCTGGGTCCGCTTCGACGAAGCCCTCACCCGCGCCCAGCTCTCGTAAGGATCACAGACATGCTGATTACCGCTGCAACCCTTCAGGCCCTGCGCGTCGGTTTCAATACCGAATATCAGGGCGCATTCGACGCCGTTCCCAAGCTCAAGGATCGCGTCGCCAAAACGGTCAAGTCGAGCACCGCTCTCAATACCTACGGCTGGCTCAAGGGCCTGACCGGTCTGCGGGAATGGCTTGGCCCTCGTCAAATCGACAACCTGACCGAGGCTTCTTACACGCTGCTGAACAAGCACTTCGAAAAGACCATCTCGGTTAACCGCAACATGATCGAAGACGACAATCTCGGCATGTATTCTGACGGCTTTACCATGATGGGCGACGGCGCTGCGCGTTTGCCGGAAGAATTGGTTTGGGGTCTTCTGAAGGCGGGTTTCACCACCAACTGCTGGGACGGCCAATACTTCTTTGACACCGACCACCCGGTCATGTTGGCGGACGGCTCTATGAGCACTTACGTCAATACCGATGGCGGCTCGGGCACCCCGTGGTTCCTGATGTGCACCAACCGACCGCTGAAGCCGATCATCTATCAAGAGCGCAAGGCTCCGTCGTTCACCGCCAGAGACAACGAGAAAGACGACAACGTCTTTGAGCGCAACGAGTTTGTCTACGGCGTCGATATGCGCTGCAACGTCGGATACGGCTTGCCGCAGCTGGCTTGGGGTTCGAAGCAGACGCTTTCCGGTGCCAACTATGCGGTGGCTCGTGCTGGCATCGCGGGCATGAAGGCGGACGGTGGCGCTCCGCTGGGTCTGACGCCCAACATTTTGGTCGTGCCTCCATCGCTCGAGAGCGCCGGTCGCCAGTTGCTGAATTCGGAATATGGCACTGCCGGTGTCACCAACGAATGGAAAGGCACGGCAGAACTGCTCGTCGTGCCGTGGCTCGCCTAAGCCAAAGCCAAGCCCGAGTCGGTTTTATCAGAGGGGGCGGTCAGGCCCGCCCCTTTTATCAAGCTGAAGCCCCTAGGAGCATCCCGTGACCAAAGCGAAACCTGCAACCCGTACGACCAAAACGCCGGTCTCACCCGAGGCGGTAACTGGTCCTGTGACCGATATCATCAGCGCGCCCATTGAGGGCGCAGCTGACACGACGTTGCCCGCGACGGGGGTCGGCGCACCGGCAGAGGCGGTGGATGAAGATACGTCCACCGCCGATGCTGGGCCTACCTTGATCGAAACGGACGCGGATTTTGCCACTGCAGTCACCGATCCAGCTGCCAATTTTGAGGCCAGCCTTCGAATGGAGCAAACGCTCGTCGTTAAAGGCCCATTGCAAGGGCGTTGGCGCGCCCGTCGGCATTTCACGATTGAGCCGACTTCAATCCGGCTTGACGAACTGACCGAAGCCGAGATCGAGGCGCTCTGCGGTGACCCGATGCTGACCGTTGGCATCGTCGCAGCGCCCTACTGAAATTCCGAGCGAAAGGATCAATCGCGAAGCTTAAGGGCTAACGGGGCCGCACCAGAAACCCCGCCTTCAGCCGATCCAAGTAGGCGCGCCCGCCGCGAAGCGGGATGCAACGGGGTCAAGGAGACCGTGACAGGCCGGAGAGTACGGTCGACGATTTAACCCCGAACCTCAAAGGATGTTCAATGCGCCGTATCGTCATTCTACCCATGTTTGCGTTTGCTGTGGTCTCTGCTTCGTTGGCACTGGCCATCACTTACATTTGCGATCTGGCTACCCGCTTCGGCACGCTCATGCGTGAGGTGACGGTCTGGGCCATCGAGTTCATCCCGCGCCTTGCCAAGCAGGCGCAACCCGCCCGCCGCATCGGAATGGCCGCGACAGCCCTGAACGGTCGCCAAGTCGGAGGTGTGCGCGTCCACGGCTTTCTCGGCCGCCCTGCCGTGCAGATGCTCGCCGGCTAATTTCCTATCGTTTGGCCGAGGCGGTCTTAGTTCGCCTCGCGCCACCCCTTTGCGGGGTAGGGCAGTGGTAGCCCGCTTGGTTCATACCCATGAGGTCGCAGGTTCGAAACCTGCCCCCGCAACCAGTTTTCACAAACCCGAGGAACGCCCGTGCCCTATGCCACCCAAGCCAAACTGACGGAACGATTCGGGGAGGCGATGCTCGTCAACCTGACCGATCGTGGTGCCGTCGCAACCGGCTTGGTCGATGCAGCGGTGATTGCGCGGGCGCTGACCGATACCGACGCGATGATCGATGGATACCTCGCTGCGCGGTACATCCTACCGCTTTCGGAAGTGCCGCCGAATGTGACCGATCTTGCGTTGCAGATCGCGATCTACAAGCTCCACATCAATACGCCCGACGACAAGATCAGCAAAGACTACGATATGGCGCTCAAGATGCTGCGCGATTTCGGCACCGGCGTCATTCGCATTCAGGCGGCCGGCATAGAGCCCGCGTCGAACAATGCCCAAGGCGTGCAAGTCACCGATCGTGAGCGCCCTTTCACCGCCGCCAATATGAAGGGCTACATCTGATGGATCTCGCCCCCATCATCCAGCGCCTGAAAGACCGGGTGCCTGATCTCGGCCAGCGCGTCGCCGGAGCGGCTGAATTCGCCGTGCTGACCTCTGGCGGTGCCGCGCCACAGGTCACGCCCGCCGTGCATGTTGTGCCGGCTGCGATCATCGGCGGCAAAGCCACGGCCGGGACGGGGATGTATATCCAGAGCATCGACGAGTTCTTTTCCTGCATCCTGACACTGCGCACCCAAGACCCCAGCGGCCAGCGTGCACTGCCACGACTTTCCCAGCTTATCGATGACGTAATTGCAGCCCTCGCTGGCTGGTCGCTCGGCGACAAGGTCGGCGTCATCGTGTTCCGTCGCAGCACCTTGGCCAAGGCCGAGGCCGGGGCCTTCAGCTACGAAATTTCCTTTTCCATCGCCGACCAACTGAGGATCGCACCATGACACCTAACGACCACCCGCTGCCGACCTCTGGTGGCAGCTTCATGCGCAACGAAGATGGCTCGCTGACCCGCGTCAATGAGGAAGGTCAGCCCATCGATGAGGCGGGCGACATCATCGCCAGCGCCCCAGCCGAGGCGGCTATCGCCAAGCCCGGCCGCGCCGCCCGCACTGTTGATCCTGCGCTAACCGAAAAGGACGTCTGATATGTTTATGCGACTCCAAGCGCTTCTGGTGAAGCCCGAGGTAACCTATGGCCTTGATCCGGTGCCGACGGGTGCGGCCAACGCGCTTCTGGCGCAAAACGTCAAGATCATGCCGATGAAGGGCACCGATGTAAAACGCGACTATGACCGGGCGTTCTTCAGCGCCGATGCGACGGTGCCGGTTGGCCTGCACATGTCGATCGCGTTTGAGGTTGAGCTCAAAGGCGGTGGTGTCGCGGGCACGCCCCCGGCATTCGGTCCTTTGCTGCGCGCCTGCAAATGGGCGCAGGTTATTGTCGCGGTCACCTCGGTGACCTACACCCCGCATTCGGGTACACAGGAAAGCTGCACGATCTATTGGTATCTGGACGGACAGCTTTACAAACTGATCGGTGCACGCGGCACCTTTAGCTATAAGCTGAATGCGCAAGGCATCCCTGTGCTGGCGTTTGAGATGACCGGCCTTTGGGCAGCACCTTCGGCGGTGGCGATCCCGGCCGTCACACTTGGCACCCAGCTGACCCAGATCCCGCAGGTCGCAACCTCCCTCAACACCCCGACCTTCACCTATGGCGGCACACCGCTGATCTTGCGCAGCTTCACCTTTGACGCCGGTGCCGAAGTTAAGCCGCGTTTCTTGGTCGGATCGGAGTCGGTCATCATCACCGATGCCAAGGAGTCGGTGAAGTTCATCATTGAGACTCCAGCTCTTGGCACCTTCAACCCGGTTGCTCTCGCGGCAGCTGCCACCACGGCGGCCGTCATTCTGGTTCACGGCACCGGGGCTGGCAAGATTTGCACGCTCAACATGCCGGCTGTTCAAATCCAGCGCCCCGAAGGGCTCGATGATCAGGACGGCATTGTCGAAAACAGCCTGTCGGGTGTGCCACTGCCCGTCGCCGTAACCGGCAACGACCAAGCGTCACTGGCATTTACCTAAAAGGATTTGAGCGATGAAGATTGTAAAAAACCGACCGTTTAAAGCCACTGTAAAGGTGGTTTATCCGGGCGATGATGCGACCGCCGACAGCAGCTTTATTGGCCACTTCCTGACGCTCAACCGCGAGGCACTCCAAGGCATCGTGCTCGGCACCACGGAAGCCGAAGATGAGTACATGGCGAAAATGTTTACGGGCTGGGAGGGGTTGGTCGACAGCGACGATGCCCCGTTCGATATCAACCCCGAAAATCGTGAGGCGCTGTTGGGCGACATGGCAGTGCGTCGGGCGGTTATGGCGACATACCGCGAAGAGATGGCGGGCCTGCGCCGGGGAAACTGATTTGGGCGGGTGCCGGTTGGGCGCGCGGTGACTTCGCCCAAGGGAAACGCGGTCCCACTGATGCCGACCGTCTCGCCGAATCCGCCCGCGCCTTTGGGCTGGTGATTGAAACCGACGATACCATCCACGGCGAGGGGCTTTGGGAGGATCATCTGCCCGCGTGGCAGGCGTGGTGCGCGATCTCCAGCCAGTGGCGCACCATCCCGCTTTCCGGCCCAGGTGGAGCCAAGGTTATCTGGTTGGGCCTCGACTATGGAGCCGCCCGCAACGGCCTCGATCTCGCCGGACTAACCGTAACGCCCGAGACTTGGGCAGATGTGCGCGCCATTGAGCGCGGTGCTATTGAGGAGCTAAACAGCCGTGGCTGAAATGCGCGTCAGTCTGCAGGTCGAGATGAACGCCGCCAAGGCGCGTGCGGAAGCTGCGGGCCTGCGCGGTGAAATCGACAAGCTGGGAGCCGGGTCTACGGAGGCGGGGCAAGCCACCGGCCGGGGCGCGGTTGGGGTAACTCAGCTGGGGACTGCATCGACGTCGACCGCCGCTGCCGTTACGACCCAGACCACCGCACTCCAGCAGCTGATCGCAGTTTCGACTGGCTTGACGTCATCGACGCAATCCAGCGTGGCGGCCGAGCTGGCGCATGGCCGCGCCCTTGATGAAACTCGCGCTCGGTTTGACCCGTTGTTTGCCGCCAGCCGTCGCTACGAGCAGGAACTTCATGCGATTGCAGAGGCAGAGCGCGACGGCGCGCTTTCAGCGGTCGGCGCAGGACAAGCTCGGGCGCGTGCGGCGCAAAGCATGGCGCCGACTTTAAACGCGGTCTCCGGCACGGCATCGCAATCTGTGGCCCAGCTCGGTTTCCAATTTAACGACATCGGCGTCATGCTCGCGGCCGGGCAAAACCCGTTGATGCTGGCGGTGCAGCAAGGCACCCAGATTACCCAAGTTTTTGATCAGATGAAGGCAAAGGGTGAACCGGTTGGTAAATCGCTCAAGACCGCGCTCATGGGCATGCTCTCACCGATGAATCTTGTGACGATGGGTGCCATCGCCATGGGTGCGGTGGTGGTATCTGCGCTTGTCGGCATGATTGGCGAAACCGTTACCGCCGACAAATCCATTGAAAACCTCACCAAATCGGCAAGCGAGTTTTCTCAGGAGGCGGGGCGCAGCGTTAGCGATGTTACAAAGGAGTTCGGCGGGCTGAACTCTGAAATCGTCGAGATGCAGAAAAACCTGACGGCGCTTGCCCAGATCAAGGCGCTGCAGGATCTCGCCACGACGTCGGGCGCGCTGAAGGCTGATATGGCCAGTGGCATTTTCTCGACGCAAAAGGAAAATGTTGGCGACCTGCTCGGATCGAAAAAGGAATTTACAGGTCAGCAGGGCGAACGGGTCTACAGCAATAGCGATCCCGCAATTGGGCGGTTTCAGCAAGGTTTGGCGGATTTAGGCACCGCCGAAGGCCCGCGAAACCAGCTGGCTGCAGTCCAAGCTCTCAAGGCGGAACTCGTTGCGGCCGCTGGCAGCATCGGTCAAATGACCGGAGCGCAGGTTTCGTACTATGGAAAATTGCTCGAGACCGAGGCCGCGATCAATCGCATTGCGGCAGCCAGTGCCGCGCAAAACCGCCAACGCATCGAACTAGAGCGCGGCGTTGGTATCGAAAACGACCGCATGGGCGGGCCGACTGCGCTTGACCGCGTAAGCCGCGATCCGGCAGCAGATGCCAAGGCGCGATTACAAGCAGCCACGGCACGGCAGTCGGCAGCGGAAACCATCGCTGCGGCCGAGCGGGAAAACGCGCTGGCGCAAGCCAAACTGACGTATGGCGCTCAAAGCGTTGAGGTGCGTCGAGTCGAAGCCCAGCTCATTCGAGCCGGTGTCGAAGCCGAGATCGAACGTTTGGGCATTCAGCGTCAAGGCGATCAGGCGATTGCCATGCGATCGGCCGCGAGTGAACAGATCGCCCTCATTGAACGCCAGCGCCAAGCCACGGCTAAGACGGCGGCAACGTCCCTGCTATCGGACCTGAAGCAAGAGGCCGAAATCGTCAAGCTGACCGCCAAGTATGGTGCGGACAGCCTTGAGGTGGCCTATTCCCGCGCCGGAGCCGAGCGCGAAGCCCAAGCAGCCCTGCTGGCCACCCAAGGCATAGCGGGCCAAGAAGCCGACGAGCTGATGCGCGCATGGGATGCAGCGCGGGGCATCGCATCGGTAAATATGGCGGCCGGGATTGTTGCTGCGGCAGGCCAAGCTCAGATGTTGGCCGCAAACCTCGGCATATCGCTGCAGCACGCCATAGGGTTGATGGGTCTGGCCTCAAAGCGGCCCGCAGCTGCTACGGGATCGTCGCGATACACGTTCGGCGGCGTAGGCACTGTTGATGTCAGCGGTACGGGAAATCTTGGCTTTGGCGATCTGTCCGACCTGCCGGGGAGGTATGAGCCTGTCGCGGTTACCGGGGGAAGCAAGGCAAAAGGCGGAGGCGGCAAGAAGGCCGAGACCGATAGCGTGCTTGAACTGATCCGCGCTGAAGAGCGCGAACTCGCTGTGTTGCGCGAAACTGATCCGGTCAAGCGAGAGCTGTTGGAAAAGTCCGAACAGATGAAGGGCGCGACCAAAGCGCAACGGTCGGAACTTGAGGGCCTGATCCGGACGCGTATGGCCGAAAAGACCGCGCTGGAGGCGGTGCAGCGCGCGCAAGACGAGTTGAAATCCACCATGAAATCCGCCTTCACTGGCTGGATTACAGGCGCAAATAGCTTCAAAGACGCTCTGGGTCAGGTCATCGGCAAAATGGCCGAAATGGCTGCAAGCTCGGCCTTTGACCAGATTTTTGGCGGCGGCTCCGGTGGTGGCGGTGGCGGCGGCCTGTTTGGCAACATCTTGAGCGCGATCACCGGTGGCGCTCCCAAGAAGGCTGACGGCGGGCGCATCGGCGGCGCGGGCGGGCCGCGCGAGGACAATCACCTGATCGCGGTCTCCACGGGCGAATACATCGTCAATGCCGCCGCGACCGCTAATGCGCTGCCACTTCTGGAAGCGCTCAACGCCGGCATGCCGCTGGACCGTTTGATTGATTTCATCGGCGGCAGCGCGCCTCGGGCCTTTGCCAATGGCGGCGGCGTGAATGTCGGATCGTCGGCTCCGAAGTCATGGTCGCAAATGCGCAACGCGTCCTCCGATGGCGGTGACCGTGGGGGCAATTCATCGGGCCCGCGCGTGCTCGAGCAGCACATCCACGTAAGCGGGGCGACCGGCAATGCCGAGATCCGTCAGATGGTGTCCGAAGGCGTTCAATACGGCATTGAACTGCATGACCGCGAGGTGCTGCCGAGCCGCGTCATGGACGTGATGGACAATCAGCGCGTGATGGGGCGGTAAAAATGGCAGTCAGTTTTCCTCTCGATACCGCGACCTTCATGGATCAGCTGCTGATTAAGAACATCAAGTTCGACATCCCCGAGAATGTTGAGATGAACATGACAGGCGGCGGCGAGTTGCTGCGTGCCGATCTTGCACCGATGCTTTGGACGGGTGATGTGCGCCTAGGCCAGATGCTGCTCACTGAGGCCGTAACGGCGCAGGGTTTGCTTGATCTGTTGCGTGGGCCGGCGCGTTCGTTTTACGCCTATGACCCCCGCCGCCCCGCGCCGCTGCTCGACCCGACCGGCAGTATTTTAGGCGGGTCGGCACCGACATTGCACACCATCGGGGCCAATCGCCGGGACGTTCGCCTTCAAGCCTTGCCGAACGGCTATCGGTTGAGCCGGGGGGATTATCTGGCGTTTGATTATAGCAGCTCTCCCGTACGCCGCGCCTTGCACCGGGTGTTCACCAGCCTCGTAACAACGGCCACCGGTGGCATCACGCCGACCTTCGAGATTACGCCACCTTTGCGTGAGGGTGCGGTCGTGGGTGCGGCCGTCATCTTAATCAAAGCCGCCTGCAAAGCAGTCATCGTGCCCAACTCGATCGACACTGGCAACAGCTCCAGATCGGTAACCGATGGCATGGCGTTCAAGTTTCAACAAAGCCTGAGGTAGCGATGCGGTCCTACACATCCCCCGAGCTCGCCTATCTGCAAGCGCGCGATTCGTGGAAAGCCCGAGGGCTGTTCTGGGTGCGTCCGCGTGATCGTGCGACGGGCTTGCGTGCCGGAATGGGGTTCTGGACCGGCGAAGAGGACGCAGTTTTCGTCATCGGTGGCGAAGAACGGCTCTATCGCGGTGGCGGCGCGCTCAAAAGCATCGATCCGATTGTCATGCAATCTGGATTGGTCGTTCGGATGCAGCGCGTTTCGCTGTCGCCGCTGTTTGACGAGGTGAACATGCTTTTACGGGGCATGGACGCTTGGCGGGCTCCCTCCGAGATCCACCGCGCGTTTTTTGACCCGATTACCAATGCGCTGATCGCCACACCGAAACGGCTGTGGAAAGGCGTGATCGACAAGGCTCCGATCCAGACGCCCGCGATCGGCGGCGAGAGCAAGGTCGATGTCATCCTCGCCAGCGCAGCCGAAAGCCTGACGCATGGCCTGACCTTAACCCGGAGCGATGCGGTGCAGTCCCTGCGCGGCGGGGATCGGTTCTACCGCTACAAAGACGTCAGCGGCGCAGTCTCGTGCTCTTGGGGCGAGAAAAGGGCAGGCGGTCCCAAAGCGCCACCCAAGCCGCCGATGAAACCACCAAGGGGCAGTGACCGATGAGATACCCTGACTGGAAACTGCGCCTGATTGATTATGTCGGGGTCTGTGCCAATCTGCCGTTTGAGTACGGGCAGCATGATTGTGCGCTCTTCGCGGCAGGTGCGGTTGATGCCATGACCGGCATCGATCTCGCAGCCGATTGGCGCGGGCAGTACTCCACTCTGAAAAGCGGATTGAGGGCGATCAAGCGCGCGGGCTACGCCGATCATCTGGCTTTTGCTTCCGCGCACTTTGAGGCCATTGCGATCGCCTTTGCCGCACCCGGCGACCTCGCAGTCATTGACGGGCCTGAAGGTGCAGTGCTCGGCGTCGTTCAAGGCGAAGGCATTTATGTGCTGGCGCTGTCGGGCTTGGGCACGCTGCCGCTGACCTACGCGCGCTCTGCGTTTAGGGTGACCTGATGCGATATTTCCTGACGCTGTTTTGGGCGCTCTTTGCCTACATCCTGACGGTTTCCGAAGCCTCGGCCGGGCCGGTATTCGTGGCGCTGATGGCAAGCGGCGCGAGCTTTGGCGCGGCATTTAGTGCCACCGCTCTTGGCACGTTCATGTCCACCATCGCGGGCCGGTTGCTAACCTCGATCGCACTCACGGCTCTGCAGCGCGCGACGATGGCGAAGCCCAAACCGGCCGGCATCACCACCTCGCAAACCGCGACCGGCGGCACCAATCCTGCTGGCTTTATTCTAGGCAAATACGCGACAGCGGGTGATGCGGTGTGTCCGCCGATGTCGCACGGCAAGGTCAGCAAAACACCAAACGCCTATCTGACTTATGTGATCGCTGTCGGCGATATTCCGGGCCAAACGCTTGATCGGGTGGGAATTGACGGCGCGTGGGTCGATATCAGCGCGACGACGCACCCCGACTATGGCAAAGAGCTGACGGGCGTCCATGCGAACCATGCTTGGGTGAAATATTACGACGGCACCCAGACCGTCGCTGACCCGATGCTGCTGGCCAAATATGGCAGCTACCCGGAGCGGCCGTGGCTGGCGGATATGGTCGGCACCGGGGTAGCATATGTGATCTTCACCTTCCGGTACGACCGAAAGGTTTACACGGAATTTCCCGATGTGTTGATCGAGAGCGGCGGCATCAAGCTCTATGATCCGCGCAAAGATACCACCATTGGCGGCTCCGGCGCGCACCGCTGGGGCCAGCCCGCCACCTATCAGTCAACCGTCAACCCGATCGTCATGGCCTATAACATCAACCGCGGTATCACCATCGCGGGCTTGGGCGTCTGGGGCGGCGCTATCGAACAGGTCGATTTGCCTAACGCATCGTGGTTCTCGGGCATGAACACCTGCGACATCACCGCAGGGAGCCCCGCTGCGGCGCAGTACCGCGCGGGCTACGAAGTGCGGGTGGATATGGAGCCCGCTGCTGTCGTTGAAGAGCTGTTTAAAGGCTGTGCTGGCGAGATCGCGGAAGTGGGCGGTGAGTTCAAGGTGCGCGTCGGCGGGCCGGGCCTGCCGGTGATGTTCGTGACCGATGACGATATCGTTGTCAGCAAGGCGCAAGACTTTGATCCGTTCCCGCAAGCCGACGGCCGTCGCAACGGCATCGATGCCAAATATCCCGATCCTGCCGTCATGTGGGCCCCAAAAAGCGCGCCCTCACGCTACAACACCACTTGGGAAGCCGAAGACGGTGAGCGTCGGGTTGTCGCACTCGATATGCCCGCTTGTCCTTTTCCAGACCAAGTTCAGCGGATCATGCTGGCCTATATTGCGGATGAGCGCCGTTTTCGCCGCCACAACATGACGCTCGCGCCGGACGCCGCGATCTTGGAGCCGCTGGACGTCATCAGCTGGACCAGCGCGCGCAACAGCTATACCGCCAAGCTCTTCGATCTGTCGCAGCTCACCGATGACCTCAATACCGCCTTGCAACGGGTTTCGGTGCGCGAGGTCGATGCAGCCGATTTTGTGTTCACCGGCGCTTTAATCTCGGCTCCGACTCCGTCGCCCAATCCCGTCATCCCGCCTGCGCAAACGCTCGCCTCGTGGGATGTTCAGCCCTTGCCGGTTACAGACGGTGCCGGGGTTCCCCGCAAGCCGGGCATCGTGATGACTTGGTCGGCCACCGATATGGATGCGGTCGAGGCGGTGCAATATCAAGTGCGCGTCAAAGACACCGGCGCTATCGTTAAGATCGGCACCGTGTCTGATGTCGACGGAGGCCGCATTCCGCTGACCGAAGGCATCGTACTGGGCGTAACCTATCAGGCGCAGGGCTTGCCCGTTGCCCCCGGCCGCTCCACCGCTTGGACCGCTTGGGTTGATGTAACGGCACCCTTAATCGGCATTGGACCTTCCGATTTATCCGCCGCGCTTGCTGCCCAAATCGCCGAGACCGTTGCAGTGGCAGCCGCTGCGCAAGCCAAGCTGGACCAGTTGACGGCAGGTCTTTTGACCGGTGTAAACGGCGCTCTGGCGGCAATCGAGGCCCGCACAAAGGGCACGCTTAAGGGCTGGTTGCTCGACCCGATATTTGCGCGCTGGTCTGCCGGCAACTTGGTGGCAGCTAACTGGATTTCGCGCGCCGGTCTTACCGTGTACGGCACACAGATTGCGGGCGAGTATGGCGCGGGCGTGTCGGTTGATGTGCCGACCGGGACGGGCGTTGTAAACTGGGTTGCGCGCAGTGACGCCGGGATGCAGTCGGCCAATCCGCAATCGCCCTACGTTGTTATGACGGCGGTGCTTGAGGTTATCGCGGCCGATTTGCCAAACAGCTATCTGCGCCCTGAATGGTCACCCGATGGCTCGACTTGGACGCGCGGCGAAATGGTGGGCATCGCGGCGGCGGCCGGTAGCTTCGCGCAGCTTGGGATCACCCAAAGCCCCGGCGTGAAGCAGGCAGTTGAGGTACTGGTGAAGCGTCCCGCTGGCACATTTACCTATGTTCGGCTGGTGGGCTACCCCAAGCAATCCAGCAGCACCATTGCGCACAAGTCGATCTGGCATTTGTTCCAAGTCCGCGAGGCCAGCCAAGCCGATATTGACGCGGGCAAGGTTTACGCGGTGGCGGGGCCCACGCCGGGTTCGTCGGTTGCCGTGCAAGGGATCGGCGCAGCATTGGCGGCGGTCAGCACCGGGCTTTCCGCGCAGGTTGGCGATATTGACGCCGAGATCACCGACATTAAGGCCGTCAGCGTTTCCGCTTTGACCGGGACCGCGCTTGGCACACTTCTAACGCAGCTCGGCGTGAGCGCCGGAGGGCTATCTTCGTTTGTCACGGTGCAGGGCGCGGCGGTTGCCGATCTTGAGGGCAATGCAGCAGCCTCTTACGTTCTGCGTGTCGGTGCTGGCGGCGCTTCGGCTGGCGTGGAACTGGTGGCGGCTGACGACCCGATAAGCGGCCCGGCAAGTATTCTGACTTTCTCGGCAAAGCATATCGAACTTTTAGCCTCGAGCCTGCGCATTTCTGACAGCGGAAACGCATATCCTGACTACAATATGCTGGACGAAAATTTCTATTCTTCGACAACAGGCGCGGTTATGGCCTTCATCGGGACCGGGCCTACGACGCAGAAAATCGGCCAATTCTACGGTGGCATTAGCGCCAATGCCGCGACGATGATTGTCTATTCAAATTGGTTTCCGGTGGAGCCTGCGACGGAATACCTCGTGTCCGCTGGGGCATGGCTGGCGGCTTCCCTCGCTGGCGCTGGCACTTGCACGGTCAACATTCAGACCGGGGAGCTTTCTGCTGACGGTTCGGTTGCCCAGCTCACGAATGATCAGGTGATGGCTAAGACCGACCTTAGCTATCAGAACCTAACCAACAGCATCAGCCTCACGACTGCCGGCACGGCCAAGATGGCTCGGTTTAGGATAATCCGATCAGCGGGCGGGGCGCAGGGCGCCCGCTTTGGTGGCTTCAAGATGCAGAAAAAAGCGCCGGGCATCTTAATCGGTAACGGCCAGATTTCCGGCCTTGTCCATATCGACACCGGGACGCTGCGCGCCGACGACATTCAGACCGGCCTTATGAACGCCCGCTTTCTGGAAGTCACAGAGCTGTTCACGATCACAGACAGCGGCGCGCTTTCGGTCGGCAAGGAAAGC
Organism: Cypionkella sp.; assembly: GCF_028290025.1. Lineage (GTDB taxonomy): Bacteria > Pseudomonadota > Alphaproteobacteria > Rhodobacterales > Rhodobacteraceae > Cypionkella. The sequence goes on along the minus strand of NZ_JAQGKQ010000035.1, from coordinate 17,831 downwards.
GCATTCGACTTTGATCACGATGGGATTTTCTTCGGTAAAACCCTCGGGGATGGCGGCTTTGGCTTCGGCTTCCACGCTGGCAAAAAGATCGGCGGGCGAGATCAGTATATTCAAGTCACCGACCAGACTGGCCTTAAGGTGGTTAACGCCAAACACTTTGTTACGGGCGCGACCATTCCAGTCGTGGTTACTCGGACTTCCACCACGGCAAAAACCAACCTGCCCGCTGCCTCTTCGACGCTTTCTATCGACCTCATCGGCGGCGGGGCAGAGGGCTGCTGGGGGGCAACTGCCGGGTCGGCCTTTACCACTGGGGCGGGCAACGCCGGCGGGGTGACGACCGTAAAGGTCTATGACGGCGCAACTCTTAAGAAAACCTACACCTCTGCGGGCGGCGTAAACACGGGCAGCTCTAGCTATAAAGGGGAGGCAAGCGCCTTGGCGGCGGGCGGCGATGCCGCGATTGGTGGCGGCGCTGGTGGCGCTGGTTCCTTGGGTTCTGGCGGTGGCGGTGGCAGCGCCTCGTATCAAACGAATGGCGGCTCTGACAGCGGCGATAACGTCAGCACCAAGTATTACTTTGCCAAGGGCGGCAAGGCGGCAAAACTTGTCAGCATCGCCAATCTCGACATAAGCGGGTATGCCGCGCCCGCCATTGAAATCACCATCGGCAACGGTGGCGACGGCGCAGGAAATGGCGGCGCTGGCGGCAAGGGCCGGGTGGTTTATTCCTATAGCGCCGACAAGGATATTGCGGCGGACGTTGTGCCTATGACGCCGACCAATACCGGAACGATGTCGAAAGTCGGATTGGTCGTCACGTTCCCCAATTTGGGGGCGGGCTTTTGGGTTCTGCAAGAGGACGCTGGCACGGATAACCTCGATATTGGGCTGGTCGATATTGGCGGCGGCGTGTCGATTATGATCCGGTCGCAATGCGGCGTTGCCTCGTTCTTTGCGGCCAAGACTCCTGTTCGATTGAGCGGCGGCTTTAGTGCAAACCGCACGATCCGGTATGCCTTTCACTCAATGGGGAAATGGGGAGACTAGGATGCAGGTTTGCTACGATTTGGAAACAGGCGCGGTCAAATTCACGGTTGACGGTGATAAAATCCCACCCGCTTTGGCCGACGATAATTGGGTGGCAACCTCAGAGGTTAACCTTGGCGACCTTACCGCGTGGCGCGTGATGGACGGCGTGCTTGTGCTGTTTGATTTGGAGCCGATGCGGCTGGCATTTCGGGCGGCGGTGAACGTCAAGCGGTTGGAGGTTATCACCGCAGGCACAGACGTCACAGTCACGGGCCACGGCATGGTAGCTTTGCAGGGCAGGCCAGAGGATCAGACCAGCCTTCAGGGCCTCGCGTTCGGGGCCCAGCTGCGCCTTGGTATCGGCGACAGCGCAACGCTCATGGACTTCCTAGACCGCGAAAACGTGCTGCACCAGCTCGTGCCGATGCAGATGCTGGAGCTTTGGCAAATGGGTGCCGGGTTCATCTCGGCGATCTACGCGCGCTCCTGGGCGATCAAGGAAATGGACCCTTCGACAACCGACATCGATGATCCATCGCTATGGTCTGTCGGGCCGTGAAACGACCGGCCTTTTAAGGAGGTCGGAGGGTGCTTCAACACCCCCCAACACGGGGACAAACTTTACAGGCAGGCCCCCGCCGACCAAATCAAACTTATGGCCGCTCCACCCCTCGAGAGGCGCGGCAAAAGTGGGTCTAATTTTCGTGCCAGATCAAGAGATTCGTTGCTGCGCATGCGCGCGGTTGCTATTTAAAATGCAGGCAGGGGCGCTGGTTGGTGCCCTTTCCCTGAAATGCCCGCGTTGTCGGGCTTTCAACCACCTGAGGCCACCGAGCCCGAACCCAGAGCGCCCAGCTGCGCCAAACCTGCTCGGAGCCGAACCTTGAAGCCAGTTACCCTCTCGCCGATCACGCCCGCCCGCCCGGTTGCCCCGTGGCTGGGGGGCAAGCGCAACCTCGCCAAACGCATCTGCGCGCTGATCGATAATGACACCCAGCACCGCACCTATGCCGAGCCTTTTGTGGGCATGGGCGGCATCTTTCTGCGACGGACACGATGTCCGCAGGCAGAGTTCATTAACGATCGCGGCCGCGACGTCTACAACCTGTTTCGGGTGCTTCAGGAGCACTACGTCGCCTTCCTCGACATGCTGCGCTTCCAGATCACGACGCAGGCCAATTTCAACCGGCTGGTTGATGTGGACCCCGAAACCTTGACCGATCTGCAACGCGCAGCGCGCTTCCTTTATCTGCAAAAGCTGGCGTTTGGCGGCAAGGTTTCAGGCAAGAACTTCGGCCTCTCAACCGACCGGCCGGGGCGCTTCAACCTGACCACACTCGAGCCAGATCTCGAGGCCCTGCACAGCCGCCTTTCGGGCGTGACGGTGACCTGTCTGGACTTTGCCGACTTCATCCGGCGCGTCGATCGCACCGATGCGCTGTTTTATCTCGATCCGCCCTATTGGGGCTGCGAGGGCGATTACGGCAAGCATCTCTTCAGCCGTGAGCGATTCGAGGAACTGGCGACGGTGCTTGGCGGTTTAAAGGGGCGTTTCATCCTGTCGCTGAACGACGTCGAGGGCGTGCGGCAAACCTTCCAAGCCTTCCGTTTCCGCGAGGCGAAGACCACCTACACGATCGCAGCCAAGGGCGCGGCTCCGGAGCGGGCGGAAGTGCTGATTTCCAACTACGAGCTGCCGTAGATAGCAGATTGACACATGGCTCAGTTGCTCTGGTGGCATTGTAAGTGCAAGGGACGCTGCAAAGCGCCTCTTGCACTGCCAAAATACCATTTGGTTGCAAATTGTAGGTTGCCCGCATACAGAAACGCAGACAAGAATATGTTGGCGTTATTGCTTCGATTAGATTCTCGTGATTCAGGAGTAAATTTTTGACTTGGGCCCCGCTACATCTTTCTCATGCCGTTGAGCGCGTTAGGTTCGAAATTGTTTTCTCCGAACCGCTTCCAACGAAGCTTGTTGATGCGATTGGTTTGGCGCTGGACGCAAGACGGACAGAGCTGCGTTTTGAAAACCGGGAACCGATGCACGTGCAGAACTTCGTTGTTGGAGGAGATATTCACTCTCAACCTGTTCATTCGCAGGTCCAATCTGGTTGGCAGGCTATAAGGAAATCGTCGCCGACTGTTGCGATGGAAGCTGTCGTATTGAATAGTGGTCGGCTGGTGTATGAGTCGACGGACTACCGTGGTTGGGTGAAGGCTTTTTCAAGATTCAAAAATGTTTGCTCAAGCATGCTTGAAGACGCAGGCCGTGCAGTTAACGCCTCTGCAGTCGTGCATGACTACATGGACAGGTTCATCTTTGATGGGCCTGCCAACTTGTCGACGCCAACTGATCTGATAAGGCACGGTGTATTGGCACTTATGCCGCAGAGCGTCTTAAGCGGAAACGAAATGTGGCATACCCATCGAGGATGGTTTGAACATTTGCACGGAGAAAAATATCTCATAAATCAGAATTTGGACGCGCAGGACGGTACGACGCCGTACGGGAAAATTGCTCGAAGCATACAAATTTACACTAAGCTTGAGCTTAGGGCTGAGGCAAAGGGTCTTGATCTCACCTCACTTCCATCCAAATTTGATATCATGCATAACAGATGCAATCAGTTGGTCGGGCTAGTGATCACTGAAAAAGCTGCCGACAAGATCGGATTGCTGAAAGGGAGTGACGCAAATGTCTAGCAACCTCGCCTCAACGGCTCGTGAGTTCAATTTCTTTCTGCCTAGCGCTTTTGCCGTGATGTTTGCTACGGCAGCATTTGGCGCAAGCAACTACCCTGATCGAGCACCTCGAAAAAGCGACTTCACCGTTCTCAGTGTTAAGGAGCCGTCAACCAATTCTCGGCAGTTTCAGGTAAATCGGAACGCGGAGCTAAGTACTATATTGCCGAACACTGATTCAGATCAGGAGGTCTTGCCCGATGGCATCTTGAGTGATCTTGGTGTGAACTGGCTTGTCCGCGCGGATTTTCCAAACAACTGGATCGAGCTAGTTCAGGAACTTGAGAGCTTTTCGACCTTCTCTCCCGGTTGGCATGGTGACGGTTCAATGGCACTCACTCAGGACACCGAAAAAGACGCTCGCACGCTGTTGCATAAACTGGCGTGGGCAAACCCGGCTGGGTTTTTGCCTATGGTGGGTATGGACAGTGAGGGATCTATCGTACTGACCTGGGATAACCAGAAAATTGTCGGAAGTCTGTCGGTATTTGGGGACGGTACTTTTGCTTATTATATTGAGCGCGGCGGTGAGGTGCGCAAAGATGGTGCCACCGACCTGACATTACCTTTGCCAGAACAGTTCCTTTCGATATTGGCAGCATGATCTGCGGAGTTTTTTGTGGTCGATGATACGGATATTGTTTTGCGGATGGTTTGGCATCCGTGCCATTTCGACGGAGACAAACTGAAAACTTCTGCATTTGAACCGGGTGACTTGGTCCCTGATAATGATGACACTGGTCAGCCCCGCTACGTCAGCACAGACAGGCTAGCAGGCGTTCAGCAAGGATCTGTGGACTGGCGTATCAATCAGCAGCAGCGCGATGGCAGAGATGTAAGGCTAGAAAGATTGAAGCCCCGATTTGTTGAATTTCTCTGTGGCGATATTCGGTCGCTTGCGGACGAAGCCGGGCAGTATCTATTTTTCGTAAAGCATTTGCCCGTAGCTGCGGGCGAAGAGGGCAAAGATAGCCCGGAAAATCCTGCGCACTGCGGAATACTTAGTACCAGTGCAGCTCCGGATTCCAAAAAAGAAAAACGAGAAAAGGTTGAGGCGCTGCGTACAAAGCTGCTGCAAATCAAGCGCGGGACGCTGTCTTATGAATCTATGTTCTTATCGGCTTTGGCGAGCTAAACGGACACTAAGGCCCTTTTTTCCGAAAATCGCGTTGCTGCAGACTCTGCTGTCAAACTCTGCCAACTCGGCTGTCACGCCACAATGTTGTCCACAGAAGATTTCACCATAACCATATTTACAGGCTTCCCCCGTCGTCTCACTATATTTAGTAAGGTCGCAGTCGGGTTTACGCCGTTAGTGGCCGGGCGCCCAATCCTTAGGGGTTTTTGACCCTCTAGGGCTTTATAATGAGGCCGGTCGATGTCATTCTCCGAAGATTACCTGCTGAGTGACGATCTCCATCCGATCGACATCGTGGAAAATCTTGCCACTCGCCATGCTTGGGAGTTCGACCGTGTCACTGATGATCAAATCGCGATGGCGGTTGAGGGCCAATGGCGCACCTACGCCCTGACCCTCGCTTGGTCGTCGCAGGACGAAACCCTCCGTCTGATCTGCACATTCGAGATGGAGCCTCCAACCGACAAGATGGGTGCGCTGTATGATGTGCTGAACCGTTGCAATGACATGGTGTGGACCGGTGCATTTACGTATTGGTCCGAGCAAAAGTTGATGGTTTGGCGCTACGGACTTTGTCTCGCCGGTGGGCAGATGGTGGTGGCAGAGCAGATTGACCAGCTGATTTCCGCAGCCATCACCGCGTCAGAGCGGTTCTATCCAGCGTTCCAACTGGTGTCTTGGGCCGACAAATCCCCCGCCGATGCGATGAAAGTTGCGATTGCCGAGGCTTACGGCCGCGCCTGAACCGCGCCAGATTTCTCGCCAGCACGCGCGCTTTCCGATTCAATATATCAGCAAAGCCCACTAACCTCTTGGCAAAAGGGAGTGTGCGATGACGCTGGATGTGATTGCCCGCGATGGGCTTGTGCTGTTGGGTTGCGGCAAAATGGGCACCGCGCTGCTCACCGGTTGGTTGGCGGCAGGCGTGCCTGCGACGAGCGTTTGGGTGATTGAGCCGCATCCGACCGAGTGGCTGAAAACCACTGGCGTGCATCTGAACCAAGGCATGCCGAAAGCGCCCGCCGTGGCCTTGCTGGCTGTCAAACCGCAGATGATGGGCGCGGCTCTGCCCGCCCTGCAAGCCTTGGGCAATGGCAAAGCTCTGTTCGTTTCCATCGCGGCAGGTACCTCGATAGCAACGTTTGAGGCAGCGCTCGGGGATCGCACCCCCATTGTGCGCACCATGCCGAACACTCCTGCGATGGTCGGGCGCGGTATTACCGGCATCTGCGCCAACGCCCATGCGGGGGCCGAAGGGCTGGCCTTGGCGCATCAGTTGATGCTTGCGGTAGGGCAGGTTGTGGAGCTTGACGGCGAACATCAGATTGACGCTGTTACAGGCGTTTCCGGCTCCGGTCCTGCCTATGTATTCCATTTGATCGAGGCCATGGCCGCAGCGGGCGAGGCCGAAGGTCTGCCCGCTGAGATCGCGATGAAACTCGCGCGGGCGACCGTTTGTGGTGCGGGCGAACTCGCCCATCAATCCACTGAGCCAGCCAGCCAGTTGCGCATCAACGTAACCTCGCCCGGCGGCACCACGGCTGCAGCTTTGGCCGTGCTGATGAACGCTGAGACCGGCTTTCCGCCCCTGCTGAAACGCGCCGTTAAAGCCGCCGCCGACCGTGGCAGAGAGCTAGGCAAATGACCGAAACGGCCCAAATCACCTACACCCAATTTGAACAAGTCGATATCCGCGTTGGCCGCATCACCCGCGCCGAGCCGTTCCCCGAGGCGCGCAAGCCTGCGATCAAACTCTGGGTGGATTTTGGCGGCGATATTGGCGAAAAACGATCTTCTGCGCAGCTTACCAAGCACTACACACCGGAGGGCCTGGTCGGGCGGCAAGTGCTGGCCGTGGTCAACTTCCCGCCGCGCCAGATCGGAAAGGTAATGTCCGAAGTGCTGGTGCTTGGCGTGCCCGACGCCGACGGTGAAGTTGTGCTGATCGGCCCCGGCCACGACGTGCCATTGGGAGGTAAACTGTTCTGATGAACCTGCTGATCACCCGCCCGCTGCCCGACCCCGTAATGACCGCCGCCTGCGCCCGCTTTGACGTGACTGCTCGCGACAGCACCCTGCCACTCTCCGCCACGGAGCTGCGCGCTGCCCTTACCGACTACGACGTCGTGCTGCCGACGTTGGGCGATCTCTTCACCGCACAAGTGTTCGCCGATGTCCCCGCGCCGCGCGCCAAATTGCTCGCCAATTTCGGCGTCGGCTTCAACCATATTGACACCAAAGCCGCCGCCGCCCACGGCATCGCTGTCACCAACACTCCCGGCGCTGTCACCGATGCCACCGCCGATATTGCCCTGACTCTGCTGTTGATGACGGCCAGGCGCGCGGGCGAGGCGGAGCGGATGCTGCGTGCAGGTCAGTGGCAAGGCTGGCATCCAACGCAAATGCTCGGCGCGCAAGTTTCGGGTAAAACCGTCGGCATCATCGGCATGGGCCGCATCGGTCGCGCCATTGCGCAGCGTTGCCACTATGGCTTTGGCATGAACGTGATCTTTCATAGCCGCTCGCGCACTGACGCGGGGTTGCCCGCACAGCAACTCCCCATGGCGCAGGTGCTGCAAGCCGATTTCGTGGTGATTTCAGTACCAAGCGGCCCTGCAACCCATCATTTGATCAACGCCGAAGCCCTTGCGCAAATGTCCCCACATGGCATCTTGATCAACATCGCCCGCGGTGACATCGTCGATGAAGCAGCCCTCGCTACAGCACTGCAATCGCGCCAGATCGCGGGCGCTGGCCTTGATGTCTACGAGAATGAGCCGAGCATCACCCCAGCCCTGCTCAGTATGGAGAACGTCACCCTGCTGCCCCATCTTGGCACAGCCGTGCTGGAAACCCGCACCGCGATGGGCATGATGGCCGTCGCCAATTTGATAGCGCATCTTGATGGGCAACCCCTGCCCAACCCTGTTTAGCCCATGGTCATCCGCTCTGCTCAAACATCCCCGCCGAAGGCTTCTGAGAGTGCCGCAGCAGCCTGCTGCGAAAATCTTGCGACCAAGATGAATGCAAAGCACCAAAGCCGGGTGAGCGGGCTCGATGCCCGCGATAACGGCTCCAACTTGCAGGTCACGCCATGATCATCTCCCGCGGCCGACGCTTCATCTTCGTGCATATCCCGAAAACCGGCGGCACCGCGCTGACGCTTGCACTGGAAGATCGCGCGAAGAAGGATGATATCCTGATCGGCGATACGCCGAAGGCCCGCGCGCGCAAGGGCCGGTTGGTGGGGGTGAAATCGGCGGGTCGGCTGTGGAAACACTCCACGCTTTCCGACATTGCGGGCCTTGTCACCGATGATGAGATTGCCGATTTCTTCACTCTGACCCTTGTGCGCAACCCTTGGGATCGCGCCGTCAGCTATTACCACTGGCTGAGGAGTCAAAATTTTGCCCACCCCGCCGTGGGTCTGGCAAAGTCACATGATTTCAGTGGCTTCCTGAACCACGCCCAAACCCGCACTGCCTTCCGGCTCTGGCCCTACACCGCCTATATGCGCGACCGTTTGGGCTTTCAACGCGCCAGCCTGTACGCCCGGTTAGAGCAACTGGAAACCGATCTCGCACCGTTTGAGGCGCATCTCGGTTTCCGGCTGACGCCCTTACAACATGCCAACGCCTCCGACCGCGCCCGCGATTGGCGCGGATTCTATTCGGATGCCGACGCCGATCTGGTTGCCCAAATCAGCGCCGAGGATATCATCCGCTTCGGCTATCGCTTCGATCCAGACTAAGCCGCCTTTTGCGCCGCAAACCGCCCGTAAAAGCTTTCGCCTTTGGCTGCCATTTCACGCAGCAGGGCAGGGGCTTCAAACCGCGCGCCAAACCCTGCGACCAACTTTTCGCAAATCTCAACCGCGCGCGGCGCACCGATGATATCCAGCCACGAGAACGGCCCACCCGACCACGGCGCAAAGCCCCAGCCCAAGATCGCCCCGACGTCGCCTTCCCGAATATCGGTCAACACGCCGTCCTCCAACGCCCGCACCGCTTCCAGCACTTGTGCCATCAGTAAACGGTGCTGAACGGTGGTCAATTCCGGGTCGGATCCATGCGGATATTGCGCCGCGAGACCTTCCCACAGATCTTCGCGTTTGCCTGCGGAATCATAGGCATAGAACCCCGAATTGGATTTCCGACCCATCCGGCCCTGATCTGCCATCCAGAACAACACCACATCCACCGCGCCATCCGGGTAAGCTTCACCCATCGCGGCTTTGGTCGCCTTGGCAATTTTCACGCCCAGATCAATCGAGGTTTCATCGACCAGTTGCAGCGGCCCCAAAGGCATCCCCACCAGCTTCGCCGCATTCTCGATCAGCGCAGGCTCGACCCCTTCCGCCACCATGCGAATGCCCTCGTTGATGTAAGGAATGATGCAGCGATTGGCATAAAAGAACCGCGCATCGTTCACCACAATCGGCGTTTTGCGAATGGCGCGCACAAAATCCAGCGCCTTGGCCACAGCCACGTCTCCGGTTTGCTTGCCCCGAATAATCTCCACCAAGTTCATTTTATCGACGGGTGAGAAGAAATGGATGCCAATAAACTGCTCCGGCCGCGCGCTCGCCTTCGCCAGCATTGAGATCGGCAAGGTGGAGGTGTTGGAGGCATAAATGCACTCCGCCCCCACCGCTGCTTCAACCTTAGCCGTCACCTCTGCCTTCACTTTCGGGTCTTCAAACACCGCCTCGACCACCAGATCACAGCCAGCCAAAGCCGCATAATCCGTAGTCGCCAAAATCCGGTCCAACACTTCCGTCTTTTTCTCCGCCGTCACTTTGCGGCGCTGAATGCCCTTGTCGAGTAGGTCCGCGGAATGCGCCTTGCCGCGATCCGCGCTTTCTTGTGCGGCATCAATCAGCACCACCTCAATCCCCGTCAGCGCCGCGACATAGGCGATCCCAGCCCCCATCATCCCGGCACCAATCACGCCCAGCTTTTTCACCGACTGATCGGCGACCGAGGGCCGGTTCGCGCCCTTCTCCAACGCCTCTTTGTTGATGAATAAGCTGCGGATCATCGCCGACGACGACGGGTTTAAAAGCACCGAGGTGAACCACCGCGCCTCGATCCGCAAAGCCACATCGAACGGCACCAAAGCGCCCTCATAAACCGCCGACAGCAAAGCCTTGGCCGCCGGATAAACCCCCATCGTCTTGCCCAAAACCATCGCGCTTGCGCCAACGAACGTCATAAACCCCGCCGGGTTATACGGCGCACCACCGGGCATTTTGTAGCCCTTGTCGTCCCAAGGCTTGACCAGATCGGCGTCTTTCGCGGCCAGCACCCATTCCTTCGCCCGCGCCAAGAGCTGATCAGGAGCCACCACCTCATCAATCAACCCAGCCGCCTTCGCAGACTTTGGGTCGGACAGTTTGCCCTCTAACAGGAACGGAGCCGCCATCATCGCGCCCATCTTGCGCACCAGTCGCGTGGTCCCGCCAGCGCCCGGAAAAATCCCCACCATAATCTCTGGCAACCCGATTTTCGCCTTCGGATTATCCGCCGCGATGATGCGATGACACGACAGAGGCAGTTCCAACCCGATGCCCAAAGCGGTGCCCGGCAGCGCCGCCACAATCGGTTTGCCGCCCTTCTTGGTCTTCGGGTCCATCCCTGCCAATTCGATTTTCCGCAGCACCTTGTGCATCGTCATCACGCCATCGAAAATCGTCTGCGCCCCACCCGCACGCATTTCGGCGATGACGTTCAGATCCATCCCGCCGGCAAAATCCTTCTTTCCGCTCGTGATGATGATCCCCTTCACCGCAGCGTCGGCCAACGCCTGATCCACCAGATCGCTCAACAGCCCAAACGCCGCCGTCGACATCACATTCATTGACTTCGCCGCCACATCCCAAGTGATTGTCGCCACGCCGTCGCCATCTGTGGTCATTGTGAAATCGGTCATGCGCGCGCTCCTGCATTGCGGGGACGGCCAGCCGCGTCGGTGTAATGCCGCGCCGCGCCGTCTTTATGGGTGATCAGATCGTGATCGGGATAATGAATGGTGTCGCGCGGCAATCGCGTGCCGAGCACGAGATAAACCGCGTCAGCCTCGCTGCGATTTTCCAACTGGTGGCCAATCGCAACGCCCGCAGGCCAGCAAATCATCTGGCCGGGAGTGAGCTCGGTTTCGGTATCTTCAATCAGCGTCGGCTGACCTGACAGCACGAAAATCAACTCATCTTCCGCCTCATGCCAGTGCCGAAAGCTGGATTTCGCGCCAGAAGGCAACCTCTCCAGATGCGCGCCGATCTGCGAAAGCCCGCCGACATCGCCTAAAATCGAGTGCCAGTAATCGCCCAAGCCGCCGCCCAGCACCGGATGGACATAAGCTTGCGCGTGTTGCCAAACTCGGCTCTCAGCAGGCAGCAGATTGGGCCGCGCCGAGCCGTCAAACGGCTGCCCCCATACAGGCGGCAATCCCAGCAATTCTGCTGGCAAATCCCCGCCGCGCAGCCTCACACCGTCGGCATCTTCGACCCGCCATTCAGTCGCAGTGTTGATCTGCTTTCGCCCTGAGTCTGGGTAGGTACAAACGTCGCCCTGCACCCGTGAACCCGCGATCAGATAGCGCAGCGGTGCATCGGAACGATTGCCCACCCGATGCCCATTCGACGCACCATGCCGCCAACAGATTGCATCGCCAGCCTGCAAATTATGCATCCCTGCATCATCATGCAAGCTGCCAAGCCCTTCCAGCACATACAGAAACTCATCCTCAGCCGAGTGCCAGTGCCGATCCGAAGACCATGCCCCCGGAGCCAAAGTTTCAACATAAGCGCCGAACTGGCCAATCCCACCCGCCTTTGACAGATGCAGCGTGCTTACGCCGTCGCGCTCGGTCAAATCGGCTAAAGCTGCATCGACAATCACCGCGCGCCCTCCCATTTGCTACCATCTTTGTAGGTATAATTGGCCTGCCCAGCCTCAACCGTCAGCACCAAATCTACTTCGGAATAGGTCACCACCTCGCGCTTGGCCTTGCTGCCCACTACCAAAAACCGTGCCTCCGCATCCGAGCGGTTGATGAACTGATGCCCGTCCGGCACATTCGCCGGAAACGCCGCGCAATCGCCCGCAACCATCAGGGTTTCGCCTGCATCCTGCATCAGCACACACTCGCCCTGCGTCACCATAACGAACTCGTCTTCAGCCAAATGCCAATGCCGCAATGACGACAGCGTTCCCGGCGGCAAGATCACCAGATTAACCCCAAATTGGGTCAGCCCGCCCGCCTCGCCCAACCGAAGACTGCTGCGCCCCGCCACCATTTCGGCGTAAGGCGGCGGATAAATCGAGCCGGTTTTCACCGGAACCTTGCTCATATCCAGCTTTGGCATCACGCTTCCTCCTCGTCACAGCCGCTCAATAATAGTGGCCGCTCCCATGCCCGAGGCGATGCAGAGTGTGGCCAACCCCACCGATTTTCCGCTGCGTTCCAGCTCGTCGAGCAGCGTGCCGATGATAATAGCCCCCGTCGCGCCCAGCGGATGCCCCAAAGCAATCGCGCCGCCATTGACGTTGATCAAACTTGGATCAACCCCGAACGCCTGCTGAAACCGCAGAACCACGCTTGCGAAAGCCTCGTTGACCTCAAACAGATCAATATCGCCAATCGACATCCCGGCATCGCGCAGGATTTTCTCGGTCACTGGCACCGGGCCGGTCAGCATGATCGTCGGATCCGTCCCGATTTTCGCCGTAGCACGGATACGCGCCCGAGGTTTCAAGCCATGCGCCTGTCCAAACTCTGCATTGCCGATCAGCAAAGCCGCCGCGCCATCAACGATGCCGCTCGAGTTGCCCGCATGATGAACGTGATTGATCCGCTCCAGATGCGGATATTTCATCAGCGCGATCTTATCAAAACCGGGCATCGTCTCGCCCATATCCTTGAACGCCGGTTTCAGCGCCCCGAGAGTGGCCATATCAGTGCCGGGCCGCATGTATTCGTCGCGATCCAGAATGGTCAAGCCGTTCTGATCCTTGATAGAAATCACCGATCCCGCAAAGCGCCCATCCGCCCAAGCCGCCGCTGCTCGTGCCTGCGATTCCACGGCCAGAGCATCCGCCATCTCACGCGTAAAGCCATATTCGGTGGCGATAATATCCGCCGAAATCCCTTGCGGCACGAAATAGGTTTTCATCGCCAAACCCGGATCAACCGCAATCGCAGCGCCGTCCGAGCCCATTGCAACCCGGCCCATCATCTCCACGCCGCCTGCGATATAGGCTTGCCCCGCACCGCCCTTGATCTGGTTGGCGGCAAGGTTCACCGCCTCCATCCCAGAGGCACAAAACCGATTGATCGCCAAACCGGGGATCGACTGATCCAAGCCCGAAGCAAGCACCGCCGAGCGTGCCAAACAGCCGCCCTGCTCGCCAACTTGGGTGACATTGCCCCAGATCACATCCTCAACCGCGTGGCCGTCCAGCCCGTTACGCTCGCGGATTGCATCCAGAATCTTCGCCGAAAGCGTCACCGCCGTCAGCTCGTGCAGAGCCCCGTCCGGGCGACCCTTGCCACGCGGGCTGCGCACGGCGTCATAGATTAAAGCGTCGGTCATAGTGCCTCCTTAAGCCCGGTCAGACGGTTTGCCGGGCATCAGATCATAGGGATGTTTCCAGCCCGGCACCGCCGCAATGCGGTCCAGCCAAGCGTCAATATTCGGCCAATCCTTGCGGTCAAACCCAAACGGCTCGGGGTAATAAAGATAGCCGCACAGCGACAGATCAGCGATGGTCATCGCTTCACCCGCCGCCCATTTGCGCCCCTCAAGATGGCCGTTCAAAATGGTGTAGGCCGATTTCAATCGCGCTTGCAGGAACGGGATCACCCCCTCGGGGCGCTTGTCGTCGCTGACAAAGTTGGTCAAGAACCGCACGATACCGATCTGCGTTGAGAACTTGTGATTGTCCCAAAACATCCAGCGCAACACCTCGCGCCGCTCTGCCGCCGACTTGCCGCCCAGCTTGCCGGATTTGGAGCTGATAAAATCGAGGATCACTCCCGATTGCGTCAGCGTGGTGTCGCCATCAACGAACACTGGTGCTTCGCCCATCTCATTGATGGCGCGGAACTCAGGCGTGCGGGTTTCGCCGTTAAAGAAATCAACAAACACCGGCTCCCATTCGATATCGGCAAAGGTCAGCGCCAGCGCGACCTTATACGCATTACCAGATTCGCCAAAGCAGTAGAGTTTTGCGGTCATCACGTTCCCTTTCCGGGGAAGGGCGGAGCGAGGGTTTCACACCCCCACACCCCCGTGGAATATTTAAGCCAGTCTGGAAGTTAGGCGAGTATGAACCTTCAGGTCTTGCGCGCGTCTACCTCAGAGTTAAACAGCCGCAGCCGATGTGTCAGATTGTCGTGGTTGATCACTGATGAGTAATTCTCAAACAGAAACGACAGCGCCTCGCCCTCATCCAAGCCCGCCTCTTTGGCGAACGTCTTCAGGCGGCGATAACCGTCTTCGGTCATCGCAACCGGAAAGCGGCGGGTAAGGCGGAAACGTTTCGGCATGGGATGGACTCCTTTGACCTATGCGTCAGCTTAGAACGCCTCAGCCGCCAACGCCATCACCGGATCAGCGCCAGATTCAATGCGGGCCAAATGCATCGCCGTGGCGGGCAGCTGCCGCAGCATATAATAGCGCCCGGTCGCGAGTTTCGCATTGAGGAAATCGGCATCGCCACCGGTATCCAAGCCCGCGAAAGCCGCTTTCGCTATCTTCGCCCACATCAGCCCCAGACATGTATGCCCGAGCATGGTCATGAAATCATAAGACCCCGCCAGCGCCGCATTCGGGTTCTTCATGCCAGCGTTCATAAAGAACATCGCCGCCGCCTGCACATCCTTTGACGCCGCTTTGAGCGGGTCAAGATAGGGCGTCATCCGCGCATCCGTTTCATTCGCCTTGATGAAATCCTTCACCAGCGCGAAAAACGCCATCACATGCTTGCCGCCATCGGTGGCGAGCTTGCGCCCCACCAAATCCAACGCCTGCACACCATTCGCGCCCTCATAAATCTGCGCAATCCGGGCGTCGCGGACAAACTGCGACATGCCAGAATCCTCAATATAGCCATGCCCGCCCCAAACTTGTTGAGCCTGCACCGCCATCTCAAACCCTTTGTCGGTCTGGAAGCCTTTCAGCACCGGGATCAGCAGGGAAACCAACCCCTCTGCCGCCGCATCACCGCTGCGTACCGATTGGTCGATCATTGAGGCCGCCCAGAACGTAAACGCCCGCGCGCCTTCGACAAAGCTTTTCTGATCCATCAAGCTGCGGCGAATATCAGGATGCACGATCAGCGGATCAGCCGGGCCGCTCGGGTTCTTTGCCCCGGTCACATCGCGCCCCTGCAAGCGATCCTTCGCATAGGCCAGCGCATTTTGATACGCAGCCTCGGCCACCGCATAGCCTTGCAAGCCCACGCCCAACCGCGCCTCGTTCATCATGGTGAACATCGCGCGCATCCCTTTGTGCAGATCGCCGAGCAGGTAGCCCACAGCACCGTCGTAGTTCATCACGCAAGTTGCGTTGCCGTGAATCCCCATCTTTTCTTCGAGTTTCCCCACCGATACGCCATTGCGCGCACCCAAAGTGCCGTCCGCATTGACCAAAAACTTCGGCACGATAAACAGCGAAATCCCCTTGGTGCCCTCACCCCCACCAGGAGCCTTCGCCAGCACCAGATGGATGATATTTTCGGCCAGATCGTGCTCGCCCGCCGAGATGAAAATTTTCGTGCCCGAAATCTTATAGCTGCCATCCGCCTGCGGTTCAGCCTTGGTGCGCATCATGCCCAGATCGGTGCCGCAATGCGGCTCGGTCAGGTTCATCGTGCCAGTCCAGTCGCACGAAATGATCTTCGGCAAATACGTCGCTTTCTGCTCTGCCGTGCCGTGCTTATGGATCGCCGAGTAAGCCCCGTGGGTCAGCCCTTGATACATGTTGAACGCCATATTGGCCGAGACAAACATCTCACCCACCGCCGTCGCCACGACATAGGACAGACCTTGGCCGCCATACTCCGGGTCGCAATCGAGCGCCGTCCAACCGCCTTGCTTCACCGTATCAAACGCCGCCTTGAAGCCCGCAGGTGTGCGCACCACGCCGTTTTCCAACACGCAGCCGATCCGGTCGCCCACTGCATTTAGCGGAGCCAGCAGGTCAGTGGCAATCTTGCCAGCTTCCTCTAGCACCGCAGCGGTAAAGCCCGCGTCCATATCGCTGTAGCCGGGAATATCCGAACCGCTGATCGCCAGCACATCATGCAAAAGAAACTGCATATCTTTGACGGGGGCTACGTAGACGGTCATCGGGGGTCACTCCTCAATCGGCTTCATGCGTGGTGCAAAGCAGGCTTTATTCGGCAGCATCGCGAAACGCGCTCAAAGCCGCAGCAGCGCCCTGTAATTCGGTTTCCAATTCGGCAATGGCAACGCTCAGCTCATCTCGCTGGGCCTTCATCTGCTCCAAACGATTCTGCCCCAGATCAAAAGTTCGGGCCAGTTGCGCTTGGTTGCTGCCATTTCTGTTATACATATCAAGCAACTGGCGAATGTCTTCCAAACTGAAACCAAAGCGTTTGCCGCGTAAGATCAACTGCAAGCGGGCGCGGTCTTGCTTGGTGTAAAGCCGTCTGCTGCCCGCCCGGATCGGCGACAACAACTCTTTGGTTTCATAAAATCGCAAAGTGCGGGCGGTCACTTGATAGGTGTCACACATTTCACGGATGGTCAGGGTTTCAACTGTGGTCATGTCATTCTCGCGGCAAAGGATGCCGATTACATAAGGTGATAATGACCGTATAGTAGTGAAGTTGACGTTAACGTCATGTAACGTAACGTCAACAAACCGCATGACGTGGTGTCAACTTTGCGCAGCAGTCACTGCGCGAAGTCGCTCAATCTCTGCCGCCGCAGTCTCGCGCAGCGCCCGCAGATCAGTGATCGAGCTTTGCAGGTCGGCCTGCTGCCGTGTGAGATCCGCCAGTTGACGATCCGCCATATCCAGCCATTGCTCCAACTGAGTTTGGGTGCCCTTCTGGCGATAGATCAGCAGCCATTGCCGGATTTCCTCAAGACTAAAGCCAAACCGCCGCCCGCGCAAAATCAGCGTCAGCCGCGCCACCTCACGCGCGCCGTAAAACCGCGCGCGGCCTTGCTTTTCCGGGGCCAGAAGTTCGATATACTCATAGTAGCGCAGCGTGCGCGGCGTCACATCGAACTTTGCGCACATATCCTTAAAAGTCAGACGAACTTCGGTCATGGACGGCCCCCTAAACGTCAGACTAGGCGCTGGTGGCTTTTGGTGCAAGAAGCGCCCGCATCGTAGTGATCGACGCAACCCCTTGCGCTTGGCCGCAGAGCCGAGATTATAGCCGCATGACAGATATCCTGACCATCGCCCGCCAATTCATCCAAGCCCTGCCGTTCTCGCGCGCGCTGGCGATGGATCTGACCGAACTTGGCGCGGGCAGCGCCACCATCACGATGCCATGGGACGCGCGCTTTGTCGGTGATCCAGCGACGGGCGTGTTGCATGGCGGTGCGATTTCGGCGCTGATGGATACCGCATCGGGCGCGAGTGTGATGAGCCATCCTTCCGCGCCAACCTCGACCGCTACGCTCGATCTGCGCATCGACTATATGCGGCCCGCAACCCCCGGCCAGACCATCACCGCGCGGGCGGAGTGTCATCATGTCACCAGGTCGGTGGCCTTCGTGCGCGTGGTGGCTTGCGACGATGACACAAGCCGTCCCGTCGCTATGGGGACCGGTGCTTTCACCTTGGACCGACCGAAAGGCGATCTGCCATGAAACGCCCGGAGCCAGTGCAGGTAATCAAATCCCGCCGCGACAGTGCCTTAGCGGCGCTGGT
>NZ_JAQGKQ010000013.1 GCF_028290025.1 Cypionkella sp. | reverse complement strand
ATGTGACCCTGAATGATGGGCGGCGGATTCATTCCGAGATTTTGCTCTACGCAGCGGGTCGGACGGGCAATATCGGCCTGTTAAACCTAGAGGCGGTGGGGATTGAAGTGGATAGCCGGGGGCGCTTGAAGGTTGACCCGAACACCTTCCAGACCGCTGCGCCGAACATCTATGCGGCGGGCGATGTGATTGGGTTCCCCTCGCTGGCCTCAACTTCGATGGAGCAAGGCCGGGTTGCGGCCTGTCATGCGTTCGGGATCAGCCTGCCGCCAGCGCCGGAAACTTTTCCCTATGGCATCTACGCGGTGCCGGAAATTTCCACCGTCGGGCTGTCGGAAGAACAGGTGCGAGCGCAGGGCATTGCCTATGAATGTGGGATCGCGCGTTTCCGCGAAACCTCACGCGGGCATATCATGGGGGTGGCCGCGGGCTTTCTGAAGCTGATTTTCGATATCAACACCCGGAGGTTGCTGGGGGCGCATATCGTTGGCGAAGGCGCTACCGAGCTGATCCATATCGGCCAAGCGGTGATCAACCTGCACGGCACGGTCGATTTCTTCGTGCAGAACACGTTTAATTATCCGACCTTGGCCGAGGCATATAAGGTGGCGGGTCTGGATGCGTGGAACCGGATGGGGCAAGCGCCGACGTGAATGGCGGGCCTGAATATCCCGGATATATAGCGCAGGCTTGAAACTTTGCCGCAGTCTTGCGATTACGGGCCCATGACACCAGACATTCTCTGCATCGGCTCCGTGCTGTGGGACATCATTGGCCGCTCATCCATCGCGATGCGGCTTGGCTCGGATGTGCCGGGGCGGATCACCCGGCTGCCGGGGGGTGTTGCGATGAATATCGCGATGACGCTGGCACGGTTTGGGCTGACCCCTGCCCTGCTTTCGGCTGTGGGTCAGGATGAGGAAGGCTTGGAGTTGATCGCCGCCTGTCAGCGGATGGGCATGGTGACTGATCACCTCTACCGATCAGAAGATTTGCCGACCGACCGCTATATGGCGATTGAGGGCGCGAATGGTCTGATCGCAGCGATTGCCGACGCGCATTCGCTGGAGGCTGCGGGCGATAAGATTTTGCGGCCCCTTGCAGATGGTCGGTTGGGATCGGAGGCTCATCCCTGGTCCGGTATGGTGGCTTTGGACGGCAATCTCACTGTTGCACTACTGTCCGAGATCGCTCATTCGCCGCTTTTTGCCCACGCTGATCTGCGCGTCGCCCCGGCCAGCCCCGGTAAGGCGGAGCGTCTGCTGCCGCTGCTCAACCACCCCACCGCGACGCTGTATGTGAACCTCGAAGAAGCCGGGTTGATCGGTCATGCCCGCTATGAAACCGCCGCTGATGCCGCCGAAGGCTTGCTGGCCCATGGTGCTGCGCAGGTTTTGGTGACGAATGGCGGCAAAGCTTGTGCCGAGGGTCGCAAAGGCGCGGGCGTGATTACCGCCGCCCCGCCGCCGGTGATGGTCACAAGGATTACCGGCGCGGGCGATACGTTTATGGCGGCGCATATCGTCGCCGACCGCCAAGGTTGCTCGCGTGAAGTGGCCCTCGCCGCCGCCCTGCAAGCCGCCGCAACTTATGTTTCAGGAGAACAACCGTCGTGAATGATTTGCTAACCTTTTCGCCCGAAGTAACCGCCGCCCACGCCGCTGGCACCGCTATTGTGGCGCTGGAATCCACCATCATCACGCATGGGATGCCGTTTCCGCAGAATGTTGAAGCCGCCCGTGCGGTTGAGGCTGAAATCCGGGCACATGGCGCGACGCCTGCGACGATTGCGGTGATGGGCGGGCGTATTCTGATCGGGCTGACCGATCAACAGCTGGACGCCTTGGGTCAAACCGAGCATGTCATGAAACTGAGCCGCGCTGATCTGGCTGCGTGCCTGACGGCTGGTAAAACCGGCGCTACCACGGTGGCCGCGACGATGATCTGTGCGCATCTGGCGGGGATTGATGTGTTCGCGACGGGCGGCATCGGTGGCGTGCATCGCGGGGCTGAAACCTCGTTTGATATTTCCGCCGATCTGCCGGAATTGGGCGAAACGGCGGTGACAGTGATTGCGGCGGGGGCGAAGGCCATTCTCGATTTGCCGAAAACGCTGGAATATTTGGAAACCAAAGGTGTGCCGGTGATCGCTTTCGGGCAGGATGCATTTCCGGCATTCTGGTCGCGGGACTCGGGGCTGAAAGCGCCGCTGCGGATGGATACGGCGGCTGAGATTGCGGCTTCGCAGCTGATGCGGACGCGGCTGGGTCTGCCGGGCGGGCAGTTGGTGGCCAATCCGATCCCGCTGACCGACGAGATTGCGCGTGAGGACATCAATCCGGCGATTGAGCAGGCTTTGAGCGAGGCAACGGCGCAGGGCATCGCTGCGAAGGAAGTCACGCCGTTCCTGCTGCAACGGATATTTGAGCTGACCGAGGGCCGCTCTCTGGCCTCCAATATTGCCCTTGTTTTGAACAACGCGCGGCTTGGGGCCGCGATTGCACGCGAAATCGTAGTGCAGCGAGGCTAAAGCATTGTGAACAAGCTGGCGGCTGCTTAGGTTGCCGACAAACGAGGAGCCTTCATGTCCGACCCTACCCCGCGCCGTTCGATGTTTGCTGGCTTCCGAGCCTCGTTTCTGACGGGGTTGGTGGTAGTGCTGCCGGTGGGGCTGACGATTTATGTCGTCTGGGGGGTGATCGGTTATATCGACGGCTGGATCCTGCCGCTGATCCCGTCCTATTACCAACCTGAGGCGATCTTGCACCGCAGCTTCGGGCCTGAGGTCGATTTCCCGGTGCGCGGCGTTGGCGTGCTGGTGTTTTTGGTGTTCACGGCGCTGGTCGGTTGGCTCGCACGCGGGCTGATTGGGCGGACGGTGATGCGGCAGGCCGAGACTGTGGTGGATCGGGTGCCGCTGGTGCGCTCGGTTTATTCGGGGCTGAAACAGATCACTGAGACGTTCTTTGCGAAATCGGAGAAAAGCTTCGAGCGCACCTGTTTGGTCGAGTTTCCGCGGGCTGGATATTGGGCTGTCGGGATGGTGGCGACGACTCCGAAGGGCGAGATTGCGGCGAAATTGCCGGGGAATACGCCGATGGTTGCGGTGTTTATTGGCCTCACCCCGATGACTTCGGGGATGCTTTTGTTCGTGCCGGAGCGGGACGTGATTTTCTTGGATATGAAGGCGGATGAGGCGGTGAAGATGATCGTCTCGGCTGGGTTGGTCTATCCGCAGCCGAGGGAAATCGTGGCGGCGGTGGCGGCGCGGTAGCTTTGTCCGCGTGTGGGCATGCTTATGCGTTGTGTGATTTCAATGAGTTAGCGGGGCTGTTAACTTGGCGTTAACCTCTATAGCGCCGTCCAGCCGCCATCGACCGAGATCGTGGTGCCGGTGACCTGATCGGCAAAGCTGGAGCATAGATAGACCGTAGTTCCGCCGATTTGCTCGACTGTGGCGAATTGGCGCGAGGGTTGGCGCAGCAGCATCACCTCGCGGATCACGGTGTCGCGGTCCATGTTATTCACCTTCATCTGACCCGGTATTTGCGCCTCTACCAAAGGTGTCAGCACATAGCCGGGGCAGATCGCGTTGCAGGTAATGCCCTGCCCTGCGGTCTCTAGCGCCACGGTTTTGCTTAGGCCCACCACCCCATGTTTGGCGGCGATATAGGCAGATTTGAACGGGCTGGCGGTCAGGCCATGCGCCGAGGCGATGTTGACGATGCGGCCCCAGCCGCGTGTGCGCATCCCCGGCAGGGCGGCGGCGGTGGTATGGAACGCCGAGGTCAGGTTGATCGCGATGATCTGATCCCATTTCTCGGTCGGAAACTCATCTATCGGGGCGACGAATTGGATGCCGGCGTTGTTCACCAAGATATCGCAACCGCCGGCTTTTTCGATCAACGCGCGGCAGTCGGCGCCTTTTGACATATCGGCGGCGATGTAAGTCACCTTAACGCCGTGACGAAGCGCAAGGTCGGCCGCGAGTGCGTGATCTTCGGCGCGGTCGGTGAAGCTGTTCAGGATGATCTCGGCCCCTGCACGGGCGAGTTCTTCCGCGACGCCCAAGCCGATGCCGGAGTTTGAGCCGGTGATTATGGCGCGTTTTCCGTTGAGCATGACAGCCTCCATGTTAGGCTTGCACGCTACATGCTGCATCTGCAAAGGGAAGCACAAAGCGCCAAAAAAAACGCCCGCACGAAGCGGGCGTTAAGTTATTGAGGCAGGTTTCATACAGGCAAGAAACCTATCGAGCAGTAGGTATCTTATAGCCCTGTTGGCGGCGGTCTCCAAGTTAAAAGTTTGAAAAGACAGGATTGCCCGCTTAGGTTGGGGGCCAGTGAATGCAGGCGTTGGGGGATTGTTGCCAGAATGAACCGGGATTATTTCGCGAATTTGCAGCGTTTGGGGCTGGGTCTGGCACTGATTTCAGCGAGCGTTTTGTGGGGGGGATTCGCGAGCGCAGAGCCTACTCACGGCATAGCTATGTATGGTGAGCCTGCTCTGCCACAGGATTTTGTGTCGCTGCCTTATGCCAACCCCGACGCGCCAAAGGGCGGCCGCATCGTGTTGGGCGAAAATGGCGGCTTTGATTCTATGAACCCTTTCATCCTCAAAGGTCAGGCACCGCGCGGCGTATCTTTGTATACGACAGAGACACTTCTGGGGCGTTCTTACGACGAACCTTTCACGCTTTACGGGATTTTAGCCGAATCGGTCGAGACGGATGAAGCCAGAACATACGTAGAATTTACCCTGCGTGATGGAACCCGATTCTCGGATGGCAGCCCGGTGACGGTGGAAGATGTGCTGTGGTCGTTCGAGACATTGGGAACGCTGGGCGCTCCGCGTTATGCCAAGGCTTATGCGTTGGTGTCGAAAGCTGAGCAGGTCGGTGACAGAAAAGTGAGGTTCACTTTCTCTGAGATCAACCGCGAGCTGCCGTTGCTGCTGGGGCTGCGGCCGATTTTGCAAAAGGCGCAGTGGCAGGGCAAGGATTTCGAGGCCACGACAATGGAGCCGCCGATCGGCTCTGGCCCCTATGTGGTCGATAAGTTCGAGGCTGGACGCTTTGTGAGTTACAAGAAAGATCCCGATTGGTGGGGCAAGGATCTGCCGTTCTACAGGAGTCAGCACAATCTCGATGAAATCCGGGTGGAGTATTTCGGCAACGCCGATGTGCATTTTGAGGCGTTCAAGGCGGGCGATCTGACCAGTTACCGTGAGGCCAATCCGGCAAAATGGTTGGTGAATTACAACTTCCCCAGCGTGAGCTCTGGCGATGTGGTGAAGTCTGAAATCCCGCATCACCGTCCCTCGGGGATCGACGGCTTTGTGTTCAACACCCGTAAGCCAATTTTCGCCGATTGGCGGGTGCGTGAGGCGTTGATTGACGTGTTCAACTTCGAGCAGGTCAACCAAACGCTGAACGGCAGTGCAGTGCCGCGAATCAGCAGCTATTACGGCAACTCGGATTTGGCGGGCGATGTGGGCAGCCCGGCGCAGGGCAAAGTGCTGGCGCTGTTGGAGCCGTTCAAGGCAGATTTGCCGCCCGGAGCGTTGGAGGGTTACGCCCTGCCCGTCGGCAATGCCAGCGGTGCCAATCGGGCGAATTTGCGCAAGGCAAACAAGCTGTTGGAAGAAGCCGGGTGGACCGTGCAGGATGGTGTGCTGAAAAACGCTGCCGGTGAGCCACTGGCGTTTGAGATTCTGCTGACCAATGGTGCGGATGATTATATCGCCGCCGCAAATATCTACATTGAGGCGCTGAAGCAGATCGGCGTGCAGGCCAAGCTGACCACGGTGGATCAGGCGCAATTTACCGAGCGCACCAATCTTTACGATTTTGACATGACGCAGCAGATCGTGGCGCTGTCGCTGTCGCCGGGGACGGAGCAGCTGCAATATTTTGGCTCGGTTGGGGTGACGCAGCCGGGGTCGCGGAATTGGGCGGGGATAAACTCGGGCGCGGTGGATGCGCTGGTGCAGGTGATGCTGTCGTCGAAAGATCGCGCGGATTTTGTGGCGGCGGTGCAGGCGTTGGACCGGGTTTTGACGACGGGGCGGTATTTCGTGCCGGTGTGGTATTCGGATATTGGCCGGATCGCCCATGCCAAGCAGTTGCATTTCCCACAGAAATTGCCAATTTACGGCGACTGGCCGGGGTTTCAGCCCGAGGTCTGGTGGTATCAGGAGTAAGTCATGCGCAAACTGATGATGATTTTGGCGCTAGGCGCGCTGGCGGGCTGTGCCACGGTTGACGGTGTTGGCCGTGATATGTCAGCGGGCGCGCAGACGGTGGGCGGTTGGTTTAACTAGGTTTGCTTGGATTGGTTGGTTTTGAGGGCGGCTGGTGAGCCGTCCTTTGTTAATGGTGTCAAAGCATTGTAGGGCGACGTTAAGGTGATCGTGGGGCTGGCGGGTGTGCGGGTTCGCGCAGGCGTATCACGGTGACGGAACAGGCGGCTTCGGCGACGACTTTGGCCGAAACCGAGCCCAGATAGCGCCGAGCAGTAGAATGGCCGCGTGCGCCCATCAGGATGTGATCGACGCGGGCGGTTTCGGCGTGGTCGATGATGGCGGACGCCGGGTCGGTAGACTCTAAGATGGTGTAGGTCAGGCGATCGTCGGTCAGATCAATGCCCTCAGCCCAAGTTTTAAGGCCGACGAGGCGGGAGACGTGCAGGTTTGTGCCAGCGGCATCGGTGGTGGGATCAATGCCAAGCCGGGCGGTTTTTATGACGTTGACGCAAGCGACGCGGGCATCGGGGCGGTTGACCAACATGCGTTTGATTTGCAGGTAGATCGCTTGGGAAAGCGGTTCCATTTCGGGCGAGAGATCGACGGCGACCAGCAGGATCGGGGCGCGCTCCATTTGGGCGGCGACCGAGGGCGGGGCTGCGAAGGCTTTCAGGCTGCGCATCTGACGCCAGCGGTGAAACACGGTAAGCGCGCCGTCGCGTTGAAGTTTATGGGCGCGCGGGGTCAGGCGGATTTGCATCGGGTTGGCGAGATCGAAGATCATCTGGGCGGCGGATTGGTAGCGGTTGGCGGGATTGACTTCGAGCGCGCGTAAGGTTATTTCCTGCAGCCATTCCGGGATGTCGGCGCGGATGGCGCGCGGTGGCACGGGGTCGCGCCAGAGGCGTTGTTTGACGCCGGACAGCTTTTCGGGCTGACCGAACGGCATTTTACCGGTGGCCAACTCATAGATCATCGCACCCAAAGCAAACAGATCAGAGCGCAGATCGCCGCGTTGGCGCAGGTATTGCTCGGGCGCGATATAGGGGAAAGTGCCCATCGGGATGGTGAATTCTTCGGCCAGAAGATCGGGGAGTTGGTCGTGGCGCGACAGGCCGTAATCGATCAGCACCATCTCTCCGCTCGGGCGTTGCAGGAAGTTGTCGGGCTTCAGGTCAAGGTGGATGACGTGTTGGCGGTGGATGTCATGGACGGCTTCGGCCATGCGGGCGGCGAGTTCGATCACCTCGGCCACGGGCCTAGGCGCGCGTTTGGAGTGTTGTAACATTGAGGCACCGGGGATGCGTTCGGTGACGATATAAGGCATCACCGCGAAGTCGCCCTGCCCGATCACCCGTGGCACATGCACGCCGGACAGGCGCGGCATGATCATCTGCTCAACCTCAAAGCCGACGATGGTTGGGCCGTCGTAACCGTCTAGTATCGTCGGGACTTTCATCACCATTGGAGTGCGATACAAAGCGTGCGTCACATCCCAGATCGTCGCGAAACCGCCTTTGTGCAGCTGCTGTCCCAACGTGAAGCCGTTGATCTCTAGCCCCGGATGCGGACGTAACGCCATTCAGATCCCCTTCATCAGACGCTGCGCCAGCGCCTCTGGCAGCCCCGCCTCGCGCGATTTGCGCGCTGTGGTGGTGGCATCATAGCCGACACGGCGGAAGGTCAATTCGTTCAAGTCGCGGTCGAGGATAGCGTAACTCGCCAAAGTGGTGCCATCGCGCGGCTGACCGACAGAACCGATCACGCCCAGCCAGCGCCGCGATTGAAGCAAAGGCATCGGGTTCCCGGGAGCGATGTCGAGATGGCTGACGCGGCCCGCCAGATCGCAGCTATAAAGGGCGGCGCGGTGGACATGGCCGCAAAAGATCAGCCGGGCATCGCAAACGAGGAAGCTTGGGCGGGCGGTGGATTCAGAGTTCACGTAGAGCCAGTCGGCTGGATCGTTGGCCGAGGCGTGGACGAACAGCGTGTCGCCGTCTTGCACCTCTAGCGGCAGCTCGGAGAGGAACAGTTTTTGCCGCGCATTCAGGCGGTTGACCGTCCAGTCGATCACCCGGCGGGCGTTGGCGTTCAGGATTTTGTCCGACACGCCAATGGCGCGGTCATGGTTACCGCGCAGGGCGATCGCTCCCTTGGCGACAAGGGATTCGACCTGATCAATGCACCAACCGGGATCGGGGCCGTAGCCTACGATATCGCCAAGGAACACCAGCCTGTCGATTTGGCGCTGCGAGAGGTCAGCCAACACCGCCTCAAACGCCTCACGATTGGCGTGGATGTCGGTCAGCAAGGCCAGACGCATCAGCTTCTCCCCTCCCCGCCCTCCAGCGAAGATGCGCCACAGTGATATGGGTTAGCGGGTAGGGTCAAGGGAGGGCGAGGGTTTGGCTTGCCAGATTTGGCCGCAGACAAATCTGGCCGCGCCTGCCTGCCCTCGGCAGGCGCGAAATGCGCCAGCCCAGTCAGGCGCGGCCAGATCACAGCACGACGGTTTTTGGTTCGAGCCCCTTGCTCAACGGCTTTCAGCCTTATGAGCAACGAACCGGAAAACTCTGCCCCGCAGAGTTTTCTTTCGGTCCGGGTGCGCCACATTGGTGTTCCGCCTTAGTGGGAGCGCCTCACTGGACCTCGCAAATTCTTGCAATGTGGCGCCCCGCTCAAGTCAGCGATGTCACCCACAAAATCGTCGCATCATCTTCCGACAGGCTGATCACGTTATGGCCCATCGAGGCATCGTAATACGCGCTGTCGCCGCGGCGCAGATCGACGGGTTCGTAAAACTCGGTGTAAAGCCGGATAACCCCGGTCAGCACATAGAGAAATTCCTCGCCCTCATGGCGCACCCAGCCGTCGAAATCTTCCATTGCGCGGGCGCGCACGATGGTGCGGTAAGGCAGCATTTGCTTTTTGCTTAAGGAACCTGCCAGCAATTCATGCTCGTAAGTGGTGGTGGCATGGGCCTGCCCCTCGCCGGATTTCGTCACCACAATGCGTCCCGACACCTGCGGCGCTTGCGCGGGCGTGAACAGTTGCGGCACCGAGATCGCCATGCCTTGCGCGAGTTTCTTCAGCGCATCATAGGTCGGCGACATCTGACCGTTCTCGATCTTCGACAGGGTCGAGCGCGCAAGACCCGCCTGCACCGAGGCTTGTTCCAGCGTCCAGCCCTTTGCCTTGCGGAGTTCGCGCACCCTTATGCCCAAATCCAGCGGCTCGGGCACGGTTTGGCCCGGCTCGTGCGCCATCTCGCGGGCAATACGGATCATGCGTTTGGGGTCGCTGGACATGGCTTTCCCATACGGCATGGCCCGCGTTCATGCAACCAGTGGCACGCTGCTATGCGTGGTTTGGGCGTTGCGTGAAGGTGAGGATGCGGCTATTCGGCTTGACCATCCTGCTGGCAAGGTCAAAAGGTGGGGCAACCCCTATTAGCGCCGGAGCTTTGCGATGATCCGTCTTGATATTTTCTCTGATCCGGTTTGCCCGTGGTGTCTGATCGGCAAAGCCCATCTCGACCGCGCTTTGGAGGCCCATGCCGACCATCCGTTTGTGATTGCGTGGCATCCGTTTCAGTTGAACCCGGATATGCCGCCTGAGGGCGTTGAAAAGCGGGCGTATCTGGCGAAGCGTCTGGGTGGTGAGGCTAAGGTTGATGCCATCCATGATCGGCTGCGCCAGATTGCCAAGGAAGCCGGGGTGGCGATGGACCCCGACAAGCCCGAGATGCTGCCGAACACGATTAAC
>NZ_JAQGKQ010000012.1 GCF_028290025.1 Cypionkella sp. | reverse complement strand
TGGTCGCCGTGCTAGATGGCGTCAAAGGCGAAGTCACCCTCGTCGCCCCCGCATGGTCCGCCTCGGGCCTCTCCGCCCGCGCGGCTTACGCCCAAGCCGCCGAGCGTGTGATGGACGCCCTGCGCGACCTAGACCGCGCCCCCGCCGCCCAACGTGACCTTGGCGAAGCCGCCACCGTTGGCGAACCTCGATCAAACTTCACGCACGAAGGCTACAAGCAAGCCGTTGAAAAGGCGAAAGACTACATCCGCGCCGGGGACATTTTCCAAGTCGTCCCTTCCCAACGCTGGGCGCAAAGTTTCACCCCGCCACCCTTCGCCTTGTATCGCAGCTTGCGCCGCACCAACCCCTCACCCTTCATGTTCTTTTTCAACTTCGGCGGCTTCCAAGTCATCGGAGCCTCCCCTGAAATCCTCGTCCGCCTGCGCGACGGCGAAGTCACCGTCCGCCCGATTGCAGGCACAAGGATGCGCGGAGCCACGCCGGAAGAAGACAAGGCGCTGGAGTTGGATCTGCTGGCCGATAAAAAAGAACTCGCCGAACACCTGATGCTGCTCGACCTGGGGCGCAACGACGTCGGCCGAGTGGCCAAAGTAGGCACCGTCCGCCCCACCGAGCAATTCATTATAGAGCGTTACAGCCACGTCATGCACATCGTTTCGAACGTCGTCGGCCAAATCGCCGACGGCGAAGACGCGCTATCCGCCCTGCTTGCGGGCCTGCCCGCAGGCACAGTTTCCGGTGCGCCGAAGGTGCGCGCGATGGAAATCATTGACGAGTTAGAACCCGAAAAACGCGGGCTATATGGCGGCGGCGTCGGCTACTTCGCAGGCAACGGCGAGATGGATTTCTGCATCGCCTTGCGCACCGCCGTGCTGAAAGACGAGACCCTATACATCCAAGCCGGAGGCGGCGTCGTCTACGACAGCGACCCCGAATCCGAATACCAAGAAACCGTCAACAAATCCCGCGCCCTGCGCCGCGCCGCCGAAGACGCGGGATTGTTTGTGCGCAAAGGCAACCTCTAACCTGAAACAGATGCCGCCTCGGGGGCCATCGAGGCCCCTCTCAGCGGCGCTGCCGGGGAGATTTTCGGCAAGGGTGGCGCTTTGCACAAGCCGCGGATGCCTCCGGCGGGGATATTTAGGCCAATGTGAAATGGCAGACTCGCATAACTTCATCTGTCCATAAATATCCCCGCCGGAGGCACGCGACACCACCACCCCCAAGCGGCCAAACATTAACAACCCCTAAACGCAAAACATAAGTAACTGATAATTAGAGATTAATTACGCCTGTCCACGCGTGTACACACCTACTCCACCGCCAGCACCGCCGAGATCGGAGCCAGCGCCACCGACGCGCCCTTGCCCTCGACAGTCCATTCCATCAGCGCCGCAATCGTCTCGGGCCGCGTGGTGCCGACCACCACCACCCGCCCCTCTTGTGCCGCCTTGAACGCCGCCCGATCCAGATAGCGCCGGATCACCGGAGTATCCTCGCCGTCCGCATCCAGATCGCGGAAGATCACCGCTGCGGGCACATCCTCACGCCGCGCCACTTGATCCGCCGCGTTCAACCCCGCCTCAAACGTCACAAGCCCGCGCCCCTGATCCTTGATGATCGGCACCACCATCGTTGCCAATGGCCGGTTATCCTGAAACCCCTGCGCCCCCAGATCCATCACCGCCACCGCTTCTGGCAGCACGCCCGCGTTGGCCTGAAAGGTCTGCTCCAGATCGCCCGCCGTGGCCCCCGCCGGAATACCCGACGCCAGCATCACCACCTCTTTGCCCGCCGCGCGATAGATCGCTTCCGCAGCCGCTGCCCCCGGATCAAGCGGATCAATCACGAAACTTACCGCAAACGGCAGCGCCGCCAGCTGCGCGCGATCCAGATCAGCCGCGCCGGTATCGACCAGCAACACCGCAAACAACGGCTTGCCGAGGTCATTGCTGAAGCTGCTCGCAAACTTGACCAGCGGTCGGCTATCTTCTGGCGCTATCGCCACCTCGCCCGCAGGGTCCGCCCCGCCAACACGCGGCAGCCGCCCGGTCGTCACGCCATCCACCGAACGCGCCAGCCCGCCGTTCGGGGCAAGCGTTTCCAACTGGTCGGTATCCAGCATTTTCGGCAACCCGCTGTCGGGCACGGGTTCGGTCGGCATAAGCCCATTCGGCACAGGTCCAGTCGGCACAGGTCCAGTCGGAGCTGGCTCCGCAGGTATCGGCGCCGGGTCCAGCACCAACATTTCCGGCGGGGGCGAAGGCGTGGGTTCCGGCACGGGCGTCAACAAAGTCTCCGCCGCCTCGGCATGGGCAGGCGGTGGCAGATCCGCCTTGCCGGGTACCGCATCCGTCGCCGCCTCCATCGGTAGCACGTTGGGGCTCGCGATGGGCGGAGATGCCTCGACACCAGCCTGCATCTGTGGCCCGGTCGCATCCAAATTCGCCGCATCCATACCCGAATTCGACCCCGTAGGCGCTTCGGCCCCGGCCTGAGGCGGCACAGGCAACGCCGATTTTCCTTGAGCATTCGGCTTGATGGCAGACTCCGAGGTGGCTGGCTTGACGGCACTCGGCTCGGCGGTGGCTTTCGGCTCGGTCACAGCACTCAACCCAGCGGTGGCACTCGGCAGGGTCGTGGAACTCGGCGTGGTCGTGGCACTCGGCTCAGTCATGCCACTCGGCGTGGTCGTGGAAGTCCCAACAACAGCAGGCTCGCTTACAATCGCCTCCCCAGCGACCGCCTCCGGCAATTCCGTCACGGGCGTGACGAGCTTGGATACGTCCTGCTGCGCCTCCACCGCAGCAGAAGCGTTTGGCACCGCAGTCACATCGGGCGCAACAACTTCTGGCAAAACAGGCGCCACAGGTGTGGCCTCGGGCTCAATCTCGGTTGCGGGCACCACTGGTGTCGGCTGAACCACCACCACCTCTGCCCCCGATGCAACCTCAACGCCACCCTCCGGCAGCGGTGTCAGCTGCGAGATTACCCCCAGCCCGACCCCCGCAACCACTCCGCCCACAACGATCCCCGTCACGAAATTCCGGATCATGCTCGTCTCCACCCGTTATGAGCGCCACTTGCCCTTGACGCCGCTTTGCCGCTAGGCCCATCTATAGCCGATCTGAATGCCGATCGAAATCTGCGGGTTTGCTAACTTTGGCCCTCTATAAACCGAACCGTCACCGCCTTCATCCCTTTTCCGTCCGGACCTTACAAGATGCTCTTGCTCATCGACAACTATGACAGCTTTACCTACAATCTCGTGCATTACTTGGGCGAGTTGGGCGCAGATGTGCGCGTGGTGCGCAACGATGCGATGTCGGTGCAAGACGCGCTTGCCTTGCGGCCCGAGTTGATCGTGCTGTCGCCCGGCCCCTGCGATCCGGCTTCCGCTGGCATTTGCATCCCCCTGACCAAAGCCGCCGCGATGGCCGATGTGCCGCTTTTGGGTGTCTGCCTAGGCCATCAAACCATTGGTGAGGCGTTTGGCGGTAAAGTTATTCGCTGCCATGAGATCGTGCATGGCAAAATGGGTGCGATGCACCACCGTGGCGGCGGTATGTTCCGCGACCTGCCCTCGCCGTTTCTGGCGACGCGCTATCATTCTTTGGTCGTCGAAAAGGAAACCCTGCCCGATTGCCTCGAAGTCACCGCTTGGCTGGAAGACGGCACCATCATGGGCCTGCGCCATAAGGAGAAACTGATCGAAGGCGTGCAGTTTCACCCCGAATCCATCGCCTCGGAGCATGGTCACCAACTGCTGAAAAACTTTCTCGACGCCGCAAAGGCGCGGGTTCCTGCATGAGCGATATTCTGAAACCGCTGATCGGTATTGCAGCCAGCCGCCCTCTCACCCGACCCGAAGCCGAAGCCGCATTCGGCGCGCTGTTTGCCGGCGAAGCCACCCCCGCCCAAGTTGGCGGTTTTCTGATGGCACTGCGGGTGCGCGGCGAAACCGTCGATGAATATGCGGCCGCCGCAAGCGTGATGCGCGCCAAATGCAACGCCGTCCGCGCTCCTGCCGGAGCAATCGACATCGTCGGCACTGGCGGCGATGGCAAAGGCACGCTGAACATCTCCACCGCCACCGCTTTTGTCGTCGCAGGCGCAGGGGTTGTGGTCGCCAAGCACGGCAACCGCAACCTGTCGTCGAAATCAGGCGCGGCGGATGCGCTGACCGAGATGGGTTTGAACGTCATGGTCGGCGCAGAAGTGGTGGAGCGTTGTCTAAACGAGGCTGGCATCGGCTTCATGATGGCCCCAATGCACCACCCCGCCACCCGCCACGTCATGCCGGTGCGCGCCGAACTTGGCACCCGCACGATCTTCAATATTCTTGGCCCGCTGACCAATCCGGCCGGGGTGAAACGCCAACTCACAGGCGCATTTTCGCCCGCCCTGATCCGCCCGATGGCCGAAACCCTGCTGGCTTTGGGCTCTGAAAAGGCATGGCTGGTGCATGGCGGCGATGGCTCTGACGAGATTTCGATAGCCGCCCCCACCGCCGTGGCAGCACTTGAAAACGGCGCTATCCGCGAGTTTACCCTGCATCCCGAAGACGCTGGCCTGTCGATCTATCCGTTCGAAGCGATCATGGGCGGCACCCCCGCCGAAAACGCCGTCGCCTTCCGCGCCCTGCTGGATGGCGCAAAAGGCGGCTTCCGCGATGCGGTTTTGTTGAATGCCGCTGCCGCCCTTGTGGTCGCCGACAAAGCCGCTACCTTAAAGGAAGGCGTTGAAATGGCGCGTGTTTCCATCGATTCCGGTGCCGCGCGCGGTAAAATTGAGGCGCTGAAGCGTCTGACCAACCAATAGGCAGCAAATGACCACCATCCTCGACCGCATCAAAGCCTACAAGCTGGACCAAATTGCTGACCGCAAAGCCAAACGCCCCTTAGCAGATCTAGAGCAAGCCGCCCGCGCCGCACCCACCCCGCGCGGTTTTGCCAAGGCACTGTCGGATGCGGCGATCACCGGCTACGGCTTGATCGCCGAGATAAAGAAAGCCAGCCCCTCGAAAGGCTTGATCCGCGCCGATTTTCATCCCATCGAACTTGCACGGGCGTACGAGGCGGGCGGAGCGACCTGCCTGTCCGTGCTAACCGACGCGCCCAGTTTTCAAGGCGACGACAGCTTTCTGACCGCCGCTTCGGAAGCCACCACGCTGCCCTGCCTGCGCAAAGATTTCCTCTACGACCCCTACCAAGTCGTCGAATCCCGCGCCCTGCAGGCCGATTGCATCCTGATTATCATGGCCTCGCTCTCCGACGCGCAAGCCGCCGAACTGGAAGCCGCAGCGTTTGAACACGGCATGGATGTGCTGCTGGAAGTCCACGACCGCGCCGAGTTGGACCGCGCCTGCCTGCTAAAATCGCCGCTTCTGGGCATCAACAACCGCAATCTGCACAGCTTTGAGGTGACGTTGCAAACCACCCGCGACCTTGCCCGCCATGTCCCCGAAGACCGCCTGATCATCTCAGAATCCGGCCTGTTCACCCCCGCCGATCTCGCCGATGTCGCAGCCTACGGCGCGCGCTGCTTCCTGATCGGTGAGGCTTTGATGCGGCAGGACGACGTGACTGCCGCTACAAAAGCCATCCTTACCAAGCCCTTAACCTCTGAGGCCGGGGTATGAGCCAAGCCAAAACCGAACTCACCCACTTTGACGCCGAGGGGCGCGCGCATATGGTCGATGTCTCGGATAAGCCGGTGACAGCGCGGATCGCAATAGCGCGTGGCTCGGTGAAAATGTCGGCGGAAACCTTGGCGTTGATCACCGAAGGCCGCGCCAAGAAGGGCGATGTGCTGGGCGTGGCGCGGCTTGCAGGCATCATGGCCGCGAAGAAAACCGCCGACCTCATTCCGCTTTGCCACCCGCTGCCGATCACCAAAGTTTCGCTCGACCTGACCCCCGATCCTAGCCTCCCCGGCATAGTGGTTGAGGCCACTGTCAAAACTGGCGGTCAAACCGGCGTCGAGATGGAGGCGCTGACCGCCGTCAGCGTCGCCTGTCTCACCATCTACGATATGGTCAAGGCGGTCGAGAAATCCATGTCGATTGAAAACATACACCTAATCCTGAAATATGGCGGTAAATCAGGACGTTATGAGACAAAGCTATGATAACGGTTGAAGAAGCTCTGGCCCGCTGTCTTGCCCTTACGACCCTCACCGAAACCGAAGTCCTCCCCCTCCGCCGCGCCAATAACCGCGTCATGGCAACCGCCGCCACCGCCCAACTGACGCAACCTCCCTTCGACGCCTCGGCCATGGACGGCTATGCTTTGGGCCGGCCCGCCGCCCCCGGCGACACCTTTACCGTCATCGGCGAAGCTGGCGCTGGCCATGCATTTCATGGCGCAATCCTCCCACAGCAAGCCATCCGCATCTTCACTGGCGCGCCGTTGCCAAAGGGTGCTGTCAGCGTGGCAATCCAAGAGGAAATCAACCGCGACGGCGACCAGATTACGCTCAAAATCAACGCCAAACCCGGCGACCATATCCGCCCGCGCGGGCAAGATTTCAAACTTGGTCAACCCTTGTTGCCGCGCCTGCTCCGCCCCAACGATCTCGCTCTGCTAGCCGCGATGAATGTGCCGGAAGTCACCGTTCGCCGCCGGCCAATCGTGGCGATCATGGCTTCCGGCGATGAATTGGTGATGCCCGGTGAGGCCCCCGCCGCCGACCAGATCATCGCCTCGAACAGCTTTGCGCTAGCCGCGATGGTTGAGGCTGCGGGTGGTGAGGCGCGGATGCTGCCGATTGCGCGCGATACAGAGGCGTCGCTGCGCACGGTTTTCGCGCTGACCGAAGGCGCTGATCTTATCGTCACCGTCGGCGGCGCTTCGGTAGGTGATCACGATCTGGTCGGCAAAGTCGCCGCCGATCTGGGGCTAGAGCGCGCGTTTTGGCAAATCGCCATGCGGCCCGGAAAACCTTTGATGGCGGGGAAAGTCTTGGGAATTCCAATGCTTGGCCTGCCCGGCAACCCGGTGTCCGCCATCGTCTGCGGCCATCTTTTCATGGTGCCGATGCTAAACGCGATGCTCGGCCTGCCGCCTAAACCGCAAGTTCTCAGCGCGCGACTTGGCTCTGATCAGCCCGCCAACGGTCCGCGCGACCACTATATGCGCGCGCGGCTGACGATTGATAATGGCGAGCCGACAGTGACTGCATTTCAGCGCCAGGATTCCGCTCTGCTGACTATTTTGACCGAAGCCAACGCCCTTCTGATCCGGCCCTCGGGCGATGGGCCGCGCGTGAAGGGTGAGACGGTGAACTACCTAGCCATCTAAGCTAACCGCGCAAAGCACTTGACACAAAGCAAGAACACGGGCAGAACATAGCAACAACACCTGCATAAAGGCTGTGGCATGCTGACGCGTAAGCAACTGGAACTCTTGGATTTTATCAAAACCCGCATGGATAAGGATGGTGTCCCACCGTCTTTTGATGAAATGAAAGATGCGCTGGACCTGCGCTCTAAATCTGGCATCCACCGTCTGATTACGGCGCTGGAAGAACGTGGCTTCATTCGCCGCCTCGCCCACCGCGCCCGCGCTTTGGAGATTCTGAAACTGCCCGAAGCGATGGAAAAACCCGGCTTTTCGCCCAAGCTTATCAAGGGGGACAAAGTCGATCCGCCGCGCGACGCGATGCCGATTTCTGCGATCTACGCGATGGAGATCCCGGTGATGGGCCGCATCGCCGCTGGTGTGCCGATTGAGGCTATTTCGCATATCTCGCATCATCTGGCGGTTCCCGGATCAATGTTGTCCGGCAACGGATCGCATTATGCGCTTGAGGTAAAAGGCGATTCGATGATTGAGGCCGGGATCAACGATGGTGACATCGTGGTGATCCGTGAACAAAACACCGCTGAAAATGGTGAGATTGTTGTGGCTTTGGTCGAAGATGCCGAAGCGACGCTGAAGCGCTTCCGCCGCCGTGGCAGTATGATCGCGCTAGAGGCCGCAAATCCAGCCTATGAAACCCGGGTTTTCCCTGATCACATGGTCAAAGTGCAAGGCCGTCTTGTCGGCCTGATCCGCAGCTACTGACCCGCAATCAATCTGCGCGGTTTGGCAAGGCTACGATCTTGCCAGATCGGCCTTTCAGCCATCCAAATCCGCTGCGCATCGCGGGTTGGGTTTAGCGTCAACCGATCACTTTGCACTGACAGCGCCAGTGCGCCGGTCTGGTCCAGCAATTCGCGATCTATCACGATGCAACCATTTGGCTTGGGAGGGATCAGAGTAATTGCCGACGGCAGCACAACCAGATCAGCGACAGCACAAGCTTCAGCCAAAGCCTCTCCCGCCGCTTTGCCACTCAAAGCCAAACCGTGCCAATCACCTAAGCGAAACCCCCGCGCGTCTTTTGGCCCCGAAAAGCCCGCCCGCGCGTAGGCGTCTTCTTGCAGGGCCAAATCTCCGTCATCTTGTAGCCAGCTTTTGGCGGTAAACCCGGCACCTCTCGCCACCGAAAGCGCACGGCCTCCCTCGCCCATTAGACCGACCAACGCGCCATCGCTGGAAATCAGCAGCATTGGTCGCTCGGTTGACACCCATAGCGCAAGGCCGAGAACCAGTGGCATCGCCGCCAGCCAGCGCACCCGGCCTTTCCATAAAATCGCCCAGCATCCCGCGAAAGTAATGAGCGGTATGACCCACGGCCCCGGCTGTACGACTGGCGTCACAGCGCCGTCCAACCCTGCAATCCAATGCGCAATAAACAAAATCCACGCTCCGGCCTGCTCCATCACCCACAAAGCCGGGCCCGCAAGCCCAATCGGCGCCAGCAGCGCTGCCATCGCACCAGCGGCCATCAAAACTGACATCATCGGCACCGTCAGCAGGTTCGCCAGCAAACCGTAATCGGTAAATCTGTTGAACGTAGCCGCCGCAAATGGCGCGGTTGCCACCCCCGCCAGCACCGAGGTGAGCACCAAAGTGAACACCGGCATCAGCCAGCGCGGCAGTTTCTCGCGCAAAATCTGCCTATCCAGCGCCGAAAACCCCGCGATGAGCACCACTGTTGCCGCGAAAGACAGCTGGAATCCGGGCTCCAACAGGCTTTCCGGTTGCATCAGCAACAAAATTGTCGCCGACAGCGCCACGGAACGCATCGTCAGCGCCCGCCTATCCAACAGCACCGCGCCTAGCATCACGCAGACCATCAAAAACGCCCGCACCGTCGCCACATTCGCGCCGGACAGCAGCAGATAAAATAGCGCCACCGCAAAACCCGCGACCGCCGCCAGCTTTTTAGAGTTGATCCGCAAAGCCAAAACCGGGATCAAAGCCACCCCATACCGCACCAGCGCAAACACAAACCCTGTGATAAACGCCATATTCATCCCGGAAATCGCCAGCAAATGCGCGAGGTTCGAATCGCGCAGCGCCTGCACGGTATCCAGCGAAATCGCTGAGCGGTCGCCCGTCATCGCGCCCGTCGCAAACGCGCCCGCCTCTGTCGGCACCGCCGCAATCATAGCGCGGGTTAAATTTGTGCGCAGACGGTTGATCATTTGCGTACCGGGTGCAGCCTCGTCCCACAGCAATACCGGGCTGCGCGTATAGCCGACCGCGCCCAGCTGCTGAAAATACGCCATACGTCGGAAATCAAAACCGCCCGGCTCGGCTGGACCTTCTGGTGCCGCAAGCGAGGCGGTGAGCAGCACAACCTGCCCCGGATCAAGGTTAACCTCTTGGCCATGCAGCGAAATCCTGACATATATCGGGGTCTTCGCAGGCGGCATATCCTGCAACACCACGCAGTCCAAGGTGATGCGCAGCGCATCCGACTGCGAGCGGTCGATATTTATCACCCGGCCCTGCACCGCGCCATAGTAGCGGTGTTCCAACATCGGGGCGGTGACTAGATGCGCACGTGCTCCGGCAGCCAGCAGCCCCGCCACAAGGCACCCTGCAATCACCAATGGAGGATGCAACAACTCCGGCCCCAGCCGATGCAGCGCGATCAGGGCCAAAAGCGCCGCCGCCGCACTGCCATAAAACAATAATCCCGGCTCAAACGGCAAGGCAAACCAGATCGCGATGCCGCAGCCCAGAAACACTGGCACCCACGCGAAAAGCTGTCCGCGCGCGTCGGCCAACCTATAGAGCGGCCACAGCAGAATACCCAAACGCCCCGCCACCTTGTTTTGCCCCGCGCATTTGCCTAAAGCTGCCGCGATCCTACATCCGATTAGGTTTCTGAAAGGTTAACCCGCAATGTCCCGTGAAGAAGCCACCAGCCCAGATGTCAGCCGCCCCGTCGTCACCCGTTTTGCACCCTCGCCCACAGGCTATCTGCACATCGGCGGCGCTCGCACCGCACTGTTCAACTGGCTTTACGCGCGCGGCCGTGGTGGCAAATTCTTGCTACGAATTGAGGATACCGACCGTGAGCGTTCGACCCCCGAAGCCACCGCCGCGATTCTGCGCGGCCTGACGTGGTTGGGCCTAGATTGGGATGGCGAGGTGGTCAGTCAGTTTGAGCGCAAAGACCGTCATGCCGAGGTTGCGCGCGAAATGCTCGCACGAGGAACCGCCTATAAGTGCTTCAGCACGCAGGAAGAAATCGCCGCCTTTCGTGCCGAGGCCGAGGCGCGCGGCAGCTATGCTCTGTTTCAAAGCCCGTGGCGTGACGCTGATCCCGCGACCTTCCCCGATGCGCCGTTTGTGATCCGCATGAAGGCCCCACGCACCGGCGAAACCATCATCAACGACGAGGTGCAGGGCCGCGTCGTCATTCAAAACTCCAGCCTCGATGATATGATTTGTTTACGTTCTGATGCTACGCCGACCTATATGTTGGCCGTGGTGGTCGATGACCACGATATGGGCGTCACCCATGTCATTCGCGGAGACGACCATTTGAATAACGCGGCGCGCCAGCAGATGATTTACGATGCGATGGGCTGGGAAATTCCGGTCTGGGCGCATATTCCGCTGATCCATGGCCCCGATGGCAAAAAGCTGTCGAAACGCCACGGCGCTACCGGAGTCGAAGATTATCAGGCGATGGGCTATCCCGCCGCAGGGATGCGCAACTATCTGACGCGCCTCGGCTGGGCGCATGGCGATGCCGAGATTTTCACCACCGAACAGGCGCTTCAGATGTTCGACCTTGCAGGTATCGGTCGTGGCCCGGCGCGGCTCGATTTCAAAAAGCTGGAAAACACCTGCGGCCATCACATTGCGATGAGCGACGATGCTGCACTGCTGCATGAATTGACCGCTTATCTGGTGGCCGCAGGCAAACCGGCCCTGACAAATAGGCAGAATACCCTGCTCAAATCCGCACTATACTGCGTCAAAGACCGCGCGAAGACATTGCCGGAACTGCTTGAAAAGGCTCACTTTGCGCTAATTTCGCGCCCAGTTCAGCCCGACGAAGCTTCAGCGAAATCGCTCGATACGGTATCCCGTGGTATACTGCAAACATTGACGCCGCAGCTGCGAAATGTTAGCTGGACAAAAGACGCTTTGGAGCCGATCTTAACCCAAGTTGCCGCAGAAAACGGGATCGGTTTCGGCAAGCTAGCCGCCCCCCTTCGCGCGGCCTTGGCGGGGCGCAGCGTCACGCCGAGTGTATATGACATGATGCTCGTCATCGGTCAGGATGAAACGATTGCACGGCTTCAGGATGCAGCGGTCTGATCCGCTACGCCGCAGCCATACCGGAACGCAGACCACCCGCTGCCATGGGTGGACGTCATATTGGGGATAAAAGATGGCCGAACCTACCGACACTGCCACGCTAAGCCTTAAGGGAAAATCCTACGATCTACCGGTGTTTTCGCCGACTCTGGGCCCGGATGTTGTTGATATCCGTAAGCTCTATGACCAAGCCGATGTTTTCACCTTCGACCCAGGCTTCACCTCGACCGCAGCTTGCGAAAGCGCCATCACCTTTATCGACGGTGACAAGGGCGAGCTTTTGCACCGTGGCTACCCGATTGAGCAGCTTGCAAACAAATCGACTTATATCGAGATGTGCTACCTGCTTTTGTATGGTGAACTGCCGAATGCCGGCCAATTGTCAGATTTCCAGCAGCGCGTGACGCATCACACCATGGTGCACGAACAACTGCATAATTTCTTCCGTGGCTTCCGCCGCGATGCGCATCCGATGGCGACGATGGTGGGTGTGGTCGGCGCGATGTCAGCGTTCTACCATGACAGTTTGGACATCAACGACGAATGGCAGCGCGAAGTTGCGGCCATCCGCATGATCGCTAAACTGCCGACGATTGCCGCGATGGCCTATAAGTATTCGGTTGGGCAACCCTTTGTTTATCCACAGAACTCGCTGTCCTACTCTGGCAACTTCCTCAACATGTGCTTTGCGGTTCCGGCTGAAGATTACCAGGTGAACCCGATTCTCGCCAAAGCGATGGACCGGATTATGATGCTGCACGCCGACCATGAGCAGAACGCTTCGACCTCTACCGTGCGATTGGCGGGCTCGTCGGGTGCCAATCCGTTCGCCTGTATCGCCGCTGGCATTGCCTGCCTTTGGGGTCCGGCGCATGGCGGAGCGAACCAAGCCTGCCTTGAGATGCTGCGCGCAATTGGCACCGTGGATCGCATCCCGGAATATATCGCCAAGGCCAAGGACAAGACTTCCGGCTTCCGCCTGATGGGCTTTGGTCACCGCGTCTATAAAAACTTCGATCCCCGCGCCACGGTGATGAAGGAATCCGCCGATGAAGTGCTGGATCTGTTGGGCATCCACAACAACCCAACCCTGCAAGTCGCCAAAGAACTAGAGCGGATTGCGTTGTCGGATGATTATTTCATCTCGAAAAAGCTGTACCCGAACGTCGATTTCTATTCCGGCATCATCCTCGATGCGATGGGCTTCCCAACCTCAATGTTCACCCCGATTTTCGCGATTTCGCGCACCGTCGGCTGGATTGCGCAATGGAAAGAGATGATCGCCGAGAAGAACCAGAAAATCGGCCGTCCGCGTCAGCTTTATGTCGGCGAAAAACACCGCGACTATATCGACGTTAATCATCGCTAACTGACCCAAGGGCGGCTTAGGCCGCCCTTGCAGCCTCAAGGCCAAGCTGCAACTCTGGCCACCCAACCGCCCAGAGTTCACATGCCGCCAACCTCCCGTATTCCCTTGCTTGATCTGGCCCGCAGTCTCGCGTTGCTAGGCATGGCGGCGTTCCATTTCAGCTATGATCTGCTGATGTTCGGGCTGATCGACTACAGCTACGCGCAAAGCTCGACGTTTTACTTTCACGCCCGCATCGTCGCCGGAACCTTCCTGCTGCTCTCTGGCATAGGGCTTTGGCTGGCACATGGCGAGGCAATTCGCTGGCTTGCGTTCTGGCGACGTTTCACCAAAATCGCCGGGGCCGCCCTGCTGGTCAGCCTAGCCACCCGCATAGCCATGCCAGAAGTTTTCATATATTTCGGTATCTTACACGCCATAGCCCTGTACAGCTTACTTGGCCTGATCGCCCTGCGCCTGCCCGCTGTCGTCAACGCCGCCCTCGCCGCGATCTTCATTTACGGCAGCTACCACTGGCATATCGAGGCCCTAAACGCCCCCCTCCTGCGCTTCATCGGCCTTAGCCTAGACCATGCAATGACGATAGATTTTGAGCCAATCTTCCCATGGTTCGCCGCAGTTCTGGCAGGCATCGCCCTCGGGCAAATCGGCAGCCAAACCGGGCTTTGGGCGGCCCTAGCTGGCAAACCCTCCGGCAAATGGGTGCGCATCCTAAGTTGGCCGGGCCAGCACAGCCTGCTGATTTACCTCGTCCATCAGCCGATTCTACTCGGCCTCGTCTGGGCCTACGCGCAACTAGGCTAACCCCACCCACCTTCAAAACAATAGCGTCAGCGGCCACGTCACCCAACTGGAGGCGCGCTGTCCGATCGCCGAGGCATGTACCGCTTCGGTGACATCGCGGCCAATCAGCCGTTTGCGCCGCAGCAAAAACCACATGCCCCAACCGCGCATCGTGCCAACCATCGGCGCATTGGCATCGCAGGGAAACCGCGCACGCCAGCCCTCGGGCAGCGCCAGCCCGACCTCCTCCGCCTTCTCCAGCATCCAGACCAGCGGGATATTCGACAGCGGCCTAGCGGCCAGATCATTGCCGATCATGCCGCCGATATCGCCGTGCGCACCGCGAAACCACATCTGCTGCACATCGCCCTGCCAGCCCGGCGGACATTCCCACAGCACCGGCTCGAACACCGCGCGCGTCTCATGCATCGCCAGCGCATGAAAACCATGCAGAACCGAAGGCCCAAGCTGATGGTTGTGAAACTTATGCTGATGCTCGGTTAGCATCCACAACAACGGCAGGCGCAGCCCCAAAGCCTTGACCGTGTCGAACACCCCAACCATCTGGATCGGCGCGCTCGCATGGCAAAATCGCAGCGAAAACGCCCGGCTGGCCCGCGAATCGTCGTCATTGCGATAATGACGATAGGCCAAGGTGACACCACGCTCTGTCGCATGTTCGCGCTTCAGCAGGCCAACGCGGTCAATCACCCCAGCCAATGAGCGCACCGCAAACGCCCCACGCGAATAGCCGATCAGATATATCCGGTCGCCCTCGCGGTAGTGACTGGCAAGCCAGCCATAGGCGCGGCGAATTTGGCGGTTAATTCCGCGGCCTTGGATCAAATTCATCCCATAGCGCCAGCCTTCCCATTGCAGGCCGGGTTCGTAGTAAACCCGGCGATGCGCCGAGCGCCCGCCGCTGGTCAAC
This sequence comes from Cypionkella sp., assembly GCF_028290025.1. Lineage (GTDB taxonomy): Bacteria > Pseudomonadota > Alphaproteobacteria > Rhodobacterales > Rhodobacteraceae > Cypionkella. The sequence continues at coordinate 6,990 of NZ_JAQGKQ010000012.1, read as the reverse complement.
AGCTTGTAAATCAAGCCACAATTACCCTCCTGCCCCTCAACCAGAGTGGATAAAGTGCCGTCCAGAATGATCACATGATCGACAACGCCGCGTACCCTGCCCGGCAAAGGTGCGCTCGCAGGTTCGGTTTCAACAGTCGGCTGACCGCGCCACCAGTGTTTGATCCGGCCAAGTAGCGACAGTTTCCGCCTCCTGTTGCGTGTCGGGTTCTGCGGGTGCCAAAAAGCAAACGCTCCCGGCAAGTTTCCCTGCCGAGAGCGTAGGTTAACCGGATTACCGCGAAGTTAAAGCTTTTGTGACAGCACCGTCACCATGCCCAACTCGCCAAAGCCGTTGAAGCGGCTGTTGGTCACCGTCGAATACGCGCCCATGCCATGCACGATCACGTAATCGCCCTCAGCAATATCGGCCGGGAACGGCACGTCACCCGGCAGACGATCCACCGAATCGCAGGTCGGACCGAAGCAGATCCGCGGCAGGGTCGCGCCAGTGCGACGCACACCTTCCGGCGAGATCACTTCAATGCGGTCGATAATCCCAATCTGCCCCAACTCGAACAATGATCCATAAATCCCGTCGTTCAGAAACACATGGATATCATCGCGCAAAGCTTTGACCCGTGCTGCCAGCGTGAACGCATCGCCGCACATCGCCCGACCCGGCTCACACACCAGCATCGGACGCTCATCGCCAAACGCTTCGGTCGCAACCCGGTCGATGGTCGCAAACGTTTCATCCAACTGCGGCAATACGCCCTCAGCCCGGTGGTTCGGAAAGCCGCCGCCAACGTTCAGGCGCGCGATTTTTACATTCGCGCGCCGCGCAATCACCGCAGCCTCGCGAATATAGCTCGCCCAAGCCGCAGGATCGGTGCATTGCGTGCCCGGGTGGAAGGTGATCGACGGGATAAATCCAGCCTCTGCCACAATTTTCAGCAGTTCAACCGCAACATCTTCAGTCGCGCCAAACTTCGCACCGAAGTTATAGGCAGCGCCCGCAACCGGCAGCTTGAAGCGCACCGAGATTTCGCAATTCTCGGTCGGGACCATCTCGATCAGCTTGTTCAATTCGCTATGCGAATCAACCGAATAGGATTTGATCTCACGCGCCACAGCATGTGCGATTTCCGTGCGAGAGCGCACCGGATTGTTGTAGTGGATCGCCGCATCGGGTGCCAAGCGCCGGATTAGGTCGATCTCAAACGGAGAGGCGCAGTCAAAGCCTTTGACGCCAGCCGCAATCAGATTCTCGACGACTTCTTCGCCGGGGTTCGATTTGACCGCATAGGTCACAAGCCCCGGAAATCCATCAAGAAATTTGCGGGCAACCGCTTGGATAGCCTGCGGTGCAAAGAACAGCACGGGATTCTCCGGCTGCTGATTGCGCAGATATTCGGTCGGATTGGCCCAGATCGTTTTGGACAGTCCCATCGGCGTATTCCTTTCTGCCAACAAGATGCCAGTCCCCTTTCGCAGCCTGTTCAAGGACAGCGATTGCTCAGGGCACCAGCAAGGTTTTCCAACCAGGCCAGGTGCGTATGAGCCGCCCTTTTCCTGCAACGTAGGATGCCGCATATGAGGTACAACTTCACCGAACAAAACTATATAATTGTCTGATTTCTTCGTTATAATAACCAAAAAAGGATACATATTGTATGGATGAGCTCGATCGCAACATTCTGACCCTGCTGGGGGCGGATGCACGCATGTCAGTGGCGACTTTGGCGCGGCGCTTGAAGGTGGCACGCTCGACAATTCAGGCCCGGTTGGAGCGGTTGGAGACCTCCGGCGTCATTGCGGGCTATACGCTGAAGCTTGGCGAAGCCGCACGCCAAGGTCGTTTGCGCGCAAGCGTGCTGCTGACCATAGAACCGCGCAGCCAAGCCGCAATCCTGACCCGCCTCAAAGGCATTGGCGAGGTCGAACGGGTATTCACCACCTCCGGCCGCTTCGATCTGCTGCTGCAAATCGCAGCCTCCAACACACAACTCTTGGATCAGGTGCTTGACCAGATCGGCGCGCTGACCGGAGTGAAATCATCGGAAAGCTTGATTCATCTTAGCACAAGGTTGGATCGGGCGGTGTAAGACCGCAAAATGCTAGGCCAAGGCGCGCCAAGCCCGAAATTCCATTTGCGTCACGGGCCGGGACCGACTTACATTGATATCAAACCATCAATGGAGGAAGTCATGACCCACGGTCTGCCCTGCTGGTATGAACTGGCGAACCCTGATCTCGACGCTGCGAAAAGCTTTTACGCGGGCCTGCTCGGCTGGACTTGGACCGACAGCGGTATGCCCGGCATGACCTATCTGCTGGGATCGCGCGATGGCGACATGGTGGCAGGGCTTTTCAAGCCTGACCCCGGTATGCCGACCGCATGGACTGCCTATATCGCGGTCGATAATGCCGATGAGACGGTGGCTCAGGCCAAAGATCTAGGCGCAACCGTGGTGGTGCCGCCGACAGATATCCCCGGCACGGGTCGGTTCTCGGTGCTGATCGACCCGCAAGGCGCTGCGTTCGGCATCCTGCAACCCCAGCCTATGGCCGATGGCACGTCGGGCAACGCGTTTGACCAGAAGAAATCCGGCCACGGCAACTGGCACGATCTGGCGACCCCGGACGCGCCTGCCGCTCTGACCTTTTACGCGGCCCTGTTCGGCTGGACGCAGTCGCGCGCCATGCCGATGGGGCCGGACAATCTTTACACAGTTATCGCCTGCGCTGGTCAGGACATCGGCGGTATCTTCACCGAGGCGGGCAACACTGGCCCGGCGAAATGGACGGTGTATTTTGGCACGCCGTCGGTGCAAGACGCGGTGGAAGCCGTCAAAGCCAGCGGCGGCCAAGTCCTGCACGGCCCCTCCGAAGTCCCCGGCGGTGCGTTAATCATCCATTGCAGCGATCCCATCGGCGCGGGATTTGCACTGGTCGGCCCGGCCTAATCTTAACAGCGGCATAATCTGAAACAGCGGCGGCCTTGGCGGGCATCGAGCCCGCCTCAGCCGCGCTGCCGTCACCTCCATAAACTGCCGCCAGCCCCCCCATCGCGCGTATTTTCAAACCGCCCCAGCATCTCGCGCTTGGCCTTGCCCCGATCATTCGGTATGGCAAACCAACGCTTTAAGGATGCCGCATATGCCGATGGAAAAAACCTTCTCCCCCGCCGAGGCTGAGGCCCGGATTTCTAAAGCTTGGCTAGACCGCAAGGTCGGCGCTGCGGGGGCCAATGCCAAGCCCGGCGCGGAAGCCTTCTCCATCATGATCCCGCCGCCGAACGTCACCGGCTCCCTGCACATGGGCCACGCCTTCAACAACACGCTGCAGGATATCCTGATCCGCTGGCACCGGATGCAAGGCCACGACACGCTTTGGCAGGTCGGCACCGATCACGCCGGCATCGCCACCCAAATGGTGACCGAGCGTGACATGGCCGAACATCAGGAACCCAACCGCCGCACCATGGGGCGTGAGGCGTTCCTCGCCCGCGTCTGGCAGCAAAAGGTCAAATCGCGCGGCACCATCATCGGCCAGCTCCAACGCCTCGGTGCCTCCTGCGACTGGGACCGTGAGGCGTTTACCATGTCCGGCGCTCCCGGTGCACCCGCAGGTGAGAACGGCAATTTCCACGACGCCGTGATCAAGGTCTTCGTGGATATGTACAACAAGGGCCTGATCTATCGCGGCAAACGCCTCGTCAACTGGGATCCCCACTTTGAAACCGCAATCTCCGATCTCGAAGTCGAGAATATCGAGGTCGCAGGCCATATGTGGCATTTCAAATATATTCTGGCCGACAAGCAAAGCTATGAATACATTGAGAAAGACGCCGAAGGCCACGTCACCCTGCGCGAGACCCGCAACTACATCTCCATCGCCACCACGCGGCCGGAAACCATGCTCGGCGATGGCGCTGTGGCCGTGCATCCGTCTGACGCGCGCTATCAAAGCATCATCGGCAAGATGGTCCACCTGCCGCTGTGTGACCGTCTGATCCCGATCATCGCCGACGAATATCCCGACCCCACCTTCGGCTCGGGTGCGGTGAAAATCACCGGAGCACACGATTTCAACGACTACCAGGTTGCCAAGCGCAACAACCTGCCGATGTATCGCCTGATGGACACCCGCGCCGCGATGCGCGCCGACGGTGCCCCCTATGCGGAAGAAGCTAGGAAAGCTCAGCAGTTTGCGGAACAGCAACAGATCAGAAACGGTATGAAAGCTGCCCCAGCTGGTTTGTACGTTGATACCGGGGAACCCGACGAAGAAACCGTGGACTCAATGAACCTCGTTCCGGAGAAATATCGTGGCCTTGATCGTTTCGAAGCACGCAAGCAAGTTGTTGCGGACATTAACGCTTTAGGCCTTTGCGTCTCGACCCTTCACTCCGAAATTGATCCCGAAACCGGCAGCGAACACCTCTCGCGCGAACCCTTTGTAGAAGCAAAGAAGATCATGCAGCCCTTCGGAGACCGCTCTAAGGTCGTGATCGAGCCGATGCTGACCGACCAGTGGTTCGTAGATACTACCAAGATTGTCGGGCCCGCGCTGGAGGCTGTGCGGTGCGGTGCGACCAAAATCATCCCGGAGTCGGGCGAAAAGACCTATTTTCACTGGTTGGAAAATATCGAGCCGTGGTGTATCTCGCGCCAACTCTGGTGGGGCCATCAGATTCCAGTGTGGCATTGCCCACAGGTGCAGTGGGATCACGTTGCACCACACAATGCGGAAGGTCTTGATTACGAAAGGTATACTCTCGCTTGTGCGGCGACAGCAACCGAAGCTATGGAAATCGCAAGGGAGAAGATTTATTTCGACCCTCTCTTCGAAGACTTTGAGTTCGTAATTGCCGATGATTGGGAAGCTTTCAATCGCCTCAAGAACCAACCCGGAGTTGTTCCATTCATTCGCGACCCCGACGTGCTCGATACATGGTTCTCCTCCGGCCTCTGGCCGATCGGCACCCTCGGCTGGCCCGAGCAAACGCCTGAACTGCAAAAGTATTTCCCCACCTCGACCCTGATCACCGGGGCCGATATCATCTTCTTCTGGGTCGCCCGCATGATGATGATGCAGCTTGCCGTTCTGTCAGAAAAGCCAATGGCGGAAAAAATCCCCTTCAAAACCGTTTATCTGCACGGCCTTGTCCGCGACGCCAAAGGCAAGAAAATGTCGAAATCCCTCGGCAACGTCATCGATCCATTGGAGATTATCGACGAATTCGGCGCCGACGCCCTGCGCTTTTCCAACGCCGCGATGGCCTCTTTGGGAGGCGTGTTGAAACTCGACACCGCCCGCATCGCAGGATATCGCAACTTCGGCACCAAACTGTGGAACGCCTGCCGCTTCGCCGAAATGAATGGCGTGTGGGAGGGTCACAAAACCCAAACCGAGGCCCCCAAAGCCACCGCCACCGCCAACCAATGGATCATCGGCGAAACCGCCAAAGCACTGGCCGAAGTCAACGCCGCCCTGAAAGACTACCGTTTCGACAACGCCGCCGACGCGCTTTATAAATTCGTCTGGGGCCGCGTCTGCGACTGGTATGTCGAGTTCGCCAAACCCTTGTTCGACGGCCCCGACGCCCCCGAAACGCGGGCAACCATGGCATGGGTGCTGGATCAGTCGATGATCCTGCTGCACCCGATGATGCCCTTCATCACCGAAGACCTGTGGGGCACCACCGGAACCCGCGCCAAGCTGCTGGTTCACACCGATTGGCCGACCTACGGCGCAGAACTGACCAACGCCGAGGCCGCGACGGAAATGGGCTTCGTCACCGCCCTGATCGAAGAAATCCGCTCCGCCCGCGCGCAAGTCCACGTCCCCGTTGGCCTGAAATGCGATCTGGTGGCAACCGACCTCTCCCCCGCCGCCCGCAAAGCTTGGACGCGGAATGAGGCGCTAATAAAACGCATGGCCCGCATCGACGGCTTCAGCGAAGGCCCAGCCCCGAAAGGCTCCATCGCCGTCGCCGTCGAAGGCGCAAGCCTGAGCATCCCGCTGGCAGGTCTGATCGACATCGCCGAGGAAAAAGCCCGCCTGACCAAGACGATGGACAAGCTGGCAAAAGAAATCGGCGGTCTGAAAGGTCGCCTCAACAACCCGAACTTCGCGGCCTCCGCTCCAGAAGATGTGGTGATTGAGGCTCAAGCAAACCTCGCCTTGCGCGAAGACGAAGCCGCCAAACTGCAAGCAGCACTAAAACGTCTGGCGGAACTCGGCTAACGCTTCGCCTAAAACCAGTGCCGAAGCTCTCCGCGCGAGAGTATTTAAGCCAACATAAAGCCGTTTCGCATTGGCCAAAATATCCTCGGGGAGTGAGCCCAAAGGGCGAGGGGGGCAGACAGCCCCCCTTTCCACATCGCAAACAAACACCCACCCCCAAAATTCGATCCCAACCCAATCCCTAAGTTTCCCTTAATTCTACCGATAACCCGTTGATTTCGCTTAGCCGCAAACAGCGCCACACGTGGCACCCCCGAAAGCCCCCTTGCCAGCCCGCGCAAAATCCCCACAAATCCAAGCCATGAAAGCCCCCATCCTCACCCCACTCGCAGCCAGCTTGCCCTCCACCGTCCCCTTCACCGGACCCGAGACGCAAGAGCGCCGCCAAGGCCACCCCTTCATCGCCCGCCTCGGAGCCAACGAAAGCCTGTTCGGCCCCTCCCCAGCCGCGATCAAAGCCATGCAAGACGCCGCCTCAGAATCGTGGATGTACGGCGACCCCGAGACCCACGCCCTGAAAGCCGCCCTCGCCCAACATCATAACTGCTCCCCCGAAAACATCGTCGCAGGCGAAGGCATCGACGGCCTGCTCGGCTACCTTGCCCGCCTGATCGTCCAACCCGGCACCCCTGTCGTGACCAGCCTCGGAGCCTACCCAACCTTCAACTTCCACGTCGCAGGATACGGCGGCACCCTCCACCGCGCCCCCTACAACGGCGACTACGAAGACCCCGACGCGCTGCTAAACCTCGCCCGC
>NZ_JAQGKQ010000103.1 GCF_028290025.1 Cypionkella sp. | reverse complement strand
AAGGTCACGGTCGGAGGCCAGACGGTGCAACTGACCAAAGCCGTCGAATACCCCGACACAGACGGCTCGGTATCGCTGGCATTACGCCCCGAAGCGATATCTCTGATCCCCTCGGCCAGCCGAGACGTCACGTTTGAGGGCATGGTAAAGAGCGTCAACTTCATGGGTTCGGTCATCCGTATCCGCATGGATGTTGGGGCCGAAGCGATCTCATTCGATATGTTCAATAGCCCAAATCTGGTCGCCCCCGCCATCGGACAGACCGCGCTCGCCCATTTTGCCAGCACCGATATGTTCGAGGTTTCGGCATAATAGTCTGCCGCTCCTAAAACGCCCGCTGTTCGCCCATCCCAGCCCGCCCTTGCTCTCAAGGCTGGGTCACTGCCCGTGATCAATCCCATGAAATCGGCGGCCAAGCACAACTCAGTCCTTTCCCACACGTTACCACTTGGTTTTGCGCAAAAAATCCGTGAGACTCACAACCAAGAGGAGTGGTCTTAGGCGGGGCGGATGCTTCCGGTCACGACCATAGTTAATGAGCGCCAACAAAGCGTGAATTTAAGGGGGTCTGCCAATGAAAAGCCTGCTCGCATTCGCTGCGGGGATTGATCGTTTCAATGAAATCATCGGCAAGGCCGTCTCGTGGCTGATCCTGATTGCGGTCATTGTCAGCGCCACCAACGCCGTTGTCCGTAAAGTTTTCAGCGTTTCGTCGAACTCTTGGCTGGAACTGCAATGGTATCTTTTTGGAGCGGCGTTCCTGCTGGCAGCCGCCTACACGCTGAAACAAAACGAGCATATTCGTATCGACATTGTTTACGGCATGTTCTCGCGACGGGTGCAGCACTGGATCGACTTGTTCGGTCATCTGGTCTTCTTGATGCCGTTTGTGTTGCTGATGCTGTATTATCTGGTGCCCTATGTGGCCCGGTCTTATGTCTCGGGTGAGGTATCTACCAACTCCGGCGGTCTAACAATCTGGCCTGCCAAGGCATTGCTTCTAATTGGCTTTTTTCTTCTGGCCATGCAGGGAATATCCGAGATCATCAAGAAGATCGCCGTGATGCGCGGCTTGCTGGACGATCCCACGCCCTTCATCTCAGCACATGAGGCCGCCGAGTTGGAAGGCAAGGCGCTGGTCGAGGAGATCGCCAAATGATGGAGTTCATTGCGCTGAACATGGCGCCGATCATGTTCGCCAGCTTGGTGATTTTCCTGCTGCTAGGCTACCCCGTTGCGTTCGCACTGGCGGCAAACGGCTTGTTTTTCTTCTTCATCGGCGTCGAACTTGCGCCATTGTCCGAAGGCGCGATCAACCTTAGCTGGCCGTTGCTGAACACTTTGCCCAATCGGTTCTGGGGGGTGTTGGCGAATGAGACCTTACTCGCGATTCCGTTCTTCACGTTTATGGGCATCGTGCTGGAACGCAGCGGCATGGCCGAGGACTTGCTGGATACGATCGGTCAGTTGTTTGGCCCGATCCGCGGTGGGCTTGCCTATGCGGTGATCATCGTCGGCGCATTGCTCGCGGCAACTACCGGAGTTGTCGCGGCAAGCGTGATCGCGATGGGCCTCATTTCGCTGCCGATCATGTTGCGTAATGGCTATGATCGCAGGGTAGCGTCGGGGGTCATCGCCGCTTCTGGAACACTGGCGCAGATCATCCCGCCCAGCCTAGTGCTCATCGTTTTGGCTGACCAGTTGGGCCGCTCGGTCGGTGATATGTATGCAGCCGCGATGTTTCCTGGGCTGATCCTCACCGGGTTTTACATGGCTTACGTGCTGGTGATGTCGATTGTTAAGCCCAACTCAATGCCCGCTCTGCCGCTTGAAGCACGCACCCTTGGGCATGGCGTCACCTCGCTGCTCATAGCTTTGTTGGCGGCGCTGGCGATCTCTTACGGCGCGCACCGTTACTTTGATCAAGGCGGCAGCAGCAATGCGGCAATACTTGGCGCGGTGGTGGGTATTCTCGCAATCTACATGGCTGCTGTAATCGACAAGACGCTGAAAACTGGTGTGATGTCGCGGCTTGCGCAACAGGTTATAATCGTGTTGATCCCACCCCTCGCGTTGATCTTTCTCGTCCTGGGCACGATTTTCCTCGGCATCGCCACTCCTACCGAAGGCGGCGCGATGGGGGCCGTTGGCGCTTTGCTACTGGCGGCGGCCAAGAGGCGTCTCACAATGTCAGTGATCACCCAAGCCCTCGCTTCTACAACCCGGCTGTCATCGTTCGTGATGTTTATCCTGCTCGGCGCGCGGGTATTTTCGCTGACATTTTACGGCGTCAACGGCCATATTTGGGTTGAGCATCTGCTAACCTCGCTGCCCGGAGGCCAAACCGGCTTCCTGATCGTGGTGTCGCTCTTGGTGTTCGTGCTCGCGTTCTTCCTCGACTTCTTCGAGCTTGCTTTCATCATCGTGCCGCTACTCGTCGCCCCGGCAGAGGCCATGGGCATTGATCTGATCTGGCTTGGCATCATCCTTGGGGTGAACATGCAGACCTCGTTCATGCACCCGCCGTTTGGCTTCGCGCTGTTCTACCTGCGCTCGGTCGCCCCGCGCATACCCTATCTGGATAAAGTAACAGGCAAGAAAACCGCCCCAGTGACCACCGGCCAGATTTACTGGGGCGCGGTGCCATTTGTGATTATCCAGGTCGTGATGGTCGGCGTAGTCATCGCCTTCCCGCAGCTTGTGATGCACTATAAAGGCACGCCGGTAGACACCTCAAACGTGACAATCACCTTGCCGCAAATGCCTACGCTCGGTGGCAGCGGTCTCGGTGGCACGCTTGGTCAGCCCAAACTCGGTGCCCCTGTTCTTGGTGCGCCCAAGGTCGGCGCCCCGGCGTTGGGGGCTCCGGCGATCGGAAAGCCGGATGCACCGAAGCCTGCGCCTTGATTAACAGAGACCCCGACAGCTTAAGCTGCCGGGGTCTCAAATCTGCCCGGTTTATGCGCCTAGAACCTTACAATTTTCCGGCGTTTTGCTGGGTCATCATGAAGGTGTCGTAATTATACTCCGCGATCTGCGCCCAAGTGTAATGCTCGGTGCGGAAAGCCTTGATTGAACCCCAAAGCTTGGCGAATGACGGATTTGTCGCCTCCATCTCGGCATAAACCTCATTTGCCGCAACGAAGCAGGCTTCAAGGATTTCCGGGCTGAAAGGCCGCAGCTGCGCGCCATTGGCGACCAGAGATTTGATCGCGGTAGGGTTCTTGTAGTCATATTTTTGCAGCATATCGGCATCGACGCCTTGGCAAACCGAGCGCAGCAGCGATTGGTAAGCCGGGGTCAGTCCCTCGTAGGCGGCTTTGTTGAACATGAAATGGACGGTCGGGCCGCCTTCCCACCAGCCGGGATAATAGTAGTAAGGCGCGACCTTCTGGAAACCGAGCTTTTCATCATCATAAGGGCCGACCCATTCGGCGCCATCAATGGTACCTTTTTCCAGCGCGGGATAAATGTCGCCGCCAGCAATTTGCTGTGGCACGACGCCGAGCTTTTCCATCACTTTTCCAGCGAAGCCGCCAACGCGCATTTTCAAGCCCTGCATGTCGGCCACTGTGTTGATTTCCTTGCGGAACCAGCCACCCATTTGCACGCCAGTATTACCGCCCGGCAAGGCTACGATATTATGCTGCGCGAGGAACTCGTTATACAGATCAATGCCACCACCATGGTACTGCCAAGCATTATGACCCCGCGCTGAAAGTCCAAACGGCACGGCCGCCGCGACAGCCCAGCTCGGATCTTTGCCCCAATAGTAATAGCCAACGGTGTGGCACGCCTCGATATTGCCCGCCGTCACCTCATCTGCAGCTTGCAGACCCGGTACCAATTCGCCCGCCGCAAAAACCTGAATGGTAAAGTTGCCATCAGTGGCTTCGGACAAACGCTGCGACAGCACTTCCGCACCGCCATAAATTGTGTCCAGCGATTTCGGGAAGGACGAGGTCAACCGCCACGTAATCTTCGGTGATGCCTGTGCCAGCGCTGGCGCAGCCAAAGTCGTAGCGGCTGCGGCTCCGACGCCTCCAACGGCAGCCTTTGTCAGAAATGAGCGACGATCCATGTATTCCTCCCGATTGCGACATGTGGGTAAAACAGCGTTCTGTCGCGTTCCTCCCGACAGATGTTCGAAGGTTACATGCTAAAAACGCCCTGTCCAGTCTTGAGGCTGGGAGGGCGACGTTGACGTAAAGTAAATACCTGCGACGCTTTACCGGGCGGGGCCGTTGGGTCAGACGGGCCGTTGGGTCATTTGTTGTATCAATACTACCAAGCAAAAAACCGAGGACAATTATGTCCGCCGCAAACTCACTCTGCGAGCGGCATCCCTAGGTGGAGCCTACGACGCGTATTATCGGGATCGAACTGCTGTTGCTCGCCGCTGTCGGTTGGATCATCGCCGGCACCGCCATCACCGGGCAGCACATTACCGTCATCATCAATCGGCAACGTGTCGTGCTCGGGCCAAGACAGATCTTCATCGCTGTCATCAAAGATGGGTTGCGTGTCCGGCGGCAGTTGGTTGCGAGCAGAATCATCTACAGTGGAACCAGGATTTTCGGGATTATTGTGCGTCATGGATAAACCTTTCACGGGTGTTAGCCTGAATGACCTAATTCTTAGCCGCCGCCGCTGGTTCCCAATTTTGGCTTACACAACAAAAAAACAGCCGCAGCCGCTATCTATCGCTCAACTCTCCCGGCCTTTAAGGGTGAATGTATTTAGGAACACTCTTGTAACGAACGAAAAGCGCGCGGCTTCTGAGCGGTTGCGAAGGATTAATGCAGCCCCGCTCTCAACAGCAGTTCCACGCCGAACCCCACCAGACAGTTAACAGCAAATGCCGTGATCGTCAGACGAAGTGCATCCATAGCGCTGCCCTTTCTTTGCGATCAATTATGAGAGCATGATTTTTTAATTCAACAAAAGCAGCAGGCGCAAGCTGAAATTGGCCAGTGCGATGGAAAGAAAGTGACCAAGCTATGGAACCGATAACCCGCCACCGAACTGACTAAATCTAGTGGACAGGGGCGGGAGTATTGAACGTGAAAAACGGCTGGCGGGTCGTTCTAGTCGTTGAAGATAGTTTTCTGATTCGGTTAAACGCCTTAGACACAATTGCACGCACCGGATACGAGGCTTTGGAGGCTCAAAACGCCGACGAGGCGATCCTCATCCTTGAGACGAGGCAGGATATTGATCTGGTGTTCACTGACGTCCAGATGCCCGGCTCAATGGACGGTATCGAATTATGTCAGTACGTGCGAATTCTTTGGCCCCATGTAAAGCTGTTGGTCGCCTCCGGGGTGTTCCAGCTGCAAGAACAAAGCCTACCTTCCGGTTGCATATTCTTATCGAAACCCTACTCCGACCGAGCAATTACCAATGCGATTACGAAGCTACTCGGGGTTTAGACCGCTCTGCTGCGGCGCGTTTTGGCTCACTCGGACGAAATGCGCGCTCTACCGCAAATTGTGAAGTTCATAGCCGGAACCAGCTGTCTTTCTCAGGCTTGATAACTTGATCGACAAAGGGAGTCGGTTCTAGGAGAGGAGAAAATTATGCCTAACAATAGCCAAGAATCCAAAAGCGGTTCCGGCGGCAAAGAGGCTGGCGGCACCCGGGGCGGGACCCCCGAGCAGCATGCCGAAGCTGGTCGCCAAAGTCACAAAAACGACTCGTCCGGCGGCAAGTCGTCGGGCGGCAAGTCGTCCGGTGGGCAACAGTCCAGCAGCGGCACTCGTGGGGGAACCCCCGAGCAACATGCCGAAGCCGGCCGCCAAAGCCACAAGAACGACTAATTGGCTTGTCCAATATGCGAATGCAAAGGCCGGGGGTTTCCCCGGCCTTTTGGCCTTAAGTATACCTGTCCAACGCGACCTCCCACCACGCCGCTGGCGATCAATTATGAAATCGCAATCCCGTTAAATCTTCAGGCATTCTGTGCAGAACCGGCTGTCACGCCACTACACCTAAATGTTTGTGAGGTGACACCAGAACCTGCAGAGAAGCGGGATCATCCGGGAATTAGTGGGAACGGCCGAAAAAGCGCGTGATTACGGGAGCTTGAAGGCCATCCGGCGGCGCGAAGGTTGTTGCGCGCCGGAGTTGGCAGAGAAGCCGAAAAGGGCCGGTTGCGTGGCTTTGGGGGCGGCGAGGGCGTTTTGTGGTCGGCGAATTAGCGACCGTTTAAAGACCATTTAATAAGGGTTAAATGGGCGTATATAGGCGCGGCGAGCTCAGTTGAGGCGGGGTTTTAGCTGCCGGAACCGGGAAGAGCGCTTCCCAGTTTGGTTTGCGCTTCCCAGTTGGCCGTAACACATTGATTTGAAAATAAAGTTATCGCTACACTCTCAGCGTTAGCCGATGGACAACTGGGAAGTGAATCGCGTCAGTTAAGGCTGGTAGGCTTGGAAAGCCGCACCGCAGTGCCAGAGGCGACGAGGAAGATCATGCTTTTGCCGCCGCCTGAAATTTCGCTGTAATCGAGATCGACCGCGACAACTGCGTCCGCCCCAACCTGAAAGGCTTCACGCCGAAGCTCCAGCAGAACTGCCTTCCGGGCGTCCTTAAGCGCATTCTGATATGACTCGTTGCGACCTCCAACGAGGTCTCGAATAGACGACCCAATGTCTTTGAAGATATTCATCCCGAGAACGCACTCAGCTGTGATAATTTCGATGCGTTCGGAAATGGCGAGGTTGTGCGAAGACTCTGTTGTCAGGATGATCGCTGACAGTGCTTCATCAAGCTTCCTACGTTCGAGAGAGGCTGTATTCAGCGAGGTAAGATCGGGAAATTGCTTTGGCGCGGCGGATGTTGGGTTTCTGTTTTTCTCCGCGCAAACAAAACAAATACCTGTCTTACGCTCCAACAACGCGAGTCGTTGATCACATTGCGTGCAAGCTGCCACTTCACTGCCCTCCGATGTTTCTAGTCATGTAATAATACCTAGCCAAACGACTTTACCCAGCAAGCGAGCGGCCAGCGCAGCGCGTTTTGACAGCGTTCGAGCTTCCTCGTTTTCTGTTCGCGGCAAAAGAATTGGAATCCCGTCGACGAACACTGTTCGCGCGATGCCGATGTTGGCACCCTCTTGAAAGCACCAGACGCCTCCGGAGCCTCTTTGCGCGGCATTAGTCTGGATCACGGCAACAGTTTTTTTCGCATCCGTAAA
>NZ_JAQGKQ010000100.1 GCF_028290025.1 Cypionkella sp. | reverse complement strand
ACCCATGGTTTTGATAACGCCCAAAACCGCGGCAACGATGCCCAAGGCGGGCAGCGCATCCGCCATTGATTGCAGCGCGTGGCTAGAGTGCATGGCGTGCGCCAGCGCCGCCTCTACGCGCTTGTCCAGCACTTCTTCGACCTGATGCGGATCATCGTAATTCATCGAGGCTGCCCGAAACGTGTCCGCGATCAAATCGACGGCTTCATGATCGTGTTGAATTTTTGGATACCTGCCGAAAATCGCTGAGTCGTGCGGATTTTCGATATGTTCCTCTAACGCAACCGGGTTGGCGCGCGCGATGCGAATAAGCTCAAACAGCATGCACAGCAAATCTTTGAAATCGTTGGGTTTCCACTTTGGTCCTTTGAAAACTTTGCCGACATCCTTTGCCGTGTGTTTCACCGCTGCCAAGTCATTTGAGACCAGAAACGATCCCACGGCGGCGCCGCCGATCATGATCATTTCAAATGGCAGAGCTTCCAAGATCGGGGCCAAATGGCCGCCGTGGATCACAAACCCGCCGAACACCATCACGATGATGACGATGATACCGACAATTCCAAACATGACTAAACCCTACCCAATTTCCTGCCCGCAGCATTGCAGAGCCGGGTTAACAAAGCCTGACGCTAGTTTTTTGGTGCCGTCGCATTGCGACCAGCGATCAGCACCGAAATCGAATAGACTTTTGCGGGGTCCATCCCAGACATGACGGCGGCGGCCGCTGCGGGATTCATCCGACCAAGGAAGCCGGCCGCAAATTCGGGTGCCATTTCCGCGAATAATTTTGCAGCATCGGCGGGCTTCATCGTCTCATAAACCGTGGTTAAACGCGTGAGGTCAGCCTCGGCCGCACCATCGGCGATTTGCAGGGTTTGCTTCAAAGCGGCTTCGGCCACGGCCATTTCAGTCATTCGGAGCTTGATCGCGGCCTCTGCCAGCGACAATGCAGCCATCCGATCTGAAAGCGCGGTTTCCTGCGCGGTGACTTCAGCTTCCCGAGCGTTCAACGCCTCGGCCAGTGCGAGCGGTGTGACGGCACAACCTTGCGGATCGCTGCGCGATTGTGGCGCAACAGCCGTGGCATTCGCGAGCGCCGTGCCAACGCCTGACCCCACACGAAGCGCGCCGGAGGCCGCCAAAAGCAACGTCAGCACCATCAGAACGCCGCGACCAGAACGCGTTTTTTTCATTCTGCGGCCTCCAATTGAGGCCGGACCGATCTGCGCCGCACAAAACGCAGCTTACGTTCCGTTTCAGTCGGTTCCGGCTCAACGGGGGCACCAGCCGGATCTGGCAAGTCGTGCATGGACGCTACCAAAAGCTCTAGCCGCCCGGCCACTTGCTCGGCCCGACTTGTCAGCGCAATCAGCCCATCGGCAGAGCCATGCGCCGCCGTGCGCGCATTTTCCAGCGCGCGGGTCATCTCATCGACCTGTGCCGACAGCACGGCAATCGCGCCACCCATGCCGGTTTCAAGCGTGGTAAATCTTTTCAATCTGGCCGACAGAACGCGGCAATAGATTGCTGCGCCGAAAGAGCCGGCTGCCATCAGAATATCCGCAATCATCAGCATCGAGATCCCTTTCAGTTCAGCACAAATTCGGTGACCAGCAGATCGCGCACCCGCCCATCACCAGTGACAATTTGGATTCGGCGCAGAAGTTGCGCCCGCATGCGCACCAATGCTGCCTGCTCTTCGAACTCGGCCGGATCGATCGCGCGCAAATAACCGTTCATAACGTCAACGATGCGCGGCAGCAGCGTCGTCACCTCGTCAAGATGGCCGCCCGCCACCTCAAGCTGTGAGGTGAAGCGCAGATGTTTGCCCAGTGCACTGGGGCCGATCGAGACAATTACCGACTCGACGGGCACGAAGCCGATATCCGGCAGCGGACTGGGCTCTGCGCCTTCACTGGTTTCGCTGCCCGGCAGAATAAGGCCGGACCAGGTGGCATAAAACCCGCCCCCGCCCAGCAGCAAAGCCAGCAGCAACCCGATCAGTACGGGCAGCTTCGATTTCTTTTTGGGTGCCACATCCTGCGGCTGCTCAATTTCGGCCACCGGGCCCTCCGTCTTTGTTTGCAGAACAAACATAGACCGAAGCTTCCTAACCGATTGTTAAGGCCCATCCGCCAAGTTGATCTCATCGGGCAGAAGCCCATCACCGGAGACTGACCGTGCAGAACCTGTTGCAGATTTGGCGAAACCTTGATGGCCGTAAACGTTTCTTCGTTCTGGGAGCGACGCTGGCGGTGTTTTTGGCCGTGATGGCGATGTCGCGGATGGCGGGTACGCCGGGAATGTCTTTGTTTTACGCAGGCTTAAACAG
Source organism: Cypionkella sp. (assembly GCF_028290025.1). Classification (GTDB taxonomy): domain Bacteria; phylum Pseudomonadota; class Alphaproteobacteria; order Rhodobacterales; family Rhodobacteraceae; genus Cypionkella. The sequence goes on along the minus strand of NZ_JAQGKQ010000100.1, from coordinate 2,919 downwards.
CTCTGCTGCGGGCGATGTAATCACGGCGCTGGATCAGAAGGGCGTCACTTACGAAGTGCGCGGTCAGGCGATTTATGTCGATGATAGCCTGCGAGACACCCTGCGGATGACCTTGGCGGCAGAAGGTCTGCCCGCAAATTCCGGCACGGGCTATGAACTTCTTGATTCGCTTTCCGGTTTTGGCACCACGGCGCAGATGTTTGATGCGGCTTACTGGCGGGCAAAAGAGGGTGAACTCGCCCGCACGATTCTGTCTAATCCGCAGATTCGTGCCGCCCGCGTGCATATTGCGCAGGCACCGTCGCAGCCGTTCCAGCGCGATGTAAAGCCAAGCGCCAGCGTTACCATCACGTCGGTGGGCGGTAGCCTTCCGGCTGTGCAAGCCAATGCGCTGCGCCATCTGATTGCGGCTTCGGTGCCGGGGATGACGCCGGACGCGGTTGCGGTGATCGATTCGGTGGCGGGTTTGATCGCCTCGGATAATGATTTGGCTGCCCCTACTATAGCGGCAGACAGTAAAGCCGCTGAAATCAAGCAAAATGTCGAGCGTCTGCTGGCGGCGCGGGTAGGTGCGGGCAAAGCGGTGGTTGAGGTCGCTGTAGATGTCGTAACCGACGCCGAGCAGATCACCGAGCGCAGTTTCGATCCGCAAAGCCGGGTCGCCATCGCCACCGACAACACGCAACAGACCGGATCGAACACCCAAGCCAGCCAAGATGTGACGGTGGCCTCAAATCTGCCCGCCAATGATGCGGCAACCGGGGGCAATGGCAAAAGCGAATCGTCCGAGACGCGCGAAAAGGTGAATTATGAGGTTTCGGAGACCAACCGGCAGCTGGTGAAAGCGCCCGGTTCGGTGCGAAAAATTTCGGTGGCGGTGCTGGTCGATGCCGTGCCGGTCACCGCCGCCGATGGCAGCGTCACCTTTCAGCCGCGTCCCGAAGATGAACTGGCGATCCTGCGCGAACTCGTCACTTCGGCGGCTGGCCTGGACACCACGCGCGGCGATGTTCTGACGCTTAAGTCGCTCGCGTTTGAACCTTTGCCGCAAACCGGTGAAGCCTTGGCCGCCAGCATGTTTTCTTTCGGTGAGATCAATCTGATGACGTTGATCCAAGTCAGCGTTTTGGCTTTGGTGGTCCTTATTTTGGGCCTTTTTGTGATCCGCCCGGTGCTGACTTCGGCGAACCGCCGTGCTGCTCTGCCCGCGCCTGCACCGGTTTTGGCGCTGCCCGGGTCAAGCTTCGACACCCGCGCGCTGACGGGCGAAATTGACGATCGAACCGACCTGCCGCCGCTTTCGGTGATTTCGGGCGCACCGGGGCCTGACGCTACCAAAGATCCGATGAGCCGGTTGCGTCAATTGATTGAGGAACGCCAAAGCGAGTCCGTGGAAATCTTGCGCGGCTGGATGGAAGTCGAAGAGGAAGCCCGCTGATGGCGCTGCGACTAGAGGTTTTCGAGACAAAAGAGGCGCATAGCGGCGGCCCGACCGTTGTGCTCGACACGATGCACTTTGAGGAAACCAAACTTGCCTCTTACGATTCCGGCTATGCGGCCGGATGGGAGGATGCGTCGATGGCGCAATCCAGCGACCAAACCCGGGTGCAGGCCGATCTTGCGCGCAACTTGCAGGATCTTTCCTTCACCTTTCACGAAGCCCGCCAGCATGTGCTGCGCGCCTTGCAACCGCTGATGTCCGAGATGGTCGGGCGGCTATTGCCCGCACTCGCGCGAGAAACCTTGGCGCAAGTGGTGCTGGATAGCTTGATGCCGATGGCTGAAAAACAGGCCGATACGCCAGTGACGCTGGTGCTTAATCCCGCCGCGCGCCCTGCGGTGGAGGCTTTGCTGGAAAAGGCTACCGGATTGGCTCTGACCCTGAGCGAGGAACCCAGCCTTAGCGAGGGTCAGGTTTACCTTAAATTCGGCGATGTCGAGACGCAGATCAATCTCGACCGCGCCACCGCTGAAATCACCGCCGCAGTGCGCGGTTTCTTTGAAATTCCACAGCAGGAGAAGAAATATGGATGAACTGCCAGACAGCAATCCCTTCGGTCAGGTGCCGATTGAGGTGACGATTTCGGTTGGGAAAGCCCGCCCGCTGGTTCGCGATCTGCTGCGATTGACCCGTGATGCGGTGCTGGCGCTGGACCGGCGCGTTGATGATCCGGTGGAGCTTTATGTCGGTGACCGCTTGATCGCGCGCGGCGAGCTGCAAGAGTTGGAAGGCGATCAATCGGGTCAACTGGCGGTGCGTTTGACCGAAGTCGCCAATCTGCGGGGCGGATTATGACACGACGCTTGGCGCTGGCGTTCGGGTTTTTGCTGCTGTTAAGCGCCCCGGCGCTGGCGCAAGGTCTGTCGATTGACTTTGGCGACAGCAGTTCACTTTCGACGCGGTCTGTGCAGCTGTTGGTGGTGATGACAGTGCTTAGTCTGGTGCCGGGGTTGGCGGTGATGATCACCTGTTTTCCCTTCATCGTCACCGTGCTTTCGATTTTACGGCAGGCCATCGGCTTGCAACAATCGCCACCTAACATGCTGATCGTCAGCCTCGCGCTGTTTTTAACCTGGTTTGTGATGGACCCGGTATTTACCGAGGCTTGGCTAAAGGGCGTCGAACCCTTGAACGCCGGAAGCATCGACATCCAACAGGCTATCCCTTTAATATTAGGGCCATTCCGCGGATTTATGGCACATCGGTTGGACGGCGACACATTTATGGCGCTGCAGAATCTGCGGCCTAATGTGGCGCAGGTCGTGCCGATTGATGCGCCGTTGTCGTTGTTGGTCCCGTCGTTCATCTTATCGGAAATTCAGCGCGCCTTTGAGATCGGCTTTCTGATCTTCCTGCCGTTCCTGATCATTGATCTGGTGGTCGCCGCCGTGTTGATGTCGATGGGCATGATGATGGTG
>NZ_JAQGKQ010000036.1 GCF_028290025.1 Cypionkella sp. | reverse complement strand
TCCCAACTTGGGAGCATTGATCTTATGGGGTTATTTAGGGGGGTGGGGGTATGGTTAATCGGGGGTTAAGATTGAGGGGCGTCTTGCTGCTGATAGGTTGCAAGCGGTGTCTAAGTAAAACAGGGTGGCGCGAAAGTGTTTGGGATGGGGGCGGGATGGATCGGCTGTTGGCAGCGGTGAAGGCGGCGTTTTTGAGCGTCCCAGCGGCGGGCGCTTTTCTGGCAGATTGGCCTGAGGGTGCTGAACGGCGGGAGGCGCAACCTTCGGCGCTTCCGGTTTGTGACTGGATCGCGGGACTGCATGGTGTGGCCGAGACGCGGGCGGTGCTAGCGGAGTTGCAGCGGGTGGCGGCGGCGCTGTCGTGGCGGCAGACTTATGGCGCGGGCGATTTTAGCGAGGGGTTTTTGCGGGGTTATGGCTGGAGTGAGTTTATCGGGCTGCGTGGTCCGGTGCCTAGCGAGCGGCTGGCTTGCGGCGTGCTATTGTTGGCTCCGGGGGTGACTTATCCGGCCCATGCTCATGCGGCGGAAGAAGTATATTTGCCGATTGCTGGTGTGGCGGAATGGCAGAAAGGCGCGGGCGATTTTGCGTCGGTGCCGGTGGGGCAGGCGATTCATCATCCGAGTTGGACGCCACATGCGATGCGGACGGGGGATCATGCGCTAGCAGCGCTGTATTTGTGGAGGGGTGGGGATTTGGCGGCGAAGTCGGTGATTTTATAGGGATAGTTGGGGGCGTTATGCGGGCGCGCTCGGGCGGGTGGGTGAATTGTGAGGCAGTTGTGGGGTGAAACCACGGCGTGCCGCTGCATCCCGTTGTGCAGGCCACAGTGAATTGTGAGGCAGCGATGGCGTGGAACCTCAGGCTAGAGCGGTAGAAGAGAAGTGTTCGCCAACTGCTTCAGACGCTCGAGCCGGTGGCGCCTTTGATCTGTCAGGTGGCGGGCATCCAAGCCTGACCAACCATTAAGGGCTGAGAACTTTTGGAAGAAATCGAGCACTTTTGGCGAGGTTGATGGGTCGGCGTAGCCCTCCCAGAAGGCTGCGGCGGCGGGTTGAAAACTTTCAATAGCGGGGGCGGATTCAGAGGGAGCGCCGCGCCACTTCATGACGAAAGCGAACAGGAATGAGATCACGTCGCGCAGGGCGTCATCGGGCTTGTTGTTCTCAAAATCTATGCCGTAGACCACTCCCTTGCGGCCAAAAATCAGGTTGCCGAGGTGAAAGTCGCGGTGCGTCACGCAGCGGGTGCATGGCTGGGTTTGCGCCTCGGCTGCGATTTGCTCAAGTTGACGGAAATGCGGCATGAAGGCGTCGTAGTCGGGGATCACGGTTAGGTTTTCTGCATGGCGTTTAAGCTTTTTCAGCAGCCAGTTCATGTGTGGTTTGGTGTCGAATGTCGCTGGCTTCGCGGTTGATTGTTGGAAGCTGGCGATCCAGCGGCCTGCGTTTTTCAGATGGGCGCTGGCGTCGGTGATGTTGGCAAACTGCGGCAGCAGGTTTTGCAGCGAGTCACCTTTCACGTCATCCATAATTAGGGCGCATTCGGTTTCGACGAAGGCCAGAGCTTTCGGCGTGGTGAGCAGCGGCTGTTTCATCGCGGCATCGGTCGATTTCAGCCGCTAATGTTGGTTGCGGATTTTCGCGCGACCTTCATCGTCTGGGGTGCTGAGTTTGCAGACGAAACTGGAGTGCTTGCCGCGTATCTTGCAGCGAAATACCCATGTGTCGTAAAGTTTTGTCGGGTCTTTCAGCGATGCCAGAGCGAAATCTTCATCTGGCATAAACGCCCGCATAGCCCGCCTTGCAGCTCTTGCGCTGTAGTCAGCATCGAGCATATTTACCGAGTTCCAACGCGTTATAGGCTGATTTGCGGGACAACACTTCTGAAGCCTGAGCGAATTACACTAGCCAGGCAAGTGCTATTGCGGCGGCTGGCGGGTGAAGGCCAGCTACTTGCGGCAACGGGGCTTGACGGGTAAACGGGCGTCAGCAAATTTCGGAGATCCATATGTCCATTGACATCGACACCGCGCGTAAGGTGGCCAAGCTGGCGCGTATTCGGGTGGAGGCGGCGGCTTTGCCGAAGCTGGCGGAACAGCTTTCGGGCATCCTCGGCTTTATGGAACAGCTGAATGAGGTCGATGTGACCGGCATTGAGCCGATGGTTTCGGTGACGCCGATGCGGCTGGTGCGTAGGGCGGATGTGGTGACGGATGGCAATCAGCAACGGGCGGTTTTGGCGAATGCGCCGGATGCGCGCGAGGGCTTTTTTGCAGTGCCGAAGGTGGTGGAATGAGCATGTCTGGAAGCGCGAACACTTGGACCATTGCGGCGGCGCGGGATGCGTTGCGCAAGGGTGAAATCTCGGCTGCTGATCTGACGATGGCGTGTCTGACGGCGATTGATGCGGGCGATGCGTTGAACGCGTTTGTGCATAAGACGCCGGAGATTGCGTTGGAGCAGGCGCGGGCGGCTGATTTGCGGATTGCGGCGGGGGACGCGCCGGATATGTGCGGGATTCCGTTGGGGATCAAGGACTTGTTCTGCACCAAGGGGGTGCCTAGCCAAGCGGCGTCGAACATCCTGAAGGGGTTTGTGCCGGAATATGAGTCTACGGTGACCTCGAAGCTGTTTGGGGCTGGGGCGGTTATGCTCGGCAAGCTGAACATGGATGAGTTTGCCATGGGGTCGAGCACCGAGAGCAGTTGTTATGGGCCTGCGGTGAACCCGTGGAAGGTCGATGATGTGCTGCGGACGCCGGGTGGGTCTTCGGGCGGTTCGGCGGCGGCAGTGGCGGCGGATTTGTGTTTGGGGGCGACCGGGACGGATACTGGTGGTTCGATCCGGCAGCCTGCCGCGTTTACTGGCACGACGGGGATAAAGCCGACTTATGGCCGGGTGAGTCGTTGGGGGATCGTGGCTTATGCGTCGTCGTTGGATCAAGCGGGGCCGATGACGAAATCGGTGCGCGATGCGGCGATTTTCTTGGGCGCGATGGCTGGGCATGACCCGAAGGATTCGACTTCGGCCGATATGGCGGTGCCGGATTTTGAAGCGGCTTTGACCGGGGATATTCGCGGCAAGAAGATCGGTATTCCGCGCGAATATCGCATCGAGGGGATTCCCGCTGAGATTGACGCTTTGTGGGCGCAGGGGCGCGATATGCTGCGCGATGCGGGGGCGGAGATTGTCGATATTTCGCTGCCACATGCCAAATATGCGTTGCCTGCGTATTATGTGATCGCTCCGGCCGAGGCGTCGAGCAACCTCGCGCGCTATGATGGGGTGCGGTATGGGCTTCGGGCGGCCTTGGCTGCTGGCGATGGCATCACCGAGATGTATGAGAAGACCCGGGCGGAGGGGTTTGGGCCTGAGACTCAGCGGCGGATTATGGTCGGGACTTATGTGCTGTCGGCGGGGTTCTATGACGCCTATTACAACCGCGCGCGTAAGGTGCGGGCAATGATCAAGCGCGACTTTGAGCAGGCGTTTGCCTCCGGCATTGAGGCGATTTTGGCACCTGCCACGCCGACCTCGGCTTTTGGTCTGGGTGAGATGGACAAGGCTACTCCGGTCGAGGTTTATCTCAACGACGTGTTCACCGTGACCGCGAACCTCGCGGGATTGCCGGGGGTGGCGGTGCCGATGGGCCTCGATAGCAAGGGGCTGCCGATCGGGCTGCAACTGCTCGGGCGGCCTTGGGACGAGGCAGGATTGCTCAATCACGCTTATGTTTTGGAGCGTGCCGCAGGCTTTGTGGCCAAGCCGGAAAAATGGTGGTAAGCGCCAATATCAGAATAAACCGCCGAGGCAGAGACGATGCGTAGCGCAGTGATGATTTTGGCCACCCTTGGGTTGGCTGCTTGTGGAACCGGTGTGCCGGATTCGGGTTCGGGCGTTGGGTTTCAGGATTATGATGCCTATGGCGCGCCCGCTGCTTCGGCTGCGGCACCTGCGCGTGGGTTCTCAACCGATGGCGCGCTGGCGGCGATTGACCAAGCCGAAGGCAGAAGCACCGATACCGCGCTGACGCCGACCAACGTGCCACTCAGCCAGCAGGCGGCAAGCTCGCCTTACGCGCAGCCCTATGCACAACCGCAGGGCGCAGTGATTGGTGGCGCGGATCGCCCACGCGGCAATGCGCCTGCGGGGATTGCGGAAACCACTTCGGAAATGGCGCATATTCCAGGCTCGGCTGCGAATGCGGGCGTGTCGGATGAGCAAGATTTCCAAGCGGTCAGCAAACGTGAAACCATTGAAAGCGACAAGGCCCGGATTGAGCGCAACCGCGCGCAATATCAGGTCGATCAGCCAACGGCGCTGCCCCAACGCGCGGGCAGCGATGCGCCTAATATCGTGCAGTTTGCGATCTCGGCCAATCATCCCAAAGGCACGCAAATGTATAAGCGCGGTGGCTTGCGGCTGAACAGCTATAACGCGGCTTGCGGCAAATTCCCCTCGCCGGACCTTGCGCAAGAAGCTTTCCTGGCAGCTGGCGGGCCGGACCGGGATCGCAAGGGACTGGACCCGGATGGCGACGGCTATGCCTGCTCTTGGGATCCGACGCCGTTCCGGGCCGCCGTTCAGAATTGAATGTGACCGCAGACACGCCGCCTTGGCCCTCGCCTAATTTTGGCGCCCGGCGGGGCGGCGTTTTGCCATCCATCATCGTTATACATTACACCGCTATGGCGTCTTGTGCGGCAGCAAGGGCGCGGCTGTGCGATCCGGCGTTTGAAGTTTCGGCGCATTGGTTGATCTCGGAGATCGGCGAGGTTGAGGGCTTGGTGCCAGAGGCTTCGCGGGCTTGGCACGCGGGGGCGGGCGAGTGGGCTGGAATCCCTGATGTGAACTCGGCTTCGATTGGCATTGAGTTGGCGAATACCGGGCGTCAGCCGTTTCCTGAGCCGCAGATGGCTGCACTGGGGGCCTTGCTCGCGGGCATCATGCAGCGCTGGGCTATTCCGGCCCATCGCGTGATTGCGCATTCGGATATGGCACCTGCGCGCAAAAGTGACCCCGGTGCGCGGTTCGATTGGCGCAGGCTGGCGTTGCAGGGGGTGTCGGTGTGGCCGGAGGCGGGTGAGGCCGATGTGGAGGCGTTCCTGCCCGCCTTGCGGCGGTTCGGCTATCCTGACGCAAGTGAGGCTGATTTGCTCGTAGCGTTCCGGCTGAGGTTCAGACCTTGGGCGCAGGGGCCATTAGACAGCACCGATGCGGGGCTTGCCTGCGATCTGGCGGCGCGCTTCCCGGTTGACGTGGCATCTGTGCCAGCATAAGCCCCATCTCGCGCGGATGGCTGGATGACCGCGGGGTGCAAGCCTCGAGGAAAGTCCGGACTCCATGAAGGAAGGGTGCCGGGTAACGCCCGGCGAGGGTAACCTCAGGGAAAGCGCCACAGAGAAAAGACTGCCGTGGTGTTCGGCGCAAGCTGGACGGATCTGCGGCGATGGTGAAACGGTGGGGTAAGAGCCCACCACGGTCTTGGTAACAAGAACGGTATGGCAAGCCCCACCCGGAGCAATGCCGAATAGGGGCCTCGCGTGGTAAGGTCCGCGACTGTCAAAAGCGCAAGCTGGCGGCGATAGCGGAGACCATCACAGGGAACTTTCAGCCCAGAGGCCCGGGTTGGCAGCTTGACTGCCTGTGGTAACACGGGTGGCAGAGGAATGGTCATCCAAGGGGCGCAAGCCCCGGGACAAAATCCGGCTTATAGGCCGTCCGCGCAATTCATTCGGCCTATGGTTTTGACGACGGACCCAGTGTTGAAGACCGACTGGGGCTTTGCGGAAACCGCTATGCAAAATTGGCGAAACGAACTGGTTGGGTTTAACTTGGTCTAAATGCTCAATTGTTGCGTCAATGGCGTATGCTGCATCGGCGATTTGCCGTGAGGGATGCCCAAGGCCCACCGCGCGTAAGCGCTAAAAGGTCTTCGCGCGGTACGCGCTCAATCAGATCAGGCGTAGATCGAAGTTAGATCAGGCATAGATCGCGGAACTTGGCGTTTGGCTGTTGACTCTGCGCGCGCCATCCTTAAAAGGCAGGCTTCAAGAGATTTCGCGGGGCAACGGTGTTGCCTTGATGCAGGAGAGACGACTATGGCCAAACCGGCGACGATCAAGATCCGTCTGAACTCGACGGCTGGCACCGGGCACTTCTATGTGACCAAGAAGAATGCTCGGACCATGACCGAGAAAATGACCGTCAACAAGTATGACCCGGTCAAACGTCAGCACGTTGAATACAAAGAAGGCAAGATCAAGTAAGATCTTGGGCTTTCGTTGTGCGGAAGTGCCGCGCCCTTAGGGCGCGGTTTTTCGTTATGTTTACCCGGTTTTCATGCGTTATCTGATCCCATCGGTCAGATCATCAGGCTGGTCAGCAGAGGTGAACATGGAACGCAATCATTACGAAGAACATTACGTTGCGCGGGTCGGCTGGCTGCGGGCTGCGGGCTGCGGTGTTGGGGGCGAATGATGGCATCATCTCAACCGCCTCACTGATCATGGGGGTGGCTGCGGCGTCTGGTCGGGCAGAGGTGCTGGTGGCCGGGATGGCGGGGCTTGCTGCAGGCGCCTTGGCGATGGCGGCGGGGGAATATGTCTCAGTTTCATCACAGGCCGATACCGAGAAGGCCGACACCTTGCGCGAAAAGGCCGAGATCGACGCTGACCCAGCCGAAGAATTGCGCGCGCTGGCCGGTATCTACGAGGATCGCGGCTTAACTCCGGGTCTGGCGTTTGAAGTGGCGACTGCGCTTCATGCGAAAGACCCGCTGGCGGCGCATCTGCGTGATGAGTTGGGTTTTTCTGAACATACCGAGGCGAAGCCGCTGCTGGCGGCGGGGGCTTCGGCGGCGAGCTTCGCGGTTGGGGCGGCTTTGCCTTTGGCCACGGCGGCACTGGTACCTGAAGCGGTGATCAGCCTATGGGTAACGGTGCTCTCGCTGATGTTTCTGGCCGTGCTGGGTGCTGTCGGCGCGAAGGCAGGCGGTGCTCCGATGGCGCGTGCGGTGATGCGGGTGACGTTCTGGGGTGCTGCGGCGATGGCCGTCACGGCGCTGGTCGGCAAGCTGTTTGGCGCGGTGGTGTGAAGCGCCTGCGTAGAAACAACTTGGAGACTCGAGGCGGTTTGGTCCTGATCCGCAAAGCTTCATAAGCCGTTCGGTTTGACCTTCGTAGCCGCAATGCCGCAACCATGGATTTGGCAAAGAAAAACCCTGCCAGCACAATGGCTGGCAGGGTTTGATGGTCTGACGGTTACGCTGCGATTAGCGGCGGTCGCCCAAGAACTGCAGCAGGAACATGAACATGTTGATGAAGTCGAGATACAGGTTCAACGCACCCATGATCGCCGATTTCCCAAGCCACTCGCTGTCACCGGTCTGCGCGTGTTGCAGGTAGGTATTTTTGATGTTCTGCGTGTCATAGGCGGTCAAGCCTGCGAAGATCAGCACGCCGATCACCGAGATCGCGAAGGCCAGCGCCGACGAGGCAAGGAAAATGTTCACGATCGAAGCCACTACAAGGCCGATCACACCCATCATCAAGAACGTGCCCATTGCGGACAGGTCTTTTTTAGTGGTGTAGCCGTAGAGCGACAGCGAAGCGAAGGCGATGGCGGTCACGAGGAAGGTGGTGACTACCGAAGCGCCGGTGAACACCAGCAGGATCGAGCTGATCGAAACACCCATAGCGGCTGCGAAGGCGTAGAAGAACAGCTGAGCGCCAGCGACCGACAGGCGGGGGATCAGCGCGCCGAACGCGAACACCATCACCAGTGGGGCGAACATCACCACCCATTTAAGCGGCGACATGTAGATCGCGTTGCCTAAGCTGGTCAGGTAGATGTCGTTGCCCAGTTGCGACACCGCAAGCGACGGGTCGGTGGTAACCGCAAGCCCAGCGATTGCCCAAGCGGCGAGGGCGGTGATCAGCATCGCTACGGACATCAGCCCGTAGACTTTATTCATATGGGCGCGAAGCCCTGCGTCGATGTCGGCGCTCCGCGCACCAACGCCGGCGGTCTGGCCCGATGGGCGGATCGTCTGATAGTCAGCCATGGAAGCCTCCGATTATGGACTGAAGGTCAGCTGCGGATATCCGCAGCGCCTAATGCAACCAATATCGGCACTGTTGACCGTGATTTCAAGGATTTCCGTTGCAGGAAATCCTTGAGGCGCAAATGTCGCATGAAATGGTGTCTGCGCGGCGCGTTAACCCAGCCAAGTGCTTGTTAACGCAGGCAAGTTTCGCTTAGCGCAGCCAAGTGCTGGGCACGTCCCACGCTGGACGAGCTGCCTCAGACGCGGCTTGGTGAGCGGTGATGCCGATATCGGCCAGCATGTTGGCGTCAAGGCGGGCCAGTTGAGCGCGCTGGCGGCGGGCGATCATCGCAAGGCGCAGGCGCTTGGCGAGATCAGCGAGAGTGCCGCGCGACTGCACATGAGCAACTGCCAATGTGGAGGTGTGGAGCGAGGCGAACATGATAGTATCCTTTCAGGGTTCATCGTCATCGGTGATGTGAGTCGCTTGTTTGATCACAGCACTTGATCCTTATGCCTGAATCGGTGACATTATGAAAATGAATGGTTTTGACTTCACGCATCAGGATTTGTGATATGGCAAGAAATCTGGACATGACTTCGTTACGGTCTTTCGTGGCGATTGCAGATGCAGGCGGAGTGACGCGGGCGGCGGGGTTTTTGAACCTGACGCAATCGGCGGTGTCGATGCAGATCAAGCGGTTGGAGGAGATGCTGGATACGCAGCTGCTGGATCGCTCGGCGCGGCAGGTCGGGTTGACGGCGTCGGGTGAGCAACTATTGGGCTATGCGCGACGGATGCTGTCGCTGAACGACGAGGTGTTCGGGCGGCTGACGCAGGATCAGCATGAGGGTGAGATCGTGCTCGGAGTGCCGCATGACATCGTCTATCCGGCGATCCCGCAGGTGTTACGGCGGTTTGCCAAGGAATATCCCAAGATGAAGGTGTCGCTGACGTCTTCGTTTACGCGGGTGCTGAAGGCGCAGTTTGCCCGCGGGGAGTGTGATGTGATTTTGACCACCGAGGAATCGGTGGGGGCGGATGGGCAGACCTTGGCGGAATTGCCGCTGGTGTGGGTGGGCGCTCCTGATGGGGCGGCGTGGAAGGGGCGGCCATTGCGGCTGGCTTTTGCGCATAACTGCATCTTCCGGCAAGGCGTGCAGGCGGCATTAAACACCGCCGGTATGCCGTGGGAGATGGCGGTGGAAAGTGATGACACGCGGGGTATTGAGGCTTCTGTCTCTGCGGATTTGGCGGTTCATGCGGTGCTGGCGGGATCAGAGCCGCCATTTGTCGAGCGGATCGCGCATGGCGGGGCTTTACCGGAGTTATCGGTGATCAAGGTGAATATGTATGTCGCGGACCCGGTGCATTCCGAAGCGATCTCGGCACTGGCTGCGATGATCCGGCAGGTTTATCTGTCACGCGCGATTAGGTCTGTGGCTTAAACGCAATTCCCAAGCCGCCCCGGACTTGATCCGGGGCCGCCTGCCAACCTTGTGGCCCGGTTACAAGTCCGGGGCGGCGGCGTATCGGTTATAGCGTGATCACCACTTTGCCAGTGGCGGTTCGGGTGCGGAGTAGCTCTAGGCCTTTCGGGTAATCAGCGAACGCTAATTCGTGGCTGATGTGGGGGCGCAGGCCGCCCTCGGCGAACCATTGGAACAGGGTGCGCAGGCTGTTGGATAGGATGTGCGGCGCGAAGGTCATGTAGCCACCCCAGTATAGGCCGATCACGCTGAGGTTTTTCACCAGCAGGTGGTTGGCGCGGATTTCAGGCAGTTGGCCAGAGGCAAAGCCGATGGTAAGCAGGCGACCCTCTGGGCGGCAGGCGGATAATGCAGCAGTAAAGCCGGGGCCACCGACCGGATCGTAAACCACATCAACACCGCCGAAGTCATTCGTGGCGGCTTTGAGCGCGGCTTTCAGATCGGGCGTATCGCTGTCGATCAAGATGTCTGCTCCGGCAGCGCGGGCAATCTCTAGTTTTGCGGAGCCACGGGCGCAGGCAACCACGCGCGCGCCCATGCGTTTGCCGATCTCTACCGCTGTAAGACCGACGCCACCCGCAGCACCGAGAACCAGCAAGGTTTCACCGGGTTGCAGGCGCGCTTTATGCCAAAGCGCAAGGTGCGAAGTGCCGTAGGCGATCTGGAAGGCGGCGGCTTGTTGGAAGCTCATACTGTCAGGCAGCAAGATCAATTGGTCGGCGGGAGCGGTGATGTATTCGGCAAGCGCGCCGTGGGTCGCGAAACCTGCAACACGCTGCCCGAGGCTTAGGTCCGGGCCGGGACTAGCAGAGGTGGCGGGCACGGCGGTGCAGCCAATTGCTTCGATTGTGCCAGCAAACTCCATCCCCGGGATGAATGGCAAGGCTGGGCGCTCTTGATACTTGCCATCGGCCATCAACAAGTCAGCGAAATTCAGCCCCACCGCCGCGACCTTGAGTTGAACGAACCCAGGCGCGGGTGTAGGGCGCGGCTGCTCTGATTGTGCTGGCGGACCACCAAGACTTGCGACTTGCCAAATTTTCATTCGTTGTCCTCCCAAGCCAAATTTGTGGCATACTGCACGGGCGGTGCGAAGAAAAATTTTGAGAAACCAGCCTTTTGATGGGTGTCGACACCAACTGCACGCCAAGGTCACCAAATGAAACCGACATTTCACGGCGATTTCATTGCAAAATGCAAAAAAACCGTGAAAATAGTTGCAAAATTCAGCGCAAAACGATATGCACGTTTTAGGCGAGTTATCGGGTTAACGCAAACGTGTTGGGATATGCTGCGCTTTTGGCAACGGTTTCTTCTTCGCCTGTATAATTGGACATATCCAAAAAGACAGGTTTTCGCTGGACGGTGGATGAATCGGAGGAGAAAGTGGCTCGGCAGAAATTTGGCACGGAAATTGCTTGTATGAGGGAGATAGGTTAGCATTTAAAGTGGAGACTGTTATGAAGCACCCCGTTGACGCCCATGTCGGCAAGCGCGTCCGCCATCGTCGGTGGATGATCGGCATGACGCAACAACAGCTTGCTGACAAAGTCGGCATTAAGTTCCAGCAAATTCAGAAATATGAAACCGGGATGAACCGGGTTTCTGCCTCGCGTCTGTGGGATATTGCCGACGCGCTGGGTGTGACGATATCGTTCTTCTTCGAGGGTCTGGCCGACGGCGCGCAAGCGGCGCAGGCAGGGCATGACATGATGGCGGATAAAGAAGCACTCGAATTGGTGCGGTCTTACTACGCAATCCCCGAAGCACAACGGCGTCGTCTGTTTGATCTGGCCCGCGTGTTGAGCGAAGCGGCTTAAGCGCCGTTCCAATAGCTGCATACGCTTTGCGTGAATTGTCCTCAATCACGCGAGCTACGACAGCTTGACCGCTTGCCCGAGAGTGCTTAGCCAAGGCTATGCCCAATGCTATGCACCGCGGGCGGCGGGCGTTTTGCCCTTAGAAGGGGCGATTATGACCATGTTTTCGGACACCGAAGCGCAAGATATCATCAGCACAGCGGCGGAACTCGCAGATGCGGCACGCCTGGCGACTTTGCAGCATTTTCGCAGCGATGGGCTGACAGCCGATAACAAGGAAGTCGCGCGATTTGACCCGGTTACGGTGGCGGATCGGCTGTCAGAACAGCGGATGCGCGCGATTCTGGCACGGCGCAGGCCCGATGACGGAATATTGGGCGAAGAATTCGCTCCGGTTGCGGGGAGTTCGGGGCTGACTTGGGTGTTGGACCCGATCGACGGCACTCGTGGATATTTGTCTGGGACGCCGACTTGGGGCGTGTTGATCTCGGTCCGCGATGCGGATGGGGTGATTTATGGGGTGATTGATCAGCCTTATATAGGCGAGCGGTTTGAGGGTGGCTTGGGGCGCGCTGAGGTCAATGGGCCGATGGGGCGCAAGATCTTGCGCACGCGGGCGGCGAGGCCGTTGTCTGAGGCAATTTTGTTCACCACGTTTCCTGAGGTTGGGACTGCGGAAGAAGGCGCTGCGTTCCGTCGGGTTGCTCTGAAGGCGAAGCTGGTGCGCTATGGCATGGATTGCTACGCTTACGCGCTGATCGCGGCGGGGCAGATTGATCTGGTGATTGAAGCTGGATTGCAGGCTTATGACGTTCAAGCGCCGATTGCGGTGATTGAGGCGGCAGGCGGCATTGTCACTGATTGGTCGGGCAAGCCTTGTCTGGACGGTGGTCGGGTGCTGGCTGCGGCCAATGCTGATATTCATGCCGAGGCTTTGGCTTTGCTGAACGCGTAGGCTGCTACGGGTGCTGGCCGATTTATGAGAAAAATCGTGGGGGCTGTCTGCCCCCCCGGCCTGCGGCCTCTCCCCCGAGCATATTTGAGCCAATGTGAAATGGCTTGGAGTTAGGGCGGAGGGTTGTTAGGTTTGGTCTGCGCGAGTCCTTAACTCCCCCTTCTGTCGCGCGTTCCCCGATCCACCGAAGGGGGTGGGGTTTAGGGGAAATCATGCCTGAAATTCTGATCAGGAACGCTGACGTCGTAGTGACGATGGATGGCGCGCGGCGCGAAATTGCTGGCGGCGATGTGTTGCTGCGCGGCGGGGTGATTGCTGCGGTGGGGCAGGGGCTTGCGACTTCGGGCGCGGTGGTTGAGGCGCGTGGCTGCGTGGTGACGCCGGGTTTGGTGAACACGCATCATCATTTGTATCAAACTTTGACGCGGGCGGTGCCGGGCGGGCAGGATGCGCTTTTGTTCGGCTGGTTGCAGACGCTGTATCCGATTTGGGCGAAGTTTGGGCCAGAGGAGATGTTTGTCAGCGCGCAGGTTGGTCTGGCGGAATTGGCGTTCTCGGGCTGCACGATGACTTCGGATCATTTGTATCTATTCCCAAATGGCGCGCGGCTGGATGATACGATTGCGGCGGCGGGCGAGGTTGGCTTGCGGTTTCACCCGACCCGTGGCGCGATGAGCATTGGTGTCGCGGATGGGGGCCTGCCGCCAGATGCTCTGGTGGAGCGTGAGGCGGCGATCCTTGAGGATTGCATCCGCGTGGTGGATCGGTTCCACGATAAAGCCGAGGGCTCGATGCTGCGGGTGGGGATTGCGCCGTGCTCGCCGTTCTCGGTCAGCCGGGATTTGATGCGCGAGGCCGCGGTTTTGGCGCGGGACAAGGGTGTGATGCTGCACACTCATTTGGCCGAGAATGATGAGGATATCGCCTATTCGCTGGCGAAGTTCGGCTGTCGTCCGGGGCAATATGCTGAAGACTTGGGCTGGACGGGGGATGATGTTTGGCATGCGCATTGTGTGAAGCTGGACGCAAATGAGATTGATTTGTTCGCGCGATCTGGCACCGGAGTGGCGCATTGCCCGTGTTCAAATTGTCGGCTGGGGTCAGGGATCGCTCCGGTTCGGGCGATGCGAGACGCTGGGGTGAAGGTGGGGCTGGGGGTGGATGGGTCAGCCAGCAATGACGCCGGCAATCTTATCCTTGAGGCGCGGCAGGCGCTGTTGTTGCAAAGGGTATTGCGCGGCGCGGATGCGATGGCGGCGCGAGAGGCGTTGGAGATTGCGACTTTGGGCGGCGCTAAGGTGCTGGGGCGTGGCGATTGTGGGTCGCTGGAGGTTGGCAAGCGGGCAGATATTGCGATCTGGGATGTGTCGGGAATTGAGGCGGCGGGGTCTTGGGACGCTGTGGCGAGTTTGATCCTGTGCGGGCCGTCAAAGGTGCGGGACTTGTTTGTTGAGGGCCGCGCGGTGGTGCGTGAGGGGCAGATGGTAACGATTGATTTGGCCTTGGTTATTGAGCGGCAGAACCAGTTGGCGCGGCGGTTGATCTGAGGGTTGCGGAAAACACCATTGCGGAAAAAGATTTACAGGCCGGGGCGCTTCCGTTATGTCCCGGCCGTGATCAATCGGACCGCCTTTATTGCCCGTCCCCGACGCCAGCGCCTTTAAGCCTGACGTTTGATCCGCTTTGCCCTCGCGTTTTGGGCATCCCTCGTTGACTTCCTCCTATGTCCTTGGCTACGCCTAGGCTTTCCCGTGAAAGGCCCTCGCCCATGATCACCACAGTTTTGCCCACCTATAACCGCGCCCCGATGGCTTTTGTCAAAGGTGAATGCAGCTGGCTTACGGCAGAGGATGGCAGCCGATACTTGGATTTGGGCGCAGGCATTGCGGTGAATTCGTTGGGTCATGCCAATCCGGCGCTGGTCGCGGCTTTGACCGAACAGGCGGGGCAACTGTGGCATGTCTCCAACTTGTATCGCATCCCGCAGCAGGAAAAGCTGGCAGAGATGCTGGTCGACAAGACCTTCGCCGATACGGTGTTTTTCACCAATTCCGGCACCGAAGCCTGCGAACTGGCGATCAAGATGGCCCGGAAATATCACTTCGATAACGATATGGCCGACCGGATCGAGATCATTGCTTTCGAAGGCGCGTTCCATGGTCGCTCAACTGGCGCTATCGCGGCGGCGGGGTCGGAAAAGATGGTCAAGGGCTTTGGCCCGCTGATGCCGGGATTCAAGCAGCTGAAATGGGGCGATCACGATGCGATCCGCGCCGCGATCACCACCCGCACTTGTGCTGTGATGATCGAGCCTGTGCAGGGCGAGGGCGGCATCCGCGTGGTGCCAGACCAATGCCTAAAAGGCTTGCGCGATCTGTGTGATGAGACGGGAACGCTGTTGATTTTCGATGAGGTGCAATGCGGCGTCGGTCGCACGGGCAAGCTTTTCGCGCATGAATGGGCAGGGGTTTATCCCGATATTATGATGGTTGCCAAGGGCATCGGCGGTGGCTTTCCACTTGGCGCGGTGCTTGCGACCGAAAACGCGGCGAGCGGCATGGGTGCGGGCACGCACGGCTCGACCTATGGCGGCAATCCGTTGGGTTGTGCGGTGGGTGCGAAGGTGATGGAGATCATCGCCGACGATGCCTTCCTTGATGCAGTTTCGCGCAAAGCCGCGCAGTTCCGGCAGGGCCTTGAAGGCTTGGTTGCCTCGCATCCGACGGTGTTTGAAGCGGTGCGTGGGCAAGGACTTATCCTTGGGTTGAAGTGCAAAGCTGCGAACACCGATATCGTCAAGGCGGCCTATGCCGAACATTTGCTGACCGTGCCTGCGGCCGATAATGTGCTGCGGTTGCTGCCTGCTTTGAACATCCCCGAAGATGACATCACCGAGGCTTTGGCGCGGCTGGATCGCACAGCACTTCGGATTGAGGCAGCCTAGATGCGGCTGATCCATCCCAACGCAGAAGCGGCGCATTGTGCATCGCGACGAGATTTCGGCTGACCCTTCGGTCATCCTCTCTGCTCAAATATCCTCGGGGGTCCGGGGGCGGAAAGCCCTCGGCGCTCTCAACCAGTGAGACGCTTTATGAAACATTTCCTCGATATCCACAAAACTGACGCCGCTGATTTGCGGGCGATGATCAACTCGGCGCTGGCGATGAAAACCGCGCGCAACAATCGCCCCAAGGGCACGCCGGATGATGATCAGCCGCTCGCGGGTCGTATGGTGGCGCTGATTTTTGAAAAACCCTCAACCCGCACACGGGTGTCGTTTGATGTCGGCGTGCGGCAGTTGGGTGGGCAGACCATGGTGCTGTCGGGCAAGGAAATGCAGCTTGGGCATGGCGAGACGATTGCCGACACGGCGCGGGTTCTTAGCCGCTATGTCGATCTCATTATGATCCGCACATTTGAGGAAGCAACGCTGCTGGAGATGGCGGAACATGCGACGGTGCCGGTGATCAACGGGCTGACCAACCGGACGCATCCCTGTCAGATCATGGCGGATGTGATGACGTATGAAGAACATCGCGGGCCGATTGCGGGCAAGAAGGTGGTTTGGGCTGGCGACGGTAACAACGTCTGCGGCTCTTTCCTACATGCTGCGGGGCAGTTTGGCTTTGATTTCACCTTTACCGGGCCGGAGACTTTGGAACCGGAGGGCAAGTTTATAGGCTTTGCGCGGGAAAAGGGCAGTCGGGTGACGATTGAGCGTGATCCTGTCAAAGCGATGCAGGGGGCGGATTTGGTGGTGACGGACACTTGGGTTTCGATGCACGACCCTGAATCCGCGAAGGAACGCCGGCACAATCAGTTGCGGTCTTATCAGGTCAATGAGGCTTTGATGGCGCGGGCCAAGCCTGACGCCTTGTTCATGCATTGCTTGCCTGCGCATAGGAATGATGAGGCCACATCTGCGGTGATGGACGGGCCACATTCGGTGATTTTTGATGAGGCCGAGAATCGACTTCACGCACAGAAAGCTGTGATGCGGTGGTGTTTGGGGGTTTGAGCTGTCCATGCGTGGGCACTGGTGTGGCTCTAAAGAAATCAATGACTTACACTGCGACTTAAGGTTTTGTTAACCGACAGCAATCGTGGGGGGCCAATTTGGCCCCCTTGCATTTTCGGGCGTTGTGGGCGCATCTGACGGCCAACCAACAGGAGACTGCTATGCAAAACCCGGTGCCATCGTTCACGCATTCGCTTAACGCGCTGTCGAAAATACTGGATAAGGCTGAGGCGTTTGCCGAAGCCAAAAAGATCAAGCCCGATTTGATCCCGCAACTGCGTTTGATCGCGGATATGCTGCCTCTGTGGCGGCAGGTGACGATTGCTTGCGACCATGCCAAGGGCGCGCCTGCGCGGCTGGCTGGGTTGGAGGTGCCGAGTTTCGCTGACACCGAAACCACTCTGGCTGAGTTGAAAGAGCGCATTGCCAAGACGATTGCGTTTCTCGCCACCATCCCCGCCGATGCTTTTGAAGGTGCCGAAGATCGCACCATTACTTTGAAAGCTGGGCCGCGCGAGTTGTCGTTCCCGGCGGCGCAATATTATCATGGCTATGCAGTGCCAAATTTCTATTTCCACATGGCAACCTGCTATAATATCCTGCGCGCTAACGGCGTTGAAATTGGCAAAACTGATTTCTTGGGGGCGTAACACATGGCAACGGCTTTGCTGGTGATCGACGTGCAGATGGACTTT
This sequence comes from Cypionkella sp., assembly GCF_028290025.1. Taxonomy (GTDB): domain Bacteria; phylum Pseudomonadota; class Alphaproteobacteria; order Rhodobacterales; family Rhodobacteraceae; genus Cypionkella. The sequence goes on along the minus strand of NZ_JAQGKQ010000036.1, from coordinate 766 downwards.
GTAACGCGGCGCGATCAGGGCTTTGTTTGGGGCAATCCTGCGGCTGACACTAGCATAGCCCGCGCGTTGAAAGCTTTTCGCGGCAAAGGCTTAGCGGTGGTGCATGTGCATCACCACGGCGTTGATCCTGCGGATGGCTTTCATCCCAGTCAGCCGGGATCGGCGGTGCAGCCAGTGGCTGCTCCGCTACCCGGTGAGGCGGTGTTCATTAAGCATGGCTCGTCTGCGTTCATCGGCACAGGGTTGGCGGATCATTTGACCGCTGAGGGACTGACCGAGTTGGTGATTGTCGGTGGTGCGGCGAATTATTGCGTCGAATCTACCGCGCGGATGGCGGGGGATTTGGGTTATAGGACCACCGTGGTCTGCGATGCTTTAATCAATTTCTGCCAGCGTTTGCGCGATGGCCGTGAGATGTCGGCGGGTGATGTATTGGCGCTGACTTTGGCAAATCTCGATGGCGAGTTTGCGCGGGTGGCGAGTGTGGGTGAGATTTTGGCGCAGGTGGCCGCGTAGGGTGATCTGATTGGGTCGCCAAGCGGCGACATTGTTTTTCTCCGGAGCGGCGCTTGTGCGCCTTTACCGGGGAGGGGGGCGCCGCCCCCGGGATATTTTTACCAATGCGAAAGCCTTAGTGCGGCGTCAAGTTATCGGCGGCTTTGACGCGCGGGGCGAGAGCGGTGACCACCAGCAGCACTCCGGCTAAGGCTGCGTAGGTGGCGCGGAAGCCGATGTGATCGGCGATGAAACCGATGCTGGAGGGGGC
>NZ_JAQGKQ010000007.1 GCF_028290025.1 Cypionkella sp. | reverse complement strand
CGAACAGATCGTCGCGCGGGATAAGTTACGCGATGCGACCAAGATACATCACCGCAAACCGGTCGGCGATATGACGCACCATCGATAGTTCATGGCTGTTGAACAGATAGGTCAGCCCGAGCTTTTCTTGCAGGTCTTCCAACAGGTTAACCACTTGGGCTTGGATCGACACATCCAGCGCGGCAATCGGTTCATCGCAGACGATGAACTTCGGGTTCAACGCCAATGCCCGCGCGATGCCGATGCGTTGACGCTGACCGCCGGAAAACTCATGCGGGAAGCGGTTGGCGAAACGGCGGTTCAGGCCCACCGCATCCATCAACTCGTAAACCCGCTCCAGCCGGCGATCAGCCTTCCAATCGGTATGCTCGACCAGCGGTTCGCTGATAATATCGGCCAAGGTCATCCGAGGGTTCAAACTCGCCTGCGGGTCTTGAAACACCATCTGCATCGTCGGACGCTTTTTGCGCAAAGCCTCCGGCGACAGCTTGGCGATATCCTCGCCCTCAATCACCACCGCGCCCGCCGTCGGCTCGTATAGCCGCAGCAATGCCCGCCCCACGGTCGATTTACCGCAACCGGACTCGCCCACCAGCCCCAAAGTTTCCCCGGCCTCAATCGTAAACGACACCCCATCCACCGCTTTCACATCGCCGGTATGGCGGCGCAAAATCCCCGAGTAGATCGGGAAATACATCTTCAGCCCGTCAACCTGCACCAGCGGAACCCCGGCTTTGACCGGACGGGCGGCATCAAGCATGGGCTACCTCGGCGTTGAGCGATCCAGCAGGGTTGGGCGCCCAATGGCAGGCGACATCATGGCCCAAACCCAACGGCAAAGTATCAATGCCGTGGCGCTTCGGATTTTCAAACTCACACCGCGCAAACGCATGGACGCAGCGCGCGCGAAAGGCGCAGGCGGTGGGAGTGCTCGTCATAATCGGCGGCTGACCTTCGATGACTTGCAGGCGCTTTTCACGCACGCCCGTCAGCGACGGAATGGTTTTCAAAAGCGCCCGCGTGTAGGGATGCTGCGGGTTGGCGAACAACTCTCGCACCGGGGCTTGCTCGACAATCTGGCCGCCATACATCACCATCACCCGATCCGCGATGCCAGCGATCACGCCAAGATCATGGGTGATCCAGATGATCGCCATGCCAAGCTTCACCCGCAGTTCCTTCACCAATTCAAGGATTTGCGCCTGAATGGTCACGTCCAGCGCCGTGGTAGGCTCATCCGCGATCAACACATCCGGGTCACAAGCCAAGGCAATCGCGATCATCACGCGCTGCCGCATCCCGCCGGAAAACTGATGCGGATAATCGCCCAAACGCTTCTTCGCATCCGGGATGCCGACCAGATCGAGCAGTTCCATCGCCCGCTGCGCCGCCTGCGCCTTGTTCATCCCCATATGACGCCGCAAAGGTTCGGCGATCTGGAAGCCTACATTAAACACCGGGTTCAGGCTGGTCATCGGGTCTTGGAAGATGAAACCCACCTTCGCCCCGCGCACATTGCGCAACTGGTCGGGGCTAATTTTCAGCAGGTCTTGTGCGCCCAATTTCACCGAACCCGAGCGGATTTCCGCAGGCGGCGAGGGCAGCAAACCGATCAGCGACATCATGGTAACTGACTTGCCAGAACCACTTTCGCCGACAACGCCCAAAAGTTCACCGCGTTCCAAATGGAAGCTGACATCGTTGACGGCGTGAATCTCGCCTCCACGGGTGCGGAAGACGACTTTCAGCCCCCTTACATCAAGGACGGGCGCGGCCCGATCGGGCATATGAAACTCCCCAGGTCGTTGTTATTATTTTGTTTTGTCCGGGTCGGTTCTTTGCCCGCCCAGTGATTGGGTGAAGTCTTGACCATTTCGGGTTAGCTATCAATCCTGAATTTAGACCACCGCGCAGAATGTTTTCGCGACATATGGCGTGCAAGCAGCGACATTCTGCCGGGATTGACACTGCTCGTGTGCATCGGCAGGTTCGGCCACAACATATGGGGATAAACATGGAAGAATTGACGCCGCGTCACGTATTGCAGCAGCTTGTCAGCTTTCCGACGGTCAGCCGGGGCAGCAATCTCGATTTGATTGATTGGCTGGAAGATTACCTCGCCAGCCATGGTATCACCTCGCATCGGCACTGGAACGAGGATCGCACCAAAGCCGCCCTGTTCGCGCATGTCGGGCCGTGGGAAGCGGGTGGCGTCGTGCTGTCTGGCCATTCCGACGTGGTGCCAGTGGACGGCCAAGCTTGGACGTCTGATCCGTGGGTGGTGACCGAGCGCGACGGGCGGCTTTATGGCCGCGGCACTTGCGATATGAAGGGCTATGTCGCGCTGTCGGTTTGGGCCTTGGTGCGGGCGCATTTGCAGGGTGTGACTCGGCCTTTGCAACTGGCACTATCCTATGATGAGGAGCTTGGCTGCACCGGCGCTCCGCCGATGATTGCCGCGATGCAAGCGGTGGTGCCACAAGCCTCGGCTGCGGTGATCGGTGAGCCCAGCGGCATGAAGCTGATCCACGGCCATAAGGGCGGCACTGGCTATCATGTGCATGTGAAGGGGTTTGAGGTGCATTCCTCGCTGCTGCCCTACGGCGTGTCGGCGATCATGGAAGGCGCGCGGCTGATCGGTTGGGTCAACGCGAAAAACGCGGAGATACAAGCGCGGCCGATCTCTGACGTGGCGGCGACGTTCTATCCGCCGTTCACCACGTTGCATGTCGGCATGATCGCCGGTGGCACGGCGCATAATATCACCGCCGGGGATTGCAAGTTTGCGGTCGAAATGCGGGTGGTGCCGGGTGAGGATGAGGCTGCACTCGCGGCGGAGTTTGTCGCCGAGGCCGCCCGCTTGGATGCCGCGCTGAAAGCTGTGCAACCCGAGGCTGGCGTGCATTTGGAAAAGTTTTTCGGCGTGCCAGGTTTGAAGCCCGAAGTGGATGGAGCAGCCGAACATCTGGTGCGGTCACTAACTGGCGATAACAGCACCGGCGTGGTGTCTTACGGCACCGAAGCTGGGCAATTCCAAGAGGCGGGCTATTCCGCAGTGGTCTGCGGGCCGGGTGACATCGCGCAAGCGCATCAGGTCGATGAATATTTGGAACTGTCGGAATGGAACGCCGGATTGCGCTTCATGCAAAGCCTGCTGGAGTCGCTAAAGTGATGCAATTCCCGATATCCGAGGCCAATAAACCACGGTTCACCAGTGCCTTGCCCGCCTCCTGCGATGTGGTCGTGCTCGGCGGTGGGGTGATTGGCGTGATGACGGCGTGGCATCTGGCCGAGGCTGGTTTCAAGGTGGTTTTGTGCGAAAAGGGTCGTATTGCGGGGGAGCAGAGCAGCCGCAACTGGGGTTGGATCAGGCAACAGGGCCGCGATCTGGCAGAGCTGCCGATCATGGTTGAAAGCCTGCGGATCTGGAAATCGCTGTCGCAGGAATTTGGCGCAGGCTTAGGGTTTCGCCAAGAAGGTGTGATGTATCTCGCCCGAACTGAGGCCGAAATGCAGGGGTTTGAGGATTGGCTGGTGCACGCGAAAGCCCATGGCCTTGATACCGTGATGCAGTCGGCGGGGCAGGTTCGCAACACAATTCAAGGGGCGGATGCGCCGTGGATTGGCGGGCTGCTGACGCCGTCGGATGCGCGGGCTGAACCTTGGTCGGCGGTGCCGATGCTCGCCGAAGGTGCGGTGGCGCGGGGTGCCACGCTCATCGAGGATTGCGCGGTGCGGCGTCTGGATATCGCGGGTGGTCAGATCACCGGAGTTTACACCGAAAAGGGCCGCATCGCTTGCGATCAGGTGGTGGTGGCGGGCGGCGCTTGGTCGTCATTGTTCCTGCGCGCCGAGGGGGTGAAAATTCCGCAACTCGCGGTGTTGGCGTCGGTAGCCGCGACTGAGGCGATGCCCGAGGTTTACGCCGGCAACGTCGCCGATGATCGCTTCGCCTTCCGGCGTCGCTTGGATGGCGGCTATACGATTGCACCGGGCGCGAGCCATGATTTCTTCATTGGCCCCGATGCGCTCCGCCACATGCTGAGCTACATCCCGGTGTTGAAAAAGGATTTCACCTCAACCAAGTTCCGCCCCGCAGCGCCGAAAGATTACCCCGATGCGTGGGGCACGCCGCGCAAATGGCAGGCGGATCAGGTCTCACCCTTCGAGCGTATCCGCGTGCTGAACCCAAGCCCGAATATGCAGGCGCTGTCGGATGTGCAGGACAGTTTCGCCAAAGCCCTGCCGGAACTCGGGCGGCCCAGGCTAAAGGCCGCATGGGCCGGGATGATCGACACCATGCCGGATGTGGTGCCGGTGATTGATCGGGTGGCGGCGATCTCGGGTCTGGTGATTGCGACCGGGATGAGCGGCCACGGCTTTGGCATTGGCCCCGGCATGGGCCGCGTGGTAGCTGATCTGGTGGCAGGCAAGACCGAGACGCATGATCTGACGCGGTTCCGGCTGTCGCGCTTCACCGATGGCAGCAAAATCGCGCCGGGACCGAGTTTGTAAGCGGGGCGAGGGTTGATTTGTTGAACGCTCCGCGGGGGATATTTGGACCAATGTGAAACACTTAAGGCTTTCACATTGGCTTAAATATCCCCGCCGGAGGCTCTGAGGCCACCAGCGGGCGCAAGTCGTTCTACTCGGCTGCGACCTTGATAACAGGCTCCATCGTCGCCAGCACATTATCGCTCAAGTGGCATTTCACCTGATGGCCGCCTTCCAGCATCTTCACAGGCGGCATTTCGACGTCGCATAAGCCTCCCGGCACCAGAGATTTCCAGCGGCAGCGGGTTTGGAACGGGCAACCGGGCGGAGGATTCATTGCCGACGGAATATCGCCTTCCAGCACGATGCGCTTGCGGATCACTTTGGTGTCGGCAATCGGCACCGCCGACAGCAGCGCCTCGGTGTAGGGGTGGTAGGGCGGCTGGAACACCTGATCGGTGGTCCCCATTTCAACGACATGGCCGAGGTACATCACCATCACCCGGTCGCTGAGGTAGCGCACGATGGAGAGGTCATGGCTGATAAACAGCAGGGTGGTTTTGTTCTCGCGTTGAATGTCCATCAAGAGATCGGTAACGGCGGCTTGCACCGAGACGTCCAAAGCCGAAACGGGTTCATCGGCAACCACAACCTTGGCACCACCGGCAAACGCCCGCGCGATGCCGACGCGCTGTTTTTGCCCGCCCGACAACTGGCGCGGCATCCGTTCAGCAAAGGCGCGCGGCAGTTTTACGAGGTCGAGCAGTTCCAGCATCCGGGCGTGGCGTTCTTCATCAGACTTGCCCTGCTTGAAAATCTCAAGCGCGCGGATGATCTGGCGGCCGACATTCATCGACGGGTTAAGCGTGTCGAACGGGTTTTGGAACACCATCTGAACGCTCGACACCGTATCGGTGTTGCGCTGCTGAATGGGCGTCGATTGCACGTTTTCATCGAACAGCAGGATGGAACCGCTTGTCGCAGTCTCCAACCCCATTAAAACCTTGGCAAAGGTCGATTTACCGCAACCGGACTCGCCGACGATGGCCAAAGTCTCACCTTCTCGCGCCTCGAAGCTGAGCGTTTCGTTGGCCTTCACAACTTTCGTGGTGCCGCTGCCAAACCCGCCTGAGGACACCGAGTAATACTTCTTCAGATCCTCCATCTTCAGCACGACTTTGCCGATCGGCGTCTTTGGCTTGCTCGCCTTCAACGTCATCGGCGCTTCCCAGTCGATTTCGGTCCAGCGGAAGCAGCGGGTGGCGTGGCGGTCGTCGCCGGGCACCGGAAACATCGGCACTTCGGCGGCGTTGCACAAACCATCCTTGAAGTAATCGCAGCGCGGACCAAAGTTGCAGCCCGGTGGACGCTCATGTGGCAGCGGGAAGTTGCCGGGGATTGCCACCAAAGGATGAGTGTTTTTATCAGCCCCCGGAAGCGGGATCGAGCGGAACAGGGCTTGGGTATAGGGGTGGCGCATCTTGTCGAAAACTTCGATGACGTTGCCGGTCTCCACCGCCTCGCCGGAATACATCACGCAAAGACGGTCGCATACGTCGAGGATCAGGCCAAGATTATGCGAAATGAACAGCATTGAGGTGCCGTATTTGGTGCCCAAATCTTTGACCAGATCGACGATGCCAGCCTCAACCGTCACGTCCAACGCGGTGGTCGGCTCATCCAATATCAGCAGCGCGGGCTTTGACATCAGCGCCATCGCAATGACGATACGCTGTTGCTGACCGCCGGAAAGCTGGTGCGGATAGGCGTGCAAGATACGGTCGGGGTCGGGCAGGCGCACATCGGCGATGATCTGCCGCGCAAGCTTCCACGCATCTTCCTTCGCCATGCCTTGATGGATCATCGGCACTTCGGCCAGTTGTGCGCCAATCTTCATCGCCGGGTTCAACGACGCCATCGGCTCTTGATAGATCATCGCGATTTCCGAGCCGCGAATATGGCGCAGTTCTTCATCACCCATATGGGTCAGATCGCGGCCCTTGAACTTGATGGTGCCGCTGACGATGCGGCCGTTCTTGCCAAGGTCACGCAGCACCGCCAGCGCCACGGTGGATTTGCCGCAACCGCTTTCGCCCACGAGGCCCATCGACTCGCCCGCCATCACCGAACACGAGAAATCCATCACGGCGGGGATTTCGCGCATCCTCGTGAAAAAGCTGATCGACAGATTTTCGATCTCAAGGATCGGTTTGCTTGCGTCCCAAGTGGTGTCAGTCATGGCAGCCTCGCTTTGACGGAGAGGGCAGGAGCGGGGGCTAGCCCCCACACCCCCAGAATATTTAGACGATGATGAAAGCCGAAAGCTTGCATCAGTCCTTCAGGCTTTCTTCGCGGAGACCATCGGCCAGTAGGTTCAGACCCAGCACAAGGCTCATCAAGGCGAGGGCCGGGGTGATCGCCGGGTGCAGGTAAAGCGACAGCAGTTTGCGGCCATCGTCGATGGTCGAACCCCAGTCGGGGGATTCCGGGCTCACGCCGAGGCCGAAGAAGCCGAGCGTGCCGAGCAGGATCGTGGTGTAGCCGATGCGCAGGCAGAAATCGACGATCAGCGGACCACGGGCGTTCGGCAGGATTTCCCATAGCATGATATACCACGCGGACTCGCCTCGGGTCTGACCGGCGGCAACGTAATCGCGGGCTTTCAGATCCATCACAATGCCGCGCACGATGCGGAACACGGTGGGCGAGTTCACGAACACCACCGAGACGAACACGTTCAGCAGGTTAGGGTCCATCGACCAGACACCGAGCGGGTCCATGTTGAAGGCAAGGCCCGAATAGGCCCAAAGCCCGATTACCAGCGTCAGCCCGACATAGAGGTTGCGTTTCGGCGGGCTGGTGAAGAAGCGCGAGTTGAACAGGGTGCAAAAGAAGATCACCGGGAAAATGAACAGCACCGCCGCGAGGTAGGTCGGAATACCAGTGACGCGGATTTCCGGGGTAACCAGCAGGTAGAACAGCAAGATCACCGGGAAGGCCAGCACGAGGTTGGCCGCGAACGACAGCGCGGTATCCAGCTTGCCGCCGAAATATCCCGCAGGCAGGCCGAGCGTCACGCCGACCATGAAGGCGAAAGTAGTTGCGGCTGGCGCGATCATCAGCACCCGGCGCGCGCCCATCACCACACGGCTAAACACATCGCGGGCGAGGTGATCGGCGCCGAGCAGGAAATAGGCGTATTGGCCGTCTTTTGGATCAACCAGAGGCGTGCCGGGCGGTGGATTCTTCACTCGGCCAAACTGCGCAATCGGGTCCATGGTGATAATCATATCGGCAAAGAACGCCGTGTAGACCCAAAACAGCACCAGCAACAGCCCGACCATACCCACCGGGCTGTCAAACAACTTGCCGTATAGCCCAAGCTTACGCTTGTAGCGGATCGACAGGATAAAGGTCACGATCAGCGCAATCCACACCGGCAGAAACTGCTGGAGGATGCGGGCGATGATCTGGCCCCATGAGAGAAGCGTTGTTTCGTCCATTATTGCCTCATGCCAGCCGGATACGGGGGTTCAAGAACACATAGCCGATGTCGGAGATCAGCTGCGTGACCAGAACGACGAGGACCGCGACCACCGAACAGCCCAAAAGCAAGTCGATGTCATTGTTGCCAGCGGCTTGCACCAGCGTCCAGCCAAAGCCCTTGTAGTTGAACAAAGCCTCGGTGATCACCACGCCGTTCAACAGCCACGGGAACTGCAGCATGATCACGGTGAACGGAGCGATCAACGCGTTGCGAAGCGCGTGCCGCATCACCACATCGCGGAACCGCACACCCTTCAGCCGCGCGGTGCGGATGTATTGCTGCACCATCACCTCGGTCATGCTCGCGCGTGTCATCCGGGCGATATAGCCGATGCCATAGAGTGCGATGGTCAACACCGGCAGCGCGAAGTTCCAGAAGGTTATGTTGTCCATAGCACTCGTGGCGGTGCCCAAGAACAACGTCTTGGTGCTGATCCAGCCCCATTCGTGCAAGATCGGTGAGACGCCAGCGGTGACGGATGCGAATACCGCCACCAGAATAACCCCCGAGACATATTCCGGCGTCGCGGTGGTGGCGATGGCAATGATCGACAAACCTCGGTCGGTGCGCGAGCCTTCCCGCATCCCCGACAACACCCCCATCAACAGCGATGTCGGCACCATGACGATCATCACCCACAACATCAGCCAACCCGTCGAGCCAAGCTTTTGCAGCACAGACTCCAAAACGGGTTTCTTGAACACGGTGGAAAAACCCCATTCGCCCTGCAACACGCCGCAATAGCTGCTGGCTGCGGCAGGATCGGTTCCGGCGCGAATACAACGGCCGCGCGTCACACCCTTATCATCGGTCAGCACCCAGCCGGGGGCAACGCCAAGCCACTGCGCATAGCGGCCAAACACCGAACCGCCGTGGCCGTTGTTTTCGATCCACGACGCCACTGCCTGATCTGTCATCCGAACCGAACCCTCGGTGCGGGCGAGTTTCTCAAGGTTTGGCGGCAAATTGGTCAGGTAGAACACGACAAATGTCAGCGCCAACGCAGTCAAGACCATGACGCCCAAGCGCCTTGCCACGAATTTTAACATGAATGTGTCCCCTATGCGCCAATCACTTGGCGGCCGACTGTGCGTTGTTTCCTGCGTTCAGTCTTTATTCTTATTATTGGGCAGCGGTGGTCCGGGCTGTAACGCCCGGACCGTCAGCAGCTTACGCCACCGACCATTTGTAGTGGTGATGCTCAAACGCCGGGTGCATCTCGACGTTCACACCCTCTTTGGCGTGGCGGAACAATGAGCGCCAATAAGGCTGGATGATGTAGCCTTCGTCTTGCAGGATCGTCTCGAGCGTCACCATCACTTCGCGGCGGGCATCAGCATTGTCCAACGCCAAAGCTTTGGTCATTGCGGCGTCGAAGTCTGGGTTCGACATGCCAGTTTCGTTCCACGAACCCGTGGTGGTATAGGCCAGCGACATGTTTTGCACAGCCAGCGGACGGTGGTTCCAGGTCGTGGTCGAGAACGGGTATTTCTGCCAATCGTTCCAGAACGTCGAGCCCGGCATCACGGTGCGCTTGACCAGAGCACCAGCGTCGCGCAGCTGAGCTGCCACGGCATCGGTGGTCGCGGCTTCAAAACCGTCGTCCAGCGAGATGATCTCGAACTCGGTGGTGTCCAGACCCGCCGCTTTCAGCGCAGGCAACAGGCCAGCCGGATCAATGGTTTGCGCCGGGATCTTGGCGTATTCCGGGTGGATCGGGCAGGCGTGGTGGTTTTCTGCGGTGGTGCCAAGGCCGTTGTAGCCGAGTTCCAGCACAACTTTCGGATCAACCGCCCTTTGGATCGCCTGACGAACAGCCTTATCCTTGTAAAGATCGCCGTTGGCCGAGTTCATCCGTGCCACGATGGTCGATGCGGTGATGGCTTCGATCTTCTTCCAACCAAGGCCATCCATCTGTTCGATGAAGTCGCCCGTGGTCTCGTAGTTGGTGTCGATCTCGTCCGAGGATGCAAGCTGCACCATCGCCGAAGGATCGGTGCCGAAGTCGATGTAATGCACTTCGTCAAGCGGCGCAGTGCCACCCCACCAAGTATGGTTCGGTGCGCGCACCAACACGACCTTCTGGCCGACCGAGACTTCTTGCGGGATGTAGGGGCCGGTGCCGATTGGATTGGTCGCAGGGTCGGAACCGTCAACGTAAGACGAGTGGACCACAGCCGCAGGATAATCCGAAAGGTTAGCCACGATAGCGATGTCGGACTCTGACATCGCCAGTTTCACCGTGGCTGCGTCAACCAGCACCAGCGCGCCTTCGCGCAGACGGTTCACCATCACAGCAGCACCGGCTTCGTCTTTCTTGTCGCTGCCGTCGGCATTCTTAGCCGCAACCGACTCGACCAGACCTGCAAAGCGCGACGCCATCGCGTTGCCATCAACCGAGCCATCGGTCCAACGGGTGAACATACGCACGACGTCGTCAGCGGTGAAATCGTCGCCGTTGTTCCACTTAACGCCCTGACGGACTTTCAGCGTGTATTCGGTAGCGTCCGCATTGGCTTCCCAGCTTTCCAGCAGACGGCCTTCAAAGGTGCCATCGGCGTTATACTGAACAAGGTATTCCAGCCAGCCGCGATAGATGTTGGCGATCTGCGGCCAGTCAGCCGTGCGCGGGTCTTTCTGCGCTTTGACTTCCATGGCGCAACGCACAATGCCGCCAACTTTGGCGTCTTGCGCTTTAACCGGAGCGCTCAGACCCAAAAGACCATAAGCAGCAGCGGCAGAGACGCCCAAAGCGGTGGTGCGCGTCAGAAACTCACGGCGGCTGAGTTTTCCATCCTGAACTTCTTGCGCGTGCATGTAGGCAGCCGGGTGCAAGGCGCGCTCGGTGGTGCGGGTATCTGTCATCGGTATCTCCCTGTAAGGCTCATGGCCTTTACGTTTTTTAAGGTGGCGATGCGCGAGAACCGATACGAACTCCAGCGGCCCGTCCCCACGATGGGCAAACCAAAGATTTCCGCAGCGGCAGCAATGCGTCTCACCTCGCTATTCGGCAACTTTTTGAGCCATCCGTCAACGGCTGGATTCGCCCTTGCAGGCGACGTTAACGACATTGTGGTGACGGAAACCGTATTCAAACCGCCGCAAATTGTTGCATGTTACCGACATGCCCCCGGCATACCACGGTGTGCAAACAAATCCGCCGCGCGCGGAACATCGTCCGCTGTAGCGGACGAATCGTTGCAAAGGGTTTGATTGTGCCAACGCCCCCCGATTCGGGCCAAGACCTGCGCCAAACGGCTGGGTGAAACCGCCCGATTAAACAGCGCGCCGAAACGCGGTAGGCGAGAAACCGGTCAGATGTTGAAACGCGCGGGTGAAATAGGCGGGCGAGGTGAAGCCAAGGCTCGCGCCGATCTGCCCCACCGCCATGTCGGTTTCAGACAACAGTTTGCGTGCTTCAAAAATGCGGCGATCTTGCAGCAGATCAATCGCTGATCGCCCACAAGTCTCGCGGCAGCAGCGCGTCAAATGCGTCGCCGTCACCCCCAGATCGCAGGCGAGTTCGCCCACACCTTTGCCGCGGCGGAACTCTTTCTCCAGCAGTGCTGTATAGCGCGCCACCAGCCGCTTGGCTGCATCCGGACGCGGCACTTCGGCACCGGGTTTCTTCGCTTGGCGTTCAATCCAGACACCCAATAGTCCCAAATAATGCCGCGTCGCGCGGTCATGCGCCGGGGTGTCGCTGTCCATTTCGCGCTGAATCATATCCAGCATGACGTTGACCTCTTGCTGCGCATGAACTTCACGGATGCGCAGATGTTGCGGCTCGGCGGGCAGGGTGACGGTGGAGGATTTTCCGAAAAATATTGCCGTACCAAACACTTGCGGGCCGACCTCAAAGCCATGCATCACGCCCGGCGGAATGTAGATTGCGTTGTTTGCAGTATAGCCACGGGTTTGCCCTGCGATGGTGATACGGCCCTGACCTTTGGTGAACCACAAAAAGCAGCCCTCCGACAGCGAACGCATCGCCTCAACCCGCCAACGCCCGCCCGCCGCGAGACGGGGAATAGCAATTAGCCGCATTTGATCGGTGTCGGGACCGGTTTTGATAATTTGGGTCTTCATAGTGCTCAGCCTGCTTCTTGTATTTTTCCAACATCTAAGCGAGCCTTGCCGCACAACCAAAGCGAAAATCGCGGCATCGGCACAAGTTATCCACAGGCGGCGCGGAAAGCTGTGGAAAACTCTGTGGACGGTTATGGCAACGCTATTTCGCGCCAGCCTTTCATCCGGGATCGAAACCAAGTGCGCTGCCGCTTGGCGTATTGACGGCTGGCGAGGGTCGCCGCCGCTGTGGCCTCTGCCAGATCCATCTCACCGCGCAGATGCGCCACCAGTTCCGGCGCGCCAATCGCCTTCGCCCAAGGCTGGCCCGGTTGCCAATCGGGCAGGGCGGCCCGCGCCTCGTCCAGCGCACCTTGCGCCAGCATCGCATCAAACCGCCGCGCGATGCGGGCATCAAGCCAAGCCACATCGGGCCGCATCACCAGCGCCTCCACATGCGCCAGCGGCAACAGCGCAGGCCCGGTCGCGTCCTGCCACGATGCCAGACCCCGCCCGGTGCTCGCTTGTACCTCCCAAGCCCGCTGCACCCGCGCCGGATTAAGCGGGTCAATCCGAGCGCGCGTCTGCGCATCCAACTCCGCCAGCATCGCCGCCAACCCCTCATGCGCCAACCGCCGATCCGCCCGCGCCCGCACCTCCACCGGAGTGGCCGGGATTTCGCTCAACCCCTCCGTCAGCGCCATAAAATACAGCCCGGTGCCGCCAACAATCACTACCGGGCGATCCAGCAATCCCTGCACCTCACGCAGCCAATGCCCCACCGAATAGACCTGATCCCGGGCCACATGACCGTATAACGCATGGCGCGCCACAGCCTCATCCGCCAAAGACGGCCGCGCCGACAGCACCCGCCAGCAATCGTAAACCTGCAACGCATCGGCATTGACGATCACCCGCCCATCCCGCGCCGCCAATTCCAGCGCCAACGCCGATTTCCCACTCGCCGTAGGCCCCGCGATCAACACCGGAGCCTCACGCGAAATCCCCTTCAAATCGAACGCCACCTTAAGCCCTTTCACATTGGCCCAAATATCCCGGGGTTTGCCATTGGTGTTGCCATTGGTCCAAGATACCAATGGCATGGGGGGCTGGCCCCCGCTGCTTTCACCAAAGCGACACCGCTTGTCGCTTCCCCCGTTGAACCCGCAGCCGTTTTGCGACATTTTGCGCCCCAGTCAATCCGGCCAGTCAATCGGGCCAGTCCATCCGGCCAGTCAATCCACCCAGTCAATCCATGCCATTAAACCTAAGGATACCCCATGTCTCATTCCGGCGAGCCGAAAGTGACCTACACCCGGGTCATGTTGAAAATCTCCGGTGAGGCGCTGATGGGCGACCAAGGCTACGGTCTGCATCCGCCTACCGTGCAACGCATCGCCGAGGAAATTAAATCCGTCCGCGATCTGGGGGTAGAGATTTGCATGGTGATCGGCGGCGGCAACATCTTTCGCGGTCTGGCAGGTTCTGCGCAGGGCATGGAGCGCACCACCGCTGACTACATGGGTATGCTCGCCACCGTGATGAACGCGCTTGCCATGCAGTCGGCACTCGAATCAATCGGGGTGTTCACCCGCGTGATCAGCGCCATCCCGATGGATCAGGTGTGTGAGCCCTATATCCGCCGCCGCGCTGTGCGCCACCTTGAGAAAAAGCGCGTGTGTATCTTCGCCGCAGGCACCGGCAACCCCTATTTCACCACCGACACCGCAGCCACCCTGCGCGCCAATGAGATGGCCTGTCAGGCGATCTTCAAAGGCACCAAGGTAGATGGCGTCTACGACAAAGACCCGAAGAAACACACCGACGCTAAGCGCTATGATACGGTGACCTATGATGAGGTGCTGCAAAAACATCTCGGCGTGATGGATGCCAGCGCCATCGCCCTCGCGCGTGACAACGATCTGCCGATCATCGTGTTCTCGCTTGATGAACCCGGCGGCTTCAAAGGCATTCTGGCGGGGCAGGGCACCTATACCCGCGTGCATGGCTGACACCCGTCATGCAAGCTTTGCCGCTTAGCTAGGCGAAGCCTGCGCCAAAACCCTATACCTGCCAAACCACTTGCTGCTATAGAACGGCAAAAGCCCGGTTGCGCCGGGCAGAAGACACGAAGGAAGAACCTATGTCGGACGATCTTGAAATTGACCTCGACGCGATTCAGCGCCGGATGGATGGCGCGATGAACGCGCTGAAGGTCGAATTTGCCAGCTTGCGCACCGGACGCGCCTCGGCCTCCATCGTCGAGCCGATCATGGTTGACGCCTACGGCCAGATGACGCCGATCAACCAATTGGGCACCGTCAACGTGCCAGAGCCTCGCATGGTGGTGATCAACGTCTGGGACAAAGCGATGATTTCCAAGGTCGAGAAAGCCATCCGCGAAAGCGGCATTGGCATCAACCCGGTGACCGACGGCCCGCTGATCCGCCTGCCGATCCCCGAGTTGAACGAGGAACGCCGCAGACAGTTGACAAAAGTGGCTGCCGGCTATGCCGAGAACACCAAAGTCTCTATTCGCAACGTGCGCCGTGACGGCATGGACCAGATCAAAAAGGCCAAAGCCGCTGGCATGGGCGAAGATGACCAGAAGATGTGGTCTGACGAAGTCCAAGAACTGACCGACAAGGCAATTGCTGCGGTGGATCGTGCGTTAGAGCATAAGCAAGCCGAGATCATGCAGGTTTAGTCCTTGGCGCGCAGTAATCTCGCGCGCCAGATGTAACATTTTCCGGCCCAATATCGGGCGACTTCACAAGGTAGGACGCGGTCCTTGGGCGATAAATCCGATAAGAAAGCACGGCGCGAGGCTTCACATGTCGCCATCATTATGGATGGCAACGGCCGCTGGGCAAGCAACCGTGGCTGGCCCCGGCTGGTGGGCCACCGCAAAGGTGCCGAACGCGTCAAGCAGATCGTGCGCGCAGCCCCCGATATCGGTATTCAGTGGCTGACGATCTACGCGTTTTCCACCGAAAACTGGAAACGCTCGACCGAGGAAGTGCTCGGCCTGATGACGATTTTCACCCGCTACATCGAACGTGAGGCTGATCGCATCGCGGCTGACGGCGTGCGGATGCGGTTTATCGGGGATCGCAGCAAGCTCGACCCCAAACTGCAACGTCTGATGGCAGGGATAGAGGCGCGCACCGCCAACCTGACCCGGCTGAACCTGACCGTCGCCATCAACTACGGTGGCCGCGATGAGATTGCCCGCACCATCCGCCACCTTGCCGCTGAAGTGGCCGCAGGCAGGCTTGATCCCCAAGCCATCACCGATCAGGTGGTGTCAAATTGCCTTGATACCGCAGGGTTGCCGGACCCCGATCTGGTGATCCGCACCAGCGGCGAAACCCGCACCTCTAACTTCCTGCCATGGCAGGCGGCCTATGCGGAATATGAGTTTACCGAGACCCTGTGGCCGGATTTCACCGCTGACGAACTCGTCGCCATCCTCGCGCGCTTTGGCAATCGTGACCGTCGCTTTGGCGGCGTGGTATCGGCATGAGCGCTGATTGGGCAGATCTTAAACCCCGCGTCGCCTCGGCGGCGGTAATGCTCGCGGTGGGAGCAATAGAGATTTGGCTCGGCGGTTGGTGGTTCCTGATCTTGATCACCTTGCTGACCGCGGTGATGATCTGGGAGCTCGCACGGCTTTCAAAGCCCAACGAGCCCGGAATGGCGCTCGCGATTGCGGGCTTCGCGGCGCTCTGCCTGATCGCGGATGAAGGCTGGCCGTCGCTCTCCGCTTGGATCGTGTTCCCGCTGGTGCCGTTGGCTTTCTTGGCCATCCCGCGCCGTCAGCAAACCGCAGTCGCAGCAATTTCGGTGGCAGTTCTTGTCGCAGGTCACGGCCTGTTCGTGCTGCGCGATGAGGCTGGCACGGTTGCTTTCCTGTGGCTGCTCGGCGTGGTGATCGTCTCAGATGTGATGGGCTATTTTGCGGGGCGTACTTTGGGCGGCCCGAAGTTCTGGCCCGCCATCAGCCCGAAGAAAACCTGGTCTGGCACCATTGCAGGTTGGGTCGGTGCTGCGGTTCTGGGGCTGTGTTTTGCTGTGGCGGGGTATGGCAGCTTCTGGCTGATCTTGTTGTCGCCCTTTGTGGCCTTTGCAGGTCAGATGGGCGATATTGTGGAAAGCTGGCTGAAACGTCGGGTCGGTGCGAAAGACAGCTCTACTTTGATCCCCGGTCATGGCGGCGTGCTGGACCGTTTCGATGCGCTGGTTGGGGCGATGGTGTTGGTAATGGTACTGACGCGTTTCTTTGACCTGCCGATTGGGGGCTAGATGCGCTCGATTTCGGTTTTTGGCGCCACCGGATCGGTGGGCGAAAGCACGTTTGATCTCTTGATGCGCGAGGGCGGGGCAGAAGCTTACCGCACTGTGGCGCTGACGGGCGGGCGCAATATCGAACGCTTGGCGCAGATGGCGGTTGCCTTGCGCGCCGAAGTTGCTGTGACGGCCTATGACGATTGCTTGGGCGCATTGCGTGACGCTTTGGCAGGCACCGGCATTACAGTCGCCGCTGGCACCCAAGCCATCCACGACGCCGCCGACCGCCCCGCCGACTGGGTGATGAGCGCGATTGTCGGTGCTGCGGGCCTCGTCCCCGGTATGCGCGCCTTGCGCCACGGCGGTAAACTCGCACTCGCCAATAAAGAAAGCCTCGTCACCGCAGGCCAACTTCTGATGGCGACTGCCACTGCCAACGAAGCCACGGTCCTGCCGGTTGACTCCGAACACTCCGCAATCTTCCAAGCCCTCGTTGGCGAAGACCTAAACACGGTCGAGCGTATCATCCTGACCGCGTCGGGTGGGGCGTTGCGTGATTGGCCAATGGAACGCCTAGCCCACGCCAACGTCACCGACGCCCTAGCGCATCCGAACTGGAGCATGGGCGCGAGGATCACCATCGACTCGGCCTCCATGTTTAACAAAGCCTTGGAAGTCATTGAAACCCGTGAGTTTTTCGGCGTAGAGCCTGCGCAAATCGAAGTCATCATCCACCCCGAATCGATCATTCACTCGATGGTTGGTTTCCGCGACGGCGCGGTGATGGCTCACCTTGGCGCGCCCGATATGCGCCACCCCATCGGCTACGCCCTGCATTGGCCGCATCGCCAAAGCCTGCCAGTGGCCCGGCTGGACCTTGCCGCACTCGGCGGCCTGACCTTCCTCGCCCCGGACGAGGCCCGCTTCCCCGCCTTACGTCTGGCGCGTGAAGTGATGCAAACCCGTGGCCTTGCCGGAGCCGCCTTCAACGCCGCGAAAGAAGTGGCGCTGGACCATTTCATCGCGAAAAACTTAGGTTTTATGCAGATGGCAGCCGTAGTTGAGGTTACACTAAACCGTGTTTCGTCCGATTGCAGCCTTGGAAATGCCGCCCTCACCCTTGAGGATGTGCTGCAAATGGATCATCTGGCACGGATCAGAGCCGTCGAAGCGGTGAAAATGGTAAAGGGCAGCTAGCGTGGATTTCAACAGTATTGCGGCCTCGTTTGGTGGGGCGATCTGGTCGGGGTTGTTCTTCATCGTCGCCATCGCGATCATCGTCGCCGTGCATGAATACGGCCACTACATCGTTGGTCGCTGGTCTGGCATCCATGCCGAAGTGTTCTCGCTCGGCTTCGGCCCGGTGATCTATTCCCGCGTCGATAAACGCGGCACCAAATGGCAGATCGCAGCTTTGCCGATTGGCGGCTATGTGAAGTTCCTCGGTGACAAAGACGCAGCCTCTGCCGCGCCCGATCAGGCAGCGTTGGGCGGTCTTACCGCTGATGAAAAGCGCCACACCATGTTCGGCGCTCCACTTTGGGCGCGTGCCGCCACAGTCGCCGCTGGCCCGATCTTCAACTTCATCCTCGCGCTCGTGGTGTTCATGGGGATGATCAGCTACACGGGCGTCGCCACCGACGTGCCAGTGGTCGGCCGCGTCAATCCCACGCCGTATGTCGGCGCCACGATCCAGCCCGGCGACCAAATTCTCGCGCTGAACGGCACGGCCACCCCCGATATGGCAAAATTCGCCGAGGTCGCATCTGCCCTGCCGCCTGCCGCCTCTGTCACCTACAAAGTTGACCGCAACGGCACCGCCATCGACGTGCAAGGCGCGCATCCGTTCCTGCCGATGGTTGGGGCTGTGATGCCGAAGAATGCCGGCGGCGATGCTGGTATTCAAACTGGCGATGTGATCGTGCAAGTCGCGGGCCAGGATGTCTCCGCGTTCAGCCAACTGCCCGCGTTGGTTGAGGCGACCCAAGGCAAACCCATCGCCCTGAAAATCTGGCGCGATAACGGTTCGGGCGGCGATATCATCGACGTGACACTCTCGCCCAACCGCCGCGATCTGCCGAAAAACGATGGCACGTTTGAGACGCGTTGGATGATCGGGTTGTCAGGCGGCATGTTGTTCGCACCGCAAACCCGTCAACCCGGCGTTTGGGAGACCGTCACCATTGCCGTCGATCAGGCATGGTTCACCGCGAAATCCTCGCTTTCCGGGCTGTGGCATGTGGTCACCGGTCAGATCAGCAGTTGCAACCTCTCCGGCCCCGTCGGCATGGCGCAGGTCATGGGCGACGCCGCCCGCCAAGGCTTTCAAGAGTTTCTCGGCACGCTTGGAATGCTCTCGCTTGGCATCGGCCTGCTCAACCTGTTCCCGATCCCGGTGCTCGACGGTGGCCATCTGATGTTTTACGCATACGAGGCCGTATTCCGCCGTCCGCCAGCCCCCGCCGTGATGAATATCCTGATGCTGATCGGCCTCATGGCGGTGCTCAGCTTCATGTTCTTTGCGCTCGGCAATGACTTCACCTGCAAATAGCGGGCCGCCTTTTAGCCACACTGATGCCACATTTCGCGGCTAAATTTTCTGCATCAAAAGATGCGGAAGGATACCGGTCATGCAGGAAGTTCTCAAAGGCTACAAAGGCTTGTCACTGCTGGTCTGGCTGAATTGGGATCGTTTGTTCACCGTTGGCACCGTTATCGTCGGGCTTTTGGCGGGCGCATTCCTTGGCACAGCACTGATCCAGCCCTGATAGCTGCGCCGGAAAATCGCCTGCTTGAATTATCAGCAAAAGCTTACGATTTTCTCGGCCATCCTTTTGACATTGCTTGCGGTTGCGGGTAGTCAGATGCACAGGATTTAGTGTATTCAGGAGCGGCTCATGCGGGAAACAGCAAGCGCAGGTATAGCGCGTAAGGGTATGTTCCGGCGCGTTATGCGCCCCAGCCTCGTCGCAATTCTGCTTTCCAGCGCAATGGTTTCCGAACCTTTCCTCACTCAGGCCAATGCGCAAAGCTATAGCTTCGGCGCGGTTACGGTCGAAGGCAACGCGCGTGTCGATGCCGCGACCATCCTGAAATACGCGGGAATCGCCCGTGGTGAAACGGTGGCCTCCGGGCAACTTAACGACGCCTATCAGCGCATTTTTGGCTCTGGCCTGTTTGAAACGGTCGAACTGGTGCCGCAAGGCAACACTCTGCTGATCCGGGTCAAAGAGTTGCCGATGCTGAATGTCGTGGACTTTCAGGGCAACAAACTGGTCAAAGATGACAAGCTGACCGAGATCGTCAAATCGAAGTCGCGACTGGTTTACAATCCGGCCCAAGCCGAGGCTGATGCAGCCCAAATCGCCGAAGCCTACCGGGTGCAGGGCCGTCTGGCAGCCAGCGTCGATCCCCGTATCATTCGCCGCTCTGACAACCGCGTCGATCTGGTGTTTGAAATCACCGAAGGCAAAGTCGTTGAAAACGAAGGCATTTCCTTTGTCGGCAACCGCGCGTTCAGTGATCGCCGCCTAAAACAAGTGCTGCAAACCAAGCAAGCAGGCTTCCTGCGTCAGTTGATCAAATCGGATACTTTCGTGCCAGAGCGGCTGGAAGTTGATAAACAAATGCTGAGCGATTTCTACCTGTCGCGCGGTTATATTGACGTGCAAGTCGTTGATGCCACTGGCCAGCTTTCGCGCGAACGCGACGCGACTTTCGTGACCTACACCGTCAAAGAAGGCCAAAGTTGGAAAATCGGCAAAGTCAGCACGGTTTCCGAAGTCGAAGGCGTCAGCGCCGCTGAGTTTGCCGCCGTGCAACGGATGCGCTCGGGCGTCACTTATTCGCCGTCGATCATTGAAAACAACATTGCGCGGATGGAAAATCTGGCTCTGCGCAAGGGCCTGAACTTTGTGCGAATCGAGCCCCGCTTGGTACGCAATGACCGCGGACAGGTTTTGGACGTCGAATATGTCATCAAGCGTGGTGATAAGGTCTTCGTGGAACGCATTGATATTGAAGGCAATACCACGACTCTCGACCAAGTGGTGCGGCGTCAGTTTCGCACGGTCGAAGGCGATCCCTTCAACCCGCGCGAAATCCGTCAGGCTGCTGAACGCATCCGCGCGCTTGGTTTCTTCACCGATGCCAAGGTTGATGCCAAACCCGGCAGCAACCCCGATGAGGTCGTGGTCAACGTTGATCTCGAAGAACAACCCACCGGCTCGATCAGCTTTGGTGCCAGCTTCGGCAGCTCCTCGGGTCTGGGTCTGAACCTCGGTTTCTCGGAAACCAACTTCCTTGGTCGTGGCCAAGGCTTCTCGGTCAACATCGCGACGGCGTCTGATACCCGCGACAGCGGGATTTCCTTTGTCGAACCCGCACTTCTGGGCCGCGATTTGAAGCTGAAACTGGGCGCGTCTTATAACGAGACCGACAACGCCAGCGCGCTTTATGACACACGCGCCATCGCGATCAGCACCGGGCTCGAGTTCCCGATTGCCGAGCAGTCGCGTCTGGAAGTTCGGTACAGGGCGTTTCAGGATACCCTGAGCAATGTCGATAAAGATGCCTCGCAAATCCTGAAGGATGAGGGAGAGCGCGGCTCTGAAGTAGGCTCGGGTCTGGGGTATTCGTTTACATTCGACAACCGTGTCACTGGCTTGAACCCGAAAAGCAGCCTGTTATTCCGTTTTGGTCAAGATTTTGTCGGCCTTGGCGGCGACGCGAAATTCGTGGAAACCACCGCACTCGCAGTGGCTGAAACCAAAGTCTTCAATGAAGACGTGACGTTACGCGCGGTGTTTGAAGGTGGAGCCGTTAACAGCTTTGGCGGCTACAACACCCGCGTCACCGACCGCTATTTTGGTAACGGCAAAATGCGCGGCTTTGACACCAACGGCATCGGCCCGCGCGACACCGCCACCGACGACGCTTTGGGCGGCAATTTCTACGCCACCGTGAAGCTGGAAGCTGAATTCCCGCTGGGTCTGCCAGAAGAATACGGCATCACTGGCGGCGTCTTTGCCGACATGGGCTCGGTTTGGGGGCTGGATTATAACCCGCTCGGCATCGACGACAGCGCAAAACTGCGCGCAGCCGTCGGCGTATCGGTGCTGTGGACCACGCCAATCGGCCCGCTGCGCTTCAACTTCTCCAACGCCGTGAAGAAAGAAAGCTATGACGAAGAGCAAAGCTTCGATCTGACCATCGCGACGAAATTCTGATGCGGGCGGCGGCAGGGCTAATTCTGGCGCTGCTGCCCGCCGTCCTCGCGGTCACACCTTATGCGGCGCGCGCGCAAAGCGTGGTGCAAAAGTCGGCAATCGTGACGCTCGATCAGGACCAGCTGTATCTTGCGACCGAATACGGCCGTGCGTTGCAAGTGCGATTTGAGAGCGAGTCCGCCGCTTTGCTCGCCGAAAACCGCAAGATAGACGCCCAGCTTGAAACCGAAGAGCGCAGCCTGACCGAGATGCGCGCCACGATGACGGCGCAAGATTTCCGCCCGCTGGCTGAGGCGTTCGACAACAAAGCCAACGGCCTGCGCAACGCTCAGGACGCCAAGTCGAAACGTCTCAGCGAAAGCCGCGACGCCGACCGTCAGGCGTTTTTCCAAGCCGTAGCCCCCGTCCTCGGCGATTACATGGTAGAGCGTGGCGCAGTCGCCATCCTTGATAAATCCGCCATCGTGGTCAGCCTCGGCTCCATCGACATCACCAAAGAGGTGGTCGCCCGCATTGACGAACGCCTCGGCGACGGCAGCAACCCCAAGCCACCGCCAACCGCGCCCATACCCGCACTGCCACCTGTCGCCCCAACCGCACCGATCCCGCCCGCACCCGCACCGCCACCAATCGCTCCTGCGCCCTCCACACCCGCGCCACCCCCGATCGCACCAGCACCCACCACGCCCTGATCCGCCCCGCCTTACCGCCCCAACGGCTTGTTTCGCGCGGCAGTTTTCGCTAGTCACACCCCATGCCCCATCAAGAGGGCCGCACCCTCGGAGATCCGCATGCCCGATCAAACTAAACCCGATCAAACTAATCCCGATCAAACTAAACCCGACCCAACCGCTCCAGACGCTCCGCTGTTCGCTGACCTTGCGCTGATCCAGCGCATCATTCCGCACCGCTACCCGTTCCTGCTGGTCGATAAAGTCCGCGACATCTACCCGAACAAATCCTGCGTCGGCATCAAGAACGTCACCTTCAACGAGCCGCAATTCCAAGGCCATTTCCCCGGAATGCCGATTTTCCCCGGCGTGATGATCATTGAGGCGATGGCGCAAACTTCTGGCATCCTCGTCGGCCTCTCGATGGACCTGGTCGATAAAAACGCCACGGTGTTCTTCATGGGCGTCGATGCGGTGAAGTTTCGCCGCAAAGTCGTCCCCGGCGATGTGATGGAGTTGCATGTCACCGCTTTGCGTGGCGGTGGTCGGGTTTGGAAATTCTCAGGTCGCGCCATGGTTGACGGCGAACTCGCCTGCGAGGCCGAATTCATGGCGATGTTTGACGTGCCGAAGAAAGCCTGAGCATGGCCATCCACGGAACAGCCCTCGTCCACCCGAGCGCCTTCGTCGAAGAAGGTGCCATAATCGGCCCCGATTGCTTCATAGGCCCGTTCGCTTTGATCGGCGCTGAGGTGACGCTTGCGAAAGGCGTCACCGTCAAATCGCATGCCGTCGTCACCGGCTGGACCGAGATCGGCGAAGACACCACGATTTTCCCCTTCGCTTGCGTCGGTGAAGTGCCGCAAGACCTGAAATTCAAGGGCGAACGCACCCAACTGATCGTCGGCGCGCGTTGCCGTATCCGTGAGGGTGCGACGTTGAACACCGGCACGGCGGGCGGCGGCGGTATCACCCGCGTCGGCGACGATTGTCTGCTGATGACCGGCGCGCATATCGGCCACGACGCCCAACTTGGCAACCGCATCGTGCTCGCCAACCAAGTCGGCATCGCCGGTCACTGCCACATTGGCGACGATGTGATCATCGGCGGCCTTTCCGGGATCCATCAATGGGTGCGCATCGGCCGTGGTGCGATCATCGGCGCGGTCACCATGGTCACCAATGATGTGCTGCCCTACGGCCTCGTGCAAGGTCCGCGCGGTGTGCTGGATGGGTTGAACCTCGTCGGCCTGAAGCGCAAAGGCGTCGAGCGTGCAGACATTTCCGCGATGCGCGCCGCCTTCCAAACCCTGTCGCAAGGCGAGGGCAGCTTTGTCGAACGCGCCCGCCACTTGGCCGAGACCGCCGACAGCCCCTATGTTCGCGAGATGACCGATTTCATCCTGTCATCCTCCGACCGCTCGTTCCTGACGCCAAAATGAGCAGACTTGCGATCATCGCAGGGCAGGGTGGCTTGCCCGCCGCCTTGATCGCGGCGCTGACTGAACGCCCTATGGTTTGCGCCCTCGACGGTTTCGCGCCGGAAGGCGTGAAAATAGATCAAATCTTCCGCGTCGAACGCCTCGCGCTGTTTCTGCGCCATTTGGAAGACGCGGGCATCACCCAAGTGATCTTCGCCGGAGCCGTGCAACGCCCGCGCCTCGACCCGTCGCTTTTCGACCCGCAAACCGCTCAAATGGTGCCGCGCCTGCTTGCCGCGATGCAATCGGGCGACGACGCCACTCTGCGCGAAGTCATCGCCATTTTCGAGGATGCGGGCTTTGAAGTCGTCGGGGTTGAATCCATCGCGCCCGCACTTCTCCCCGCCGCCGCCGTCCTCGCAGGCACGCTAACCACGCAACACGAAGCCGACGCAACCCGCGCCGAAGCCATCACCACCGCCTTGGGTGCCGTCGATGTGGGGCAAGGCTGCGTCGTCGCCAGCGGTCTTTGCCTCGCGGTTGAGGCACTTCCCGGCACCGACGCCATGCTGAAAAGCATCGCCCAAATGCCCGACAACCTGCGCCCCAAAGGCGGCCTGTTCTACAAGGGCGCCAAACCAAACCAAGACCGCCGGATTGATCTGCCCACCATGGGAATGGATACGTTGCGCCTTGTCGCCGAGGCAAACCTAGCCGGGATCGCCTTCCAAGCGGGTTCGGTGATCTGCCTCGATCTGCCCGAGATGACAACCTACGCCGAAGCCCGCGGGCTGCTGCTATGGGCGCGCTAAAGCTGTTCCTGATCGCCGGAGAACCCTCTGGTGATCGCTTGGGGGCGGCGCTAATGGCGGGCCTGAAAACCCTGCACCCCGATGTGGCCTTCCAAGGAATTGGCGGCCCGCTGATGCAGGCAGAGGGGCTTAACAGCCTATTCCCAATGGAAGAACTCTCCATCATGGGCATCGCCGAAGTGCTGCCGAAATACCTGCACCTCAAACGTCGCATCCGCGAAACCGCAGCGAACGCCCTCAGCGCCAACCCGGCCACCCTGATCACCATCGACTCGCCCGACTTCTGCCTTCGCGTCGCCAAAATTGTCAAAGCCGCGAGCCCCGACCTGCGCACCATCCACTACGTCGCGCCCTCGGTCTGGGCATGGCGCCCCGGCCGCGCTGCTAAAATGGCAAAGGTGATCGACCACGTCCTAGCCCTACTGCCATTCGAGCCGCCCCTAATGACCGCCGCCGGAATGACCTGCGATTTCGTCGGCCACCCAGTCGTATCCGAACCGCTCGCCACGCCCGAAGAAATTGCTCAACTCGCTGGTGCAAGCCCGCTGATCCTCGCCCTCCCCGGATCGCGCCGTGGCGAAGTCACCCGCCTCGCCCCAATAATCGGCGAAACCCTCGCCCTCATCAAAGCCAAACACCCTAATGCCCGCGTGGTGCTGCCCACGGTCCGGGGCGTCGCCGATCTGGTCGCCACCCTATCCGCTACATGGCCGATCCAACCGCAAATCATCACCGACCGCAGCCTAAAACGCGCCGCCTTCGCGACGGCAGATGTAGCCATCGCCGCCTCTGGCACCGTCAGCCTAGAACTCGCCGCCAACAACTGCCCAATGGTGATCGCCTACGACATGCACCCGATCAGCCTATGGCTGATGCGCCGTGCAGCACTTATTGACACGGTAACGCTGGTTAACCTCGTCTCGGATAGCCGCACCATCCCCGAATTCATCGGCGAAAACTGCAAGCCCGAGCGCATCGCGCCAGCACTGCTAAACCTGCTGGAAAATCCACACAGCCAAGACGCAGCCATGAACCTCACCATGCAACGCTTAGGAAAAGACGGCGAACCCCCCGGCCTACGCGCCGCAAAATCCGTCTTGGCAGCCCTGCGAAACCCCTAAACCTTATCTAAAATTTGCTTTCGCATTGGCCTAAATATCCCACCGGGGTCCGGGGGTGTGAAACCCCCGGCTTCACATCATTCCTAAGTGCAAAGGTTAAAAATCTCTGAACACCCCCACCTTAACCCTTTGAAATCACACAACCGCCAAGCTTGGCCACACGTGGACAATCAACGCCCGCGCCAAATCCAGCCACCACCAAACACCCGGCTGCCCTCGGCTGCATAGAACACACAAGCCTGCCCCGGCGACACGCCATCCTCAGGGTCGAGCAATTCCACCATAGCCTCCGTCGCCGAAATCGGCCGCACCACCGCAGGCCGAGGCGGCCGCGTCGAGCGCACCTTCACGTTCAGATGCCACTCACTGCGGCTCTCAAACGCCTCATCGCCCAGCCAATTAATCTCGCGCAGCGGAATAACCCGCGTCGATAAAGCCTCTTTCGGCCCGACAATCACCTGCCGCAAGCCTGGGTCCAACCTCACCACATAAAGCGGATCACCCAACCCCCCAATCCCTAGCCCCTTACGCTGCCCGATCGTGTAATGAATGACCCCGCGATGCTGCCCGAGCACGTTTCCGGCTTGATCGACAATATCCCCCGGATCAGCCGAACCGGGCCGCAGCTTTTCAATCACCGCCGCATAATTGCCATTCGGAACGAAGCAAATATCCTGACTGTCAGGCTTATCCGCCACCGACAGCCCATATTTCAAAGCCAACGCCCGCGTCTCCGCTTTGGACGCCAAATGCCCCAAAGGAAACCGCAGGTAATCCAACTGCTCCGCCGTGGTGGAAAACAGGAAATAGCTCTGATCCCGGTTCGCATCCGTCGCCATATGCAATTCCGGCCCATCACCAACTTTGCGCTGAATATAATGTCCCGTCGCCATACAATCCGCGTTCAAATCCTTCGCCGTCGCCAGCAAATCCTTGAACTTCACCCGCTCATTGCAGCGAATACACGGCACCGGAGTGGCCCCCGCCAGATAGGCATCGGCAAATTCCTCAATCACGGCTTCCCGAAAAGTGTTCTCATAATCCAACACGTAATGCGGAAATCCCATCACCTCCGCCACCCGCGCCGCATCCTGAATATCGCGCCCCGCACAGCAAGCGCCCTTTTTCGCCAGCGCGGCCCCATGATCGTAAAGCTGCAAGGTGACGCCGACCACGTCATAGCCTTCCTCGGCCAGCTGTGCCGCCACAACCGAGCTATCGACGCCGCCCGACATCGCCACGACCACGCGGGTTTCAGAGGGCGGCTTGGCGAAACCAAGCGAGTTCAGCGGCTGATCAAACATCATAAATTCCGGGGAGTAGGGCGGCATTAAGGCCATTAGCTCGCAATATAGGAAAATGCCACCTACTCTCAACCCCCGGCTTTACGCTTGCTTAAGCCCGTTCCGCCAAGCTGTGAGGGTATGAACGAGGAAACCACCATGTATCTCAAGAAAGTTGATGGCCCAAGACAGGTCACTTTGCCCGACGGCAGCGTGCTGACACGTGCCGATCTGCCCGCCACGGACACCACCCGCTGGGTCGCTAGCCGCAAGGCGCTGGTCGTCAAAGCCGTGATTTACGGACTGATCACCGAAGCCGACGCGCTGGAACGCTACGCTTTGTCAGAAGAAGAATTTGTGCTTTGGCGGCAAGCCGTTGAAACCCACGGCGAAAAAGCCCTCCGTGTTACAACAATTCAAAAATACCGACAGCTTTAAGTTGTTTTCGGGATTCCTTCCGTCACAGTAACGTGTGGTTAACCATTGCACGCCAAAGTCATTAACGAACAAGAGCCTGTGACGGAGCCCCCAGGAATGCGAATCTTACTGGTTGAAGACGATCCCACCACATCACGTAGCATCGAGTTGATGCTGACCCATGCCAATCTAAACGTCTATTGCACCGATCTCGGTGAAGACGGCATCGATTTGGCAAAACTTTATGATTACGATTTGATTCTTCTGGATCTGAATCTGCCAGATATGTCCGGGCATGAGGTGCTACGCCAACTTCGGCTTGCCCGTATCGAAACCCCGATCCTGATTCTGTCAGGCTCGGATGATACCGAAAACAAGATAAAAGGCTTCGGTTTCGGCGCCGACGATTATCTCACCAAGCCCTTCCACCGCGAGGAACTGGTCGCGCGCATTCATGCCATCATCCGCCGCTCGAAAGGTCACAGTCAGTCGATGATCCAGACCGGCCGCGTCAACGTGAACCTTGATGCGAAGACCGTCGATGTTGAAGGCTCGACGGTGCATTTGACCGGCAAGGAATATCAGATGCTTGAATTGCTGAGCCTGCGCAAAGGCACCACGCTGACGAAAGAGATGTTTCTCAACCACCTTTATGGCGGCATGGATGAACCAGAATTGAAAATCATCGACGTGTTCATCTGCAAGCTGCGCAAAAAGCTCGCCGAGGCTACGGGTGGCACCAATTATATCGAAACCGTTTGGGGCAGGGGCTATGTCTTAAAAGATCCAATCCCCGCGGCGGTTCCGCGTTTGGCCGCAAGTGCCTGAGTCCAGCTGCGCTTGCCCATTTCCTGCCCGCCGCATAACTTGGGCGAAACGGAATGGGGGCGGCAATGGCGATGGCGGTGGATGTGGAGCAGTTGACCGAAGCCGAAGCCCGGGCAGAACTTGCCCGGCTGGCGGAAGCTATTTCTGCGGCAAACCTCGCCTACCACACGCTTGACGCGCCAGAACTGTCGGACGCGGATTTTGATGCACTGAAACGCCGAAATTTGGCGATTGAGGCGCGATTTCCGAGCCTAAAGCGTAGTGATAGCCCGTCAGAGCAAGTCGGCGGCGCTGTGGCCGAGGGGTTTGGCAAGGTCGCGCATGCCGTGCGCATGTTGTCGCTGGAAAACGCTTTCCTAGACAGCGATGTCGCTGAATTTGAGGAACGCGTACGCAAATATCTCGGCGCGGCGGCTTTGGCCTTCACGGCGGAGCCTAAAATTGACGGGCTTTCGCTGTCTTTGCGTTATGAAAACGGCGTGCTGTTGCAGGCCGCCACGCGCGGCGATGGCGAAATCGGCGAAAACGTCACCGAAAATGCCCGCACTATAGCGGATATTCCGCAGCGTTTGACGGATGCCCCGGCGCTGCTGGAAGTGCGCGGCGAGGTCTACATGAGCCATGCCGATTTTGCCGCGCTGAACCAACGCCAGGCTGAACGGGGTGGCAGAACCTTCGCCAACCCGCGCAACGCGGCCGCGGGCAGTCTGCGCCAGCTTGACGCCAATATCACCGCCGCTCGTCCGCTGCGTTTTTTTGCCTACGCTTGGGGGGCGTTGTCGGCACCGCTCGCAACCACGCAAATTGACGCAATCGCGCGGCTTAACCGTCTGGGATTCCAGACAAATCCTTTGACAGTGCTGTGCTCTGGTCCGGACGAGATGCTGGCGCAATACCGCAAGATTGAGGCCGAGCGCGCCTTGCTTGGCTATGATATCGACGGTGTGGTTTACAAGGTGAACGACCTTGGGCTGCAGGCACGGCTTGGGTTTCGCTCTGCCACGCCCCGCTGGGCGATTGCGCATAAATTCGCAGCCGAATTGGCATGGACCCAGCTTGAGGCGATTGATATTCAGGTCGGCCGCACTGGCGCTTTGTCACCAGTGGCGCGGTTGACCCCGGTGACGGTTGGCGGTGTCGTGGTGGCGAACGCGACGCTGCATAATGAGGATTACATCGCGGGGCGCGCCGCCAAAGGCAGCCCGATCCGTGAGGGCCGCGATATTCGGATCGGCGATTGGGTCCAGATCTATCGCGCTGGTGACGTGATCCCAAAGATCGCCGACGTTGATCTCACCCGTCGCCCGGACGACGCGCAACCCTATGTTTTCCCTCACACATGTCCACAATGCGGCTCACCGGCGCATCGTGAACCCGGCGATGCGGTGCGCCGCTGCACCGGCGGTCTGATTTGTCCCGCGCAAGCGATGGAACGGCTGAAGCATTTCGTCTCACGCGGGGCGTTTGATATCGAAGGCTTGGGCGCAAAACAGGTCGAGATGTTTTTTCACGACGAAGATTTGCCGGTAAAATCCCCCGCTGACATTTTCACTTTGGCCGCGCGCGATGCGGCTAACGGTTTGAGAAAGCTGAAAAATCGCGAAGGGTTTGGCGAAACATCGGTTAAAAAGCTGTTCGCAGCGATTGATGCGAAACGCAAAATTCCGCTGGATCGGCTGATCTTTGGCCTTGGCATTCGACATGTCGGCGAGGTGGCGTCAAGCCTGCTCGCCCGGCACTATTCGACTTGGCCCGCGTTCGAAGCCGCGATCACCCACGCTCTGCCCGGCACCCCGGAATGGGCCGAGCTTACCTCGATTGACGGGGTGGGCGCGGTTTTGGCGGGCTCGTTGGTGGCGGCGCTTCAAAACGGTCCCGAGCGCGCCGCGATTGATGCGCTGGTGGCCGAACTTGACGTGCAGCCCGTGCAAGCGCTTGGCCGCGTTGACAGCCCGGTGGCGGGCAAAACCGTGGTTTTCACCGGCACGCTGGAAAAGATGAGCCGCGCCGAAGCCAAAGCGCGGGCCGAGGCTTTGGGTGCCAAAGTTTCAGGCTCGGTCTCGGCAAAAACCGATTTGCTGGTGGCGGGGCCGGGGGCTGGCTCGAAGGCGAAAGATGCACAAAAACATGGGGTTAAGATCATTGATGAAGATGATTGGCTCGCGCTGATCGGTCAGGCATGAGCCGTCCGGAGATATTGTTTCCCCTGTTTGCGGGCATGGAAACGCTTGATGGCGTCGGCCCGAAAACCGCAAAAGCATTCGAGGGCCTCGGTGTCCAAAAACCGAAAGACCTTTTGTTTTTGCTGCCACATTCCGGTGTCGATCGCAGCCGCAAAGCCTCAATCCGCGACGTGGTGCCGCCCTGCACGGTCACGGTGGAGGTTGAGGTCGGCGCGCATTTTCCGGCACGCCAAAAGGGTCGTCCCTACCGCGTGATGGTGCGCGACGCGGCGTTGGAGTTTCAGCTGGTGTTCTTCCACGCGCGCGGCGACTACCTGCAAGGCTTGCTGCCAACCGGCCAGCGCCGCCTTGTCTCTGGCAGGGTGGAACTGTTTGATAGTATTGCGCAAATGGTCCACCCCGACCACGTTTTGCGCCCTGAAGAAGCGGGCGATCTGCCCACTTTTGAACCGGTCTACCCGCTTGCCGCAGGCATCACCCAGCGCCAGGTTGCCAAGGCGGCGGCCTCGGCTTTGGCGCGCGCGCCGAGCGTTGCTGAGTGGATTGACCCGGGTCTCTTGGCGCGTGAAGGCTGGCCAGATTGGTTGGCGGCCTTGCAATCCGCCCATGCGCCCACCGATCAGCAGGCACTGGCGTTCACCCATCCCGCCCGCCAACGCCTTGCTTATGATGAACTTTTTGCGCACCAACTGACGCTTTCGCTCGCCCGCGCCAATCTGCGGCGGGGGCAGGGCACGGCCAGCCTTGGCACTGGCGCGTTGCAAGCCAAGGTTTTGGCCTCGCTTCCCTACGCTCCGACCAACGCCCAGACCCGCGCCGTGGCCGAGATTGCGCAGGATATGGCGCAGCCTTTGCGGATGAACCGTTTGCTGCAAGGCGATGTCGGTTCGGGCAAAACTTTGGTCGCGTTTATGGCGTTGCTGGTGGCGGTGGAGGCAGGCGGGCAGGGCGTTATGATGGCCCCGACCGAGATTTTGGCGCGCCAACATCGCGATGGCTTGGCTCCGCTGGCTGAGGCCGCAGGCATCCGGCTGGAGTTATTAACCGGCCGCGATAAGGGCACCGAGCGCGAAGCCAAACTCGCCGCGTTGCGTGAAGGCCGGATACATATCTTGGTCGGCACCCACGCTGTTTTCCAAAAGGATGTGCATTTTCAAGATCTTCGCCTCGCCGTTGTCGATGAGCAGCACCGCTTTGGCGTCTCGCAACGCATGGAGCTTGGTGCCAAAGGCCAAGCCGCAGATGTGCTGGTGATGACGGCGACGCCAATTCCGCGCAGCCTCGCGCTGGCGAGTTACGGCGATATGGACGTCTCGGTGCTGGATGAAAAGCCCGCCGGTCGCAAGCCGATCAAAACGGTGATGGTCTCTGCCGCTCGGATGGATGAGGTGATCGGCCACCTTGCGCGCGCCGTGGCTGAGGGGCGGCAGGCTTATTGGGTCTGTCCGTTGGTCGAGGAATCCGAGCTGGTCGATTACGCCAGCGCCGAGGAACGCTTTGCCAGCCTGCGCGCAATTTTGGGCGAGGTGATCGGGCTTGTGCATGGCCAGATGCCAGCGGCTGAGAAAGATGCCGCGATGGCGCGGTTTGTGGCCGGGATTACCAAAGTTCTGGTGGCGACCACGGTGATCGAGGTCGGCGTCAACGTGCCAAATGCCTCGATCATGGTAATCGAGCGCGCGGAAATATTTGGTCTGGCGCAACTGCATCAGCTGCGTGGCAGGGTCGGGCGTGGCGCTGTCAGCTCGACCTGCCTTCTGGTTTACCAAGCGCCGCTTTCCGAGTCGGGCGAGCGTCGGTTGAAGGTAATCCGCGATACCGAGGACGGCTTTCGGATTTCCGAAGAAGACCTGTCGATGCGCGGCGCGGGTGATCTGATTGGCACCGCGCAGTCGGGTTTGCCGCGTTTTCGCGTTGCCGATCTGGAACGTCAGGCCGGGTTGATGGCTGTGGCGCAATCCGACGCACGCGCCTTGCTGGTGATTGATCCCGATCTGACCAGTCAGCGCGGTAGGGCGGCACGGGTGCTGTTGTGGCTGCTCGATCAAGATCGTGCGATAAAACTGATCTCAGTCGGCTGAAATCTCACCATCTTGTGAATCGCGACCGGGAACCCGCGCTGGAGGGCTGCGTTTTGTTCTCATAAGTTCACAAATGTTCTCATAAAGTTCTTTACAGAAAGTTACGAATGTGAGAACAATACGGCAACAAGCAATGGAGGTCGCAATGCTCACTGAGATTACCGAAATCCTGAAACGGTCCAACCGGAGCCTTTTGCCGGATGCAATTGGCGTTGTGTCACTCTTTGCGTTGCTTTTCGCCGGGCTGGGAATGTCTGGCACGCTCTAACGGTTCTGCCTGCGGTCTTGTCGAACCGGGCCGCGCATTTGTCCCCAAGTGATGCGCTTCGTGGCCGCCCTGCCACCTCGCCCCGGTTCAAGAACGCCACTTTCCGCCGCCATCCCATGGATGTGCGGCGGTTTTTTTATGCCAGTTCGGTTTGGCCCGCAGCCTCGCAAGCCGCATCAAGAGCCAGCAAAATAGAGGCATGGCGATTCGCATATTCTCGCGCTGGGATTAAGACTTCGTAACCATCAAAGGGCCTCGCTGGCAGCGGGCCGTTATCTTGCAGCATTTTACGCAAATCCGCGCGGGCGGCTTCCAGTTCGGCACGACTGCGGCCCAGAATCACTGAGCCTAGTATCGACGCTGCGGCTTGACCCAAGGCGCAAGCCTTCACATCTTGCGCAAAATCAGCAACCACACCGTCCTGCATCACCACATCAACCGTCACGGTTGAGCCACAAAGCGGCGAACGTTTGCGCGCGCTTCCGGTTGGTGCTGTCAAACGGCCCAAATGCGGGATGTCAGCGGCCAGCGCCAGAATCCGCCCCGAGTAAAGATTGACGAGATCGCGATCACTCATGGCTTCCCCTTTTCTAAGCCGCAAGATAAGCCCGCTCCACGCCTTCGCCAAGGAGAAGCCTGTGCAATTTGACCCAAAAACGCTGGTTTACGATGCCAATGGGCTTATTCCCTGCATTGCGCAGGACCATGCCTCGGGTGAGGTGCTGATGATGGCATGGATGAGCGCCGAAAGTCTGACGCGCACGCTGGAAACCGGGGTGATGACTTATTGGTCGCGCTCGCGTGCCAGTTTTTGGGCGAAGGGCGAGACCTCAGGGCATGTGCAACGGCTGGTGGAGCTGCGGATTGACTGCGACCGTGATTGCCTGCTGGCGCTAGTGACCCAAGACGGCCCCGCCTGTCATACCAATAGGCGCAGTTGCTTCTATACGGCGCTGCGCGACGGCGTTGAGATGGTGATTTCCGAGCCGTTATAGCCCAACCATCCGGCGAATATCAGCGGGCGTAGCGCCCTCCGCGCGGTATTTCGACAGCGCACGCGCATCGTCGCGCTTGGCCAAGCGCTTGCCATTTTCGTCACGGATCAGGCGGTGGTGATGATAAATCGGCGTGGGCAAGCCCAGAAGCCGCTGTAAAAACACATGGATTTTTGTAGCCTCGGTAAGATCGGCGCCGCGAACCACATGGGTGATCCCCTGTGCTGCATCATCTAAGACCACCGACAGCTGATAAGACGTGCCCATATCACGGCGCGCGATCACAAAGTCGCCCACTTGGGTTTCAATATCGTCGGGCGAAAATTCGATCAGGCCAAGGCTTCCAAGCGGGCCAATACCCGTCTCGCGGTATGAGGCAAACCACTGCCAACCACCTGTTGAGATGTCGAATCGTCGTTCGAAGCTCTCGTCAACTGTGACCCGGCTCACATTAAGACGTAGATTGGCATCCGCAGGTCGTGAAGTTCGCTCAGAAACAGTGCGCTGGTGGTTTTTGTTGCGACAAATGCCCGGATAGATCAAACCATCCGGCCCAGCAGGCAATTCAGTACCCTCCTGCGGTGCGGAAAGAGCTGTTTCAATGTCACGACGGGAGCAGTTGCACGGGTAAATCAGACCGTCCGCCCACAGCTTATCCAGCGATTGGCTATACATCCCAACGCGATCTGACTGGCGCAATGGCTCGGTATCCCAAAAGATCCCAAGCCAATTCAGGTCGTCGATCAGCTGGTTTTCCCACTCCGGGCGGCAACGGCTGCGGTCAATATCCTCAATTCGAAGCACAAACGTCCCACCCTCTGCCTGCGCCATGTCATGCGCCAGCATCGCCGAATAAGCGTGGCCCAGATGCAGCGGGCCGGTGGGCGAGGGGGCGAAGCGGGTTACGAAAGCCATTCCGTGAACGATTCTTTGGCGCGGTCGGTGTAGGCTTTGTAACGGTCTTTGCGCCCCTTGCGGCCACCGCGCGCGTCAATCGGCGGGAACAGACCGAAGTTGACATTCATCGGCTGGAAGGTTTTCGCCTCGGCCCCGCCAGTGATATGGGTGATCAACGCTCCCATCGCGGTATCCGGCGGCGGCGGCGGCAGGGTGCGGCCCAGCAATTCGGCAGCGGCCATCCGACCCGCGAGCAAGCCCATCGCCGAGGATTCGACATAGCCCTCAACGCCAGTAATCTGCCCGGCAAAACGGATATTCGGGCGAGATTTCAGCCGCATCTGATCGTCGAGCAGCGTCGGCGAGTTGATGAAAGTGTTGCGATGGATGCCGCCAAGCCGCGCGAAGCTGGCGTTCTGCAACGCTGGAATCATTTTGAAAACAGCGGTTTGCGCGCCGTACTTCATCTTGGTCTGGAACCCGACGATGTTGTAAAGCGTGCCCAGTTTGTTATCGCGGCGCAGTTGCACCACCGCGTAAGGCTTCATGGCTTCATGCGGATTGGTCAGCCCGACCGGCTTCATCGGCCCAAAGCGCAAGGTCTCACGACCACGCTCCGCCATCACCTCAATCGGCAGGCAGCCGTCGAAATAACCCGCCGTTTCGCCCTCGTGGAATTCAGTTTTCTCCGCCGCCAGCAGCGCGTCGATGAAGGCGTAATACTCGTCCTTGGTCATCGGGCAGTTCATATAGGCAGTCTGCTCCTCGACCGTCTCGCCCTTATCGTAGCGGCTTTGCATCCAGGCCACTGACATATCTACAGATTCTGCATAAACAATCGGCGCAATCGCATCGAAAAACGCCAAAGCGTCGGCACCCGTTGCTGCACGAATGCTTTGCGCCAATGCGCCAGAGGTCAACGGCCCGGTAGCGATGATCCAATTACCCTGATCGGGCAGTTCGGTCACTTCCTCAAACGAGGCCGAAATCAGCGGATGCGCATTCAGCTTCGCGGTTACAGCCACCGAAAATGGGTCGCGATCCACCGCCAAAGCACCACCGGCTGGCAGCCGATGTGCCTCTGCAATCGCCATAATCAAGCCGTTCGCCGCGCGCATTTCCCAATGCAGCAGGCCGACGGCGTTGCGCTCATCATCATCCGAACGGAACGAATTAGAGCACACCATCTCGGCAAAATTACCCGTCCGATGCGCAAAAGTCGCAACATTGGGGCGCATTTCGTGGATCACCACGCGCACGCCCATTTCAGCCGCTTGCCAAGCCGCTTCCGATCCGGCCATTCCGCCGCCGATGATGTGGAGTTCTTGTGTCATAACCGCGATGTAGCCCTGCCGGGTGCTGAGATCAAGGCAGCAAAAAGGGCCGAGGTTGCCCCCGGCCCAGTGTCTAGATGCGCCAAACTTAGCGTTTATCGACAGCCACAGCGCCCGCACCATGTGCGAACAGCATCAGGAGGCCGCCAGCAATAGCGAAGTTTTTCAAGAAGTTAGTCATTTGCGCCGGATCGGACGGGTTGTGATACAGCAAAGCCGCCACGATGCAAAAGCCAGCGCCCAGCAGCGCCATGATGCGGGTCTGGTAACCGACCAAGATCGCGGCACCCAAAGCCAGTTCAAAAATAATCGCGGGCCAAGCGAGCACCGCGGGCAGACCAGCCGACGACATATAGCCAGCAAAACCTGCGACATCGCTGAGCTTGCCGAAACCTGCGATCAAAAACAGCGCAGCAATGAAAATGCGCGCGACGAGCGGCGCGTAGGGCGAAAGTTTATCCATGATTAATCCTTAAGGCGTTACTGTTGCCCAGCACATCGACTGCGGCATCCGCGGAGGTCTAGCCGTTGAAATGAGCGCATGAAACGCGTGTGAGCGCGCGCGTTACCTGCGTTTGCGCACAGAACGCGGCTAAATTTGCGCCCGCCTCCACAGCGATTGACGTTCTTGCTGCACAAAAGCCTCGGGGCCAATGCTCAGATCATAGCCAAGACTCGCAGCCTTTTCAAAGAAACCCGCGGCAGGCAAGCCCTGCGCCAGCCGTCCCGAACACAAAGCCGCCCGCAACGGCATCCCGGCAGCGGCGTCAGTTTCCATCAGCATTTCAAGGGCTTGCGTTAGTTTGGCAATCGCGCCGGGGCCGGGAATAGCCAAATCGCGCGCCAAGGCTCCGTAGGTGATTGCCTGCTGAAGCGCGGCAAGCTCTGCCAGCCGCGCCTCAAGCTCATTCATCGCCCTGTTCAGCCACACGTGCGACAGAAACCACTTCTTCACCTTTTCCGGTGTTGAATACTTTCACCCCACCAGCCGAGCGTGACCGGAACGAGATTTGTTCAACCGGCACCCGAATAGACTGCCCAGTAGAGGTTGCCAGCATGATCTGATCGCTCAATTCAACCGGGAACGACGCCACCAACGGCCCGCCACGCATCGCGCCATCCATGGCTTTCACGCCCATGCCGCCACGCCCGCGCACCGGATAATCGTGGCTGGAACTTAACTTACCAGACCCGGACGTAGTGATCGTCAAGATCAGATCCTCGGCTGCCGACATTTCCGCATAGCGTTCTGGCGAAAGTTGACCTGCGCCGACGGCTTCTTCATCCTCGTCAACCTCGGCGTCGTCCTCAACAGCACCCGCCACCAACCGACGCTGTTTCAGGTAAGCCGCGCGCTCATCTGGTTCGGCCTCAAAATGCCGAATGATCGACATCGACACAACTTTATCGTCTTTGCCAAGCCGCACACCGCGCACACCCGTCGAACCACGCGATTTAAACACCCGGATTTCCTGCGTTGAGAACCGGATCGCCCGCCCACCCGCCGTCACCAGCATGATATCGTCGTTCTCATCGGCAATCGCGGCGTTCACCAAGAAGACGCCGTCCGGCAGTTTCATCGCGATTTTACCGTTGCGCATCACGTTGGTGAAATCCGACAGATCGTTCTGCCGCACATCGCCGTCGCTGGTCGCAAACACGATTTGCAGATCCTGCCATTCGGCTTCCGGTGCATCGACCGGCATCAGGGCCGCAATGCTAACGCCTTGAGAAATTGGCAGAATGTTAACCATCGCCTTGCCTTTAGCGGTGCGTCCCGCCAGCGGCAACCGCCAGGTTTTCAGCTTATAGACCATGCCGTCAGTGGTGAAAAACAGCAGATTGGTGTGGGTGTTAGCGACGAAAAGCGTCGTCACCACATCATCTTCTTTCGTCGCCATCGACGATAGACCCTTGCCGCCACGGTTTTGGCTGCGGAAATCAATCAGCGGCGTGCGTTTGATATAGCCGCCAGAGGTGATCGTGACGACCATATCCTCGCGCTCGATCAGGTCTTCATCTTCCATATCGCCGGCCCAATCGACGATATCGGTGCGACGCGGCACGGCGAAAGCCGCCCTCACTTCACGCAATTCGTCCGAAATAATCGCCATGATCCGTTCGCGCGAGCCCAAAATCTCGAGGTAATCCTTGATCTTACCGGCCAGCTCTTGCAATTCGTTGGTGATCTCTTTGACGCCAAGTGCGGTCAGGCGTTGCAGCCGCAGATCGAGAATGTTGCGGGCTTGGATTTCCGACAAATTGTAGGTGCCATCGTCGTTGATCGGGTGGCTCGGGTCGTCAATCAGCTTGATATAGGGGATGATTTCCCCCGCAGGCCAGCGCCGCGTCATCAGCCGCTCGCGCGCCTCAGACGGATCAGCAGACGATCGGATGGTCGCAACCACCTCATCGACATTCGATACCGCAACTGCCAAACCGCACAGAATATGGCTGCGTTCACGGGCTTTGCGCAACTCAAACGCGGTGCGGCGCGCAACAACTTCCTCGCGGAAGGTGATGAAATGCCTAAGAAAATCCTGAAGCGTCAAAGTCTCAGGCCGACCGCCATTCAACGCGAGCATGTTGCAGGCAAAGCTGGTTTGCATCGGCGTAAAACGGAACAACTGGTTCAAAACCACATCCGCCGTCGCGTCGCGTTTCAGCTCGATCACCACGCGCACGCCAACGCGGTCGGATTCGTCCTGAATATGCGCGATGCCCTCAAGCCGCTTGTCGCGCACCAATTCCGCAATGGTTTCGATCATCCGGGCTTTGTTAACCTGATACGGCATCTCGTCGATCACGATGGCCCAGCGGTCTTTGCGGAGTTCTTCCATATGGGTTTTCGCACGGATAATCACCGAGCCGCGACCCTCAAGATAGGCTTTGCGCGCCCCTGAGCGCCCCAAAATAGTCGCACCGGTCGGGAAATCCGGGGCAGGGATGATTTCCATCAACGCTTCGGCAGAGATGTCGGGATTTTCGATCATCGCCAGAGTGCCGTCGATCACTTCGCCCAAGTTATGCGGCGGAATCCGGGTTGCCATACCAACAGCGATACCCTCGGCACCGTTAACCAGCATGTTCGGATAACGCGCGGGCAGAACCGTCGGTTCGCGGTCTTTGCCGTCATAATTGTCTTGAAAATCAACGGTGTCTTTGTCGATATCGGCCAGCAGCGACAGCGCAGGCTTGTTCATCCGCACTTCGGTATAACGGAAAGCCGCTGCCGGATCGCCGTCCATCGAGCCGAAATTGCCCTGA
>NZ_JAQGKQ010000089.1 GCF_028290025.1 Cypionkella sp. | reverse complement strand
GAACATGCTGCCTGCGTCCTGCCCGAAAGCCGAACCCGCAAGAGCGGTAAAAACCGCCGTGGAAAGCATAAGTTTTTTCATCATCATCTCCAGTTGATGTATGTTTCGATGACGCAGAGATGCGCTGGCCGGAAAACTGTGCAGACCTCACAACGTTCCCAAAATTGACAATTAAATGCAGGGAACCAAATGGTCGCAAGGCCACTCCGGACGGCCGTCATGCACAGCGAGACGTTCGAGCAGTGAGGCCATTTTGAGGTTTCAGCCTAATTTACTAGCATCCGCGACCTTTTTTACGCGACAAACGGGCGTAGCGAATACCCCGCCTTGTCGCAGCCGGTGCCAACGTCGTATGATAACTGACATTGCCCATAATCGGATTAGCCGCCATGCTGACGACCCGACCGCTTCGGTCCCATAAAAAGATGGCAGAGCAGGTTCGAGATGCGGTAAGCGATTACATCCGCGAACATGGGCTGAAAGCCGGAGATCAGATCCCGACGGAGGCTGAGTTATGTGCAGCGTTTAGCGTCTCGCGGCCCTCGGTGCGGGAGGCATTGCGGCTGTTGGAGCAGGAACGGCTGATTGTCACCGAGCATGGTCGCGGGCGGTTCGTTACGGCTGCGGCGTCCCTGAAAGTTGCGCGCCCGATCACGGTGTTTGAAAGCATCAGTCGGATGCTCGCGGCACTGGGTTATGCGCATGAAACCCGGGTGCTGTCGGCCCGCACCATTGCCGCGTCTGAGGATCCCCTGGCGGAGATTGCGCTTGGATTAGCGCCTAGTGCCGAGATTTTTGTGTTGGAAAGATTGCGCGAAGCGAAGGGCGAAGTCTTGGTCTATTCGATCGACGTGATGCCGCTGGCTGTTATCGGATCTGTTCCCGACGAAGCAGCATTTGATGGCTCACTCAACGAATTGTTGGAACGCTTGGGCCAGCGTCCGGTGATGTCGAGCGCGAATGTGGCGGCGGCGTTTTTACCCGACGGCGTGCTGGACGGTCCCGCTCGTGCAGAGCCTTGGTTGCTGGTTTCGGAAACCTGTTTGTCGGAAAGCGGGCTGCCAGTACTTTATGCGCGAGACTACCATCGGGGATCGAAAATTTCGTTCAATTTTTCCCGACAGTAGCCGCCAAAACTAGTGCAACACTTGTTGGAGAAACGCTTTGGTGCGTTCACTTTTGGGGGCCGTGAAGAAGGTTGAAGGCGGCCCTTGTTCGACGATCCGCCCAGCATCCATGAAGATCACTCGATCTGCCACCTGACGCGCAAAGCCCATTTCATGCGTGACGACCGACATGGTCATGCCTTCTTCCGCAAGACCCACCATCACGTCTAGCACTTCCTTGACCATCTCTGGGTCGAGTGCCGAGGTTGGCTCATCGAACAACATAACCTCTGGCTGCATCGCCACCGCGCGGGCGATGGCCACGCGTTGTTGTTGGCCGCCCGAAAGTTGCGCAGGGTATTTTAGCGCCTGTTCGGGAATGCGCACTTTGGACAGGTAGTGCATCGCCCGATCCCGAGCCTCGGCCTTATTCAGCCCGCGTACCAGCCGCAGGGGGAGTGCGCAGTTTTCAAGCACTGTGAGATGTGGGAACAGGTTGAACTGTTGGAACACCATGCCGACGCGGCGACGGATATCCTCGACGACTCCTTGATCGCGGCTAAGAGTGATGCCTGCGACTTTGATTTCGCCGCTTTGGAAGCCTTCCAAGGCATTCACCGTGCGGATCAGCGTCGATTTACCCGACCCAGACGGGCCGCAAATTACCAAACGCTCACCCTGCGCGACGGTGAGATCGACGTCGTGAAGCACCTGCAAATTGCCGTACCACTTGTTCAGGCCGCGGATCTCAATAGCGGGCGCCGCAGTTTCCAAAGTATTCATCGCGATGCCGCCTTGTTGAAATGGGTCTCAATGCGTTTTTGCAGCAGTTCCAGCACGATAGACATCAGCCAGTAAATCAGTGAAGCCGTGACCATCATCTCGATGTGGCGGAATTCGGTCTGGCCTTGGGTGCGCGCCAGATACATCAGCTCCCATACGCCCACGACAGAGACTAGCGAGCTGTCCTTCAGCATGGAGATAAACTGGTTTCCTGTCGGCGGAATGATGACCCGCATCGACTGCGGCAAAATAATTCGGGTCATCACTGACATCGGCCGAATGCCCAGGGCGCGGGCCGCTTCCCACTGGCCCTTGGGGATGCTTTCAATTCCGGCGCGGAAAATCTCGGTCATATATGCGCCGTAGCAAAGCGACAGTGCAGCGATCCCGGTCGGGACAGCATCCACGACATAGCCCAGTTGCGGCAGGCCAAGGTAGATCATGTAAATTTGCATCAGCAACGGCAGACCCCGGAACAGCGAAGTGTAGAAATGCGCGATACCCTGTGCGATGCCGTTAGACGACAGCTTTGCCATCGCCCCCAACAGCGCCAGCACCGTCGCAATGACGATGGACACCGCAGAGATATACAGCGTCATCACAAGACCCTGCGTGATCAGAAAGCCGATTTTGCGCTGAATGAACGCGAAGCTGAGGTCGAAGGAGTAGAAGAACAGCAAGATCAGCGCCGCCAGTTCTCCCCAGACCAGCCAGACTTGCTGACGCAGCGGCAGACGCATCACCACAAAGATGTTGAAGCCAACCAGCACCGTCACGAAAGCGGCAGTCAGCAGGTTCAGCGGGTTGCCTTCGGCCCAAGGTGCCAGTCCTAAAACCAATCGGCCAATCGCACTGTTACCCGCTTGAAACCACCATAGCCCGCCGAAAATCGCCGTTAGCATGGGCACAAACACGCTGGGCCGGGTCAGCAGCGGTGGATAGTCGATGTTATCTCTGAAATGCATGTCACTCAGCCTTTGCGTTCGCGCCAGGCATCCATCGCCTGATACCGCCAATAGGTCAGTTGCACCGCTGCCATGCCTGCGACGCCGCCTGTCCACTCCAGCCCAAACGGCGCAAAGCTGCGGTAGCGTTCGGATTGACCGAGGATACCTTCGGCCACGACACGGCCGCCGATTGCGGTGGTGTTCATGCCATGCCCGCCGAATGCGGTGCAATGCCAAAGCCCCGAGGCCAGTTTACCGATCTGTGGCATCCGGTGCCGCGCGTAAGACATAAGACCGGTCCAAACCGTGTCGATCTCTAGCCCCGCAAGCTGCGGATAGGTGTCGGTCATGGTCTTGTGCAGCAGTTTGCCCAGATCGCGCGGCTCGGTGGTGCGGGTGGTGATCTTGCCACCCCAAAGGATACGTTTGCCGCCATCGACGAGACGGTAGTAATCCCCTGCGCGGCGGTCGTCGCCAATCGCCGAACGGGTGTGGATCGCGCTGGCGATCAACTCGGGCGCGGCACGGGTTATCATGACGTAAGTGGCAATCGGCAGGAAAGCGCGGTGCAGTTCTGGCACCAGCCGGTCGGTATAGCCGCCGGTCGTCACCAGCACATCGCGCGCCGAAATCCGGCCTTGCGGCGTGGTCACCGTCCAGCGACCCAAACCGCCCTCAATCACGTCTGCCGAAGTGCCTTCATAGATCGCAGCGCCAGCGGCCTTAGCCGCGCGGGCTAGCCCAAGGCAATAGGCCAGCGGATCGAAGTGGAAGGCATTTTGATCATGCAGCGCCTGATGATAACTGGGGGAGGTCACATGCTCTG
Organism: Cypionkella sp.; assembly: GCF_028290025.1. Lineage (GTDB taxonomy): Bacteria > Pseudomonadota > Alphaproteobacteria > Rhodobacterales > Rhodobacteraceae > Cypionkella. The sequence goes on along the minus strand of NZ_JAQGKQ010000089.1, from coordinate 4,626 downwards.
CCAGCGCGGCGCGGTCCAGATGCGCCACCTCGTAATTGAATTCTTTTGCCAACCAGTCCCGGTGATCGGCAAGCTGGCGGCCCGCGTCATAGCGCACAGCCCCAAGGATGCCGGGGCAGGGGTTTGCAGCAGTGACGTTAAGTTCGCGGATATTATTGGCGACGAGCTGCATGCCTTCAATCGACATTTGAAACAGCTCTTTTGCGGCCATCGGACCAACCCGGGCGGCAATAGCTTCATACCCCAACGAGTAGCCGGGGCTCACAAAGCCGCCATTGCGGCCAGATGCGCCCCAACCAATCCGGCGCGCCTCCACCAGCACAACTTTGCGGCCAGCTTTTGCCAACTCATATGCCGCCATAAGCCCAGCAAGTCCGCCGCCGATGATGCAAATATCTGCCTCAATGCGGGCTTGGAGTGCGGGGTGTTGTGGAAGATCGGCAGGGGCTTGTCTGCGATACCAGACATCGACGTAATCGTTGGAAGGCACTGCTGTCATTGAAATCTCTGAGAAATGCTTAGTTCAAGCGGTGAAGAAAATGGCGCGCGGGGTCTGCCGCGCGCCATCATCAGATTAGTTACTGTAGTCTTTGCCATACCATTTGGTCGTCAACTGACCCAACGTGCCATCCGCTTTCATCGCGGCAATCGTCTCGCCAACCTTGGCGGTCCAATCTGCATCACCTTTGTCAGCGACAATGGTCAGAGGCTCACGGAAGGCGTAACCACCGGGCACGATTTTGATCGGATAGCCATTCTTAATGGCGTTCAACACGGTCTGTTCGCCCGCGATAACCGCATCGACGCGCACGCCGTCGCCTAGGCGCAGATCGTCAAAGGGCAGCATAGAATCGGCGTAGGTTTTAATCTCACCCGGTTCCAACCAGTATTCGACTGGAGCCACGCCGGGCGCATCAATCACCAGTCGGCGGTTGATGTATTCTTCCGAGGTCGTGCCGGTCTCGACACCGATTTTCTTGCCGTTCAGCTCTTTCGGATCGGTGACCTTGCTGTCAGCGTTGACCGCGAACACATAGGGTGTGTAGTAATAAATCCCCGCAAAATCCAAGACTTCCGAGCGTGGCTTGGTCGGTGTAATCGACCCGACCGCAAGATCCCAACGCCCGCTCCAACGACCGCCAGTCATTACGTTCCACTCCGGCGTATCAAATTCTGCGGTCACGCCCATCCGTTTCGCGATCTCGTTGGCGACATCAATATCAAAGCCAACAAGCTGATTGCTGTCGTCAAGATAGCTTTGCGGAGGCCAGCCTGCATTGGTCGCAACCTTCAGCACTTTGGTGCTATCGACGCGGTCCAGCGTCTCTCCTGCAAAGACGGCAGGCGCCATCAAAACGGCGGCAATCGCGCCGATAAAAGCTAATTTCATTGTAGTCTCCTCCTGTTAATTCCTACGGTTTCCCGCATCCTCTGTGGCAGTGGGCGCATGTTGTCATACGTCTGTCAACATTGAACTGGCCGCGATTTACAACCTTTGCAAGGTTTGCGGAAAGCCACCGACATGGCCGCAAGTTTGCGCTGCGGCGTCCCGGCCGGTGGCAAGGCAGGCCGCCAGCGGCTGTCCGCGTTTCCAGGCTGCAAGGAATCCGGCGATGAATGTATCTCCCGCCCCGGTTGTATCCACAACCGAGGACAGCGCGCGAATACCGGTGACCACGGTCTCGGTACCATCGCTCGCCATGCTGCCCATCGCACCACAGGTCACGACTGCAACCTTGCAGCCACAGCCCAGCAGGCGTTGCAACGCTTCACGCGCCAAAATCTCTGACGGACCAACCGATTCAAAGCCGACATCCAGCCCGAAAGCATCTGGATTGACCGCTACATCCTGCGAAAAGCTGACACCACTGCCTGCAAGGGCGTCGCGCAGCGCAGCGGCCCCGTTAAACCAGCCGATATGGATGTGACCCATCGTTTTCAGCGCCGAAATGTCGCTCGGCGTGGGCCGATACAGCGCAGTGCTGCCAAATTCTTCAAAGGCAATAATGCGTTCGCCCGCAGCGTCCACGTCAATGTCTGTGTAGGCGGTGGGGGCGTCCAACTCTTGCAAATGCGAAACCGAAACGCCGTTTCCCATCAGCGCATCACGCGTCCAGCGTCCCGCCTCATCAAGTCCCACTGCGCCGAAATATGTGCAGGGCTCACCCGCCAGCGCCAGCTGTACTGCAACATTGAGCGCATTGCCCCCCACGGCCGCCTGAGCCAGCGGCAGATAGCGATCAATGCAGTTGTCACCGACGGTCGCAAATTGCAGAGGCGTCTGTTTCATGACTGGGCTCCTGCCAAACCGTCCTTAGTAAGCGACGCGCTTGTAGTAACGCCGCGTCACCAGTGGATGATCACGGATGACCTCAAGATGCGCCGACAATCGTTCCAGAATGGTCGCCATAAAAGCCGGAGACAGCAGCGCCCGCAAGCGGGGAGAAGTGGCTTCCGGCACATAGTCGGCGGTATCCAGCACGGTGAAATGGTCAGTGTATTGAGGCGCAAAGCTTGCCACACGATCGGCCAAAGCGCCCGCGTCATCCTCGCCACGCATCAGGATCAAACTGACGCCTTTTTCGATAAGTTCGAGCGGGCCATGGAAAAAGTCAGCTGCATGAACCGGGCGGGTGCGTATCCATTGCATCTCTTCTAAAATGCAGGTCGCATAGTAATTGGCGGCAGGCCACATGTTACCCGCAGCCGTAAACATATGATAATCGGCCCCCGCGATGATGCGCGCGAAGTGATCTGCCTTCGGCTCAAAGCGGCGTTTGGTGGCCAGCAACATCTGCGGGAGGCTCTGCATTTCTGCAAGAATGGCGTCGTAATCGTTAATTTCACCGCGCGCTTTCATCAGCGACAGCGCCACCAGCAGGGCTTGGATGTAGAAGGATTCACTTGAAGTATCGTCTGCTGCAAAGTTTACCAACGCTGGGTTGCCACCATGACCCAGCGGCGTGTCGAGATGACCAATAAGCGTGATTACCTGCGCGCCGATCTCTTTCAACTGGCCCAGCATCGCAACGCTTTCCTTGGTGGTGCCGGAAAGCGAAGGCATAATGACGATCGAGCGTGCTGTCAGATTACGGTTGCCCGAGGTCAGCAGTTCCGCCGGATAATCGCGAAACACCGGAAAGCTTGAACAGCGCTGCAAAAGCTGGATCGCAGGCTCCATAAGATATGCGACCCCGCCGGTTCCGAGGAAGAACATGGTTTCCGCACCTGCAGCAACTGCTGTCGAGATAGCGGCGTCGATACGCGGGGCAAGCGCGACGGCTCCCTGTTGGATATCCAGAAAACGGGTTTCATCGAAATTTTTCATGGCTGGCCCTACTGCGAAGTTGCGGAGTTATGTTGTCTGACAACTTAGTTGTCAGACAACATCGGCGTCAACAACATTCTTGAAAAATGCAGCATTTCCGCGCGTCCGCCTTATCCTCCTTGAGGAGTGCCACCTTGTTAATAAGCCGGAACAAGCCGCTCAGCGATACCGCGTGGGAATTTACTCGTCCGAGCAGGGCCACTGCGTTGGCACCGTCAGCCCAGCGGGCAGGATAGTCTTCGCGTCGCCACAGGCTTGATCGAGCTGTGTCTGCTCCAGTCCAGTGACCTGCGACAGGTCTACATTGTCAAAACGCGTCCGCAGCAGAAAAGCACCCGCTAGATTAGCGCCCTTCATCGTTGCGCCGGTAAACGTCGTGCGTGGCATGATCGCGTCGTGCAAATTCGCGCCACTCATCTGCGCATCAGTGAAGTCGTTGCGATAAAAGTCTCCGCCACTGAGATCGGCATCGGTAAGGTCAGCTTTCACAAAGCCGACCCGCAGAAATTCAGCTTTGACGAGCCGTGCGCCCCGCAGATTAGCACCGCTGAAATCAGACCGGCTCGCCAGCGATTTTTCGAAGTTCGCTCCAGATAGATCAGCGCCGATAAACGAGCTGCGAACTAACTCGCTGCGCTGAAGGTTTGCTCCGGCCATCCGGGCGTTATTGAATCCTGTGCCCGACAGAAAAGTATTAACGAAAATACCTGCCGTCATATCACTTTCGTTCAGCATCAAGCGCTCTTTTGAACAGTCTGTCCAATCCACTGCTGCTGCCGGCCGGTCATTGCAATCCGCGTGCGCTGGCTTGGTAATCATCAAAGCGCAAAATAATGCCGTAGCCACCAGCCACGGCCTTGCGGACAATTTGTACGAGGCATCGTTCATCGCCTGATCCCTTTGTGTAACACCGCATCCTAGCACCGAAGCGACGCACTGGGCCAGCCTTAGCGTCGCCAAGGCCATGCTGCTGGATCGCCGGCCGATACTGGTTCGCCAAGCTTTGCATCCGTCATGTTCGCACCTCGGTTCCTGGTTTGAGGACGACTTTGGTCCATTCGTTTTGGTTGAAGCGAAAGTTTTCATAGCCGCGTACGGCATCTTCCAGCGGCAAGCGGTGCGAGATGAGAAACGTGGTGTCGATCTCGCCTTCGCTGATGCGGTGCAACAGTTCTTGCAGGTATTTTTGCACGTGAGTTTGCCCGGTGCGGATCTGCAAGCCTTTTTCCATCAGCGCACCCAGCGGAAATTTGTCGAGAAAACCACCGTACACGCCGGGGATCGAGACGCGTCCGCCT
>NZ_JAQGKQ010000020.1 GCF_028290025.1 Cypionkella sp. | reverse complement strand
GACTAGAAACGCGTACTGGCCGCGTCGCTAGTTTTTGCGATGCGGCCAAAGTTTCCGCGTGGTGTTCGAGACGTTCAGTACCAAATAGCTCTGAGCGTATCGGGGCAGTGTCATCCCATGCCGAGGGTTCCTCGGCTGACATCAAAAGATGGCGCGCGCGTTGTTTTCTTCACCGGCCCCAGCGGTCGATTTCAAGGCTGGTTTGGCAACTGGCTGCGTCACTGCATCGTTGATCTTTGCGTTTGCAGTCCGAGCGGCGGGCGCGGAATATTGTAGGCGACGAGCCATTTCGTTCCACTTAGACTCAATACGATTCCATTCCATCGACCCACTCCTAATAGAAATCCACGCTTTACTGGTTAGCGAACTTGAAACGCGGATCGGCCCGACTGGTTCCCTCATCCCGTCAAAGTTGTGAAAAATCTCTATCGGCAGCAGGTGCAAAGCGCCGTGAAGGCGGACGCCGTGGTTTCGTAAAAAGTGTGGCCGCTAAATGGCCGCTATATGGCCGTTTGTTGGGTCATTAACGAAGCGTTCACTATTGCCGGAATATCTGCGGCAACGCGAAGGCAGACTGAATTTGGTCGCACCGATTCACGTGGTCCCCACCAGAACCAAGCTGAAGATAGTGAAGGCTAACAGCACCGATGCCGCCCAAACATAACCTGTTGGGCTCGGCTGAAGATCATGGTTTTGGCTTGCAAGATAGGCTTCTAGGCCCGGATCGAAACCGCAATAAAACATGGTCAACTCCTATCTGTGAGGGAAGAATGTTGCGACGTTGGAAAGTCTCGCAAGCTGCGGGCGCGGCTGTGGAGTAGCCTGTACCAACAGATCATCGCGCAATCGCTTGCCTTCCGGCCAAGGCCCAAACCCGGATTCTACATTGATATGCCCGGCAAATCCGACGTCGATCACATCAGCCCTCCACGCATCAGCCAGCTGCCGCGCCCGATGAAACCGCATCCACGGATCATTGCGGCTGGCGACCACGGTAGTGGGCACATCTAGTGGCCGAGCCCGCAGAGGCGCAAATGGTTGTATGCGAGACTGCCCCTCAGGCTCGGCCGGGGCGACCAGCAAGGCGGCGGCGACGTCCAACTGCGGCCAATCGGTCAGCACTTGGGTGATCAGCACAGCCCCCAGACTGTGCCCGACCAACACGGCACCGGGGTGCCGCAGGATCGCACCCGCAAGCTCAGCCCCCCATCGCGCCGGATCGGGACGGCTGACATCAGAAAGATCAACCATCATCGCATTGGGATCAGTCGCCACCCACCAGTGCTGCCAATGTGGCGCAGGCGATCCATCCAGACCATGAACCAAAAGCGTTTTCACCATCGCAGCCTCACCTTGCTGTTGCGTAGCCATACTCTAGCAAAGTTATCGTGATTAATATTTCTAAAGTTTCCTAATGTTTGAGAAATTTCTTGCTGTCCTGAACCGCCGATACGGCTCGCAAGACCGACGCTGCAAAGTCACGTTTAGCCTACTCCATTGCGGCAATTGTGATTCCAGCCCGCTTCGACTCGCGAGAACCATCTACGCAACTCCGCCTTCAGGCCAAGCCAAGTAGAATGAAACGGCAAGTTTCGATCAAAGCAAAACACCTTGTCGAATGCCTCGCAGTTGTCTTTCGTCAGTCGTACAGTTCTGGTCGTGGTGGAAAACTCAAGCCAATCCGATCGCCCGATGCCAAAACGCCGACGATTTGTTCGGCAATTGAGGTCGTCACGAAGCCATCCCAAGCGCTCGCACCAACAGAACCGCCGCTCTGCACCGCATTTACCCAAGCCTGCATTTGCAACCGATAGGCATCGGCAAAGCGCGGCACCCAGTTCGGTGGAAAGCTAAAACTTTGCGCCGCCGCTTGATTGACCAGCAGCCGAGCCGGCGCCGCCATCTCAATGCTGCCCTGCCGTCCCACCAGCTGCGCATGTACATGATAGCCATATACCGCGTTCATGTAGACCTCGGTCGAGACGATCTCACCCTTGTCGGTCTGCATTGTCACCATCATCGGATCGCCTCCCGGCCCCGATGTCACTTGTGCCGAGGTAAATTCCGACCCGAGCAGCCAGCGTGAAATATCAATCTCATGCACCAGCGAATTCGTCACGGCCATCGCACCGGTAAACCATTCTGGGGCCGACACGTTGCGGTGGATGTTGTGCAGCAGCACCGGCGCACCGATCTGCCCGGCAATCCGCGCCGCCCGCATTTCAACATAACCCGCATCAAAACGCCGCATAAACCCCACCGTCACCAAGCGCAGACCCAGTGAAGCCTCTGCCTCAACAATTTGCAAACCTTCTGCCGCCGTCGCAGCGATGGGCTTCTCACTCAGCACTGGCTTACCCGCCGCGATACACGCCAGCGCCAGTTCGGCATGGGTGGCATCGGGCGATGCAATCACCACCGCCTCAATTTTATCAGATCGGATCAACCCCAATGCATCAGTAAACACCGCAGCACCTTGCGCCGCAGCATCTGCTCGCCCCGCATCCGCGTCACAGACTGCCGCCAGATGCGCGCCACTGATTTCCTCTCGCAGCAGCCGCGCATGTTCCGCGCCCATCACGCCTGTCCCAATCACCCCGGCTGCAAGGCTCATGCCCCGGCGCTCCACGCTGATTTGCTCATTTGATCTGCTGCCGATTCACGACGAGCCCCTGATCGAGCTTGCCACTGAAGTGATCCAGCACATTTTGGACGGAAGCCACCGCCATACGTTCAGCCGCTTGGGCCGTGAGCCCAGCGATGTGGGGAGTGAGGATCAAGTTATCGATCCTCAACAGCGGGTTATCGGGAGAAGGGGGCTCGGCATCAAATACATCAAGAGCTGCGGCGGCTATGTGGCCGGAAGTGAGCGCATCCACCAGCGCCGCCTCAGCAACAATGCCGCCACGCGCGGTATTGACCACGATCGCCCCGCGCCGCAGTTGCGCGATTTCAGTGGCACCTAAGATAGGGCGGTCAGCCTTCGGCAGATGCACCGAGACGACATCTGCCCAAGCCAGCCCCTCGGCCAAATCCGACACCGCAGGCACCGCACCCTCTGGCCAACCTTGCATCGCGAGATAGGGATCATAGGCGCGGATCTGCATATTAAAAGCGGCTGCCATACGGGCAAGATGGCGACCGATACGGCCGTAGCCCAAGATCAACAAGCACTTGCCCGCCAGTTCGCTTTGTTGCAACTGATTGCGCCAACCCCAGGGGCCGTGGCGCACCGCGGCATCTGAACGGATCAACTGCTTGGCACAGGCGAGCATCATCATCATCGCGTGCTCTGCCACCGAAACCGAATTCACATCACCGACGATACAAAGTGGGATCCGCCTCGCATTCAGCGCCACCACATCGACCGCATCAAAGCCAACCCCGTGACGCGACACGATTTGCAGCCGGGGGGCGCGGGCGATGCTTGCAGCGCTCAGCGGTTGGGTGCGGATTACCATCGCATCGGCCTCTGCCAGATAGGGCTGATATGAGGCTTCCGAGATTTCCTCGACATGATCAAACGTTACCCCCTGCGCCACCCGCAACAAGGCCAGCCCCGCCGGATGCAGCTTGCCTGCCAGCAGCACATGCGGCATCAGTAGCCCCCCTTTTCACCGCTTTTCGCCGTGGCTTTCGCGTTGGAGGCAGCAATGCTGTCCTTGGTCAAATCCCGGAACCGCGCCACAGCAGCGCCCGCCGCCGCCGCAAGGAACCGACTGTCTCCGCCCACCGTGGTCAGATCAAAGCCCCATGCAATCGCGCGAGCGGCATACTCTGACGTGCCGCAATGCAGCCCCGCCCGCAGACCATTGGCTTTGCATGCCGCGAGAATCCTCTGGATCGCCGCGACCATCTCGGGTTCTTCGCGGTCGAACCCCGGGGGCAGTCTTCCACCGGTCAGCGACAATGTCAGATCGGCTGGCCCAATATACAGCCCATCCAGGCCCGGAGTGGCGGCGATGGCGTCCAAATTCGCCAGCGCCTCGGCAGTCTCAATCATCGCGAACGCCAGAATGTTATCATTCGCCTCGCCCGCGTAATTCGCGCCTGCCGCAAAGCCGACCCGGGTCGGACCAAAGCTGCGCTGCCCCAGCGGCGGATAGCGTAGATAGCTGACAAAGCGCGCGGCATCCTCGGCGGTGTTTACCATCGGGCAGATGATGCCATAGGCCCCGGCATCCAGCGCTTTCATCACGATGCCCGGCTCGTTCCACGGCACCCGGGCCATCAGCACTGCCCCACTCGCTCGCATCGCCTGAAACATCGGCAACAGGCTGGAGTAATCCAGCGCGCCATGCTGCATGTCTATGGTGATGCTGTCGAAACCCTGCGCCGCCATGATCTCGGCGGTGAACGAATTGCCAATACTACACCAGCCGTTAATCGCAGGTCGGCCTTCCGCCCACAGTGCTTTCAGCTTATTCTCGATCATGCCCACACCGTTTGCGCTAGTTTGATACTTTGATTAACCGTTATGGCTTCGGTGCCGCTCCGGCGAGCGCGCTTTGGGTATTGGGCGAAGACATTTGCCGACAGCCTCTTATCAGAGGCATTGGCGCAAGACGGACCGCTTATCGTGCTGAGCACTGGCTCAGTTGCGCCGCTTTGCGCGGGCTGCCAGTTGCCTGCAGTGAACAAACCAAACCGATGATACATCAGTGCCTCCCGAGATGCCGACCGATCCCAAAGCCACAAAACCCGGAGTCGCTCAGCTGCGTTACTCGCAATAATCGTTGCAGGAATTTGCCGTTGTCAATAATCAATCCGAATGTTTATGATCCCGTTGAACCTGAGGAGGAGACGTCACCATGTCCAACGCCACGATTCGGCTGACCATGAGCCAGGCTCTGGTGCGCTGGCTGACCGTTCAGAACACCGAGATTGACGGGCAAATTGTGCCACTGTTTGCCGGGGTGTTTGCCATCTTTGGCCATGGCAACGTCACCTGCATTTCCGAGGCGTTAGAAGCAGTGCAAGACCAATTGCCGACGTGGCGCGGCCAGAATGAGCAATCCATGGCGCTGGCCGCCATCGGCTTTGCCAAAGCCAAGCGCCGACGTCAGATTATGGTAGCGACGGCGTCGATCGGCCCTGGCGCGCTAAATATGGTCACCGCTGCGGGTGCCGCTCATGCCAACCGCTTGCCGGTACTGCTGATCGCAGGCGATACTTTTACCACCCGGTTGCCCGATCCGGTGCTGCAACAGGTTGAGCATTACAACAACCCGACGCTGACCGTCAGCGATGCGTTCAAAGCCGTTACCCGCTATTGGGATCGCATCACCCACCCTGCGCAAATCCTCTCGTCGCTGCCGCAAGCGGTCGCTGCCATGCTTGACCCCGCTGATTGCGGGCCCGCATTTATTGCTTTGCCGCAAGACACCCAAGAATTGGCCTTTGACTATCCAGAAGTGTTTTTCGAGCCTCGGCTCTGGACCATTCCACGCCCGCGCCCCGACCGCCGCGCGCTGGCACAGGCCGTCGATCTGCTCAGATCCGCCAAAGATCCGCTGATCATCGCAGGTGGTGGTGTGCGTTATTCCGGGGCAGAGCAGGCTGTCGCCGCCTTTGCTGCAACTCGCGGCATTCCGGTGGTTGAGACCAACGCTGGCAAAGGCGGGCTAACCCATTATCATCCTGTGCATTGCGGCCCGATTGGCATCATCGGCTCAACCTCTGCCAATGCTTTGGCCGCTGAGGCTGACGTGATCATTGCCATCGGGACCAGATTGCAAGACTTCACCACCGGATCGTGGACGGCATTTGCGCAAGAAGCCCGCTTCATCTCGATCAACGCCGCTCGCTACGATGCCACCAAGCACCGCGCGCTTGCCGTGGTCGGCGATGCCCTGGAAACCGTCACCGAACTGGACGCCGCGCTTGAGGACTGGCGCGCTGATCCGGCCTATCTCCCGCGGGCCAAAGCTTTGTTTGCCGAATGGGACACTTTGCTTGACACCCTCCAAGCTCCGACCAACACCGCTGTGCCCAGCTACGCCCAAGTCGTCAACCAAGTGAACCTGGCCGCAGGCGAACATGACACACTGATTTCTGCCGCAGGGGGTCTGCCCGGTGAGGTTGCTAAGGGCTGGCGTGTCAAAGCCCCGAACACCTTTGATCTGGAATTCGGCTTTTCCTGCATGGGCTATGAAATCGCCGCAGGCTGGGGCTGTGCGATGGCACAATCTGGTCCCGGTGCGGCAGGCAGCGCGGCGGGCGGCATCCCCATCGTCATGCTCGGTGATGGCACCTATATGATGATGAATTCCGACATCTATTCTTCTGTGCTCTCGGGCCATAAAATGATTATCGTGATCTGCGACAACGGCGGTTACGCGGTGATCAACCGCCTGCAACAGGCCAAAGGCGTTCCCGGCTTCAACAACCTGCTGCAAGATTGCCGCATCCAAAACGCCACTGCGCCTCTGCATGTGGATTTTGCAGCCCATGCGACAGCCATGGGGGCAGCCAGCCGCCATGTTGAAAGCCTGTCAGACTTGGCCACCGCTTTGGAATGGGCGAAAACAACCGACCGCACGACGGTAATCTCGATCACCACCGACGCCTACACTTGGGTTCCCGGCGATGCCGATTGGGATGTCGGTGTTCCCGAAGTATCCCCCCGTGACAGCGTCGCCAAAGCGCGCGACCATCAGTTGCAGATTCGCGCCAAGCAGCGCATTGGCGTCTAAGATTTTTTGGAGTATGACCCTATGACCACCACACCCGCCCTCAAGGCGAAACTTGGCATTGCCCCCATCGCTTGGTGGAATGACGATCTGGCGGAGCTCTCCGACGATGTCAGCCTAGAGGAATGTTTGCGCCAAGCCTCTATCGCAGGCTTCACCGGCATGGAGACCGGCCGCCGTTTCCCAATGAACATGGCAGAGCTTGGCCCGATTTTGGATCGCTTCGGAATTTCGGTCTGTGGCGGCTGGTTTTCGGGCACCGTGCTTGACGAGGGTCTGGCCCCTAACAAGGACCGCATCCGCGCCCAGATGGATTTCTTCATCGCGGCAGGCGCACCTTGTATCGTTTACGGCGAAGTTGCCCGCTCAATCCAAGGCGACCGCTCCAAGCCGCTCGCCACCAAACCTAAGCTGTCGGAAGATCAAATCCGTGCCTATGCCCATGATATGACTGAATTTGGTGAGTGGTGCGCCGAGCAAGGTATGCCGTTGTCCTACCATCACCACATGGCCGCGGTGATTGAAACCGAAGCCGAGCTTGACCTGTTTATGAAGCATTCCGGTGCGGGGATTCCGCTGCTATTTGACGCTGGCCACATGGCTTTTGCGGGTGGCGATGTGCTGCGGGTGCTTGACAATCACCACGCCCGCATCAGCCATGTCCACACCAAAGACGTGCGGATGGAGGTAATCAACAGCCTCGACCGCAGCCGCGAAAGCTTCCTCGACGCCGTGATGAAAGGTGCCTTCACCGTTCCCGGCGACGGCAGCCTCGACTTTGAGACCATCATCAAACGCTGCGCCACCCACGGCTACCAAGGCTGGTTCGTTGTCGAAGCCGAGCAAGACCCCAAGGTATCACCACCGCTCGCCATGGCCCAAAAAGGTCACAAGGAACTGCTCCGCGTCATGGCAGCCGCAGGGTATGAGGTCGAAGTATGACGGCTAACCCCGGGTTCTCGGGCAACCAAATGAACGGTAAAATTTGCGTCGTTACTGGCGCAACGCAAGGTCTTGGTGCTGCCATCGCGCGTCGGCTTGCCGCCGCCGGAGCCGCTGGCCTGATCATCACCGGTCGCAACGCCGCGCGTGGTAATGCTGTCGCCGCCGATCTTACCGCCCGCCACGGCACGCCCGCTGCGTTCATCGCCGCCGATTTCGGTACCGTCGAAGACTGCCGTGCCGTGATTGCCCAGACCGACCAGCGCTTCGGTCGGCTTGATGTGCTGGTCAACGCAGGCGCTATGACGGACCGCGGCACCATACTGGATACCACGCCAGAGCTGTTTGATCGGATGTTTGCGGTAAACGTCCGGGGGCCCTATTTCCTGATGCAAGACGCAATCAAGCTGATGATCCGCGATGGCATCGAAGGCGCGATCTGCAACATCGGCTCGATCTCGGCTCTGGCAGGCCAGCCGTTCATCAATGCCTATTGTGCCTCAAAAGGTGCGCTGACCACGCTTACCACCAACACCGCCTTTTCCGTGATGGCCAACCGCATCCGCATCAACCAGCTGAACGTCGGCTGGATGGCTTCGGACAACGAGCGCCAGCTTCAGATCGCAACCGGCGGCGAGGATTGGGAAGCTAAAGCGACCGCCAATCTCCCGTTCGGACGCCTCATTGATCCTGCCGAGGCCGCCCGCGCCGTCAACTTCCTCGTCTCGGATGATGCGGGTTTGATGACGGGCGCTGTGGTCAACTTCGACCAATCCATCTGGGGCGCGGTCGCTGGTGGTATGCCAGTACCAGACGGCCCAATGCGGCTCTGACCGGCGTCTAAGTCGCCGTCACAATCGGAATCCGGGGAGCTTCCCCGGTTTTCTGCGTCCGCGCCGCCAAAGCCACCACCAGTGCCTGCGCCAAACAAATTGGGGCCGCCAGCGACCGTGAGAACGTGTATTCGTGCTCTGGCACTGCAAACAGCACCTCGGCATTCTTCGCCAAAGGCGACAGCGTGCTATCGCTGATCGCTACAATCGGCACCCCACGCGCAGCTGCTTCTTCAACGATATTCACCACCTCGGTAGCATAAAACCGGAACGACACTGCCAGCAGCATATCTGTCGGCCCCATCAGCTTGGCCATATGAGTAGCTAACCCGCCGCCCGCATCCAGCAGTTCGGTGCGTTTGCCAATCATCGTAAGCACGTAGCGCAGCAGTTCCACCACCGGGGCAGAACGCAACTGCCCCAGCAGAAAGATCGTCTCGGCCTTTTCCATCAGATCGACCGCCTGCGAGATCTGCGCGCCGTCAATATTGGTCAGCAAATCTTGCAGCGAGTTCATATCCCGCACCACCAGATCACGCAGAAATCCGACCTCACTGTGATCCGCCCGCGCCCCTAGCTCGGCCTCCAGCGCCTGCAAGCGCGCATCAAACCCCGGCGCTGCTGTTGACAGCCGACGCTGAAACAACACCTGCAATTCTTTGAAGCCCTTATAACCCAAAGCCTGCGCGAACCGAATGTAGTTAGAGGCATGAATATCGCATTTCGCCGCCAACGCCGCCACGCTTAGCACCGCCACATCGTTGGGATTCTGCGTCAGATAGACTGCAATTTTCTGATACGATTTGCTCATGCCTTCATAGCGGTCATGGATAATGCGGATCAGATCTTCGTAGCTTTGCGGCGGTGAGGCGGGCTGCATCTCGTCATTCTCCTGACTATGCGCCATAGTGGCGACACCGCAAGCAGCCCGCAAGCCTCGCCGTGTCAGAGCATCACAAGAGATTTGATGAGATTTGATGAGATTTGAGGTGCCTCAGGCGGCCAGTAAGCGCGCCATCGTGTCAGTAATCGTGTGATCGGCATATGGCTTCGAGAAAAATGCGCTGCCTTCCGGCAAGCTGCTTTCCTCCAAGATAGCCATGCCCGAGGCTACAATCAGCTTCACCGGCGGCCAGCGATTGCGGATGTAATGCGACAACTTGATCCCATCCATAGTGCCCGGCATCTGGACATCGGTAAACACGATGTCGATATCACTTCGGGCTTCCAGAATACGAATGGCCTCGTCGGCGTCCCGCGCTTCCAGCGCCTCATAACCAGCTGATAGCACGATATCGACCGCGCTTATCCGGATGAGGGCTTCATCCTCCACCACTAGCACAACAGCTTTTCCGTTTTTCATTTATCACTCTAGGCTGTTACGAAGACCCCACCTGTCGGTTAAGTCGCCGAGGCAAACATTGGTTCCCACGCGCGGAAATCAGGATAGCGGTCTGCTGATGTGGAAAATGGCAGTATGCCTGATCGCAGCATAATAACCGCGCTTTGCCTCGAAAGCAACCAGACAACCAATATATCTAGCGGTTTAAGCGGCTTGCGCGCTAGACCGCACTGTAGGTTCGAAGTCCTGCAAGCTCGGCCGACAGCTCCGGGTCGAGCGAAAGATCGCTCCGTATCAAGCCATGACTCCAGCGGCGCTGCGAGCGGGGTGTGTGCCAAGGCGGGCAATCGATGATCGGATACCAACAGACTCCAGCGATTTGCGCACCGTGCAGTCGCGCGATTTCCACCTGACCCAGCACTTCGCGCAACCAGCTACCTTTGTGAAAGCCAGGATGACGGCGATGATGGGCGGGGTGACCCTCGTGCCAGCTCGTCTCCGCCACCATGATCGGCTTTTTGTAGCGCCGCCATGTTTTGAGCAGCACTTTCGACAAGATCGTGCGGGCGGTATGGGGATAATAATTCACCCCAATCACATCGACCGAAACCGCTGACACAATGGCATCGGTCGCGGCAAACTGCCGCTCGCCGACACCCGTTATGGGGTCGTTGGTCAGAATGCCGATGTTGGGATGATGGTCGCGCGCCACCCGCGCCATTATGATCGCCAGATTAACCGCTTCATTCTGCGGCATGCCCGCTATTAAAGGATACAAAGACGGCTCGTTAACAGGACACAACCACAAACGCTCGGCACCCAAGATTGACAGCGCTGCCTCCGCCACAATCCTGGCGCAGCGCACCGGGTCCGAATTGTGATGATAATGCGACAAATCCCAGATGCCTTGCACGCCCGCAGCCTGCGCTGTCCTGAGTCGCTCGACCGCATTGTGGCCGGGAACGAGGCCGTCCCTGACCGTTTTCATCCCGTGATCATAGGCGATCCGGAGGTGGTCATACATCCGCTGCTGTGGTGTGTGCCGTGTCGTTTCCAACAGATCGTGACGGCCATGATGAACAAGGCCGCATTCAAATCCTGCGATGACCTCGCTGCGAAACAGCGGCCTTTCGATAGGAAGTTTCAGTTGCTGTGCATTCATTAACGATTCGACCGCGCGGTGTAGTTCGAGAAGGCTGATGGGATGGCTAAGTCCGACAATGCTAACGTAACGAGGCAAGCGGACTCTGCAAGGACGATGCATCAAAGAAATCAGCTGCCCGAACACATGCGAGCGCCGGCTAAGGCTCGTCTGCAATCTCGACCCAAGTGGGCGCATGGTCGCTTGCATGTGCCCAGCCTCTGACATGACGATCCACGCCAGCGGACAACAGCCGTCCCGTTAGCAAGGGGCTGAGCAGCAGATGATCTAAGCGTAACCCGGCGTTACGTCCCCATGCGTTTCTGAGATAGTCCCAGAACGTGTAAATTTCCTCATCGGGGTAAAGCTGGCGCAGCGCATCGGTCCATCCCGCCCGACCCAACCGTGCGAACGACGCCTTCACCTCATCGCGAAACAGCGCATCGCCACGCCAGCGCTCGGGGTTGTAACAATCGCGGTCGGTCGGGATGATGTTGAAATCTCCCGCCAGCACGATGGGCAGGTCGAGCTTTTTCAACTGCTTCGCATGGGTCTCAAACCGCTTCAACCAGCTTAGCTTATAGTCGAACTTCGGTCCGGGTGCCGGGTTGCCGTTCGGCGCATACAAGCAGCCGATCAGCACCCCGTTCACCGCCGCCTCAATATAGCGGCTTTGCAGATCATCCACATCACCCAGCAACCCGCGTCGGGTTTCAATGGGAGCAGTGCCCCGCGCGAGAATGGCCACCCCGTTCCAGCTTTTCTGACCCTGCCAGATCGCGCCGTAGCCCGCCTTCTCGATGGCCTTTTCTGGAAAGCGTTCGTCGGTCGATTTAAGCTCCTGCAAACAAACCACGTTTGGCTCCGCTTCGGCCAACCAACGCAGCAGCAGATCAATGCGGCCGTTAACGCCGTTCACGTTGAAGGTCGCGATCTTCACATCGGTCTCGCATCGTTGAAAATTACCTTTCGGCAACGGTTGCTGGCTGTTCAGGTTCCGTTGATCCCAAAAGTCGCGATGCCCCATGCGTCAAACATGGCTGGGTGCTGGCTGTCACAAGGACTGGCAAAATTTCTCCACGTTCCAGAAACGCTGCCTTCTCGAATCCCCTCATGTTCTCTATGTGTTCTATTTTGGCGCTGTGGATGGTATCATCCGGTGTCGAAGGACCGGACTCTGGAGCGCGCAGGAAAGGGTGAGATGAAGACACATTTCGAACCCAGCCTCGGTGATCCTCTTGCTCTGGTTGCGGCCCGCGTCCACGAAGCACAAAGTCGCGGACGTCGCGCATTCGCGCTGTTCCAGGCTGCGCGCATCTCCGGCGTGATCGTTTGGATTATACCTGCGCACATTCCCGAACTGCCGTTTCTGGGCGCTCTACCTGCTGGCGTTAACGAGCGGCTACACCTGTTTCGCACCACAGGCGAGACCGATCTGCTCTGGTCCGTGGAAGAGACACTTCGATCGCCTGCTGTCGGCTTGGTCATCGCAGAACCCCAACAATCTTTGTCGCTAACTGCAGGACGCAGGCTGCAACTTGCCGCCGAGAGCGGGCAGACCTGTGGCATCATGCTGATCCGCGATG
>NZ_JAQGKQ010000032.1 GCF_028290025.1 Cypionkella sp. | reverse complement strand
AAGCTGGTTAATGCTGCCCATTCCGTTGTCACATCCTGCGTTGCGGTTGAGGATGTGGCAGCCGGCAGCACCGCGGCAGGGGGCGCTGCTTCGGTTGTCGTCCGTAATCCGGCCTGTGCATCGCGGGAAAAGCCGACACCGTCACCACGAATGCCGAACTTGACGGGCTCTTTGCAGCAGCAATCGCACGATTTCCCGAAAAGGCATCTGATCTGACGGCGCTGCAGACCCGGTTGATGTTAGGACGTGGTGCGGCTCCGGCGAAAATTTCCATTGCGCCAGATGCTAAGAAACGACCGGAAGTTCGTCCCGCGCAAAGGCCAACAGCGGCCCAGCCCGAAGTCGCCGAAAAAGCACCAATGCGTTCCGAAAAGGCCGCCCCGCAGACCGCAGCACCGGCACAAGGCGGATCTGGCTGCAAAAGCTTGGGCGGGGGCGGGAATTCTGCCTCCCGTCAGGCCGAGCGCGGCTGGTGTGCCTACAATCTTGACCGCCCAATGGACGCCCTTTCGGCATTTCAAAGCGCCGAGCCGCGTCTGACGGGCGCGGCGCGGCGCGATGCGCGGTTTGGCATGGCGTTGTCTTACCTGAAGCTGAACATGTCCGAAGAAGCCGCCCGCATCGCCGCCTCTACCAATCTGACACGACAACAGCGCGTGGATGTGGAATCAATCATCCTCAATCAGCGCGGCGTTTTGGCTTACAAGAAAAAGCAATACCGCAAAGCAATCGGCTATTTCGATGCGCTTGAACAGGTTTCCGGCCATTTGCGCCGTGACCTGGCCATCTTGCGCGGCTACGCTTACCTCAACAATGGCAACATATCGAAGGCGCAAGAACAGTTTCAGCGCCTTCACGATCAGTTGGCAACGCCCGAAACGCGCCAAGCCCTTGCGGCGGCGGCTGAATCGCGATGAACCTACCAGCGCAAAGCTTCAAAACCCACGTTCACCGACGTCTGCGCATAATCAAAAAAATCCACGCTGGATTGATTTGTCATATAAGAAATCTGCGCCGACAGTCCGGGGCGAAATTGATAAGATAGACTGATCCCCATCGCCTTGTCGGCATGGGGTGTGCCAAGAAAAGCGCCGCCATCTGCCTTTTGGTACCACAGTCCCAGTCCGGTGGCGTGGCCCTCCCATAACCACTGCACATCTGCCGCAACCCGCATACGCAGCGCGGTTTCGCCCTCGATCGGTGCAGCGGTGCCGAGTGAAAATTTGGTCGCGGCTTTGTCCCATATGCTCGCCCAAGACAGCGTGATCGTCGGCTGATCACCGATATCATAATGCGTTTCGCTCAGTTCAGCAGTCACCTCGTGGTAGGCCGCCTCCGTCTGGAAAAGTTGCGTTACCGCAAGCGCGGTTTCCTGCGACTCGCTTGTGCCCAGCTCGCGCTTTACCGCAGACACCGTTTGGCAAACGTCAACAAAGCTCCAGCCTTGAACATGATTGCGGCTGCATAACGCGAATTCAGAATTGCTGCGCCCGATCTGGTGCTCGGGTGACCACACGGCTTCGGCGCGCAGGCGGCCTTCCACATAACGCCCATTCGCCCATGCCAACCGCGCGACGCCTCCACCGGACAACCCCATAACGACGCCGCCCTTGGCGCGAAAGTTCGGGTCAGCCTCAAAGATAAACCCGCCATAGGAAAAGCTGTCTTGCAACACGCCGCCATTGATATTGCCGTCATAGCTAAGGACGGGTTCCAGCCATGCCTCGGTTGCGATCACCCGGCTTTGGCCAAATTCATAGTAAAAGCCCTGACTGGTCAACGTTTGCCTCATAAGCGTGACTACGTCTTGCGGGGCATCGCCAGTTTCCAAAAGCTTGCCGTAGGCGAAGGTGCGCAGCCGTTCAGACCCGGCAATGCTCGCGATGCGCGCGCGATCCAAGACATCGCCTTGCGCCGCACCGCCGATGACAAGGCACAGCGCGCCACCACAAAAGCTAGGGCAGCGCATTGGGATCGGTGCCGACAAACACGCCGTCAACAGTCAGTGGTTTGCCGCCGAGTGTCCCCTGAGCGGTATAAACGCCCGAGGTTGTCATGCCGTGTTTGTTATTGGCATAGGCAGGGGTGCCGCCGATATTTCCGCGCAAGCTGCCATCAATAGCAGAGATAGTGCTGCTGTTGGGATCCCACACCTGCACCGTGATCGCCCCGCCATAGGCACCTGATCGAATGTTGAAGGGCAAGCCCTTTGCGACCACTTCGGTGCGAATGTTGGATTTGCCGCTCACCCCTGTGCGCAGATTGATATTGGCGGTTTGTTTATCGAAATTAAGCACAAGATCCACCAGACCGTTGCGGTCGCTGCCGCTTCGGATTGGCTGACCGCCCGCCCCGACCCAGACAAAGTTCTGGCCCCTTAGGTAATAGGTGCCCTTAGCCGCAATCAAGCGGCCATTCTTTTCGTTCTTGAAAGGAATCTGATCAGCTGTCAGCCGAAGCACGCGTTTGACAGTTTCTTTGCCGCCGGTGGTCTGCACCTGAGCCAAAACCTCAACGGTCATTTTGCCGCGATAATTCGCGTCACACAGCGCAATCAAATTGCGGTATCCGGCGGGGTCGCGTGGGTTTTTATCCTCAAACTGCGCAATCACAGCCGCATCGGCTTTCTTGGAATAGTCACGTCGCACACGGTTAAAACCGTTATCGTCCCGGACATAAGTCGAGAATGCAGCCGTCTTCACATCAGCCGCCGCCGCCGCCAAAGACGTGCTGTTTTGACCGCCACCGCCGCCGCCACAGCCAATCAGCAGTGTAAGCGAGAGCATTGCCGTGATACCGATTACAACACGCATTCTACATCCTGGGGTTGATTCTCCACAACTTACAGGATTACCCTACGACACCGGCCGTCGCCACTGTTTCCACACAAAGCCGCGAACAATCACGCAGGACGATACATGAAAGAACCATACACCGCCAAAGTCCGATGAGAGGGGCGCATATGCTGGCTGACCAGATGCAGAGCATGATTGATGCTAGAAGCATGACTGAAGTTAAGGAGCGCGCGCGAATTGCGGCCCTTCAGGCATTGGATGTTCTCGGCGCTCCTCGCGAACCGGCGCTTGATCGGATTGTGCGTATGGTGAGGTTAGAGTTTGGCGCACAACATGCGGGCATCATGGTTATTGATCGCGACAGAGCGGCATTTGTCGCTCGTGACAATGTGACGATAAAGTCAATCCCGCGCGATGAGGCTCTTTGCAATACCGCAATACAGCATTCCGAACCCTTGATAATCCACGACATGTTGACAGACCCCCGCGTCCACGGCCATCCGCAAGTCGCGCGCGGTATCCGCAGTTATGCAGGCGTGCCATTAAGAACCCGCGACGGCTACAACATCGGCTCACTTTGCGTGTTTGACCCAGAGACATTGACGATCTCCCCTTCCAGCATAAGCAAAATGCAAGAATTGGCGCTTCTCGCAATGGATTGCATCGAACTCCGTCGCTTGGCTATCCAGGATCATTTGACCGGAGCCTTGAACCGTCGTGGCTTCATGACAGAGCTTGATCGTGAGATACGCGATCTGCCGCCGGGCGCCAGCTTGGCACTGGCGGTTGTGGATTTGGACCACTTCAAACAAATCAACGATCGTTTTGGCCACCCTGCTGGCGACAGCGTGCTCCAAACCATCGTCGCACTGGCGACAGCAAAATCGCAGCGATCCGAAGTTATCGGTCGGTTGGGTGGCGAAGAGTTCGGCATACTCATGCCCGGGCACGACGAACTTTCCGCCTTCACATGGATCGAAGACCTGCGCAGGACGATTGAAGCGCTTCGGCTGACAAGCTTCCCAAATCTAACTGTGACGGCGAGTTTCGGCATCGCAGAATCCGGACTTACCGCCCAAACCTCAAGCGCGATGCTGGCGCAGGCAGACGCGGCCCTTTACCGTGCAAAATCAGGTGCAAGAAACATGACAGTGCTCGCAAGCCAATTCGTCTAATCGGACGGAGCGCCCAGCGTATCCGCCATCACCGCGCCGCGCTTGCCCATCGGTCTGTCTGGGCCAGTGGTTGTATCTGCGGCGGTCTGGTGCTCCAACTCGCCGTTGATTTCGCCGCCTAGGATGATCACGATGATCGACAGCCAAACCCAAAGTAGAAAGCCGATCGGCGCTGCCAACGCGCCGTAGGTTGCATCAAAATTGGCGAAACGGTCCAGGTAGGTGGTAAAAGCGATCGACACGATAAGCCAGCTGATCGTGGCAAAGCCGCTCCCCCAAGTCACCCACCGCCACTCTGCCGGCCGTCGGCTCGGCCCGTGTCGATAAAGCAAGGTCAGTGCGACCCCCAAAAACAGCACAAGCAGCGGCCAGCGGAGCAAGCCCAAAACCACCACTTCCATCGTGCCCAGCCTCAGCAACGCGAGGATAGCCGGCATCACCGCCAGCACAACAATCATAAGCAACATCAGCGCCATGGCACCAAGTGTGAAGGCAAAGGCAACCAGGTTAAGCCGGACAAAAGACCGCTTTTCCCGCTCGCTGTAGGCGAAGTTCAGCCCTTCGATGATCGCCTTCACCCCACCATTGGCGCTCCAAAACGCGATAAGTAGCGAAACGATAAGACCAAACGTCAGCGTGCCGCCTTGCGTTGACGTAAGACGCGCAAGCTGATCTGCGATCACATCAACTACAGCTGGGGGAAGCAGTCCGCGCAAAGACTGCGCTTGGTCCACCGCCGTCGCAGGATCAAAGAAGATGCCATAAACCGACATGAACGCAACCAAAGCCGGAAACAGCGCAAGCAGAAGGTAAAAGGTCACGCCGCCCGCGATCAGCATGACGTGATCTTGCGCCAAAGACTTCCATACTCTCCACATCACATCCTTCAATCCGCGCGCTGGGATTGCAGATGGCGTTTCGGCCTCCCGGCCCCGGGCAATGTCATCATCGGTTAAATTCATGCGTTGGACGCCTTTCTTGACAGGCTGATCAAAGCCCAAACTTGTGGCCGTTTCGCCGTAAACGAAAATAACGTCACATAGTTTCGCGCCATAGAAATTTAACTCTGGGTTTGCGCGCCGCCATCGAAATGTGTTCGCTAGGGCACGGCCTGCAGGCCAACCCCCGCCTTAACCGTGCCGAAACGGCCCAAAAAGCCCCACGCCCTATATGCGGTGCCGTTGGGCAGGTTCCAGCCTGCCCTTGGCGAACCCGCTACGCACGGTGCTTATCACGCCGAGCGCCACGTACTTGGGCAAGTGGCGATCACCCACTCTCGGCTTAGGAAGGAATGATCTTGCGGGCGCGTAGCTCGTCAAACACGTCGAAAAAGCTTTGGCTGGTCTGCTGATAGGCAGTGAAACCACGGGTGCGGCTGTTGGTCATGTCGGTGAAACATTCCAGCGTGCGGCCCAGATCGGCGTCCGAATGCCACCACGACGCCAGCTTGTTGACCGGAATGTCCTGCAAACCGTGCTTGGCAACAATCTCTGCCCAAAGCGTCGGCGCATCGGCCATCTGGCTTTCCAGCGGCACCGGATGGCCGGGGTATTCACCGACGGGCAGCCCAAAATACCCGGCAATCTGCGCCCAAAGCCAGGTCCAGCGGAAAACGTCGCCGTTCACGGTGTTGAAAGGCGTGTTCTCGGCGCCCTTTGTCGTCACCGCCCAGTGCAGTTGCTTGGCGAGAATGCGCGCGTCGGTCACATCAGCCACCGCCGCATATTGCTCCGGCGAGCCGGGGAATACGAAGGGTCGCCCGGTGTGTTTGCAGATGGAGGCATAGGTGGCCAGCGTCACCGCCATGTTCATCGCATTGCCGATGACAAAGCCGATCATCGTATGCGGGCGGTGCACGGTCCAGTTAAAGCCGCGCTTGGCCGCGTATTCGAACAGCACATCTTCCTGCGCATAGTAGAAGTTCAAGCCCGGCAAACGCGGGCTGCTTTCCAAAAAAGGCGTGTAGGGTTTGACATTGGCGTAATCCTCGAAGGAACCGAGGTAGTGCTTCAGCCCCGTCACCAGCGCCGCATGTTTGAGCGGCGCATCCGCCAGACCTTCGAACAGGTTGCGGATCATCAACGCATTGACGCGGACGTTTTCTTCCTCGTTTTGCTGGCGCGACCATGTGCAAAAGAACACATGCGTTACATCCGAAGCTGCCTGCAGCGCGGCGCGTGTTGCCGCCGCATCCTCCAGATCCGCCGCGATGTGGCGATCCGACCACGGCAGATCGGCAGCGCTGCGCGACAGGGTCACAACCGTCCAGCCTTCAGCCTTCAGGTGCTGACCTGTATAGCTGCCGGAAAGCCCGGTCGCCCCCACGATCAACGCGACGTTTTGTGTGCTCATGGTCTAAGACTTCCAATTCCGAGTGTGGCTGCGCCAAGCGTGGCAAAGCAGTTCAGCAAGACCCGC
>NZ_JAQGKQ010000017.1 GCF_028290025.1 Cypionkella sp. | reverse complement strand
TCGGCTTCACACGCCTACGATTGAGAGGTTTGCGTGGGGCGGAGGATGAATTCCTCCTCGCCGCCACCGCGCAGAACCTAAAACGTTTGGCAAAACGGGTCCCTGCGTGAGGCCAGAGCGGCCCTCCAAGAGCGCACGTTAACTCAACCAAAATCTCATCAAATTCATACGGTTAAAATGGCGCTAAAGCGCCTCCTACAACATATGGTAGGTCGAGTTTTTCACCTATATCGACCGTTTTTGACCACATCATTTTGCCTAGAGATTTGTGCCCTACGGTGAATGGCAGCGATGCGAACCTAGCCGCCGTTCGCTTCTGAAACATGAGAAGAGACTAAAGCGCGGCTTGACCGAACTGGTGGACGGAACTTAACCCGTTGAGCTCCGATCACCGCTTAATGACTAATTGCGTGTGTGCCGGAGTCAGCGCGTCATTTTGAAAATCGGCTTCGTAGGGCAAAATTAATTTGGCGTCATGTCACATCCTGACCAGCTGCCTCGTCATCTCTATGCAAGCAACAGGAGTGCAAGATGAAGATCGTGGTGATTGGCGGGACCGGTTTGATCGGGTCCAAGACGGTGCAGGCCCTGCAGGCGCGCGGGCATCATGTTTCGGGCGTGGCACCCTCGACTGGGGTGGATACTTATACTGGCGCAGGACTAGAGGCCGCATTGCAGGGGGCCGAGGTGGTGATCGACCTTGCCAACTCGCCCTCGTTCGAGGATTTGCCGGCGATGGACTTCTTTCAGACAGCCGGGCGCAATCTGCTGGCGGCGGGCAAAGCTGCCGGGGTTAAGCACCACATCGCCCTGTCGGTGGTAGGTACGGCCAAGCTGCAAGACAGCGGCTACTTCCGGGCCAAAAAGGCGCAAGAGGATTTGATCCGCGCATCAGACCTGCCCTATACGATCATCCACTCGGCGCAGTTCATGGAGTTTATGGGTGCCATCGCCCGCGCGGCGGCCGTCGGAGATGAGGTTCATCTGTCGTCGGCGCTGATGCAACCGATCCTGTCGGATGATGTGGCGGCGGCGGTAGCTGATGTGGCCGAAGCCGCCCCGGCGCGTGGTCTCGTCGAGATTGCCGGCCCTGATCGCGCCCCGATGAGCGAATTTGTCGCGCGGTTTCTCACGGCTGCGGGCGATGCGCGCAAGGTAGTGGTCGATCCCTCCGCGCCCTATTTCGGCGTAGTGTTGAAGGAGGCCGATCTAGTGCCTGAAGGTGCGGCACGTCTGGCACCGACTGGGTTTGATAGCTACCTCGCCCGCGGCGAGTTCCGGCTGTGAGGCTCTATTACGCGCCTTTGGCCTGCAGCCTTGCCGATCACATCGCCTTACACGAGGCTGGGGCCGAGTTCACTCTGGTGCGGGTGGACATGCGCACCAAACAGACCGAGAGCGGGCAGGACTTTCATCAACTCAACGCCAAGGGATACGTTCCGACGCTTGTGCTGGAAGAAGGCGAGATTCTAACCGAAAACATCGCAGTGCTGGACTGGCTGTCCAGCCAATTCGAAGCGCTGGCCCCACAGGGGCCAATGGGCCGCACCCGTCAATTAGAGGCGCTGGCATTCATCTCGACCGAGATCCATCGGGCTTTCAAGCCTATGTGGCATGGCGGCACTGACCGGGATCGCGCCAAGGCGGCGGCCACCGTGATCGCACTCCTGACTATGATGGCGGACAGCGTGCAGGGAGAGTATCTGTTTGGCGACAAGCTGTCAGTGGCCGATTGCTATCTGTTCGTCATGTTGCTCTGGGCGGAACGGTTTGAGGTCGCTGTGCCGCCAGTCTTGGCCGGTCTGCGCGACCGAATGCGGGCGCTGCCTTCGGTGCAACGGGCGATGGCTACGGAAGGGTTGCAGTAAGAAACGACCCGGTCGGAATCTCCGACCGGGTTAATGCCTTTGCATCCCCTCCAGTTTGTCGGGATTGCGGGTGATATAGATGTTGGCGATGCGTTCGCCGTCGAACTCCAGCGCGGTGGTCTGCAAGACCCCGCCGAGCCGGCAGACAAAGCCCGGCAGCCCGTCGATGGTGACCAGCCCCAGAAACTCGCTTGGTCCGAATTTGCGGGCCACGCCCAGAAACATTCGTTGCGTCTGATCGCAGCCACGGATGGTTTTGTAGGATTGCACCTTTCCGCCGCCGTCGGAATGCACCGCGACATCCTGCGCCAGCATTGCCCCCAAAGCCGCGGCATTGCCGGACTCGCACGCATCAAAAAAGGCGCGAGCCAGCGTTTCCGCGCGATCACGCGGAATATCCTGCCGGGGCCGGTCGAGCCGCACATGCGCGCGGGCGCGGCTGGCCAGTTGTCGGGTCGCAGTAGGGGTGCGGTCGATGATGTTGGCCACCTCCTCCATTGGCTGCCCAAAGACGTCATGCAGTAGGAAGGCCGCGCGCTCCAGCGGCGAGAGCCGTTCCAGCGCCATCATCAGGGTAAGCGTCAGGTTGTCGGGGCGCATCGCATAATCCTCCGGCTCGATTAGAGGCTCGGGCAGCCAGGTGCCCGGGTAGGCTTCGCGCCGGGTTCGGGCGGATTTCATCTGGTCTAGGCAGAGCCGCGAGACCACTCGGGTTAGCCAGGCGGCGGGTTCAAGGACCGCAGCGTGGTCACTGCGGTGCCAGCGCAGGAATGCCTCTTGCACAACATCCTCTGCCTCGTGGCGCGAGCCGAGCATCCGGTAGCCAAGGCGCATCAATCGGGAACGCTGCGCCTCGAACGCCTCTATGCTGCGATCAGGCGGCATGGGGCAGTTCGGTCGGATGCGCGGCGCGGAAGCCGACCTGAACCCGGTTCCACATGTTGATCGCAGCGACGGCCATTGACAGCCAAGCGCGCTCGTCCTCGTTGAATTCGGCCTTAACCGCCTCCCAATCCGCCTCCGGTGCGCCGGTTTGGGTCACCAGTGTCAGCGCCTCGGTCCAAGCGAGCGCGGCACGTTCGCGGGGTGAATACATCGGACTTTCTCGCCAGGCGACCAGCATATGCAGGTGCAGCGGCGCCTCACCATCTTTTAGCGTTTCGGAGGTATGCAGGTGGATGCAATAAGCGCAGGCGCTAATTTGGTTGGCGCGCAGCTTGATCAGATGCAGCAAAGTTGCCTGCAGCGGCCCAGCCCGCAGCGCGGTTTCCAGCACGAACAGCGGCTTGAACCCGGCTTCGGCGCGCTTGAAGTAATCGGTCATGCGGGGTGTCATCGGTCTCTCCTTCTCGATCAGACACCAGCATGACGAGGCCGGATAGCGGAATGTGACATGGAAGCCAGATTACTTTTGAGCGATTCAGCCGCGCGGGAAAAAACTGCCGTCGTCATCCGAGCCGTGCCGTACGACCGAAGCCGATCCGTCACGATTACTTCTAGCCGACCCTGGCGCCTCATTGATTTGTTGAGGAATTCAGCGCTGCGGTTCAGTGAGGCAACTTCGTGACGAAGCATTCGATGACCTCGTCTTCTGATCGGTGGCCAGCCACAGGTGGTGGGGCTCGCCGCTGTCCTTATGAACACTCGTCAATATTCCAGCGGTCGATCCACCGAGTTCGAGTCAGATCGCCGCGGCGGTCGCAATCGCATCAACGAGTTGTTGCGGCATTGTTATTCGCCGCAGCGTCTGCGGTGTCGACGGCAACGCTGACTGACATGCCGGGCGCAAGACGCTTGGCCAGATCTTGCCCAGGATCGAGTTCGATATGGACCGGAATGCGTTGCGCGATCTTAGTGAAGTTGCCGGTCGCGTTGTCTGGCTTCAGGACGCTGAATTCGGAGCCGGTTGCCGGCGATATCTGGGTAATATGTCCAGTCAGCTTCGACTTCGACAGCGCGTCGACAGTCAAAGATGCACTTTGGCCGATCTGCATCAGGCCCAACTGCGTCTCCTTGAAATTTGCGACGATCCAAGTCTGCGGCGGCGTGATCGAAGTCAACTGCGTCCCTGCCGAAACGAACTGGCCGAGGCGTGCGGATACCTCGCCGAGCTGGCCATCGAGAGGAGCCACGATCTTGGTGTTCTGGAGATTGATCCTGGCGAGCTGGGCGGCGGCCTTGGCACCATCGACGGCAGCGACGAACCCGTTCCTGGTGCCTTCGAAGCTAATTAAGTTCAACTGCGCGATATTGACCGAGGCCTGAGCCTCTGCGACGGCAGACTGCGCCTGCACCAGTGCAGCTCTGCTTTGTTCACCCACGGACTCTGCGGAAAGCCCTTTGTTCGTCAGCGAGACGTTGCGGTCGAAATCCGCCTGCGTTTTGTCGAGTGCTGCCAGTGCGGCCGAAAGCTGAGCTTGCGCCAGTTCTATGCTCGCCTGCTTCGCCCTTCTGTTGCTCTCGAAGTTCTCGAGGTTATTCTCTTGCTGAGCAAGTGAGGCTTGGGCTTGGGCAAGCTGCTGCTGGTATGTCCGATCATCCATCTGAACAAGAAGATCGCCCTGCTTGACATTTTGATAATCAGTCACGGGCACGGATGCGACATAGCCCGCCAACTGTGGAGCAATGAGTGTCACACGCCCTTTCACATACGCATTGTCAGTGCTTTGAACGGTAGAGGTGAATGGTGGCAACTGCCATGCGTAGAGAATCGCAAGGACGCCGATGACGCCGGCAAGGAGCACCAGAATGGTTGCTTTCGATGTGAAGAATTGGGGGAAGCGCATTTTTGGGACCCGTAGTAAATGATCAGTTTGGCTGCTGTAGACTTGCGACATCGGCTCTGCGCAACGAGGACCACCCCAGTTGAAGAAGGAGCAGGCCCGCCGTCAGTACCGCGGCACCGGTGACCAGCAGAAACATGTCGTTGTATGCCAACACGTAGGCCTGCTGCGTGGCCGCCTGACCAAGCATAGTCAGACCACGAAAGTTGCGTTCCGTCTCATCCGTGAGGACGCGCGAAAATGCGCCGCCATACTGCTGTAT
The DNA here is from genome assembly GCF_028290025.1 of Cypionkella sp. Classification (GTDB taxonomy): domain Bacteria; phylum Pseudomonadota; class Alphaproteobacteria; order Rhodobacterales; family Rhodobacteraceae; genus Cypionkella. The sequence continues at coordinate 1,087 of NZ_JAQGKQ010000017.1, read as the reverse complement.
CCGCAGAGCGACTTGGGGATTGAGAAGCGTCACGTTCTCTAGCAACATGTTAGAATGAAACTGCTCACGCAGCGTGACGAAGGTGCTAAACACGGCCGAACCAATCATCCCCCCCAGGCTCTGCGTCGACAGGAATACGGTCACGAACGAGAGGATGTATTGCGGACCCTTTGCCATTGCTTTACCAAAGCCCGTGAGCAGCGCGGGAGGCAAGAACAACGCCGATGCTGCCCCGATCATTGCCTGACTGAGATAAAACTGCTCGGGACGGCTCAGCACTGTCGAATGGGAATCGAGCCACGAGCCGGCTGCAATCAAGCCAAGGGCGAGCAAGTGGATTGCCGCAGTCCGCTGTGGCTTGATTATCAAAGCGAGTCCGGCAGTCGCAAGAAACGTCGAAACGCCTATGATGCGAAATAGCGGGATCAGTTGCTCATTTTGAATGCCAAGGCTGGTGAATAAGCCCGTCACCCCGACTGACTGCTCGGACAGAAGTAGTCGGAACAGCATCAACACGCCCGCGAAATTGAGCATATCTCGGGTTGCAAGCCAGTGAAGGTCGATCATGGGGTTCTTTCGGTGCAACTCATGGACAGCCAGTAGTGCCAGGCTGGCGATGCTGATAGCGAGCAGCACGCCAAGCCAAGGCGTTTCGAACCACCAATAAGCACGACCCATCGATAATACGATCACGAGCGAGCCGGTACCGATGAACAGCAGCGGAAAGCTGATCCAGTCATCCCTGTCGAAGACTTTGCTGCGCGGCGGATGGGTTAGAGGAAGCAGGTAGATAACTGCTAGGGCAACCAGCGCCAGACCGACTTCAAGCAGGTACAGGCCGTGCCATCCCCCAAGTTGCAAAAGGTCCGGCGAAATCATCCTAGCAAGGGGCAGCGCCATGCCGCTGCCGAGCAAGCCAAAGCAGATCCCGATGCTCATCTTCCGGGCCGGCGGAAGCCATTCCAGCATGTAGTAGAAGGCAAGGGTACTGAGCGGCGCAGCCGCAATCCCCATTATGGCACGCACAAGAACTGCGGACTGAAGATCGTTCGTGAATAGGTGAGCGACCACCGCAGCGACGAATACG
>NZ_JAQGKQ010000025.1 GCF_028290025.1 Cypionkella sp. | reverse complement strand
ACGGTTGAAGTCAAAGGCAAGCTGGACGGTCGCGTTGATAGCCAGACATTTACCCTGCGTGCAGCCGCTCAGGTTGCTGCGGACATCAGCTACACGACGCTTATCATCGAAAGCGGGGCCCAAATCGAAGGCCGATTTACCAAAGCCAAGGCCCAAGCTTAATCGACGCTAAAACTGATTTCAAGGCGCGCATGAATTTGCGCGCCTTTTGCATGAACTATCTGGCTGGGGGAATCGAATAAGTCAGGTTTGCCCGTGCAACGGGCTCATTCAAGCCTTGCGAAAATAACAGCACGTCGCCCACTGCCAAGCTGCGCCCCAGCTTTAGCACCCGCGCCTCGGCGAGCATATCGACGCCCGCCGCTGGCTTGCGCATGAAATCCAAGCTGCAGTTCGTTGTCACCGCCAGTGCTGCGGGGCCAATCCTTGCCAAGATCGCCAAATACATCGCGACGTCAGCCAGAGCAAAAATTGTCGGACCCGATACTGTGCCACCGGGCCGCAAGTGCTTATCTTGCACGCGTAAACGCAAGCAGACCCCCGCTTGATCCGCTCTTTCCACCGCGAAATCATCTGCCACCTGCGTAAACTCGCGAGTCAGAAACGCCTGCAACTCCGCTGCTGTCATCACGATCATGCTTTCCCCATAGGCTGTCCCGGCCTAGACTTTGTCAAACTGGATGGGGGATGCAATGAACAACGACATTTTGCTGCGCCAAGACTCAAACGGCATCGCAACGCTCACTCTCAACGCGCCTGTCAGCTTCAATGCGCTTTCCATCGCGATGCTAAACGCACTTCACACTGAGATTGCCCGCCTGCACATTGACCAAACCATCCGGGTCGTTATCATCAAAGGCGCGGGAAAAGCCTTCTGCGCGGGCCATGACCTTCGCGAAATGCAAGCTGCCCGGCAAAAACCCGACCGAGGCCGAAGCGCCTTCCAGTCCCTGTTCGCCCAGTGCGCCGAAGTTATGAATGCGCTGCAGAACTTGCCTCAGCCAACCATCGCTCAAGTTCACGGTATAGCCACCGCCGCAGGCTGCCAACTCGCCGCCACCTGCGATCTGGTCACTGCGGCCGCGGGCAGCCGTTTCGGCGTCAATGGCATCAACATCGGCCTGTTTTGCTCAACACCCATGGTCGCGCTTAGGCGCAAAGTACCGCCCGCCATAGCTTTCGAGATGCTCACAACCGGAGCTTTCATCGACGCCGCCCGAGCATATGAGGTCGGCTTGGTAAACCGCCTCACTTCGCCCGAAAGCCTTGAAGCTGAAACCCAAGCTCTTGCCGAAACCCTCGCGACCAAACTCCCTGCCGCCCTTCAGCTAGGCAAGTCAGTTTTCCGAGATACCGCCAGCTTCGATGCTCCCGAGGCTTACGCGCTCGCGTCCGCAACTATGGTCGAGAACATTCTACTGCCCGATACAAGTGAGGGGATCGCTGCGTTCCTTGAAAAACGCAATCCAAACTGGCGGTAATCGCGCACATTTACCGTCGCCGTAACAACCCCAAACCAATTGCCAGCCCCGCAAATGCCAACACCAGACAAAAACCATAGATCAAACTTGGCCCGCCAATGTGAAGCAACCCTGCCCCAACAGACGGCGCTGCGGCAGAGGCTAAAATCGGTGCCACGGCCACTGCCCCCGAGATCGTGCCAAAGCCCCGCCTCCCCAAAATATCCGCAATCAGCATCGGGCGCAGGATCGCCAAAAGCCCCGCCCCAGCCCCCTGCAACGCCGCAAACAAAAAGATCAAAACGGGAGCCGCCCCGGCAAGCCACAGCGCGACACCCGCCATAGCCACGCTGACAAGCGACCACATAGTCGCGCGCGCATTGCCGATCCGCGCACCCTGCAACAGCAAGGCCATCCGTCCCAAAACTTGCGCAGGCCCGATGAAAGATGCAGCGAACACTGACATGTCCGGTCCGGCACCGCGATCCGCGAACAGCATAAGCACGTAGGTGAGCAATATTCCGTGGTTCAACCAGATCATGCCGAAAACCGCAGCAATCGCCCAAAACGCCGGACGCCGCATCGCCTGGCGCAATGCGCCAGGCGCGACAGCAACCTCAATACTGCCCGCACGCTCCATCCGCCGCAAACTGCGCACCGCAAAGGCATTGATCGGAATTGCCAATAGCATCAACCCGGCAAAAGCAGTCAGCGCACCCTGCCCGCCCAATACCCGGCCCAAAAAGTCGCCCAATGGAAACGCTAAACTGCCAGAAAACCCTGCAACCAGCGTAACTTTAGTAATCGCGCCTCTGGCATCGCCGCCCAAACGCCGGGTCAGAAACGCAAAGCAAGACTCGTAAAGGCAGCAGGCTTGCGCCAATCCGATAACCGCCCAAATCGCCCAACAGATCAGAGGAGTGGCCGCCAGTCCTAACCCGGCGACACCCACTGCCGCCAAGATCGGCGCATAGGTCAGCATCTCACCGCCCCAACCGCGATCCACCCAGCGCCCGCTGAAGGGAGTCAGGGCTGCCATGACTAAAAATCCCAGCGTTGGACCGAACGCCAACTCGGCCACCGACCAGCCAGTGCCCGCCTGTAAATCCGGTAGCAGCGCAGGAAACGCATAATAGACGCCAGCGTAAGTTAAAGTCTGTCCAGCCGCCAACAACCAGACAGCCGCAGCTTGGCCGGAGAACCAGTTCACAACTGGTATAAATCCCGGAATTTGGCCTCAAGATAGTCGAGCAATGGCCCTTCGTTCGGCTCAAATCCGCAGGCATGCGCGATGGTATCTCGCGGATTGCGCAAACCACCGTACTGTTGCACGTTTTCGCGCAACCACCCCACCACACCGGAAGTATCGCCCATAGCCAACTGCGCATCCATATTCGGCAGAGCTGCCCGCATCGCCTTATTCAAACAGCCAGCATAGACGTTGCCCAAGCTGTACGTCGGGAAATAGCCAAACAGCCCTACCGACCAATGCACATCCTGCAATACACCATTGCTTGGCTTATCCACCACTTGCCCGAAGTCTGCTAGGAGCCGATCATTCCAAGCCGCCTCCATATCACCTACGGCAAGATCGCCGCGCACCAAGGCGCGTTCCAGATCAAACCGCATCATTATGTGCAGGTTGTAGTGGACCTCATCCGCTTCGGTCCGAATGAACCCCGCGTGGACTCGGTTTACAGCTTTATAAAATGCCTCAGGCCCGCTGACATTCAATGGCCCGAACCGCTCCAACATTTGACTATAGATCCAACCGGTGAAAGCCCGCCCGCGCCCGATCTGGTTCTCATAAATCCGGCTCTGGCTTTCATGCACGCCCATAGACACGCCATGCCCCAGCGGAGTCATGCCGAAATCCCGGTCAATCGCAAGCTCATAGCTCGAATGGCCAACTTCGTGGATTGTCGAATACAGACAGTTAAATGGATCGCTTTCCACCACCCGCGTGGTGATCCGACTGTCATCGCCGCCACCCGAGCTAAACGGATGCACCGCCAAATCAGTTCGCCCCCGGCTCCAGTCATAGCCAAACGCCGTTGCCACGTCGCGTGCCAGCCGTAGCTGATCAGCCTGTGGGAAGTTGCCCCTAAGTCCGACCGGAGCCATGGCACCTAAGATTTTCTCACGCAAAGCCACCAATCGCGGTCGCATTCGATCAAACATCCCGCCCAAGCTTGCTGCCGTCGCCTCGGGTTCATAATCATCAATCAAGGCGTCATAGAGATCGCCGCCGTCCGCCAAAGCAGCCGCCTCCTGCCGCCGCAGGTCGATCACCTGCTGTAACGTCGGCAGAAAGTCCGCCACCTTTTCCGCCGCCCGAGCCCGCGCCCAGATGCCCTGCGACACCGAGGTTACCCGCGCCAACTCTTGCGCCAGATCGGCGGGCACTTTCACAGCGCGCTTATAACTGCGATCAATCTGATAAAGCTGCGCCTTGGCGACCGCATCCGTGGCGTCGGCCTGCGCCAACCACTCGCCAATCTGCGGACTGCAGCGGCGAGCGTGCATAATGCCCTCCATCGCTGCCATTTCGGTGCCGCGCTGATCTGCCGCTCCGCTCGGCATCATGGTTTCTTGATCCCAGCCCAAACGCTCAGCAATTTTGCCCAAGGCTTCGGTGTCGCGCTGGTAGGCCATCAGATCGCTGTAAGCGGTGTTATTGGTCATAGATTTCCCCCTCGGATGGTGCCGGCCACCGGATACATCGACAAATGCCGCGCCCGTATGATCAACACCCACAAAACCACGGCACCGATTTGATGCGTGATCGCGACATGCGCCTGCGCCGCCGTCAACGCGGTGAAAATGCCCAACGCCACCTGCGCCAGCAACATCAGCATAACCGCATGAAACGCCCGCCGCGTCGCGCCATATGCCGAGTGTCGACCCCGCATCCAGACCAAGATGCCATAAGCGAACAGCAAATATCCCCACACCCGGTGGCTAAACTGCACCAGACCGGGGTTCTCAAAGAACGCGTGCCAGACAGGCAGAACGCCCCCGGAGCCATCCGGCACGTAAAACGCATCCGCCGGAAAAAACTGCCCGTTCATATCCGGCCAAGTTGGAAACGCCCGCCCCGCATCGATCCCCGCGACCAGTGCGCCAAGCAAAATCTGGGCGAACGCCACATGCATCAGGCCGGAAGCTTTCACCATCAACTTTCGTTCACCGCCACGCCGCGCCACCAAAAGATCGGTTTCGGATCTACCCAGCAGCAGTGCATACCAAGTGATCAGCCCAAGAATGATGAAAGCGAGCCCCAAGTGGGTCGCCAGCCGATAAGAAGCGACGTCGACCATCGCTCCGGTCAATCCAGACGAGACCATCCACCAGCCAATCGCGCCCTGTAAACCGCCCAACGCGCCGACTGCCAACAAACGCCCAGTCCATCCAACAGGGATTTTCTTGGCCAGCAAAAACCCAAAGAACCCAACCGCCCAAACCAAACCAATCACCCGGCCAAGTTGCCGATGTCCCCATTCCCACCAAAAAATTGACTTGAACTGATCCATCGTCATCGCAGTATTCTGCAACTTAAACTCCGGGCTGGCTTGATATTTTGCGAACTCGCTGGCCCAGTCGGCAGCGTTCAAAGGCGGGATCGCCCCGGTCACCGGCTTCCATTCCGTTATCGACAGTCCCGAGTCGGTCAGGCGCGTAAGACCACCCACCACGATCATCATAACGACCAAAGCAAAAATCGCCAAAAGCCATGCACGTATTCCACGTCGCGCGCCCTTGCCACGACCATCAATCAGCCCGCCCTTTGGCACCGAAACTGCCGCTCCTGCCGCGCCAACCTCTTCAAAAATGCTGCGTTTCGTGGCCATTAATGCCCCTCCGTTGCTTGCGCAGACACTAGGCCGCCCCCTACCCGGCTTCAAGGCCCGGCAAGATCGCCCGCCAGCGTCATTCGCGCGCACGACCCGCGTTCCAGCCTACTCGCAGGAAATTTGCGCCCTCTTGGGAACATCCCAGTGCCCCGCACGTTGATTATCTACACGAGGAGATTTTGTAATGTCCACTTCTGAGAAAAGCTCTAACGAGCAACTCCGGCGACCACAAAAGACCATCATAGACCAGCGCGCGCAACAGATCGACCCCGCAGGAGAGTTCCGTGAGGACGACAATCAGCGCCAAGATAGCAGCACCAAGCAACCGGGCGGGCTAGGCCAGCCTGACAAAACCGAGGGCAAACTATGATTCCTGAATATCCGAAGCCGCCTTTCCCGGAACAGAGCCAAAAAGTGCCAGGCAGCCTAGATTTAATGGACCCTCGCCCCGATCATGGTGAGCAAAGTTGGACTGGTTCGGGCAGACTGCAAGGCAAGATTGCGTTGATAACGGGAGGCGACAGCGGCATCGGTCGTGCGGTCGCCATTGCTTACGCCCGGGAAGGTGCAGATGTTGCGCTGGCGTATCTCAGCGAGTCAGAAGACGCGTCAGATACGGCCAGACTGGTCACTGAATCAGGACGCCGTTGCGTAAAGTTAGAGGGCGATCTTGCCGACCCTGAGTTTTGTCGCGACATCATCGCTCGCACCGTTGACTCGATGGGTGGCCTCGATATTTTGGTAAATAACGCAGCTCACCAAATGACCTTCGAGAATCTTGAAGATATCTCAGACGCAGAATGGCGCACGACATTCGCGGTCAATATCGACGCGATGTTTTACTTGGTCAAAGCTGCGGTTCCCCATATGAAGCCCGGTAGCGCGATCATTAATACCGCATCGATCAATTCAGATAAGCCCAACCCTAGTCTGCTCGCTTACGCCACGACAAAAGGCGCAATCCAAAACTTCAGCGCTGGCCTCTCGCAAATGCTTGCCGAGAAGGGAATTCGCGTAAACTGCGTGGCTCCAGGTCCAGTCTGGACTCCGCTAATTCCTTCCACCATGCCGCCGGAAAAAGTTGCACATTTCGGGGAGGATTATCCGATGAAGCGACCTGCCCAGCCTGTAGAATTGGCGTCGGCTTACGTGATGTTGGCTGAACCGATGTCTAGCTATATCTCGGGCGCGACAATTGCAGTCACCGGCGGAATGCCACTTTTATAGGAGGACGACAATGTCCGCTCCCAATACAAATCCGGAAAAACAAGCTCGGCAACACCGGGGGCCATTAATCGGTATGGCTCTGGCAGTTGCGATCGGAGTAGGGGCGATTGGCGTCTGGCTGCTCCATGAGGCGTCGAACGCGGACGAGCAGCAAGGCGAAGATACCGACATTCCAGCGGATGTCGAGACTGCGCCGCAACCTTCAACAAGCGTGTCCCCCACAGCACCAGGTACCCCAGAGGCCACTCCGCAAACGAACCAAAGCGCACCCACCATTCCGTCGCCAGCCACTGATGCTGCGCCGAATGATGGCGTCGAAGGCTCGAACGGCAACGCGACAACGCAGCCGCCGACAAATCCCTAAGCCGACATTCTAGGCGCTCACCCTGTCTCCTCAGAGACAGGGCGTTTTAGGTTCGTACCTGGGGCGGCGATCGGGGCTTCTACTGCATAAAAAACCGCAACATTTCACGCGAAGCATTTGGCCCACTCGGATCAGTATACGTGCCAATTGCCTGTCCTCCGGCCCACGCATGGCCAACCCCGTCAACCTGCCAATATTCTACCATACTGCGTCCATCATCGCGCTTGTGATCGGTCCGCTTGAATGCCCGTCCGCCACTGCTTTTGCCGGCTTTGGTGGCTGGCGTCAGCCCGGCAAATGTCGCGACTGCTTGGCTTTGGATCGCAGGCCCATTGCTCGGATGTACAGTCGCATCAGCGGACCCCTGAAAAATGATCGTCGGCACAGGGTTCTTTCGCACCATGCCCTTTGATCCTGATCGCATGGCCGAAAACGCAGAAGGAATGTCGCGGGCGGCCCCTATCGGAAGGCCAGAATGCACCCCGACAGCGTGAAATATCTCAGGGTAAGCCTCAGCGACAAGCAGTGCCATTGCCGCACCTGCCGACAAGCCAGCGATGTAGACCTGCGCCGGATCGCCATCAGAGGCACTTAGAACGTCTCGCGTGACTCCTGCGATGAGGGCAGGCTCTCCGTTCGCCCGCAACTGATCTTCGGGCCTAAACCAATTCCAGCATTTTTGAACGTTTGCCCGTGTTGGCTGCGCAGGATACACCACCAAGCAACCAAATTCTTCCGCCAAGGCATTCATGCCTGTTCCGGCGGCGAAGTCTTCGGGGGATTGCGTACAACCGTGCAGCATAACCACCACAGGCCGCGGCGATGTTGTAGATTTGCTGGGAACATAAAGCCGATAGTCACATCGGCCCTGCGCCGAGGCGTGGCTTAATGACAAAAACTTCGCGCCGTCCGGCACATCGACCACGGGTACTGGCTGGGTGGCCCTGCTTGATACCCGGCCTGCCGCCATTCGCTGCAAAGTTTCGGCAAGGCCCCCCGCCCGCTTTTCGTTGCGTCGCGGCTGCGCTTCGGCCGTTTCGTCAGGTGCGCCATTATCCAACCGGGTAAATTCACCGTCAATCGCAGCTTCGTTAGCAGTGCTGTCCTGTGGGTTAGGCTCCGCCCTGCCCTGCAATAGTGATTGGATCAATGCCGCAGCTTCGCTAAGCCGACCAGCTCTGGTCAGATCAGTAACTTTTGCCATGCCTGTGGTGATGCGCTTGTTCATGGATTTCTTTCGTGTTGCATATCAGAATATTCGGTCGGCCAAGGCCGCTTTGACCGCATCGCTCGCCTGTAATGCGCCTAGGATGGTTAGTGTAGAGATGGCTTCTCGCGCCAGTTCTGCCGGCACATCTGCCGCGATGACAGCAAGTCCCAGCACACGGATATCCAGCATCTGTCCCGCCGCCTTCGCCGCCTCCAGATCCCGTACTGAGATATGGCGCAGACCAAGATCAACGCTTCTTTGGCTGACAACCTGCTTCACTGTTTCGGCATGACGCTCCAACTGGTTGCGGATCGCCGTGCGGATAAAGTCGCTGCGGTTAGAATAAAAGCCAGCCTGGACAAGAAGTTCAACTTGTCCAAGGTCGACAAAACCTAAGTTTATCGTCAACTTTTCACTTTCCGAAGATTTCGGCTTTGAGACTGCAATCGGGGCTCGCGTCATACTTCCATCCGCAGACCATCTGTATGGATGGTAGTTAGCACGTCGAGGCCAGACTTCAAGTGCGCCACATCCTTAATCTTGTTTGAGGCAGGATCATCGATTGCCGGTATCGAATTGACGTAACGTGAGCAAAACGGATGGGGAACGTGTTGAGCAAGTCCGCGTTTGGAAACGTGCGCATTGCGTCGCCACACTTAATTATGATCTCTCAGTCAGTAAGGTGCTAAAATGGCTAATACGAAAGCAGAACCGAAACCAGAAGCAAAAACTACGCGTGGTACTCAGCCTAAAAATGGCGACCGCACCAAGCCAACTGCAGAATCGCGTCAACGCCGTGCGAAGTCGGTAGCCGCCCGCACTGCAACAAAACAAACCAAATCCGCGAAAGACACGCAGCAAGATCAAAAAGGTCTGGTTGATTTGCTCGAGCATGGATTGAAAGACATGTATTATGCAGAGCGCAAGATATTCCGCTCGCTGCCCAAGATGATCAAAGCAGCCGAGGATGCAGCGCTGGTTGACGCACTGACGGCCCACCGCGAAGAAACCCAAGGCCATATTGAAACGCTGGAAGCAGTTTTTGAGTCGATGGGACTGCGCCCCAAGGCAGAAAAATGTGACGCGATCGACGGCATTCTTACTGAAGCAGACTCCATTTTAGAAGATTTTGGTGGCAGCATGGCGGGCGACGCCGCAATTATCTTCTGCGCGCGTGCAGTCGAATTCTACGAAATTGCGCGCTATACCTCGATGATCGGTTTTGCCGATGCTCTTGGCCTTGATGAGGTGCATCAAAAACTTCAGTCGACGCTTGATCAGGAGACCTCCGCCGAGTCCAAGTTGACCGGTATGGCCGAAGGCAGCATCAACGCTGCTGCGTCCGAATACGATGACGATCTAGAAGTCGCTGAAAACGTCGCCGTCTGAGAAACGCGGCACTAACCAACTAACGGGGGCGAAGCCAATTTCGCCCCCGTGCATTTCGTCTGCTTCAATTTTCGCACCCAAACCACTGTGGTATCACCTTTCAGTGCATGCAGATGGTATTCAGTTTGTGATGACTCCCATTGGGTAAGCGCATCCGAAGTTAAGCAACCTGCTTGCAAACCGTAGAAAAGCGGGGGTCTTTTTTACCCCCGTCCGGCGGGATTTTACGGGAACCATTTGGCGCATTGGGCCGTTTGGTAACACGGTTTAGCTCTGATGGAGCAAGGCTAGAAGGATACCCAATGTCACAAAGCCGAATTCAAACGGGGACACCGGGCCTTGATCATGTATTGAGAGGAGGCTTAGCCCCTCACCGTCTCTACTTGGTCGAGGGCACCCCAGGCTCTGGAAAAACCACTCTGGCGTTAAAGTTTCTTATGGCCGGGCGTGACGTTGGCGAAAGCGGGCTTTACATAACATTGTCAGAAACCGAAGATGAATTGCGTGCAGTCACAGCTTCTCACGGCCTGAACCTCGATGGGCTAAACATTTATGAACTGTTGACTGAAGGTGAGTTTGCCCCGGAATTTGAACAAACTTTACTGCACTCCAGCGAAATTGAGTTGGGTGAAACCGTCCGCAATGTTATCAAACACGTCGAAGCCCTAAGCCCTAAGCGTGTGGTGCTCGACAGCTTGTCAGAACTTCGGTTGCTTGCGCAAAACCCACTACGCTATCGGCGTCAAATCCTTGCACTCAAGCATTTTTTTGCTAAATGCCAATGCACTGTTCTGGTGCTGGATGACCGCACTGCCGATCCAAACGATCTGCAACTTCACTCGATTGCGCACGGCGTAATTTCGCTGGAGCAAGCCGCAAATGACTTTGGCTCCGAGCGCCGCCGTCTGCGCGTCGTCAAAATGCGCGGCACAAAATACAGTGGCGGCTATCACGATTTCACCATTGATCACGGCGGTATCAGCGTTTTTCCAAGGCTGATTGCGGCCGAACACAAGCGGGATTTTACGCCACAAACAGTGACCACCGGTCTGCCGAAGTTGGACGATTTGCTCGGTGGGGGTTTGATATCCGGCACCAACGCGCTTTTGATGGGCCCGGCAGGTGTCGGCAAGACAACCACGGCCATCCGGTGCATGATGACAGCAATGCAGCGTGGGGAGGTGGCAGCCTACTTTCTTTTTGATGAGAGGCTTGCGACTTTGTTGACGCGTTCCAAAATGCTAAACATGGATCTTCAGCCCTACATTGACAGTGGCCAGCTCGTTTTACGTCAGATTGATCCTGCAGAAATGTCGCCGGGTGAATTTGCAAATGCCGTCCGCTGGGTTATTGAGCAATCAAACGCCAGCTTCATCGTCATAGACAGCCTGAACGCCTATTTGCAGGCGATGCCCAGCGATAACTTCCTAATCTTGCAAATGCACGAATTGCTAAGCTATCTCAGCCAGCAGGGCGTGGTCGCACTGTTGATTTTGGGCCAGCACGGAGTGATAGGCGACCTGCATAGCGACATAGATATCAGCTATCTCGCCGATACAGTGCTTCTGCTTAGGTTCTTTGAAGTAGAAGGATTAGTGCGCAAATCAATCGCGGTAATCAAAACCCGCACTTTGGCACACGAGCGCGCCATCCGCGAGTTTGGTATCAGCGCAAATGGCATCGAAGTGGGTGATCCAATTCGCAGTTTCTCAGGCATCTTAACCGGCGCACCAACTTTCTATCGTGATGAAAGTACGCCTCGAAGTTTGGTGGGCGAGTGACAGGCACACATCCCTCTTTTCCAGCCGCTATGAGATCGGCCGCAGCCCTCGACACCACTGTTGCCATCTTCGCTCCGCGCGGACGCGATGCGATTGTCGCGCGAGATTTGCTAGGTCGCGATGACATCTCTTGTGTGATCGTGTCTACCTTCTCAGGGCTCGTCGATTTGCTGCGCAAGCACATCGGCGCGGTGTTGATTACGGAAGAAGCGCTGGCCGACGAAGGGTTGGCTGCCGTTCAGGAAGTTCTTCTGGCGCAGCCATCATGGTCTGATGTGCCTTTTATCGTGCTCGCCGATGGTGCAGTTGAGGTGCGCTCAGCTTCCGCCCGAAATCAGATAGACGTTCTGCGAAATGCGGTTTTGTTGTCGCGCCCCCTTCATTCTGAAGAATTGTTGCGAGCCGTGAAATCTGCGCTATCAGCTAGGCTACGCCAGCATGATGCGCGTCGGCGAATGGAAGAAATTCGGCAAAGGGAAGCCGACTTGCGTGAAAGTGAGGCGAAGCTACACGCGATCACCAATTCCATTGATCAGATGGTTTGGTCAACGCGACCAGACGGACACCACGATTATTTCAATGACCGCTGGTACGAATTTACCGGCACCCCATATGGCTCGAGTGACGGTGAGGGCTGGAGCGATCTGCTGCATGACGATGATCGGGAAAGAACATATGTCGTATGGCTCGATTGCCTTACGACTGGCAGACCGTACGAAATCGAATATAGACTGCGTCATCGATCAGGCGTCTATCGCTGGGTGCTGGCTCGCGCCAAACCCGCGCGCAATACTTCCGGAGACATCATCAGGTGGTACGGCACTTGCACCGATATCCATGACGAGGTTTCCGAGCGCCAAGCGCGCTTTGACGCGCTGACCCAACAGCGCGACACGGCATGGGAGTTGTCGCAAGATTTGCTCTCCATAACCGACGCCGAGGGGCGTTTTACCGTACTAAGCCCATCGTGGTTGCGCATATTGGGCTACCAGATAGAGCAACTAATCCGTGCGCCAGCTTTACATTACGTGCATGCAGATGATCTTCAAAAAGCCACCCGAATGCTCGTTGGGCACCGTGCAGAGGGTGAAGTTGAAAAGGTCGAAATTCGCATGCGCCACCGCGACGGAAGCTACCGGGTTGTGTCGTGGCTGGCGACATCGAAGGGTGAAATGACCTACGCCTTTGGTCGCGATATCACAGAAAGTCGCGCGCGTGATGCAGCTTTGGCCTCTGCCGAAGCTGAACTGCGCCAAAGCCAAAAGCTCGATATGATTGGGCAACTGACGGGCGGCGTCGCGCATGATTTCAATAACCTTCTGATGGCAATTCAGTCGAGCCTGAATCTCCTGCGCAGGCGAATGCCCGATCTCCGTCCGGAGTTGCTGAATTTCATCGACAACGCTGTCTCTGCCACTGATCGCGGCGCTGCTTTGACACAAAGAATGCTCGCCTTTGCTCGCAAGCAAGAATTGCGCTTTGATGACGTCGATCTTGCGGAGCTGGTGCAAAACCTGCGCGAGTTGCTCCTACGTTCGGTTGGGCCCCAAATTGAGATAGAAATTATCTCGCCAATGAGCGTTCCAAAAGCGCGGGTTGACAGGAATCAACTTGAGATGGCGCTTCTCAATCTCGCGGTAAATGCACGCGATGCCATGAACGGCATCGGAAAGCTTAGTATCATAATCTCTGCGGCTTCTCATGCGAATATTGCCGGACTATCGCCCGGTCACTATGTCAGCGTTGCCGTTAAGGACACTGGCTCTGGGATGAGTGCAGATACCCTTGCTCGTGCGATGGAACCATTTTTCACCACAAAAGAGGTCGGCAAAGGCACGGGGCTTGGCCTGTCAATGGTTCACGGCTTGGCGAAGCAATCAAGCGGACTGCTATTGCTTGAAAGCGCCGTGGGTGCGGGAACCACGGCTACGATCTATCTGCCCGCCATCGAACAATGCGATGAGAAAGAAGAAACACCGGCCCCAAGCGATCCAGTTCCG
>NZ_JAQGKQ010000014.1 GCF_028290025.1 Cypionkella sp. | reverse complement strand
ATATGCGCGCCCGAATGCGATTGCGTCAGCAGTGCCCCGATCAATCGCGGCCTGCGCTTCGGCAACGGTGTCGTAATCCGAATTGAGCACGAGCGGACCTGCAAAAACTTCGCGTATTTCGGGCGATATCTTAGGGACATCGGATTTTCCGAACGTCCCGTTGGGGCCAGGTTCGCGAAGCTCCAGAAAGCCGATGCCGATTTCGCTCAGCGCCTTGGCAGCCGTGGTGAATAGCGGCACCGGGTTGCTGTCATCCACGCCCTGCGAATTGCCATTTGGTGAAAGGCGGACCGAAGTGCGGTCGGCACCGATGACCCGCGCCACACGCTCGGTGACTTCGCGCAGCAGGCGAATGCGGTTCTCGATGCTGCCGCCGTATGTGTCGTCGCGGAAGTTGGCGTTGTCACGCAGGAACTGGTCGATGAGATAGCCATTGGCGCCATGAACCTGCACGCCATCGAATCCGCCAGCCATCGCGTTTTTGGTCGCCCGTTCGTAATCATTCAGCACGCGCGGAATTTCGCTGAGATCAAGCGCCCGCGCCATCTCATAGTCTTGCTTGCCCTCGTAGGTGTGCACCTGACCGTCAGTTCTTGTCGCGGAGGACGACACCGGCTGGCCGCCGATGACAGACGAGTGCACCTGACGCCCCATGTGCCAAAGCTGCACCACGATACGGCCGCCCGCCTTATGGACGGCTTCAGTAACCTTGCTCCATCCTTCCACTTGGGCGTCACTCCAAAGGCCGGGAGCGTAGGGCCATCCAAGACCCTCACGACTGATGCCGGTCGCTTCCGTGATGATCAGCCCGGCGCTTGCCCGCTGAGTGTAATACTCGATCATAATGTCAGAGGGCACCGCCTCTTTGTCCGCGCGACCGCGGGTGAGGGGTGCCATCAAAATGCGATTTGGCGCATGAATGGCACCAAGCGTAATCGGATCGAAAAGACTGGGCATGAAGTTTTCCTAGTTAACTTATGGTGTTGACCACCGAGGTTGACAGATAGTGTCGCTGACGCGTCATGCCAATATGGCTGTGGCATTCACTTGAGGTCATTGCTGCGGTTGGAACCCGCGTATATTGCCAGCTGCTATAGGCGCTCTACCTCGCAATGGATTCACATGACCCCGCGGGCCGCCGTCAAAATACTTTACGTCCAGAAACGTTGTCTTCTCGAATCCCCTTTTGTTCCCTGTCTGTTCTATTTTGTCGCCACAATGATGGTATTATCTAAGGTCAAAGGGCCGGACTCCGGATCGGGCAGGAAATGCTGAGATGAAGACGCATTTCGAACCCTCCCCCGGTGATCCTCGCGCTCTGATTTCCGCCCGAGTGCACGAAGCCCAAGGTCGCGGACGTCGCGCCTTCGCGCTGTTTCAAGCGGCGCGCATTCCGGGCGTGATCGTTTGGATACTTCCCGCACATATCCCAGAACTGCCGTTTCTCGGAGCCTTACCCGCTGGCATCAACGAGCGGTTGCATTTATTTCGCACCTCCGGTGAGACCGATCTGCTCTGGTTGGTAGAAGAGGCGCTTCGATCCTCCGCCGTCGGCTTGGTCATCGCAGAACCCCAACAATCTTTGTTGCTAACTGCAGGACGCAGGCTGCAACTTGCCGCCGAGAGCGGGCAGACGCGCGGTGTGATGCTGATCCGCGATGACGCGGGCAGCAATGCAGCCGAGTCCCGTTGGGTCTGTGAAGCGACGCCAAGCCCGCTGCGGACTCGACTCTGCATTATTGGGCCCTTAACACGAACAAAAAGGAACACTTGGCGCTTGGATATTGGACTGGAATGGCACGTCGTCTGCTTTCACTGTGGTTTCCGCGGCTCGCGAGCGACACCAGCAGGCGCAAGCGCCCGGTTGAGGGGGCGTTTGCTTTGGTACTGGGCGCGGGCCACGCCGAACATCTGCATTGCCTGAACCACGCGGCGGAAGCCAAAGGTCTGCGCCAAGGCATGGCGCTGGCCGATGCGCGCGCGATCTGCCCGGAGCTTGCGACCCGACATGCTGATCTGCGCACAAAAACTTAGCGCTGAAAGTTTAACGCCGAGGTTATGGCGGGGTTGTTGCATCTTCTGTGCAGCGAACTCGCATTGCACCATATGGGCGCGCGCCCCGCGGTGCTAAAATTGCGCCGAGGAGATCCCGGCACGGTCGAGGTCGAGATCTGCCTGGCCCACCCTAGGCGCGACGCCTCGCGTATCGCGTCGCATGTTTCGGTCAGGTTATCAGCGGTTTCGCCATCTTTCACCTTGTCGGATTGCCCCCCGGGAGCTGGCATGCCAGTAAAGTGTGCCGGAACATCAGGCTAGCGGCAATATAGGCGTTACCGTCACGGACCACTGGACGCGACTGAGCCCGCACCGAGACCCATAGCGCGATCGGTTCGGCAATCGCGGGATAGGTTGTTTTGTGTTCGCAGTTGAAAGCATCCGATCGCCAGCAACCAGATGCTTTCCAAAAACTTATGATAAACGTTTCCGCCAGTGCGATCGACCGTTTCTAACTAGCGCTATCCACCAGCGCTCTGCTATTCTTCGAGTGACGTGCCGCAAGTTGGCGTGCCATGCGGCCGGACGCGAGGACACGCGCAGGAACCGGCGCGTGATCAACATTTTCAAGGTTTGGGAATATGGCGAAAAGTTCTGCCCGCGCGGCCGAACTGACAGACTTAAGAGCTTGCTTGCCGGTAAAAAGCGATTCCGTTTCTGCGCCATGTGCAAAGATGATTTCATGTCGATCGAACAGGATATGGAAGTAGTCGACCTCATCCACATCGTTGCAAATGTCTATACCATCAATCTCAAGCAGCTGTTTGGCCGCCACCAGCACCTCACTAATGTCGAACATCTTGTGAGCAATTTTTGAACGAACCAAAATCCGATGCTGCGGTGACACGACGAGATCTTTATCTGGCGTGTCTGGGCCCAAGGCACCCGCTTTGATGCGGATAGGCAGAAGGTCTGGATTTTTGCTCAGAGCGTTTTTGCCGATCGTACTGTGGCCAATCCAAGAAATCGGCTTCACACCATTGTCTTTCGTGATGACGAGGTCGCCGGCCTTCAAATTTTCGATGCGTTTTGGCCCCTGCGGCGTAGCGATCAGGACGCCGCGCGTGAAGCAAAGCGGGACATCGTTAACGAAGTCATAGCCGACTGGTTGGATGTTGATGGTAGCGGCAACGGTGCCAAGCAGGACTGGCATATCTCCGTTTGGGAAAATGACGTACTGTCGTCCAGTGCCGTCTATACCGACAAGAATGTCACTGGTTGTCGCGAGCGACGAATAAGACCCGCTCCCGACGAGCGTGAGGTTGATCGTCGTGGTGGTCGTAGTGCCAATAGCGGGATCGTTGACGTTTATTATGGAGAAAGTCTCGCCAACGTTAAGTATCTGGTCGTTCCCGTCTGGCTGGGTCAACGAGATCGAACGATCTCCGCCAAGATAGCCGCCGTCAGTTTGGCCTGTTGTTAGCATTCCCAGTTCGAGGACGGTTAGCACTTGGTTACCACCGCCGATCCCTAATACTGCCACAGAGCGAAAATAGGCTGATTCGGAATCGAGAATTGTAGCCATGGTGTCGGCGCTCCTAGGTGCAAACAATGAATCTCGTCGGCTTGAAGATTCGGTTAATCATACAAAGGTAATGCAACCATAAGTTGATAAGCACGTTGTGTAAAGTTTGTATTAAAACAATCTGCACGCTTTGGTTGTTCTTAAACCAGGACGGGTCGAGTCGCATGACGCGAGGATCAAGCCCGTATTGAGCGAGCTCACCGAGATGGTCTCGGATGGTCTCGCAGCGTCGTGCCAGCGTACTCCCGGTGGAACATGCCGCGCTGCTGAAGGGTCGGCGCCACGTCATTGGCGAAGTCTTAGAAGCCATCATGGTATATGTCGGGCGCCACCCAAAGCCCTCGGCGGCCTCTGCCTCAAACCAGCGCCGCAATTGGTCGGCGTCTTCGATCGGTGGGCCGGCCACGACGGGCACGTAGTAGGTTACGCCATAGGCGAGTACGATACGCAGCTTCAGCCCTCGCGGTCGATTTTTAAGACATGGCTGGACCGTGGGTCAACCGAGGACGGACGCGCCGCAGCGAGCTGTTGCGGCGACAGCGGCTCGTCGAGTTGCGCCGTATCGATCCGAATGCTCGCATTTGCTGCAGGTAGGTGGCGCGCTGCGGAAAGGCGCGCTCGGCCAAGGCAGTGCGTCGATCAAGCGCGGCGCACTTGTTTGCGGCGATCGTTGTCATCAGACCGGCTATGAACTAGATCTCGTCCGGATCGCGTCCGCCACGTTCGGCCGCGTTGCGGAAGGCGGTGCGGTGCGCTTGGGCGGCCTCCGTGGTGAATGCTGCGCCGATGACTGCGCTGGCATAAATGTCGGCGTAAGCAGCCCTTTGCCGGATGGAAAAGTGTGATCTACACCGTGCACGGGGCGGGTGGTGCGATGGGCCTACAACTCTGGCACTCAGGTTCTACGATGGGCGCATCCGGTTGAGAACCCGCTGCGCCGGTCGAAAGGCCATCCGGCCTACTCGCACCGGGCAATCCGTGCGGGGAGCTACCGGGCAATGCGCGCCGGGAGGTGATGTGCGAGGAAACCTTCGCCTACACAATTGCAGCGATTGCCCAGGCGGCCGCTCATGCCAAGGCGCTCGGCTCGACACGGTCGGACTTCACGGCGCGCACGGCAGTCTGATTGATCAATTTTTCTGGTCAAGGACAAACACACGCACTGAGGGCTAAGGCGGCGCATCCATCCAAGACTTCACGCGCTTTGCTGCCGAGATTGCGGCTGCACGCGCTCAGCGGTCGGCGCCGACTTTCCGATAATTCTGCGCGTCAGCCAGTGGAAACAGCAGGACTACGCCGGACGTCTTGGAAACACCCTGTCAGCTAAGTGAGTGGCTGCTGCCGCTGGTAGGGGCGGGCGTAAATATGCTTCACTGCTCGCAGCGCCGCTTCTGGGAACCGGAAACTCCCGAGATTGACGGCGAAAACGGCCTGAACCTCGCTGGTTGGGCGAAAAGGGTGATCGGTACGCCGACTATCAGCGTCGGCTCGGTCGGGTTGTCGGGCGACTTCATCAACGCTTTGGCGGAGAGATCTCGACCAGCATCGAGCTCGATAAGCTCGTCAGCCGGATGGAGCGCGCAGAGTTCGACCTGATCGCTGTCGGACGAGCGCTGATCACCGATGCCGACTGGGTATCAAAGATGCGAGGCAACGACATGGCTGCCTTTAAGGGGCACAGCCACGCGGCGCTGAGCAAATTGATCGGACGATAACGCGGGGTGTGCTCGGCGCACCCCGCCAACAGCCTTTGAATCGATCAATGTTCAATCACGACCCGCTTTGAACATAATAACGGGTCGGGACGGTCGGGGATTTACAGTCTGATCTCGCCACACACAGGTGGCGCCTCGCTGCCTAGGAGGTTCGGCGTGAAAGCCGCGCAGTCTCGTTCTAATCAGACGAAACAATTCCACATTCTAGGGGGACACGTCAAACGTTGAGGTAAAATGGAGGTGAAACTCACAAGCAAAAACCCGACTGTTTAGTCGTTTACATGTATTAATATCGTCACTTTTTTTGTTGCGGGGACGCGCAACCGCCGCAACCTACCTGAACTTCGGTGGGCCGTTTGACCTATCCATCCTAAGGGACGAAAGCCGGCATTTTGAGTTACGGCGATGCTGAAGATCGGGCTCGGGAATGCGGCCTAACTGTCCTACCGCCTCAGATACCCAGTGCGCGTTTGCGGGCCACCGACCAGCGGGTGATCAGATGATCCGTCATAAGCCCCATGAAGGCCACGGCAAAGCCCAGCACCAAACCTTTGCCCACGTCGGTCGAGGACAAAGCCCGCTGCATTTCTTGGCCTAGGTCCTGAGTGCCGATAAAAGCGGCTATAATGACCATGAACAGCGAAAACATCACAGACTGGTTTGCCCCGACAGCCATTGTCGGCAGGGCCATCGGCAGACGCACATGCCACAGCACCTGCCAATTTGTTGCCCCGCTCATATTGGCGGCTTCGACCATTTCCGGCGGCACGTTGCGCAGACCCTCAATGGTGTACCGCACCAAGGGCACGGCTGCGAACACCACAACAGCGGCGACCACCGCGACATCATTGACGCCGAACAGCATTATGACGGGAATCAGGTAGATAAAGCTGGGAAAGGTCTGGGCGGTGTCGCAGACCAACAAAGTTCTGGCCGCGCGCGTCGCATTGCGTGCGCCCCAAATCCCCAAGGGCAAGCCGATTATTGCCGCGATCAGCACCGAAATGCAAACCATATACACCGTGATCATAGCGCGATCCCACCAGCCCGATGCAGCGATCAGTCCAAAATACGCTACACAGATCAGCGCGGAGCGCAGCCCTCCGATGGCCCAACCCAAGGCTGCGAGCAAAGCCAAAACCGCAGTAAAAGGTAGCCAGAGGTAAGCATCGCGCATCGGGATCAATACCCAAGTGATCAGAAACCAGCGCAGCCACAGTGTGACCGGAGCAATCAGCCGGATGACTTGATCCATCAGCGCATCAATCGGACCGGCTACTGATAGCGCCTGCTTGCGTTCGACTTGCAGAAAATAAGGAAAGAAATGCGCCAGCAAAAAACCAATCGCGCAAAGCGCCAGCCACGTCACCAACATCTGATGGCGCTTCATCCAGAACGGACTTTCGGTATCGTGCACAGGCAAGCGCAACGCCCAAGCTTTGCTCAGGCGATCCAGCGTCACGGCCAGCAACACGATCGTCACGCCGATCTCTACGGACAGGCCGATTTCAGCGATTGCAGCAGTTGCAGCAGCTTCTGGCCTAAGCCCGGCATCCCGATGAAGCTGGCAAGAACCACCATGGCCAAACATTGTGCTGCCTGCGGGGTGGCGAAGAATGGCGCTGCGGGACCGATGCATCTAACGCGCTGTCCGATTTGATCGATCGTTCCACGGTGACTTGCACGGTGGCTGATGCAGACTGATATATGCTCAAGGTGGCTACCTGCTCCGTGCGAGCCAATGACATCAATCTTTGGATGGTCGAGCAAGGCTGTGCAGCCGCTTACCGACTATACTAGCATGCTTACAACGCCGCGGGAGATACCGCGCGCGCGGCCACCCGCGGCGCTTGGTCCAGCGATTTGAGATGCCATGGGACCGGAGGAAGAACGCGCAGCTACGATCGCCATGCTCTTGGCCGGGCTTGGAACAAACGTCATGTTGCAGCCAAATTTGGTTACCCTTCGCCTACCGGCGAAAAAACTCCGACGCAGATTATTGGTTCAAGCCTCACTTTCGTGCAATCCCCGCAAAAACATGTCCAAGACAGTCGGCAGTTGCGAGAAAGCACACTGGCTTATGGAAAACTGTTCGTGGGGCTCTAAGCTGGACGGTGACGGAGATGGGATGCCGTGCGAGAACATATGTTCAGGCGGGTGATGTCATCGCGCCCAACGCTCGAAAAGTCGCGCACTTGCAACTTTTGATTGCCAGCCGGGGTGACTCGACCGTAGGATTTGCTACCTAAAACAGCGAGCGGGAGAGGTAAGTGAGCGAAGTTCGGGCTAAATTGTTGGGTGGTTTGATCCAGCGTTCTATGCAGGAGACAACAGTTCCACTTGAAGCTTTCTTGGAACGGTTCTCTGCCTCGCAGAACATTGAGCGCCAAACGGCCGACGTCGCCCTCGAAGATTTACGCCAGTTCGGATTGGTGGAAACCACGCCTTTCACCATCGCATTGACGGGACTTGCGAGGCGGTTGTCGTAGCTATGATCTCACCATGTCATCCATTCAAACACGTTGAGAAAATTTAAGCGGACGACACGATGAATATCCTTGCATCGCTCGACTCGACTCTTTTGGCAAACAGGGAAACGTTAAACCCATCCGTCAGGGATGTGAGCGACATTGAGGCATTGCCGTTTCGCGACAGCCCGTTTTAGCACTTGGCTGCTCACATGTCACCATGTCGTATTCTTACAACCTTGCATGTATCTGTGATGAAATTGAGGTTGATAGGCCAACAAAAGACCAACGCATACACCTACATCCGCATGTCATCCGCAGAATAATTGAACGGCCATTCACTTGAGCGACAACTTAGCGCATGTCGGGAATACGCCGCCGAAAATGGTCTAGAGTTGATTGGCAGATGCGACCTTTGAAGGCCTCGGCTGACCTGCTCCCCGATTTGTCCTCGTTCAGAAGTTAGTTCTGTTCAGGGTTCGGTCCTTTGTTGACCGTTTGAGGAACTCCCTCGGTGTTAGGCCGTTGAGATTCGTGTGAGGCGATGATGGTTGTAGTCGTCGCGCCATGCCGCGATCAAGTGGCGGGCATGGCGCAGGGTGTCGAAGAGATGCTCGTTGAGGCATTCGTCGCGCAGCCGGCCGTTGAAGCTTTCGACAAAGCCGTT
>NZ_JAQGKQ010000088.1 GCF_028290025.1 Cypionkella sp. | reverse complement strand
CTCGGGCCGGATGCGGGCCCCGGATTTACCAGCTCACAGGGCGTCTTATAGCCTATGGCACCATGCGGTCGTTCGGTATTGTAGTATCTCAACCAAGTCTCCATCTTTTCTTGCGCATCCGCAAGCGTCATGAACCAGTGGGCGTTAAGGCACTCCTCGCGGAAGCGGCCGTTAAATGCCTCGATAAAGGCGTTGTCGGTCGGTTTGCCCGGGCGTGAGAAGTCCAGAGTAACGCCTTTCGTATAGGCCCAGAGGTCGAGATCGCGTGAGATAAACTCTGAACCCTGATCGACCCGTATTGTCCTTGGGTACCCGAGCTGTGCCGGGCGCATGGTATGAGCAACGCGTCATCCTACAAGTGGCGGGCGAAGTATGGGGCATGGATGCGTCGATGATCGCCCAGACGAAGGCCATTGAGGACGAGAACCGCCGCTTGAAGAAGATGTTCGCCGAGTCGAGCATGCAAAATGAACTCCTCAAGGAAGCTCTCGGAAAAAAATAGTTGGCCACCTCAACGCCGCGAGATGGCCGGGACTGCGGTGGCGAGACGCGGGGTTAGCATAGCCTAGGCCTGCCGACCCTTTGGGGTCAGCGAGGCCTGCTTTCGCTATGGGCCGAAGTTGCGGGCCGAGAACGAAGAAATCGCCGATCTGCTTGTCGGGCTGACGGATGCCCGCAAGACTTGGGGGTTTGGCCTGTGTTTTTCTGCACCTGCGCAACGTGAAGGGTCATCCGTGGAACCACAAACGCGTCTACCGGATCTATTGCGCGCTCGAACTGAACTTGCGGATCAAATCTCGCAAGCGGTTGAAGCGTGACAAACCTGATGCACTGGCCGTGCCAGACGCGCCCAACATGACATGGTCGATGGATTTTCATGGCGGATCGCCTCGGCGACGGACGGGCATTTCGGCTGTTGAACGTGTTGGATGACATCAACCGGGAAGGCTTGGGTATTGAGGTCGACTTCTCTCTGCCAGCGGAACGGGTCATCCGCAGCCTTGACCGGATAATCGAATGGCGGGGCAAACCCGCCACCATAAGGGTCGACAATGGCCCTGAATACATTAGCGGCAAGCTGATGGAATGGGCAGAGAATCAAGGGGTATCGTCCAGCACATCCAACCCGGACAGCCGCAGCAAAACGCCTATATCGAGCGCTACAATCGCACGGTCCGGCACGAATGGCTCGACCAATACATCATAGAAAGCATCGAGGAGGCGCAGGACTTCGCCACACAATGGCTCTGGACTTATAACAACGACCACCCGAACATGGGTATCGGCGGCATCACACCCGCCCAGAAACTGAAAATGGCCGCGTGAATTCTACGCATGCATCTCGTTAAGAATGGGGGAATTACCAGTCAAGCATTGCTTTGCGCTGTGCCGAGTCCAGGCCGAGCGCTTTGGCGATCTTGCTCGACAAGAATGAGAGCCGTAGCGGTGCCGTACACATTGTCGCCAGCCTTCACATCCTGCACGATCAGCTCGTCGGCAGCGGCTGCTTCTGCGGGAGCATTGCTTATACGAGCTGGGTTTACTAATTTTTTCCGGCGTCACCTTTAACTGCGTCGCAATCAGATCACCCGATCGTTGCCTCCATCGACAGGAATCTGCGCGCCAGTTGTCCGGGGGAATGTGCCATCAACCAGCGCTGTCACCGCACGCGCAACATCGGAAGAAGTTACCTCAGCGCGCATCAAATTGCGCGATTTGTATTCCGCAACGGTCACGCCATAACGCCGCGCGGAGGTTTCCAGCGCCTCGGGCGTCCAAAGCTGAGTGTCGAACACCGCGTCGGGATGCACCGCGTTGACTGTGATGCCTTCGACGGCCAACTCCAACGCAGCGACCCGCATCAACTGGGTTAATCCTGCTTTTGACACCGAATAGGCCGCAGCCCCTGCCCCCGGTGCGGCGACATTGCGCGAGCCAATGAATACCACGCTCGGGGCCATGCCGTGACGCAAGAACGGGATCGCCTGTTTCAGTAGTTTGCGGTGAGAAGTGAGGTTCACTGCCAAAGTCTGATCCCACACATCATCCGACATCAATTCGACCGCCGCCCCGGTGCGAAAAATGCCGACGTTGGACACCAGAATATCAAGCCCGCCGTAGCTCGCCACAACCCGAGCCAACGCGGCGGCTATTTCGGTCTCGGAGGTTAGTTCTGCCACGATGCCTTCGTAGCCGGAGCGGTTCATATGATCTATCACACTGGCGTTGACATCCAGACCGACGACCACTGCGCCACGGCCACGCAAAGCTTCGGCACAGGCCTTACCTATGCCAGCGGCGGCACCGCTGACCACTGCAATTTTGCCTGCAAGTGGCGGCGGTGTGCCTTGCGATTTCAGCTTGGCTTGCTCCAGTTCCCAGTATTCCAGATCGCGCAGATCGTCTTCCGACAAACCCTGCCAGCCACCCAACCGCGCGGCTGTGCGAAGCGCCCGAAGCGTGGCAACCGTTACATCCGCCGATACTTTGGCCCGCGCCAATGTCGGACCATAGCTGCGCACCGCACCATCCGCCAAGATCGCCCAATGAGGATGCGGCGGAAGCGGGATCAATCCGGGCACGGTGCTGCGCGCCACATAGGCTTGGTAGTCGGCGGCAAATCTAGCCAAGCCTACCTCTGGATCACGATCCACAATGGCGGGGAATGGTTTGTTATGAATCACATGCTCCGGAGTCAGGGTGCCGTGGCGCGACAAGTCGGCAACGGAAGCAATTTCGTCCAACGGCAGCGATCCGGCAGGCAGCGACAGCATTGCACGGCCCGCAAGACGGCTGACCGCGCCGCGCAGGCTCGCGATGGCAACCGGATCCGTTGCGGGGGTTGAGGCGGTGGGCAGCGCCCCAACTTGTGTTGCAAGCCAATCCTCAGCCTGTGCGCAGACTTCAACCATCCGGTCATAGCTTTCGCGGGCCGTTTGCCCCCAAGTGAAAACGCCGTGATGTTCCAAAATGATCGCATCAATGGCCGCAAATTCCGGCGACAGGATCGCCGCCCGCATCTGCCGCGCCAAGTCAAAGCCGGGTTTGACATAGGGCAGGATCATTGCCCGATTGCTGTAGATTTCGTGTAGTCTCGCGCTTCCGTTCAAGCTGTTCGAGATAGTCAGGACGCCATCTGCATGGGAATGGTCAACATAGTCAAACGGCACAAGCGCGTGAACAATCGCCTCAATGGACGCCGCAGCAGCGCCAGCGTCCAGCCTTGCGCGCTTGACCTCGTTCACCATGTCGGGGTCGGACAGCGTTTCAAGTTCCGCCAGCGCCAGCAGCGGCGGCAGCGACAAAGCGGTGAAGCCCTCACGCCCCATTTTGCCCAGATCAAAGCCGCTGGCCTTGACCCAGATCACCGGCTGTATCACCCCAAATGCGTCCGCAACGCTGCCTTTCAGCGAGGTATTGCCACCGCCATGCAACACCATTGCGGGATCACGACCGATCAGACGCGAGGAATAGGCGCGCAGGTCCAGTGCAGACGCCGCCTGTGACGCCTCTTGCTCGTCCCACATATTCTGCATCGCATCCTCCTTCGGTGTGCGCATGGCTTGCCCGTGACCTGCCCAGCGCGACAGGCCTGTTCTTGTGTTGAAATTCTATTCAGGCCGCTGTTTTAACGTGCAAATCGCGGAAAATCTCATAGCCCTGCGCACCCGTGCGGCCCTCATGGACCACACCCGCCAACGCCTTTAGCATTGCTTCAGGGTCAGAGGATTGGAACACATTGCGCCCCATATCAACGCCCGCCGCCCCCTGATCAATCGCGCGGTAGGCCATTTCCAGCGCCTCGGCCTCGGGCAGTTTCTTGCCGCCCGCGATAACGATAGGCACCGGACAGCCAAGGGTGATGCGTTCAAAACCTTCCTCGACATAGTAGGATTTGACGAACTGCGCACCGATTTCGGCGGCGATCCGCGTGGCAAGCCCAAAGTAGCGCGCATCGCGCACCATATCTTTGCCCACCCCTGTGACCGCCATCGTCGGGATGCCATAGCGAGTGCCGGTGTCGATCAGCTTGACCACATTGGCGATGGATTTATGCTCATACTCCGCCCCGATATATATCTGGGCCGCCATCGCACAGGCACCCAAGCGGATCGCATCATCAATCTCAACGCCGACCAGTTCATTAGACAGTTCGGTGAGGATCGAGTTGCCCGCCGAACAACGCAGCACAATCGGTTTGTTCACCTCGGGCGGGATTGATGACCGCAGGCCGCCACGGGTGCACATCAGCACGTCGGTATGTTTAGCGAGTGGTGCGATGGTCAAGTCAATGCGCTCCAGCCCAGTGGTCGGGCCTTGGAAATAACCGTGATCAAACGCCAGCATCACCGTGCGACCGGTATCCGGGCGGAAAATCTGCGACAGTCGTGCCTTCATCCCCCAATCGTGATGCGCGGCACCTTTTAGAAAAAATCGGCTGGTATCGGCGGGGCGATCATGGCCCCAGTCTTTACCGTCTTTGATATCGTCCAAATCAGCCATAATACCCTCTCTCGCGAACCCTTAGGCCGCTGTGTAATCGCGCATCGCGCCCAAGATGATTGCCACCGAAATCGCGCCCGGATCGGGGTGGCCAATGCTGCGTTCGCCCAAAGACCGCGCTTTGCCGGTGGTGGCGATCATCGCCTTGGTCGCCTCAACCCCATCCTGCGCGCCTTTAGCGGCGGCGGTCATGGCCTCGGCAAGGTCACCTTCTACGGCGGCGGCCCGAGCGGCAAAACCCAACGCGTCGAGCATGGTTTTTTGCCCCTCCACCACGCCGCCACGTTTCGAGACTGCGGCTTGGGCGTCGGCAAGGAAGTGGCGGAAGCTGTTGGGGGTGATTTCATCTTGTCCCGCGAACGCCTTCGCTCCGGCGGTGAACACGGTGCCAAATACCGCACCCGCAGCGCCGCCCGTGTTGGCCATGATCGCCATGCCTGTTGCACGGAATGCCGCATCAATCGTGGCTGGTGGAGCATCAAGCGCCACCAAAGCCGCCTCAAACCCGCGCCGCATTCCGATACCATGATCACCGTCACCCGTTGCGAGATCGGCGTCGGTCAGCACATCGACATTGGCAATCACGGCCTCTGCCACCGCCCGCAACATCGCAACGCTTGCTTTCGCATCCATCACGCAGCCCCCATGTTCGAAAAGCCAACGGACCGGCAGGGCATGTCGAGCAATCCCTTCAGTTCATCATCAAGCTTCATCAGCGTGATCGAAAACCCCGCCATCTCCTGCACAGTCAGCCAAGTACCCACATCGGTGCGATGCACCCGGATGCCCGCCTCATCCAGCCGTTGCCGCAGGCGACGGTTCACCACCAGCATCTCCATCATCGTGGTGGCACCCAGATTGTTGATCAGCAACGCCACTTCATCGCCCGGCACAAAGGGCAAATCGGAAAGGATTTTCTCGATCATCTGATCCGCCACCACATCGGCAGAAGCGAGCTTTTGCCGCGCAAACCCGGCCTCGCCATGCGCGCCCATACCGACCTCTATCTCATCATCGGCCAGCTCAAACGTCAGTTTGCCAGTTTCGGGAATTGATCCGGCGGAAACGGCAACGCCCATCGAGCGCACCCAATCCCCGGCTTTGTTGACCACACGTTCTACCTCATCCAAGGTGCCCAGCGTCGCCACAGCGCCACCTGCCACCCGGATCATCAACAGGTCGCCCGCGATACCGCGCCGATCATGTTTGCGTTCGGGGGGTGCTGCGGCCACGTCGTCGCTGATGCGTATGGTGCGGACGTCGATGCCTTCGTCTTGAAGCATCTCGGCGGCGATATCGAAATTCATCGTGTCGCCCGCGTAGTTGCCATACAGAAACAGGATGCCCCGGCCCCGGTCCAGCGCTTTGGCGGTTTCATAGATCACATGCGGCGCAGGCGCGGCGAAGACCTGACCGCAGGCGGCTCCGTCGCCCATATTATCGCCGACAAAGCCATGAAACAGCGGTTCATGCCCTGACCCGCCGCCAATCAGCAGCGCCACGCGATCCGCAGGCAGGGTGGTTTTGACCAGCGCATCCAAGCCTGGCAAGCGCCTTGTGCGGCCATCGCTGGCGGCCAGTAGACCGTCGATCATCTCGGTCACGGCACGGCGGGGATCGTTGAGGATTTTCTTCGGGACTTTAGTCATGGTCGATCTCCTTTGGGCGGCGTTCCGGAATGTGATCCAGAACCATGAACAAGATCACACCGACCAGCAAAACGGGAAAGCCATAGCGGAACAGATCATGCGAAAATGGCTGGCACAGCATGGCAAAACCGGCCGCGATCAGGATGCTGGCGATGCGGTAAGCGGTGTTCATTGCGCGCCTCCCTGATGCGAAAGCAGCGCGCCCGTCGTGCGGTCAAACAGAAAGCCTGCCCCGTCCATTACCCGGAAATGGCAGGCATCGCCTTGTTTGAAGCTGCGTTTATCCTCCAACACCTTTCGGAAAACGCCCGATGTGGTGTTGACCTGCACAGCGGATTCGTAACCGCGATTGTCTACCGCATAGATCGTGCCGGGGTTGCCATCGCCGGTCATGCGGATATCCTCGGGCCAGATGCCAAGGCTGACCGGGCCGGGCTTCGCATTAACGCCGCCAAAGCCCGACAGCGGCAGGCTTTGCGCCCAACCCGGCACCTTGACCGCGTTATCCTTCACCACCGCATCGAAAAACGCCATCGAGGGCGAGCCGATCAGACGACCTACAAACGCCTCAGCCGGGCGGGCGTAGATTTCCTCAATCGTGCCAGTTTGCAGCACGCGGCCTTCGTTTATGATGGCAATGCGGTCGGCAATCGCAATCGCGCCGTGATAGTCGTGCGTCGCGTAGAGCATGGTCGATTGATGCTCGCGGTGGATCGCACGGAGTTCGGCACGCAACCCTTCGCGCAGCTTCAGGTCCAGTGCCGACAGCGGTTCATCCAGCAAATACAGCATTGGGCGGCGCACCAACGCCCGCGCAATCGACACCCGTTGTTTCTCACCCCCCGACAGAGTGCCAGTGTCGCGATCCAGCAGATGCGAGATGCGCAGCAGTTCCGCCGTGCGTCCGACACGCTTGGCAATCTCATCCTCGGCCTCGCGGTAGCGGGGGGATCGCAGCGGAAATGCGATATTGTCGCGCACATTCAGCACGGGCAGCAAGTTGAAGCCCTCAAACACAATCGACACATCTCGGCTTGAGGCCTCTGCTCCTGTAACATCGCGCCCGCCCAAGTGAACGCTGCCCCGATCGGTCTCCATCAACCCCGCCGTCGCGAGCAGGGTGGAGCTTTTGCCCGCCCCCGTCGGCCCCAGCAGCGCTAAAATCTCATTGCTCCGCACCGTCAGGTCGACACCGCTCAGCGCCGGTTTGCCGCGATAGGCTTTGCGCAAACCATTCAATTCCAGCATGGGCGCGTTCATGCGGCAATCCTTCCGGTTTCCAAACGCATCCCCGTCTCGGCATCAAAGAACATCAATCCGTCGGGTGCGAAAACCACGCCGCCGGGGGTGCTATCGGTGAGCGTGTCAAAACCCTGATGGATCGTATCGCCGATGCGGAAGGCGAAATATTTCTCACGCCCGACCGAGAACACATCGACCACTGGCAGCGGATGCCCTGCCCCGCTTACCAGCCGCACATCGCGAGGTCGGACGCCAAGTTTCAACGCGCGCGGGTTGCGGATAACCGCTTCGGGGAGTTCGGCATGGGTCAGCACCACCTCGCTGGCGCCCAAGCGGAAACCGCCCGACACCGGCACAAGATCAATCAGGTTCATCGACGGCGAGCCAATGAACTGCCCTGCAAAAACGCTGGAGGGTTGAAAGAAGATCGTGTCCGGCTTAGCCACTTGCACGATTTTGGAATGGTTCATCAGCACGATCCGGTCGGCCAGCGACATTGCCTCGCGTTGGTCATGCGTGACGTAGATCGTGGTCACGCCCAGCTCGCGCTGCAAATGCCCCAACTCCCAGCGCATCTCCTCGCGAAATTGTTCGTCAATCGCCGACAGCGGTTCATCCAGCAACAACGCCGCAGGCTCACGGATCACCGCCCGCGCCAGCGCCACCTTTTGCCGCGCGCCGGGCGGCAGGGCTGAGGGATAACGGCGCAGATCGTCGCCCAGTTTGAAGATGCCCGTCACCCAATCGAGCTTGCGGGCAATATCGGCCTTAGCCACACCACGGGCTTTCAGCGGGAAAATGATGTTTTCAGCGATGCTAAGATGCGGGTAAAGTGAGACGAACTGGAACACCATCGCGATGTTACGCTCACTTGGGCGCAGATCATTCACCCTTTTACCATCAAACAAAATATCGCCCGAGGTCGCGCTGACCAACCCAGCAATCGCCCGCAAAGTCGTGGTCTTACCGCAACCTGACGGGCCCAGATAAACCGCAAACTCCCCATCGTTTACCGTCAGGCTAACATCATCCACCGCCTTGAAGCCGCCGAAATGAATGGACAGGTTTTTCAGATCAATCCGCGCCATCAGTCATGCTCTCCCATTTTCGACAGATGCCGCACGAGGATCATCGCAAGCCCCATGATGATGCACAAAAGGATCATCGCCAGCGCCGAGGCCTCTCCGGTATAGAAGTAACTGAACGCGGTTTTGGCGACGGCGAACGACACGGTTTCGGTGCTGGATCCCGGCCCGCCGCCAGTCAGCGCAAAGAACAGATCATATTGCTTGAAGCTGTCGATCAGCCGCAAGATCAGCGCGATAAACAGCACCGGGGCCGACATTGGCAGAGTGATGCGGAAAAACAAATAGGCGGGGCTGGCGCCATCAACTTCCGCTGCCTCATAAATCGTCTCGGGAATGCCCCGGAATGCAGCCGTAGCCAGCAGCACAATAAACGGCGTCCACATCCAAGTATCGACCACAGCGGCGGCCCAAAGCGCGGCGGTGCTTTGGCCCAGCCAATCGACCTTATCCATGCCAACCACCGTCAGCAGATAGTTCACCACGCCCCATTCCGAGTTCAGCATATAGCGCCACAAAAACCCCGCCACGACCGGTGACAGCATCATCGGCAACATTAACGCCGTGAATAAAACGTCCCGACCGCGAAAGGTTTTCTGCAACTGATAGCCCACGAAAATCCCAACGATCATCTGCATCGACACACAGAGGAAGACGAACTTCCCGGTGAAGACAAAGCGCGCCCAAATGTCGTTGTCGGACAAAAGATATGTGTAGTTGTCCAATCCCGCCCACGTCATCGGCTCGTTTGGGCGCAGGGCAGAGAAGTTGTGAAAGCTGTAATAGATCAGCGAGAAGATTGGGTAAGCCACCATGAACAAGAGTAAAATCACGGTTGGCGACAGGAAGCCGATGATCATCAGTCGTCCGGTTGATCGCGGGCGCAGGGCGGTGTCGGTCATTGCCTAGCTCCTTCCCAACACGCCAAAGGTCATGCCCATCAGCAGATGTTTGCGGATCAGATAGAAGAAGATCAGCACTGGAATAATCAGCACGACGCCGGCCGCACAAATCTGAGTCCACTCAATCCCGGTCGCGCCAGAGGCTGTTGAGATTTTAACCGGCAGAGTCTTAGCCTGCGTGGTGGTCAGGATCGACGAAAACGCAAACTCGTTCCACGCAAAGATGAAACAGAAGCCAGCGGTGGCAGCGATCCCGCCCTTGACCATCGGCAGCACTAGGTGGCGGAAGGCGTAAAGTCGGCTGTATCCGCTGACAATGGCGATCTGTTCAACCTCACGCGGCACACTGTCGAAAAAGCCTTTCATGATCCATGTCGCCAGCCCGACATTGGCGAAAACCGAGATCAGCACCAACCCGGTGCGGGTGTCGGCGAGGCCAAGTTTGGCGAACATGATATGGTAGAACACTAGCACGGCCACGGGCGGCAACATCCGAGTGGACAGCACGAAGAACAGAAAATCGCCCTTGCCGCGAAAATCAAAGCGCGAGCAGACATAGCCCGCAAGCGTGCCCAGCAGAACCGCCAATGTGGTGCCGACCGATGAGACGATGACACTGTTGACCAGCGAGTCGAACACGCCAAACGATGACGCACTTTCCCGCGCAGCCCCCACGCCAAACACGCTTTGATAGCCGGTCAGGTCAGGGGTAAAAATCCAAGTCGGCGGCATCGCAAACAGATCGGCCCGGCCTTTCAGCGACGAAATCATCAGCCACAAAATCGGCCCCAGATTGTAGACGGTATAGATCAACAGCAGGCCCAACAGCAGCCAACGCCCCAGATGATCTATTGCCTTGTTGCGTGCTGCGGACATTCTTCCCCCGGTCTGCTTGGTGCCTGGTTGAACGGCTGATTTGCGTGGAGATAGCTGGGGCCACCCGAAAGCGGCCCCAATTTTGCACGTTATTTGTTGGCCGCGACCACACTGTCTTGCCCAACTGGCGAGATCAGCACGTCTGGCACTTCCGGCAACTCTGCGGTGCGGGTGATCTTGTAGCCTGCCCGCTCCAGCGTCCGCTCTTGCTTGATGGCGGCATCCGTCAAAGCCTGTTCGACGGTTTTGGTGCCTGACACAGCGTTGGAAACTTCTTCCTGCAACTGATCCAACATCACCGGATATTCCGGCAGGTGCCAGTAGTCGTTCAGATATTGCAACGCCTTGGAAAACTGAGCATTGTAGGCGTTTAGTCCCTGCCATTCCGGGCTTTCCAGCACGGATTTCAAGCCAGTTTGGCAGACGGCAGCATAGCGGGTTTGCTGTTCGGGCTGGAAATACCACTCCATGAACTTGACCAGCTCGGGCAGCTTTTTGGAGTATTTGTTAATCCCCATACCCTGCCCGCCGACCGAGAACTGCCGACGGAATTTGCCATCGCGGCCCACGGCACCCGGCAGGATACCAAATCCGGTAGTGGCCGCGAATTTATTGACCTTTGGATCGGCGTTGGACCCGTTGAAGTAGAACCACTGCATCGCCATCGCCAACTGGCCTTGCTGAAAGGCCGCGTTGACCTCATCGAAGCCCCAGTTGCCACTGCCTTGCGGGCCGTATTTGAACATATCGACATAGGCCTGCACGCCGTCGATCGACGCTGGAGAGTTCAGATAGCCCTGCACTTCCATGGTGGCTGGATTGTAAAGCTCGCCACCAAACGACCACAGGAAACTGTTCGAGGCAGTGGTAGCAAAGTCGTACTCCCGCCCGCCCATCTGGCCCCAGCCATAAAGCCCCTGCTCGGGACGCGTGAAGAACTCGGCGACTTCCTTGGCATCTTGATAGGTTTCCGGCACCGCCAGATCGCGACCATATTTGGCCTTGAAGGCTTCCATTTCTTTTGGATCTTCAAACAGATCCTTGCGATACATCAGCCCATACGCATCTTGGTTGGCAGGCAAACCGTAAAACTGGCCCGAACCATCCGGGTATTCGCCGTATTGCGACAACGAAGCCGCCGGGAACAAATCGGCCTTCAGATAGCTGGATTGATCAAAAATATCGTTCATTTTGACGACATGGCCGCCGCCCGCAAACTCGGCGGTGGATTGGCTGTCCCACATCGCAAAATCAAATGCATCGCCCTGAATGGCAAACTCCGAGGCGATCTTGTTGTGCCATTCCGGGCCATAAGGCACCAGCGCAGGCACGATCGAGACTGATTTGTCGGGGTAGCCTTTGGCGATGCTCATCAGCGCATCGGCACAAGTGCCAGCGTGCCAGACGAACGTAAGCGTCGTGTCCGCGTTAAGTGGTCCGGCCAAACCGAAAGCACCCGCAACAGCGGCAGTCGCCAGAAGCGCACTGCGTCTTTTCATGGTCTTCCTCCCTTTATGGATCAGGCCTGCATCCGCTCCACCGGTCACGGCCCTTAAATCAGCTTAACGCACATTCCGCTTTTGGATCAATATTTTTGTTAAATTTATCATTTATTCCGTTCGTTGTCAGTTTTAACAAAAACGACTTATGATGCCGTTGCAGCATGAATCGCTTAACGCCATCATCATAAATTATTGTTATTACGTAATATATACCTATCTTCCGCATCGCAGCACCGAGAATTCCTTATCCCAAAAATCCGCTAGACTTATCATTTGGCATGTTGGACTAATGCATAAATGTTAAATGTCTCAACGAGTGTCCCGATGGAAGACAACAATCCGAACGCAGATGATTCGCTTTCCAAGTCCGAACGGCGTCGGGTACGAATCCTGCAAACGCTGATGAATGGTGCGGCCTCGCAAATCCGCGATCTGGCCGAGGATTTAGGCGTCAGCCTGATGACCATCCACCGCGATCTGATGGAGCTCGAGAAAGAAGGTCTGGTGCGTCGCCTGCGCGGCTCGGTTTCGGCGGAAAAATCTTTGCTTTTTGAAAGCAGCTACAATTATCGCGGCCGCAAGCAGGTGGATGAGAAAAAGCGTCTCGCCCGCGCCGCTGTCGATCGGCTGGAACCCGGAAATGCGGTGATTATCGACGACAGCACCACCACCTATCATGTCTGCGATTATCTGGCCGAGGTGACGCCGCTGACTGTGATCACCAACGCAGTGCCCATTCTGGAACGCTTGCGCACCATGCCCGATATCGACCTGATCGCCACCGGCGGGCGTTATCATCAAGGCTATAACGGCTATTTTGGCGCGAGTGCGGAGAAAGCAATCCGGTCTTATCACGTCGATGTCGCGATCATGTCCACGACCACCATTCAGGGTCTCGCGCTGTTCACGCCCGATGAAACCGTGGTGCGATCAAAGCTTGCGATGATGGAGGTGGCGCGCAAACGCTTCCTGCTGGCGGATGCGACGAAGTTTCAGTTCAGCGCGCTGAACTATGTCGCGCAGATCACCGATTTCGATCTGGTGCTGCTGACGGGCGATGTGCCGCAGGCAAACCTTGATCAGATGCGGCAGGCGGGCGTGAAATTCGAATTGGTCTGAGGGAGGGTCGGCAATGACAGCAATCGGCAAAAAGCGGCGCATGGCGCAAATGTTTCGCAAAGACAGCGGGAGGATGCTGTGTCTGGCGATGGATCACGGCATGATGGTGGGGCCGATTGCGGGCATCGCCGATCCCGCCCCGCTGATTGATGCGGCGGTGCAGGCCGGCGTTGATGCAGTGATCGTCAGCCCCGGCATGTTATCGCGCTATCATGCGCGGTTTGCAGGCGGGCCAGCGATTATCCTGCGCTTGGATCAAACGACCATGTGGCGCGAGGGCACCGCCTTTGCCTATCCCGATGCGCATCAGCGGTTGGTTTTTCCGGTTGAGGATGCTGTGCAAATGGGGGCCGAAGCGGTGATGACCTATCTGTTCACTTGCAACAACCGCCCCGAGGAAGAAACTCATAGCTTCGAGATTTGTGCCGAAGTCGCCCGCGATTGCCGTCGCTTCGGCCTGGTGCATGTGATCGAAGCAATGGCCGCCCGCGGTGGCTTCGTGAACCCCAACGACCCCGCCACCGTGGCAATGAATTGCCGGATCGCTACTGAAATCGGTGCCGATATTCTGAAAACAGATTGGTGTGGAGCAGCGGGCATGGCAGAGGTCGCAGCGACAGCAATGGCTCCGGTTTGTGTTGCAGGCGGGGCGGCGGACGGTAGCGAGGCCGATCTCATGGCATTTGCCGAAGCGGCAGTGGGCAGCGGTGCCAAGGGGCTAATGTTTGGGCGCAATGTATTCCAGCGGGGCGATCAAGCGAGTGTGCTGTCGAAACTTGCAAGTATCATTCACGGCGACGATGCGG
This sequence comes from Cypionkella sp., assembly GCF_028290025.1. Taxonomy (GTDB): domain Bacteria; phylum Pseudomonadota; class Alphaproteobacteria; order Rhodobacterales; family Rhodobacteraceae; genus Cypionkella. The sequence continues at coordinate 178,871 of NZ_JAQGKQ010000088.1, read as the reverse complement.
AAAGCTAAACAGTGCCATGGTTGTCTATATCGTAGATGATATTCACAAACTACGACAGGGATCCCGTGGCGACCCAGCCCCATGATGCGCGAGCAGCCGCGCCAATTCCATCACGGCAGCATAACTTGCAGCCTCGTGTGATGATCCGAAGTCGCCGCCCGGCCAGCCCGCAGAGCCGCGGAAATAAGGCCCAGCCGCAATCAAACCTTCGGCAGCTTCACTCAAGGGCGCCAATTCACATTCAGTGAGGTTGCAAGACAGCATCGGGCAACGGTCGGCGCTGAAGCGCTGATCGGTCAACCCCAAGGCGTGATAGGCACGCAAGAACGCGTAAGACCACGCCCCCACCAGCGAATTTAGCACGAAATCCGGGCAAGTGGCGCGGATCTCATCAATCATCCGCTCGACATCCAACGCACCTATCGGCAGATAACACTCGCCCAGCACAACGCCGCCTGCCTCAACGATGGTCATGCGAGCCAGACGGTTGATTTCCGATCCCCAAATGTAGTTCGAGCCTGTCAGATAGACCCGCCGTCCATGCGCGGGCAGCGCCCAATCCAACAAAGGCAGCAGGTGCTGATTTGGGCAAGCATGCGTGTAGACCACCCGATCTGACGCCTCAAACCCCTCGTAGGGCAGCGGATACCACAACGTGCCGCCCAGCTTTTCTAAGCTGGGGATCGCCTCTTTTCGGCTGAGCGATGTGACGCATCCGACTATGTGACGCGCCGCACTGTCCCGTAAAATTTCCTCGCAGAGCGGTCCGTAAGCATCAGCATTTCCACCCGGATCGCGCAGCACGGGTGTAAACTTCAATGGCTGTATGGTATCGGCATTGATCGCCGCGATCGCAGCCATCGCCCCAGTCAGGCTTGCCCGCGACAGCAAGGCGTAGCTGCCCGAGCCTGAATGCAGCAATCCTAGTGAGATACAGCGTCTCACCCGATCAACCCAAATAAAAAAGCCCCGCGTTGAACTCTCTGAAAAGGGTCCAAACCGCGAGGCGCAAATGCCGTCCGGCCAGACCTGTGCTTCGGCGTGCAAAATTGGCTCTGACTCAATCTTGATGCACATCACGCACTACCCAGCAGTCGCGCGCGCAGGAGGTCGAGGTTTGCCCTGCCATACATCTGGCGTTTGACCAGCTTCAGCTTGGTGATCTGTCCTTCTGTCTGGCCATTGGACCAAGGGCTGGCGATGGCGGCGGCGACCGCAGTTCGATCCGCGATGATGCCGCGTGTGAAGGCGACCAGATGTTTAGACGCGTCTTGGATCCATGTATCGAGGTCTTTTGAACAGCCGGTGCGGATCATGTGGTGGAAACGCTGAACAAGGGTCTTTGCTTGCCATAGGTCTGGCAACTCCGCTTCTATCAGAGTTGCCAGCATGAGGTCGGCACGTGGAAGGCGGTCTGGATCGAGCATAAGCAATTTGGCGATCATTCGCGAACTCGGACATCTGCGCGGTAACTCCGTTGCCTCATCCCGGCGGCGCCGGGTCGCCCACTCGGTGACGACACGTAGAGAGCCTGCGTAACCTTGGGCGCGCAATCGTCTCCAGAGTTCTGCGCCGCTTCGGCAACCACTTGCCCACTCGTGCGACAGCCAGTCGAGATATCCGTCCAGTGTGCTGGCTCTTGATCGGAAGACGTCAGAACGATCGCCTCGCGCAATGTTGCGCACGCATTGCCGCGATCGGCCGGTGCGGCGGACGATGTCTTTGATTGGCACCTGTGCCTTCACCAGGTCCGTGATCATGGCGCTTTCCGCAGAACGACGGCGCCAGCCCTCGTATTGCTTGCGCTCGACGGCCGTCATGACCTCCGGACCAAGCTGCCTTACTCCCACAACCCGGCGGATGTCTCGCATCGCGTTCCGGACAACGCCTAAGAGGGCCGCACTACAATTTTCCATGAGATGCCAACGGTCTGCGACCTGCACGGCGTCCGGACGCCCGCAGCGGCCGGCAGGTCCATAGCCACCGCCACGATCCCGCGCGATGATCTCGATGGAGGGGCGTGCCGCCAGCCAGGCCTGAGCCGTCGCCGTCTCGCGATCCGGCAGGACATCAATGATCCGCCGCCGTTCGAGGTCACAGACGACGGTTCCATAGCGGTGACCCTTCCGCCAGGCCCAGTCATCGATGCCGACCACCCTAGGTGAGGCGTCAGTTGCTGGTGCCCTTCGGCGCACGACCCTGAGTAGCGTATCGCGGCTGACCGGAAGGACCAGTCGCTTCGCTGTCCGCTGGCCCGGGCGACCACCAAGGACGAGGCCAATATGATGAACAATCCCCTCGAGACGCTCCGTCCGCCTCCCAAATCGCTGCACGATAGACGGGTCAAACCGCTCGGCGAAGATCTTCACAGGGCAACCGATTGACCTGCATCTGAACCGCCGGGTTTGAAGCAACAGTCTTCCCGCCGAACCATGTGACGGCAAATCTGCCAAGCTCCTGACGTATCGACTGTGAACCGAACCCGACACCGCCCCGCATCCAGGGCAAGCCGATGATCGCAACAATGACCGTGCTACCACCGTGACCAGGCCGTCGCAAACTACGATCGATTCAACGATCAGCCCCTCCGGCACCTCCAAACCATCCTTGTGTATCCGCGACATATTGTTGGTCCTCCCGGAACCATCACAACATGTCGGCCAGAAAAGCGTGCATCAAGATTGAGTCAGAGCCCAAAATTGACCCCCTAGGCGGGGTTATCGGCGTCCAATTTTGATGTGGTGGACGGCCCCTGTCCCAACCGTGACGCGGATTGGCGCCGTGGTATGATCGGGGCTCCAATATAGGGAGGAATCATTATGACTGATGTTGTGACGGTTGGTCTCGACCTAGCAAAGAACGTATTTCAGGTTCATGGAATTGATCGGGAGGGCAGGATCGGCGTGCGTCGCAAACTGCGGCGGGCGGAGGTGCTGCGGTTCTTTGCCATGTTATCGCCGTGCCTGGTCGGGATGGAGGCATGCGCTTCATCTCATTACTGGGCGCGCGAGATCGGCCGACTTGGCCATGAGGTCAGGCTGATGCCGCCTGCTTACGTTAAGCCCTACGTGAAGCGCGGGAAGACAGATGCGTCGGATGCCGAAGCGATCTGTGAAGCAGTCACCCGTCCGACGATGCGTTTCGTGGCGGTGAAGAGCGAAGACCAGCAGGCGGTGCTGATGCTGCACAAAGTCCGCGAGCTTCTGGTACGCCAAAGAACGATGCTGACGAACGCGCTGCGGGCGCATCTGGCTGAGCTCGGCATCGTTGCGGCTCAGGGCCTGGAAGGGCTGAGCAGCTTGAAGCTGCACTTCCATGCCGTTCGCGACGAGCTACCGAACCATGCCGCCGTGGCGCTTCACGCCCTGCTCAGCCAGGCTGATGGTCTTGCAGAACAGGTCGAGATCCTTGAACGGAAGATCCTTGACTGGCACCGGTCGAACGATGCCAGCCGCCGGTTGGCCACCATCCCGGGCATCGGGCCGATCACCGCCAGTGCGATCGCGGCGAACGTGCCTGACGCCAGCCTTTTCCGCTCGGCGCGCCAGTTCGCTGCCTGGCTTGGTCTCACACCGAAGGCGCATTCGAGTGGCGGTAAGGATCGCCAGACCGGAATCAGCAAGCAGGGCGACGGCTACATCCGACGCCTGCTAGTCTCCGGCGCGACTGCGGTTCTGCGCTTCACCCGGCAGGGCGACCCGGGGAAGGCTTGGTTGTTGCAGATGAAAGAGCGCAAGCGGCCAAAGGTCGTGGCAGTGGCTCAGGCCAACAAAACCGCACGCATCGCCTGGGCGATCTTGCGGCGGAACGAAGTTTACGCGGCCCCAGCCGGATAACCGGATAACCGACTGACGAGCAGCGAAGTGAATGCGTCGAGGCTGAGAAAAGATGACAAACCGGTCGAACCGGGGATCAGGACACCCCACGGGGTCAAGGCGCCGGGTGAGCGCGTAATTTTGATTGGGACCTGATCTGCGGACTTCATCTGGGCCAGCGGTTCCACCGCACATAAAGGCCGTAGACATGACTGCTTTCGGCATAGGCGCGTCAGATTCTCAGCTTGCGCATCAGGGGCCGTCCAGACATGGTCCCGCGGAAATGTGTCCGGAAGGTCTTTAGGAAGGCATCGTTCAGGGCATGTTTGCCTGAAGTCACGCTGTCGTTGAGGTGGATGTACGCGATCTTCCGTTTGGCCAGTTCGTCGGCGAGATAATTGTAGGTCTCTTCGACCCAATCATCATTTTGCACTTCGACCTGTTGGTTGTGCGGGGACAGGCGAATGCCGACACGATCTGCCCCAAGCTCCCCTACTACAGCGTCTATCGTCTCCAGCGCGAAGCGCGCACGGCTTTCAACGGAACCGCCATAGCGATCGGTTCGGTCATTCATGCTGGGGTTGAGAAACTGCTCGAAAAGGTAGTTGTTGGCGGCGTGGATCTCGACACCATCGAAGCCGGCCGCCACGGCGTTGCGGGCACCCCGGACAAAATCAGACGTTACCCGAGCCACCTCGTCAGTTTCCAACAAGCGCGGCACGGACGGATCAAGGTAGCCTTCAGAGCCATCCTCCAAGTAGGTGAACACCTTAAATCTTGGATCTTCAACTCGTCTCGACGATGAACTGACTGGCGCTTGGCCACCCGGCTGCATGGATGTGTGGGAGATGCGACCGACATGCCAGAGCTGGGCGAACATCGTGCCACCTGCATCGTGCACGGCTTCGGTTACCAGCTTCCATCCTGCGACCTGCTCAGCAGTCCAGATACCGGGACACAAATATATCCCTGAGCCTCAGGGGACACCGGCGTTCCTTCGCTGACGATAAGGCCAGCGCTTGCCCTCTGGCGGTAGTAAGCTGCCGTCTCTTCATTCGCAATATTGTCTGGGCGACGAGCACGAGTCATCGGCGCCATAACGAAGCGGTTTTGAAGAAGGCGCCCGCTCAGGTCGTAAGTTTCGAGTAGCTTTTTTATCGTTCTAATCTTTCACTGAGGATGACTTGCGAAGACCCTATCCAGTTGGAAAACTCTAGGCTAAGGGCTGGTCGACAAGTGCCAGCAACTGCGCTTTATGCATTTCCGCCCAAGCACGGACGCCGATAGCGGGCCTTCCGAGCAGGTAGGGAACGTCATCCTTGACGGTGCCCAAATAGCCCATGCGTCCGTTCTCGAACTGCACCAGAAGCTCGAACGAGCTGCGGGCATACCAGTCCTCGACCGCTATTGTGCCCTTCTTGAACAGCGCCTCCATATCTTCCGCATCAAGAAAGTTGCAGTGGATCGAACGATCCAGAACTTCGCTAAATACGGTAGCCTGTTCGGAGCTGGTCATGGTTTCAGTGCTAAGATAGTAATCCTTCGAACCATGGCGTTCCGGACCGTCGCGCAGGACTTTGCCGGTCACTGCGGCCAAGTCATGAAGCGCAACGTAACCGACGCGGTTCTCGCCCCAGAATGTTGAGAAGGTGCCCCCTATGGGCTGCGACACGCTGAGCATGTTCTCAAGAAACACGTTCGGATGCAGGTGCGTCCAGGCGATGCCACTGGACTCGATGTAAGCTTCAACCAGCGCGAACCAGCTGGATTTCGAGTCGGTAGCGTCCTCAGCCGCAAAAATGCCCTGGTTGACAATGTGCTGCACGCCCGCCTTCTTCGCCGCGTCTACCAGGGTCTTGGTCTGATGGGTCATGGCGATGGTGTAGCCGGTAAGTATATTCATGCGATCGACGCCACAAAGCGCCGGGCCGAAAGTCCGGGGATCGTCTAGATCAAAGAGGACCGCATCGCGCCCCTCAGCACGCAGCCGCTCCAGATCCTTTTGCTTGCGCACACCAATTCGGATGCGCACGCCACCAGGATCGCGGTCGAAATCCTCCAAAATCAGCCGGCCCGTTTGGCCCGTGGTGCCCATGAGAAAGATTAGGGGAGTGGTGTCAGTCATTATGCTCTCCAATTTGTCATTGTGTAGTTTCGACAGGTCCGTCTGCCCTCTGTCGATCTCCCCAAGGAGCGGCCCCAAATCCGCTGGATAATCACAGTCATACTCGGGCATCTATCCCGTACTGATCTGGCGCTCCGATGTGGTCGCGAAGCGTCTTGCCTTCATAGTCGTGGTGGAAGAGCCCTCGCTCTTGCAGCAGTGGCACGACGCCATCGACAAAGGCATCGATACCATCTTCATTGACGTCGGGTGAGATCCAGAAGCCATCAGCTGCACCACCTTCGAACCACTGCTGCATATGGTCGGCAACATCGACAGGCGTCCCTGCAACCACAGGTTGATAGTCGATGACGCCGTGAGCTAGTATGTCGCGCAGGATCCACCCTTCGCGAGCAACCATGAGGGCGCGAATTGAGCGCGGATCTTGGTTCGATGGCCTGGCTTGCGCCAATTGTTGGGGCGACAAAGGCTTGTCCAGATCCGATGGATCGAGCCGGACGCCAATCATGTGCTGCAGATAGGCAACCCGCTGCGGGAAGGCCCGCTCGGTCAGTGCGATACGCCTGTCGAGCGCAGCACGCTTGTCGGCAGCAATCGTCGTCATCAGGCCGGGTATGAACTTGATTTCATCAGGATTGCGCCCGCCGCTTCTGCGGCGTTTCGGAAGGCGGTGCGGTGTTCGATTGCTTCTTCGATGGAGAAGGCTGCACCGATCACAGCGCTGGCGTAGCGTCCTGCGAGGCTGAGTGCATTGTTGCTGAGACCGGCAGCGTGAAAGACAACAGGCTGCCCCTGCTCTGAAGGCGGAATGTAGAGGGGACCGCGGGAGGCAACGTATTTGCCGCTCAGGTTGACTGGTGCGACCTCTTCGGACTTGGCAAACTGGCCTGTGGCTTGATCGTGTACCCACGCATCCTTGCCCCAGCTTCCCCATAGGGACTGCACCAGCTGAATGAACTCATGGGCTCGGCCATAGCGATCTGCCGATGACGGGATACGGACACCATAATTTGCCGCGACATCGTCGCCTGCCGAGGTGATGGCGTTCCAGCCGGCCCGCCCATGGCTCATGACATCAAGCGCCTTGAACTGGCGGGCTAGGTTGTACGGTTCGTTGAAGGTGGTGGAGCCAGTTGCAACCAGCCCGATACGTTCGGTTCCCCGCGCAACCGCCGCCAGCGTCATCATCACGTCCAGATTGAAGCCTGGCGCTTCAAAATCGATATCGGCGGAAACGGCGCTGGGACCGTCCGGAAGGAAAATGAACTGAAACTTTCCCCGTTCGGCTGCTTGTGCTTGACGAACTCGGGTGTCGTAATCGGTGTAATTGGTAGGATCGACCCAGGGCATGCGCCAGGCACCCGCCAGAGCGCCGTAACCGTTGCCCAGATGCATGCCGATAATCATTTTGGGCTTGTTCATAATGTGCCTATCAATGGGCGTTTGTCACCGATCGGCAACGCAAGTTGGTTGCGTGGACGCAGGCGGTGCGGCAAGGGCCACTCAGCCTGCAAGGTTGTCGCTTTACGGTTAGTGGACCCCGACAGGGACGCCGCTGCCTGCGGTGGTCTTAGGCATGGCAAAGGCGATGACAAGGGCGGCAATCGCTACGAAACAGCCAACCAGATAGTAGTACTGGGCACCATGGGCCATGGAGGGTGCAAGAGCTTCGCCGCCGGCCACGTATTTCGCGCTTGCAGACGTCATGATCGAGAACGCGATGGCAATGCCTGCCGCACCTGTCAGCTGCTGGATGGTGCTCATGATGGCGGAGCCGTGTGGCAGCAGGTGCTTGTTGAGGGCGCCGAGCGATGCCGCATAGGTCGGCGTCCACAAGAAGGCCTGTCCGACAATGATGAATATGTAGGTTGCGAGCAGCACCGGGATTGGCGTTCCTGGAGCAAGGGTGGACAAAAAGTACAGTCCTGCCGCGTCGATAACGGCGCCGATGATCATAAGCGGTCGTGCGCCGACACGATCATAGTAACGTCCAACGACCATCGAGATGAAGGTGATCGTTAGGCCGCCTGGCAGCATGAAGAGGCCTGTTTGCAGAGGCGTCAGGCCATAGGAGGTTTGCAGCATGACAGGCATCAACGTCATCATGCCGGCTGCGGCGGTCATGAACGCCAAGGCGAGCAAGCTGGTCGTCGCGAAAGTGCGATTGGCGAATGGCCGCAGGTCAAGCAGGGCACGGTCAGACTTTTGCAGATGAAACTGCCGTGCGGCAAACAGGGCGACAAAGACCAGACCAACCCCTAGGGCCAGCCATGGTGACACGATTGAGTGCCCGCCCGAACCCTCGCCGAACGAGGCCAATCCGTACACGACGCCAGAAAAGCCAACGGCGGAAAGCAGTACCGAGACCACATCGAGTTTAGCGTGACGGGGCGTGCTCGGCACACGGATCATGCGGTTTCCAACGACGAGGCAAATCAGGGCGATCGGCAGGATGGCGATGAACAGCCACCGCCAACCAGCGACCGACAGGATAGCCCCGGCCATTGCAGGTCCGAAGGCGGGGGCTGTCGATGTGGCGACGGTCAGCAAGGCCATCATGCGCCCCTGGCGCGAGCGTGGCACAAGAGCTGCGACAGCAGTAAAAGCCAGAGGCGTTGCAATTGCGGTCCCCACGGCTTGCACGATGCGACCGATCAGCAGCACCGAAAACCCGGGTGCCACGACGGCAATCAATGTCCCCAACGTGAACAGCGACAGCGCGATCGTATAGACCGTCCGCATGCGGAAACGCTCCGTCAGGAAACCCGTCGCCGGAATAACGACGGCCATCGTAAGCATGTAGCCAGTCGTGAGCCACTGGACGGTCGAGGCATTGATGTTGAGATCGATCATGACGCGCGGCAAGGCGACAGCCATCATCATCTCGTTGAGGATGACAGTGAAGGTCGAAGCGATCAGCACCGCTATGGCAATGATAGCTTCTGGTGTCAGCTTTTCGCTTTCCACCTTTGTTTGAGTTCCTGCCCTTAGAGGCATGACGATATCAGCCATATCAGTTTCCTAGTAAATAGCACACAAGTTTTTCGAGTGTGTTTGGATGTAAAGTGATGCCAGCCGCAACTCTTGCGGCTGGCAAGTGTGGATCAGGCAGACATGACTCTGTTGTTCGAAGCCAAGCCATGCCGCGTGAATTCGACTTTCCCGCTTGCGATAGCCTGCATGATGGCATCGCGGTTCTTGGGAGCCTGGTCCTTGCTGGCATCGGCTAGAGCAAGCGCAAGCTCCTCGGTGGTCAACTCTGTGCAATAAGCAGGGGTACCGGGCTGGAAGCGCCAGGATTCAGCAAGGGTGCCGGCGTCCACAGTGTCAAACCCGGAGATGTCCATCAACTCTGCAACCGCTTTCTTGGCAGCGGCATCGTCACCGGCGATCGGTATGGCGATGCGGTTGGCAGTGCCCGTTGCCGTGCCGGCTTCAGCCAGGGTCTGTGACAGAATGGCGTTCCACGCCTTCACCAGGGGGCGTTCAACCTGCTCGCTGACCCAAACAGTTTCGGGTTTGCCAGCATCAACCTCGGCGATGGTGCCATCACGTGCGGGATAATAGTTCGACGTATCGACCACGATAGCATCGCTCGGCGCATTGGCCAGAAGCTTTGCAACATCCGGGTTCTTGGCGAAGGGCACTGAAAGGATCACCACGTCCACATCTTTGGGCGCATCTTCGTTCGACACTGCCCGGACGCTTGTGCCTCGTACGGCGTCAGCCAAGCTGTCAGGTCCGCGAGAATTGGAGAGCTTGACCGAGTGGCCTGCTGCCGCAAATTTGCGTGCCAAAAGCGCGCCGATGTTGCCGGCGCCAACAATGCCGATTTTCATGAGTATATTCCTTGTTAATTAATCTACGGCAGGCCGAGCGAAGTCGTTCAGCGTGTCGCGTAGCGAAGCCATACCGGCCTCATCCATCTTGCATGCGCTTTTGATCTGGCCTGCAACGTTCCAAACCTCCTCTTTGATCGCCTCGCCGGTCGGCGTCAGATTGATGATGACCCGGCGCTCATCACTTGGATCTCGAAGGCGGCTGATCATGCCGCAGACTTCGAGACGCTTGAGGAGTGGCGTAATCGTGCCGGTATCCATACCAAGGCTTGTCCCCAGGTCGCCCACATAACGAGGGGTTCCGGCATAAAGCTCAAGCATGACAAGATATTGTGGAAAAGTGAGCCCGAGCGGGTCGAGGAAAGGTTTGTGCATACGCGCTACCCGACCTGCGACGCCATAAATGGCGAAGGGCAACTGCGTAGCCAAGCGATGGGCACTGATGATTTTGTTCGGCATGGAGTCCTTATTGCCATTGTGGCATAACTCGTTGGCAATTGTCTCGTGAGCAAGTTACTAGAGAGGAAACTTCGCGTCAAGCAGACCCTAGCGATAGTGAGCCATTCGAAAAATGCATGTCTCAGGCCCAAGTGGAGATGTAGGCTGGGACAAGCTGCAGGCGCTTGTCCTAGATAGAATCAATCACGCGCCGCGAATGGCCACCTTCCCCTTGCGACCGGGTTCCGCGCTTGCCCGGGCCGCTTCTGCCACGTGCTCGATGTCATAAGCCGCCTCAATAGGAAAAATAAGCTTCTGCGCAGCCGCCGCCTGAAGGAGTTCGCCAATGAATTGGCCGATGCGCTCCGGCGTTACGTGAGGCTTGGCGCCCCAAAAGCCCTTGACCGTGATGCCGCGGAACAGCAGATCCTGCGCTGCAATCTTGAGCGGCTGCTCCGTCATTGCGCCGAAACTCACCAAGACCGCATCATTGCTCGCAACCTTGAGCACCTGAGCAGCACCGTCGCCACCCAGCGAGTCTACTGCGCGAAGTACCGGCGCGCCACCGGTTAGCTCTTTGGCCTTGTCTGCCCATCCCTCAACGTCAGTCGCTATAACCTTGTCGATCCCGAGCGCTCTCAGCTCCGCCACTGCTTCCTTGCGACGCACTAGCCCAAGCACTTTGATGCCGCGTTCGGCGCCAAAGCGCGCGACGAGCTTGCCGACGAGACCGTTGGCGGCGTTCTGGACTATCCAGTCGCCCGGCTTCACATCCAGCGTGTCGAGCAATACCTTGGCACTCAACGGCATAGCAATCAGCTGGCAGGCCGTTTCGTCACTGACACAGTCCGGTACCGGCACCAGCCCAGCTGCATCGGCAAGATAAAACGTCGCCCAGGTCTGGCTGGCGCCACCGGCGACCCTCTGCCCGACCACAAGGTTATCGACGCCTTCGCCCAGAGCCTCAACCACGCCAACGGCCTCGGTACCTGGAAATGCAGGCAAATCCGGCATTGATCCATATTGACCGGCGATGATCATTAGGTCGTGGTTGTGCACGGGCGACAGAACCATCCTGACCAGAACTTGACCCTGGCTAGGTGTTGGCGTGTCAGCTTCTTCGCTGGAAAGAACATCTTGGGGCGATCCAAATTGAGAATGTGTGGCGCGTTGCATGCGAGCTCCTGAAATCAGCAGGCGGCTAACATGGACCTTAACGCTCGATTGCACAATACCTATTTGGCGAGTATCTAGTAAACCAGTTAGTGAGCGAGTCGAGAGGAAGTCCAGTGAGAAAAATGAAGGCATTGCGCGCAGATTCATTTGGCAAGCCAAGAGACGTTCTGAAGCTGGTGGACGTTGACATCTGTCAAATGGCGCGCAAAACTAACCCCCCGTGGGGGTGCTGACGAAAAGTTAGACTATCTGGGAGATAGTTCATGTATTCCTACGAAGAGCGCATGCGCGCAGTGGAGTTGTATATAAAGCTCGGCAAGCGCGCGGGCACGATTTACCAGCTGGGTTACCCCAGTAAGAACGCTCTGAAGGGCTGCTGCCGTGAATATGAGTGTCGGCAGGATTTGCGGTCAGGATTTGCGCCACGGCCCCCTAAATTCTCTGAAGCACAAAAGCAGATCTCGTTGCAGCACTTTGCCGCTCATGGTCGTTGCATTTCGTGGACGATGCGGGCCATAGGCTTCCCTGGCCGGGCAACGTTGACGGCCTGGGTGCGCGACGCTTTTCGCGAAACCAAACGGTTACGGTCGGTGCCCGTGGCCGTGGAACATACTCTGACGCTGTGAAGCAGGCCGGAGTGGTCGGACTCTATAGTCGCCGAGAAAGTGCACCGACTTTGGCCGAAAAGTTCGGGGTCAGCAGGCCAACGCTGTATAACTGGAAAAATCAGTTACTTAGCCCGGAGGCTCCTGCCACCATGAAACGCAAGAACACTGCTCCTTCAGTATCTGCGCCAGAGCGCGAAAAATTGGAGAGCCAGCTCGAAACCCTGCAGCGCGACATCCGCCAGCTTCAGATCGAGCATGATCTGCTGAAGAAGGCGAATGAACTGATAAAAAAGGATCTTGGCGCCGATCTGCAGTCCCTGAGCAATCGGGAAAAGACCATGCTGATCGACGCCCTGAAAAATCTTCATAAGGTCTCGGAGCTACTGGCCCGGTTACGCCTCGCTTGCAGCTCATACTTTTACCACCGCGCCCGTATCGCCCTAGAAGACAAGTATCTTGCCGTTCGGCGCGCCATGGCGGACATCTTCGCAAGAAACCATTGCCGTTACGGCTACCGTCGGCTGAGAGCCTCTCTGACACGGCAATCTATCTCAATCTCGGAAAATGTTGTGCAGCGCCTGATGAAGCAAGAGGCATTGGTCATCTCAAAGCCGAAACGGCGGCGTTACAGCTCATACCTCGGCGAGGTTAGTCCGGCGCCTGAGAATATCATCAATCGAGAGTTCCAGGCTACCGCTCCGAATGAGAAATGGCTGACCGACATCACCGAATTCCACATCCGAGCGGGTAAAGTTTATCTTTCGCCCATCATCGACTGCTTCGACGGCCTCGTCATCAGCTGGGCAATAGGGTCCAAACCTGATGCCGATTTAGTAAACACGATGCTCGATGCGGCGATCGAGACGATCGTGAACAGCGGCGAGCAGCCCATTATCCTTAGCGACCGCGGAGCCCATTATCGCTGGCCAGGCTGGCTTAAAAGGGTCAGTGAAGCAAAGCTCGTCCGCTCCATGTCAAGAAAGGCCTGTTCGCAAGACAATGCGGCTTGCGAAGGCTTCTTCGGGCGCCTGAAGACGGAGTTTTTCTATCCTCGGGATTGGCGGGCTTCACGGCTGAACAGTTCATCAATGAGGTTGATGGCTACATCCGCTGGTATAACGAAACACGTATCAAGATGTCTCTTGGCGGCCGGAGCCCTATCGAATACCGTAAAAGCCTTGGCCTTACTACGTAAACAAGTCAAACTTTTTGTCCGCACCTTCCCGTCATAGCGTGGATCAGTTTTTACATTGCTGTTGCTCCGCGACGCCGGGTGTTGACTGAGAGGGGGTAAACAGATTGGTCACACCAACCTACTTACCCCCGCGGTGGCTTAAACCTTTGATGCCTATGTGTCAGGAAGATTTCATCATAGCGGCGAAGCGTTCAGACACCAGCCCGAGTAGGCCGCCAATCACCAGGGAAACCGCGACGCAAATCAGTGGATTGGCCGCCGTCAGCGTGGTCAGCGACGCGCCCGACAACAAGCCATAACCTGCGGTCGAGGCATAGCCGTAGACGGTGGCGGGAATGATGTTTAGGGCCTCAATCTTCGCCCCCATCACAAGAATACCTGCCGTCACCCCAACCACCAGCGATGGCCAGAGCACGCCGGGCAAGCCAGAGTTGACTTGGGTGATCAACAGCAACGCGACATATGCCATCACCACGCCCCAAAGATTGGCGCAGACAGATTTGCGCAAACCCACGACGCCGCCGCCGCAATGGTAAAAACTTGCCCAACCAATGAATCCCACCCAAATCTGGATGGTGCCGATGGTCAGGAACAGATAGGTCGCCACCGCCCCCAATAGGCCAATAGAGACCGCCAATGTTGTTATGATATCCACTTCACTCTCTCCCTCTTGCCAGATTTCTGGCTGTTCTTCTTATCCGCTGGCCGTTGCAGGAACCGGGAAAATGCCAGCGCTGGGCAAGATTGCCCTCCCCGGTTTCGTTCAAACGGCCCGCTCTTGATGCGCCGTGTTTGTGCACATGCGCGGCCGCGAGTTGCGACGGCCGCCCTGGGATGTGCTGCGGTTGGCGGCGTTTTACGCTATGGCACGATCACCCCACGGCCCGCGAAGCGGCGGTGTTTGAAATCATCGAGGGCTTGGTTGATGTTATCCAGGCTGTATTCGGCGTAGTGCATCTTGACCTTGCCGTCGGCGTTCAGCTCCATCAGCTCTACCAGTTCGGTGTAGTTGCCGACCAAGCTGCCGCCGATGTTGATCTCGTTGATCACCAGATGCGCGGTGGGGACCTCGATCTTGCCGCCGTAGCCGATCATGATCAATTCACCACCGGGGCGGACCATCTTCCAGCATAGGTTTTCGACGCCGAGTTCGCCGACAAAATCCATCACCACCTGCGCGCCGCCGCCGGTGATTTGCTTGATTTCCTCGACAATATTCGGGCCGCCATCCAGCACAAAATCCGCGCCGAGGTCTTTGCAGAGCTGGCGGGCGGCGGGTTCACGGTCGACCGCGATGATGCGGCAGCCAGAGATTTCATGCAGGCATTGCAGGGCGATATGGCCGAGGCCTCCTACTCCGACGATCACGCAATAGGCACCGGGGCGCAGGGCTTTCGCGGCTTTTTTCGCGGCGCGGTAGGCGGTGATCCCGGCATCGGCCATTGGCGCTACGTCCAAGGGTGTGATGTTGGGGTTTAGCTTGATCAGGCTGCGTTCCGAGGTCAGGAAGTATTCGGCAAAGCCGCCGTCCAGACCCAGCCCCGGAAACAGGCTATGTTCGCAGTGCATATCGTCGCCATAGCGGCAGGACAGGCAAATGCCACAGGTGCGGTGCGGGTGGCAGATCACGGTATCGCCGGGTTTGACTGAGGTGACGCCGGAGCCGACATCCTCGACCCAACCGGCGTTCTCATGCCCCATGATATAGGGCAGCAGGTTGCCGCCCTGATCCATGATGTCTTTCCACACGCCTTCGATGATGTGCAGATCGGTGCGGCAGAGGCCGGCAGCGCCGACTTTGACGATCACATCCGTGGGCCCCATGATGGTGGGGGCTTTGACGGTTTCGATCTTCAGTTGCACGTTCATCGCGGGGTCGTATTCGTATAGTCTTGCGGCTTTCATGGCGCAGCCCTTTCCTGATTTTGATGGTCAACCAATCACTTACGGCCCAACTTTTCGGCACCGCCACCCAAGGCAGCGCCTGCGGTCGGGTCTTCATCCTCGGCCAGATCGGCGATCAGGGTTTCGGTGGTCAGGATCAGCGTGGCGACGGAGGCGGCGTTCATTAGCGCCGAATAGGTCACACGCACCGGATCGATCACGCCGGATTTCATCAGATCTTCGTAAGCGCCAGAGGCGGCGTTATAGCCGTGATCGCCGTGCAGCGCGCAGACCTTGCGCACCACATCATTGGGTTCGGCACCTGCGTTGAACGCTATACGGGCGAGCGGCAGGGTCAGCACCGATTGCACCAATTCGATGCCGCGGCGCACATCGCCCTGCTCGGCCAGCGCAAGTTCGGCGAGCGAGGGCGCAATCCGCGCCAGCGCCACGCCGCCGCCGACCAAGACGCCTTCGTCTGAGGCGGCGCGAACTGCGTTCAGCGAATCTTCGATCAGTTGGATGGTGCGTTTTTGCTCCACTGGCGTCACGCCGCCCGCGAAGATTGTGGCGGTGCCACCGCAGAGTTTGGCGAGGCGTTCTTGCAGCTTGTCTTTGTCGATATTGGGCGGGGCGACTTCGTACAGCCGTTGCACTTGGGCGCGGCGGGCAGCGATGGCTTGCGGGGCGCCATTGCCGCGAATGATCATGGTGTCGGAATTGGTGGCCTCTACCCGCTCGGCGCTGCCCATATCCAGACGGGTAATGTTTTCCAGACTGTCACCCAGATCGCGCGCCAGCACCTTGCCGCCGGTCAGGATCGCCAGATCCTCCATCATGTTGCGGCGCCAGTGGCCAAATTCCGGCGGATGCACCACAAGGAATTTGCCGGGGCCGTCTTTGCCCAGCAGGGTCAGCAGCACCTCGGGCGAGGTTTCTTCCGAGATGATCACCAAGGGGCGGCCATCCTCAGCGGCAATCGCCTTGGCCGCGTCGAGCTGGCTGGCGGTTTTCATCTTGATATCGGTCAGCACGATATAGGGGTTCAGCACCACGGCGCGCATCGCATCGAGATCGGTGACCATGTGATGCGAGATATAGCCGCGATCAAACGCCATGCCATCAACCACTTGCAGGGTCGAGGTGTTTCCCGTGCCGTATTCGGTGGAAATCACCCCCTGCGCGCCAACGCGGCGGAAGGCTTCGGCAACGAGTTCGCCCAATTCGGTGCTGGAGGCCGAGATTTTGGCAACCGCCGACAGCACCGCGTGATCTTTCACCGGCTTGGCGGCGGCGCGCAAAGCGTGGGTGGTGGCCTCAACCGCCATCGCGATGCCACGGCAGAGATCAACTGGCTTTGCGCCCTTGTCGATCAGCACCACGCCGGATTGGATCATCCCATTGGCCAGCACGATCGAAGTGGTGGTGCCGTCGCCCGCCACGTCATTGGTCTGCATCGAAACCTCGCGCACCACCTGCGCGCCCATGTTTTCAAAACGGTCGAACAGCTCGATTTCCGAAGCAATCGACACGCCGTCGCGGCTGATCAGCGGCGTGCCCATCGGGCGGTCGATCATCGCGTTCATGCCCATCGGGCCGAGTGTGGCTTCAACCGCCGCCGACAGTTTCTGCACCCCATGCGCCAAAGCGCGGCGGGCGTCGTTACCGTGGATCATGATCTTGGGCATAGTTCCTCCTTCGGCCTAAGCCGGATTTTGCAGTGTTTTTGGGATCGCCTGTCAGCGGCAGGCGTGTGTCGGGGTGCGGGTGGTAAAATCGACCAGAACGGGCACATCGCCGGAAAGATCGGCCTCTTGGTAGCGACTGCGTTTCAGTCCCCGGCATAGTGAGCCGGAGAATTCCATATTGATCCTGACCGAGCGGAGCAGGCCCATATAGGTGGCATAATCGTCAATCTGTGCGCCCTGATAAGTCGGGAACGCCAGATCGCGCGGGCTGGGGGCGAGGTGTTTTTCGTCAAGGATCGCCAGATAGCGGGCTTTCTGGCGGATGGTTTCGGGGTCGGTAAATTCGGAGATTTCAACCAGAGCGCGCGGCATGGTCAGGATTTCAGCGGTCAGAAAGCCCATGGTGAGCATGGCTTTGATCACCACTTCTTGACGGCGCTGGAAGGCTTTGATGTCGAATTTTTCCCGCAGTGCGCCAAGGTCTTCATCGGGGTGGAGTTCGGCAAAGACCGAACCAAAACTGGCCCCGGCGTTGATCGCGGCGTTCATTTCCTCGGCGGCCATGTGGTCTTGCAGCGTCACCACTGCTTGATTGACCCAAGGCAGGGTTTCGATCTGGCGCTTGATGCCTTCGGCCATCAGGAAGGCGAAATTTGGCGAGCACCAATAGGTTGGCAACCGAAAGCTGACATGCACCGTGCTGGTGTTTTGGTCGGGGGGGCTGGTGATCGACACCGCCTCGATGAAACCCATATCGGTGACGGGCTCATCAAGTTCGGGGTCCATCACCAGATCAAGCCGCGCCCACACCTGTTCCAATGGGGCTTGGTTTAACCGGGCGTCATTCAAGACGAAAGGTGTGGGCGCGTTCATCTGATCATTCCGCCGCGAGCGACATCGGATGGGCGGAAAACTCGGCCTTCCGGGCTGCCACGTCGATGTTGTAAAGCTTCGCCATATTCAGGCCGAGGATCTTTTCCTTGATCTCATCGGTCAGTTGCACGCCACCGCGTTCCGCCGAAATATCCTCGGGGATCTGGAACGCCCACAGCTTTTCGACCAGCCATTTCGGCGTCCAGATCGCGTAATCCGAGCCGAACAAGATCTTCTCTGGCCCGATCCAGAACAACAACTCGGCGATGATTTCGCCGAAATAGCGCGGACGCGAATGGATGAACGGCAGCGCCACGGCAAGACCGCCATAAACATTGGTCTCCTGCGTCGCGATCCAGCAGAAATCGTCCAGACGCGGCAGGCCGCAATGCTCGATGATCCAGTTCAGGCCTTGGAAATCGGTGGCGGCGTAATCGACATCATGCACATCGAAGGCGTCTTTGTTCAGCGGCAGGATGGTCGGGCCTTTGTGGACATGGATGTTCTTAATGCCGAGCTTGTCGCAGAGCTCGAAGCATTTGTAGGCGGCGGGGTCGTTCAGCCGCCAGCCTTTGGACTCCCCATTCCACTCGGCGGTGTACATTTTCACCCCCTTGATGTCGTAACTTTCTTTCATGAAGTGGATGTATTCCAAGGCTTTTTGGCCGTCGCGCGGATCAAACGCGCCGTTGACGATAAAACGGCTGGGGAATTTCTTCGCCACCGACATATTGCGTTCGATGTTGTTGAAGCCGTCTTTGTAGAAATCCGACAGATAGGTCGAATTCAGGATCGCCATATCGTCCGGCCCGTCGATGAACAGGTCTTGGTAGAGGTCATCAGCGCTGTATTTCTCAAATTTCTTCTTGTCCCACAGCTCTTCCTTCGGGGAGAGGCCGGTGTGATAGGCGTAGAAGCAATCAATGAACTGCTTGCCGTGGATGTTCTTCTGGTTTTCGGGGCTGCCGTCCCAGAAATGGGCGTGGCCATCCAGAACGAAAATCTCTTTGCCTTCGGGGGTTACATACATCTTCGTCGCCTTTGGGAATGGGGTGAGTGGGGGCGCGGGGTTTGCCCCCGCGCCGCGAAGCAAATCAGGGAAAAGTGTGAAGCGGTTTTCCCGCCCGATTTGCGAAAATCGAAGATGTCAGATGTATTCGAGCATCTCGTTCATATCGCCGAACAGGATCACCGTGTTGTCGTCGGTGCGCACCATGCGGCCGTAGTGGGTCGAGGAATTGACCTCGAACAATTCGGCGGTCATTTCGCGGCCCAAAAACTCTCCGATCTCATCCATTTTGAAGATCAACTTGCCGGAGCCATCAATGCGGATCAGCGCCGGGTTATACGTTACCGTCACCCCCGGCTTGGCATCCATGAATTCGGCGATGGCGCGGGCCTCGACCGAATCCGACATCGTGACACCGCATTGATGAGAAATGGTTTTCTCAAAGGTGATGTCTTTCATCGCCTTGAAGATGTTGTCGTGCGAATTGTCGCGTGCAACGGTTGACATGGGGGACTTCCTTTCAGCGGGACAGGGAAACTTCGCCAAGGATCTTGGCAAAGCGCTCTTCGGAAACGGCGCGCGCTTCTTCAAAGCTGACAGGCTTGGAATGCGGCTTCGACCAGATCGGTTGCAACTGGCGGGCGGCCTTGTCGGCCAGCGCGCTGTGCTTCTGGGCCCAGGATTGAAACAACGTGCGGTTTTGCGCGCCGAACTTTTCGTCATGGGTGAGAAGCCAGATCAGGTCGATGGCATTGGCGAGGTTACGCTCGTAATCGCCCTCTGCCGCAGCAATCACCGAAGGCGTCATAAAGTCGTTGTTGGCCGCGCCAAACTGCATCAGGAAGCCTGAGCGGAACAGCTCTCCGACCAGCGGCTCGAACACCAGATTGATCGCGAAATACTGTTCGAGATAATCTTCGGTGCCCATGATGGTTTCAACGGCTTCGCGGGTGCCTTGCCACATCGGGTCTTCCAGCCAGCCGGTTTTGCCGGCCTCGTCATCCCAGCCCGCAATATCCATGCCGATCTCGGCCAGATACAGCGTGATGTCCTGTGACAGCCGCAGCTTATACGACGAGTTGGTCAGCGTCGCATTGTTGATCATCTGGGTGTAGCCGCCGCGCTGCGCCTGCATCAGCGCACAGCCCAAGCCAAATTCAGCGTGTTTCCAAGCGCCCAGATGCTTCTGTAAGGTCTTGCCCCAGGCCGCGTCAAAGGCCATCTGCGCGCCGGATTTGCGACCATTGGCGATCACCGCCTGCACCATCACCTCGATACGCGACTGGCGCTGGTAATGCGTGCGCTCCCATTCCTGATCGGGGGCGCGAAAGGCGTGCCAGTTGCTGCTTTGCGCCTTGGTGAAGTTTTTCTCATAGGCACCGCGACCATCTGGAAACGAGATGATCCAATCCTGGATCAAATAGCGCTCCGGGTCGGGCTGCACGTCGACGGTGACATCTTCGTAATGGGTGGCGCGCTTGGCGCGGGGTTCAAAGTAGCGATATTTGCGGCTTTCGCTGTCGGCGAAAATCGCGGCCCCTGCGGCGCCTGAGCCAACCGAGCTTGATGTGGCAACCATGTCTCTCTCCCTTGTGGTGGGGGGTTAACCCCCCGGATCTAAATCAGAAATCAATGCGCTTTGATTGGCGCGGGTGCGGTCGACGGAGTAAACTTGTCGTAAAAGGTGCGCTCGGGGTCGAAATCGAGCATGAACAGAACCGGGCTAAGCGCGTCGATCATCGGCGGTGGACCGCAAGCATAGGCATCGCCGCCCTCGACATTCAGGCGTTTCAATTCGCTGCCAACCACCTGATGCACAAAGCCTTGTGCGCCGTGCCAATCGGGATCATCGCTGGCGTGTGACAGAACCGGGGTGAACGTTATTTCGGGGTGGGCTGCGGTGATGGCTGCGATCTGCGGCAGGTAGAACAGATCGGTCTGTGTGCGCGCGCCGTAGAAGAAATGCACCGGGCGGCTTTCGCCGCTGGCGACGTGGTCGTGCAGGATCGACCAGATTGGCGACATCCCCGAGCCCGCGGCGACCAGCACTATCGGCCCTTCGCGTCCTTCACGGCGGAAGCAGGTGCCGTACGGTCCGCGGACGGTGACGGAGGCTCCGATTTCGATACCGCCTGCGTCGAGTTCGCGGCTGAACTTTCCGTCGGGGTATTTTTTGATGATGAACCGAAGTTTTTGGGTTTGGTCCGGCGTATTTGCCATGGAGAACGAGCGCGTAATCTCCTCCCCATCTTTGGTTCTGACGGTGATGTCGACATATTGCCCGGCCCAAAATTTGATCGGCGTTTCGATATCAATTTCGATGGCCCGTATGTCATGCGTCAGGTTGGATTTGGCCGTGATCTTACCCTTGAAGTCTTTGACCGCGATGGATTTCGACAGCAGTTCTTCGTCGAAATTCAGCAGCTCGATAGTCAGATCGTCTTGTGGGAGGGATCGGCACAGCAAGATACCGCCCTGCTCACGCTCGCCATCCGACAGCGCGAAGGTAGAGTATTTCAGCAGCTCGACCTCGCCTTCGACAAGGTTGCATTTGCAGGCCGAACATTGGCCCTCTTTGCAGCCATGTGGCAGCGAAATGCCCTGACGGAAGGCGGCGTCCAGCACGGTCTCGCCGGATTCAACTTCGAATTCGACCCCGACGGGTTCCAATCGAACGGTGAAGGTTTCTGACATCTGATGCGCCTTTTGCAGAGTGCAGGTTTCAATCCCCTACCCAAAGCGGGCAGCGGTGTGGGGTGGTATGGGCCGGAGTTTCCGGCCCATAATCATCGGGTTAGTTGCAGGGGTTGATGGTGAAACCCTTGGCGTAATCGGCGAGATGCGCCTTACGGGTTGCCTCATCCATGCCGCGCAGCGCGTTCAGCGGTGATCCGAGCGTGTGGCCGCGCACATGGTCCAGCGTCCACATGTCTTTGTCGTCAAAGCGCAAATGCGGTTGCGGGATCAGGGTTTTGCCGTCGGAGCGGACAAAGTTAAGATCGACAATCGCATCGGCCAGATCAACGCCATCATACAGCGTCTCCCATTCGCGTTTGCCCGAGAACCGGCCCATCGCTGGCGTCGGACGACCTTGGAATTCGTCGGCGAAAGCCTCCACCGCCGTCCAGCGATCGATTTCATGCGCAAACGTGTGCAATTGGCCGTTCAGCTCGCCTACAACCATATCCTCACGGATGACGCAAGGCACAAGGCTTGACCAGCAGCGGTGCGGATAAACGTAGCCAACTTCCTCGTTGAACGTGATCACCTTCTGGCCGGGCTTCGACAACTTGGCATACCATTTCCAGAAGTCGCCGAATTCGGCATACCAACCGGGATACTTATGCTCGAACCATTCAAAATCTTTCTCGGTCTGCGCTTCGATCCGCCAGAAGTTCACCGGCCAGCCCACCGCAAAGAATTGCCCAATCTTGTGAACGTAATTCTTCTTGGTGATCCGCTCCCACGCCAGGGTCACGTCATCGTGGTGAATTTTGATGCCGTATTTTTCCATCGGCAGCATGTAGGTGCGGTAGTAATCTTCATAGACCCAGCGATGCCACATCTCGGCATAGCTTTCTTTGTTCTTGTCGCGGTCGGTGGTGCCGTATTCGATGAACGTGCCGATGGCAGCATCAACGATGGCATGGTTTTGCCAGAAGGCATATTTCATGTCGCGCTCAATGAGCAGGTGGTTTTCCGGCTCTTTCAGCGCGGCCATCATCAGCGAGTGGCCGTTACCGATGTGACGGCTCTCGTCCGACTGCACCGACAGGAACACCGTGGGCAAAGCATAGTCGCCATTGCGCGCGGCTTCCGAAGGCATCGCCACAAACAGCGTGTTGGTGAACGCGGTCTCTGCCACAACGGTCAGATACATACAGGCCGAGGTCATTGCATCGCCGGTGATGAAACCTTCGCCGAACTGCCGCCCAATGGTGGTGGCATAGCATTTGCCGAAGGCTTCTTCGGTGATATCAAAACCCGCCGGGTCGATGTAGTTCTCCATATACCACTTCTTCAGGTTCATCTGAATCGTGGAGTGGCGGAATTCATCGACCATCTGCATGGTGAAACCGGTGCGCAGGTCTTCACCGGGCGCCAGACGGCTGACCATCGCCATTGAGCGGGCGGCGCTGATTTCCGGGAACGGGATGATCGCCAGGAACAGCTTCATCCATTCGACCCAGCGCGGTTCGACATTGCGGAACATGTCGCCACGCAAAGCCGCATCCAAGGCACCGTAAACCCGGTTGTCCTTTTCTTCCTGCATGGAGAAGTACGACCGCAGCACCTGCTTCATCGGATCGCGGGGGGCTTTGGTGATCTTATAGTCGGAGGGGTAGGTCATCGCTTCCCGCACGTAGGAAGGATTCCACCCCAGATCGGCGCATTTGCGGGTAGCATCGGCCACCGAAATGCCCTTTTGCGCGGTAATTTTGTTGAGTGTCAGAGTCGACATTGTTGCTCACCTTTTTGGTTGGTGTTGATGTGGGCAGGACCGTCGGCAAAGGTCAGAGAACTGCGCATCGCAGCCATCCAAGACGTCGGATCAGTTTCACGGGATGTGAATTTCATTCGCAACGCAGGCCTCCCTTCCTTCGTTCTTTGAGCCACCTTGAGTTGTCGCAGCGGCCGTTCTTTTTCTTCGGTGAGGCCATGTAGGGGCCAAAATCGGCTGCGACCAAACAGATAATTTTCTGTAACGAACGGCTACGGTTTGTAATGAATGGTTACGGATTCAGAATGTGTCGCAATGTTAGCGGCGACAGATATGCTGCGGGCTGCGAAGGAAAAATCGGGACGTTCCGGTTTGGGCGCGAGGCAAGCATATGTCTGATATAGAACAGATTTCTGACAAAATGGCCGAGCTGCAAAAGCTGCGGGTCGCGGTGGTCGGATTGCTGTGCCAAGAGAATTGCAAGCTGCTGAGCAAGCGTCAACGGGTGGCTGGCAAAGAGATTGAAGTCATGTGTGCTGAGCGTGATCTGACGGGGTCTGCTGATCAAACCGCTGCGCAAGCGGCGCTGGATCAACTCTACCTAGAGCAGAGTGTCGCCCAGCAAGCCTTGACTGACACCGAGCATGAAACTGAGAAGCTGGAAGCGCTACTGGCCCGGATTGCGACTGATATTTCCGCGCTGTGCCAATCATAACCGGGGGGAAGTATGAAAGACGAACGCGCCCATTTGCAGCTTTTTGACCTGATCGCGCGCGATTGGCAGCTGGCCTCGCCCGTGCGGCAGATCAGCTTTAACGCTGATATATCCGCCGTCGCCTTCGCCTGCGCCGATGGCTCGGTGCACCTGGCGGCGACGGCGGATAAAGCCTCGCCCGCCCTGCGCACACGGCGGGCGATTGACACCGGGCGACTGACGATTGCGGCGCGGGAAAAGCCGTTCCTGCCGTTGAAAGCGGCGGAGTTCACCGAGGGGCGCAGCTCGGATGTGGTGGCGTTTGGCGCGCAGGGTTTTGCCTTTGCCAAAACCAGCGGGCGGATCAACGCGCTGTCGGCGGGGGGGATCGCCTATCATATCCCGCCGCGGTCGCAGGCGGGGATTCAGGTCTTGGCGGCGTCGGCGGATGGCAAGGTGTTGGCCTATGCGAGTGGGGCGCAGCTTTATATCGCCATGGCCGACACAACCGAGCCGCAAACCGTTGCGCTTCCCGCTGAGATCACCGCATTGGCGTTCTCGGGCGATGGGCTGACGTTGGCCGTGGCGCAGCGCAATGCGCTGTGGCGTTTGCCGCTACAAGATCTGAACAGCGAACCCGTTGTGACAGAGCTTGCCGAACCCGCCACCGCCTTGCACTGGCACCCAGACGGCGCTTGGCTGCTGGCCCAAGTGGCGGCGGATGGGTTTTATGTGATCGACACCGCCCGCAACCATGCCCTGCACCGGAGCAAATTCCCCGCGACCGTGCGCAGCCTTGGCTTTGAGCAAAACACCAATACCGTTGTGGCCTCTGGCGCGTTCCGGGCTGCCGCTTGGACGCTGGAGGATGGGCGCGATGTGGTGACGGGCAAGGCAGGGCTGGTGCTGGTCAATGCCGTGGCCACCTGCCCCAATCGCAATCTGGTGGCGGTGGGCTATGCCAACGGGCTGCTCAGCCTTGCCGAGATCGGCCAACCTTCGGAGATTTTGCTACGCGAGGATACCGGAGCCGGGATCACCGCAATGGTTTGGTCGCAGGATGGCCGCTTCCTTGCCCTCGCCGGAACCGATGGCTCTGTCGCTTTGGTCGAATTCCCCGACGCGATGTTCAAATCTTGACCCCTGTTCACAGAAAGCACTCCGATGTCCGCAGAACTCACCGCAGAAGAAAAAAGCAAAGACGCGTTCTTTCAGCGCATAGCCCTGATTGGCGAGGAAATGATTGCAGCCCATGGTCGTGATTTCGCGACAGGCGGCTTTGTGCTCGCAGCCCGCTGGATCAGCGAGGGCCGTTTGGGCGCAAAGATCCAAAGCAAAGCCGAGCCGGGTGGCGAGCAGAGGCCAAACTAGGCGCATAGCAACGCCTACGTGTAACGCATCGTTACAGCAGATTGGGTTTTTCGCCCGGTTTCGATGCAATGCAGGAAAAACCGCAGGCTGTGTTAGCCTGCGACAAAATGACACCCATCGCACACCAAGGAGTGAGTCGGATGGATATCCATTCTAGACTTAGCGCGACAAGGCCGGAAGACAAGCGCGCCAAGGAATATCTGCAGCGCAACTGGGGAACCATCGAAAAGCTGGCCGATACCCTGAGCGGTGGCAAGTATTCTCAGGACAAGGCCCGCAAAGCAGCGCCACCGCCGCAGGCGCAGGGCTTGATTATTGTCGATCAGGCACCCCCGCGCCGGCCTGAGGAAGCCGTGCCCTATCTGCGCATCAGCCTGAACGGGCGGGTAGTGCTGGCAGATACCAATACCGGGGTGCAACTGGCATTTTTGGGCCAGATCAAGCGGTTAAACGGCGAGAAATGCTTTTTCATCGCAACGGCAGAGAATGGCTTCATCACCCCACTCGAGCCTGAAACTGTTGAGAAAATCACCGATCTGGCGCAAAGGGTGATCAATCGCGCCTATACGGAAGACCAACTTGCCTGCGACATCAAAGCGCGACTTGAGATCGCATAACGATGCCGACACAAACTTCGGCGGAAGCAGGAGCGATCACCATAAGATTGCCCTGTGCCGAAGGTTAAGTCTACGGGAGGAGACTTAATGATGACATCTGACCAACGCAGCGCGGTGAAGACCGCACGTCCGGGCATTGATTTCACCGATGTAGACCCACGGGAAACCTCGCGGGCCTGGAATAAGTTTCTGTCGAACCGCAATGCGCCGAGCCTGCCGATGACCGGGGTGCGCTCGTTGATCTATCAATCCTGGGTGCGCTCGAACACCACCGGCATCAAACCCGATCTCTTCGCAGCACCCTCATTGGAACGTTCGGGAATGGTGGCAAAATCAAGCCATGATCAGGCTGAGTTGCGCCGGGCGGCGCGGACCTCAATGCTGCGGATCGGCGATTTGCTGTCGGGCGCCGAGGCGATGCTGCTCCTGACCGATCGGGACGGGCTTATCCTAGAGGCTGTTGGCGACAATTCGACCTTGAGCAAAGCCAGCAAGATCAATCTGTCAGTCGGCGGGTTGTGGAGTGAACATGCCTCGGGCACCAATGGCATCGGCACGGCGCTTTGGACCGGGCAGCCGGTATATGTGCATGGCGAGGAACATTTCTGCGAGGGCATGAAAGCGTGGAGTTGTGCCGCCGCGCCGATCCGCGATCCGATTGATCTAAGCATCATCGGTGTGGTCAATCTGTCCGGGCTGACCCGGATTTTTCAGAAACACAACGCGGCCTTTGCCGCTACCGCTGCCCGCGATATCGAATTGGTGCTGCAACAAGAGCAATCTTTGCTGAACATCCGGCTGATGGAGGCGACAATGGGCAGCCTGCCCGGTCGGGGGATGGACAACGCCGACGGGCTGGCGATCATCGACCGCTTTGGCAGGCTGATTTTCAGCCGCAACAGTGGTGTGGATACCGGACGGGCGGATCAGGATTTGGGACTGGGGGCGCATTTTTTGGAACTGCCTGATGGGATTTCCGAGGCGAAAATCGCCGCCGCCTTGCCCAGCACGCATTGCTGCGATGACATCCGGCTGATCGAGATTGACGGCATGATCAAGGGGGCGGCGCTGGCGTTCCGACAGCGCCCGCATGTGCCGCAGACCGCACCGATGCGGCAGCCCTCGGCGCCTGCCTTGCCGGGGGTGTTGATCGGCACGACAGGGTTTAAGATTGTGGGCAAAAGCGAGGCGATCCTTGAGGCGTTGGACACCGCCCAGCGCATCGCTTCGGCCAATCAGCCGACCTTGATTGAGGGCCAGACCGGGGTTGGCAAGGAACTGTTTGCTCGGCTGATCCATGCACGGATGTCGCCCGAAAATGGCGATTGCTTTCGCACTGTCAACTGTGGGGCGATGAACCCGAAAATGTTTGGCGATGCGCTGCTGCACCCGCTGGAGGCGGGGGGCACTGCGCCGCTGTGTCTGGATGAGATCGGCGAAACCTCGGCTGAGACGCAGCTTTACCTGCTGCGCATTCTGGAGGAACACAGCGCGCGCCTAAACGGCCCGCATCCGCCTGCTCAAGCCTTGCGCGTGTTGTCGCTGACCAACCGCGCCATGCGCGACGAGGTCGAAGCCGGGCGGTTCCGCCGCGATCTGTTCTATCGGCTGAGCACTTTGGTGCTGACGATCCCGCCGCTGCACGCGCGTGGCGAGGATATTCTGTTGATCGCTGAGCATTATATCCGCAAAATTTGTATTGAGACCGGACGCGATCGGCTGATCTTTAGCCCCGCAGTGCAGGATGCGTTAATGGCGCATGTCTGGCCCGGCAATGTGCGGGAGTTGCGCAATGTGGTGCTGGGGCTGCATAGCCTTGCGAAATCGCGCATGGTGACACTCGCCGATCTGCCCGCAGAAATCACCACCCCCGCCGTGGCCAAAACCGGGTTGACGGAAGTGTTTGCCGTGCAACAGCCGACCCTTGCGCGGGACGCTTCGCTGAAACATGCCGAAGTGCGGCTGATTGAAGACGCGCTGAAGCAGCACCACGGTAATCTTAGTAAGGCGGCGCTTGCGCTGGGGATTTCGCGACCTACTTTGTATCGCAAAATTGAGGCCTATGGGATCAGAACGTCGTAACCTTTGGTTTCAGTTAACATCGCCACAAGCCTAGGATGACCGGATGCAACAGCAGAGACAGAATTGCTCGCCTTTATTCGGCATGAGTTGAGGGATACCGCGATCCTTTGCGTGTCCCATCGCCCACCCCCTGCCCTCGCACCTTATGATCTGCTGCGGATCGGTCGACTCAACGAGATCAATCGAAAACTGGCATGAGGTGGCTCTTACATTTAGGTTGCGCTTAGTCGGCTTAGACAGATTGGTTTTTGCATCACTTCTGTCTCGCTCGCAGAGAACCTTTCGCGACCTGAAAGTAAAAGGCTGGTGCCTTGGCAACGCTATTGCCAACGGCTGTCAACAAACTCTTCCCCAAGAAGTCCGCTTTTATGACCGTGGACCCCCTTGTGTCTTGACCCATTTTGCATCGGACGAGACACTTTGCCGGACCGGACATATGGCACCGACGGCAAAGGATTCAAACCGTGACGACAGATCTTCATGTGGTACCTGCACGACGTGGCCGGGCAGTCCGGATATCATCGGTAATTACCCATCACACTTGCGCACTGAATTTACAGGGGCGCTGCGGCAGGTGACGCGTATCAATCTAAAGCCTTCGAGCCTAGACGGACGTGCTGGAAATATCATGCTCATCGAAGACGTGGCGACCGATCTGACGCTTGAACAGCACCCGATGGTCGTCGAAGTCCGCCACTATCTCGCGCGCGGCTATCTGCTGCGCGGCTCGCGTGGTTTTGGGCAAAGGAATGGCTATCACAGCATCGACATGTTCACGCTCGGGCCAAATGGCACTCTACAAAACCTCATAACGATAAAGCTTGATGGCGCTTGCAAACACGGGTGGCCAATTCCCGCTTAAATCACCGATAAGATTGGTCACGAAGCCGTTTCTGGCCCATATATCCCACTAGTAACTAATCTGTCGCTTTTTGCACTAGGAGCCTTCACGGCATCCCATTACCTATCGCCAAAATGCCAGAGCGACTGCCAATATGGCGGCAAACATTAAACCACTGCCAAAAAAGCTGAGAAAAACGAGGGGCCACCAAAGGCGCTGCCGGGCCCTCATCTTGACCCGTTGAAGTTCCAGTTCATCAGCAAGTGAGATCACGTTCTGCTGCGAGATTTCGATAGCCACCAGTATTTCTTCTTGCGTCTTCGGTTCCATGGCCCACGCTCCGACAATCATTTGCCCTCTGGCTGAGCCAGAGTGTAACTTTTGCTTCTCAATTCATTTAACCCACTGATATAACGAAGAAATATAGCTTACATTTTTTTACCTGCGCTAGACGTTAATGAGCATCCCTCGTGAGCAGTTCGCGCAGAAAGCGCGTCATCGTAAGCTTGGCCTTTTGAAGCCGTTTTGAGATAGCGCAAGAATGATGAAGCTGGAGATGATACCGCTATCAACCCAAGACTTTTCAGACAGTTGCAGTGACCACCCAACGATGTCTTCCCAAGTCTCACAACTCGTCAACGGCACATAATACTGCCCGCCGCCGAATATTATGTTTCCGTTTTCCACCGTGATGAAAGCAGGTGAATTGGATGATGACATGATAATCTCTCCTCTGATGCTAGTGCGCTGGCTCCCCGTGCCTCCCGACATCGTCGCCCTCAGAATTCCCTTGGAGAGGTACTGGGAGCGTGCGCTCGTTGGTACGAGGCGATCGGCGGTGTACAGGTAACGCCCATGACGCGATAAAGTCAACTCTATTCACAGTAATTATATAATGATATCAGTGACTTACACTTGAAGCTTTCATTTTTACCTGCATTAGACGTTGCGCATCTTCTGCCAGCTTGTCATGCTCGAGGCCTACGTAACCACCAGCCTGAGTGCTGGGCCGCTGCAGGCAGCACCGCATTGACGGAGCATTCTGCGATGATGAACAGTCTGCCCCACTTGGGGTATGCTGGTCGTTGTCGGGGTGCCTGTCGCAAGCCCCCGCATCTTCATCATCGTTTGCGGTTCCTTTTAAGGAACACCGATGATGTCTTGTCCTGCGCCCACCCCGCCTCCACAGCCGCACCCACAATTCCCCGAAGCCCTGCTCGCGCTTGTGCGCCTTCTCGCCCGCGAAGCGGCTCGGGAGGCATTTGCAACGGGTTGCAATACTACCGGGGAGGCATGAGATGGTCGATCTCCCCTTCCCTGCTGATGCGACGTACCTGCGGGTCCGCGAAATCGCGACCTATCTGCGTATCGATGTGAAGACTGTCCGCCGCTGGATTATTGCGAAGGCCCTGCCCGCGACTCGTGTAGGGCGCGACTGGCGGGTGCACCGTGCAGACCTGAAGGCATACCTTCTGGCCAATGGCGGTGAGGCTATTGCCCATGTCCTATAACGTACTGACTACGTTCAGTTATTTTGGCTGTCGTGCGAACGCGGCTGTCAACTTTGGTCTCAAATTGACAGCCGCAATCGCACGAATGTCCGCCCGTGCCCCGCCTGCCCGCCTTGTCCTGCATGCCCCAAAAGTCACGCAAAACAAGGAATAGAATGATGAGTGAACCAACCGACGCCACCCTCGCCCAAGTTCTCGATCAACTCAAAGCCGACGCGGTGCTGCCCCGCCAGCGCAAGCACGATTTGATCTCATCGATCAATCGCATCAGCCACTATCTCGCCCGCCCACCAGAGGACATTACCGTCCTGCCGCAGCACCCGCGGCAAATGCTTTCGCGTTTGCATTCGGCCCAACTTGGGATTTCCACCCGGTCTCTGGCGAACGTAAAATCCAGCTTGCAAGCGGCATTGATCCATACGGGACATCTACTAACATCTGGGCGTCGCCCGCAATCGCAGGCATGGGCAGAGTTTCTGAATAAAGCCACTGCCCGGCATCAGGTTTTGGGCATTTCGCGTTTCGTAAACTTCTGCGGCATGCGCCGCATCGAACCGCAAGATGTTACGGACGAGACGATGGCATCGTTTCGGAGTTACATGGACGCACGGCTTTTGGTGAAAGACCCCGCAGACCTTTGCAGTGAGATCATCACAACTTGGAACTGTATCGCGCGCCAACAAGCTATTGCGCACGCCAAGCTGCAGCAAAAACAGCGCACCCGCCATATGTGCCCACCTCTTACGACCTATCCGCAACCACTTCAGGACGAGTTGCAGGTCTATATCTACCGGGTTTCCCGCGGACATTTTCGCAGAAGGCGGTCCAGACAAGCCTCTGAAGCCGATGACGCTGCGCAATATTTCGGCATGTGTCCGGCAGTATCTTGCCGCGCTAGGTGAGGCAGGACGTGATCCGGCACTTTTTGTTTCTCTGAAGGCGGTCATTACTGCCGAGAACATAAAATTGGCCGGGCAAACAATCGATGCGCGCAGCGACAGCGCGCATGTGCGCGCCACAATCCACAATATCGTCGCGGTGCTAATCGCGATTGCGCGCCATCATCTAAAACTTCCGAGGTCGAACTCCTGAGGATTAAAAAGCTTAAAGTGCTAACCAAACCCGACAGCATCGGCATGACGACCAAGAACCGTGCGCGTCTTGATCAATTCAGCGACGCTCATAATGTCATACGTTTGCTGGGGCTGCCCGAGGTGCTGATGGGGATCGCCACATCGAAGCCAGGAGCGCCAACTTGTATGCGGCGGCGATCACCATTCTGCTGTCTTGCCCGATGCGGATGAAGAACCTCGCCAGCTTGGACATCGACAAACACCTAACATCGCATGGTCATGGCGCAGGCCTCCGGTACTCAATTCGGGTCGATGCCAATGAGGTCAAAAACCATAGCCACGTCGAAGTGCAACTCAATGCCAAAAACTCCCGCCTTTTGGACAAATACATCATGCAGTGGCGGCACCACATCTCCCCGATAGCCAGCACCGCACTGTTCCCAAACCGGGGGAACGGGACGGCACGCCCGAGCAGCAATTTTGGCCAAACGCTTACCGCAGAGATTTATCGCCAAACCGGAATAGGGATGAACCCCCACCTCTTTCGCCACTTTGCGGCCTATCTTTACCTGCAAGAGCGCCCCGGCGATTTCGAGACGGTGCGTCGCTTCTTGGGCCACAAGAAGCTCGAGACGACTATGACGTTCTATGCCGAACTGTCGAACAAGTGGGCGCATGAGCATTATGACGATGTGGTGCTGAAGAAATGGGGTGGCAGTGATGGCAAATGAACGCATCCCCCTTGTTCTTAAACATGACGACTGGCCCAATCAGGATCGCCAACTTTGGGAAAGCTTGCTGACGGAAGGCGGTTTCATGGAGGAATGCGGCCTCGGTGCGAGCTGGTCGGCTGGGACGCGCGTGTTTAGACAGCAGGGCTACGGCCAATGGCTGTCCTTCGTAACGCGCCATGAGCCGGTGGCGTTGTTGGAACCTCCCTATCAACGCATCACTGAAGCACGGGTGCGCGTGTATCTAAAAGTGAGGTGCCCCTAGATTTGTAGACGCTTTGCTTGGTAATTTTAGAACCAAGGAGAGACGCAAGATGGGTAAGCAAGATCGGTTTACGGACGAGTTCAAGCAGGACGCAGTGGCACAGGTTGTTGAGCGCGGGCATTCGGTCAGCGAGGTTGCTGATCGGCTTGGGATCAGCACCAAGTCGCTGTACACTTGGAAGGCGCTGTTTTCGAAGCCTGTTGCGGTTCGCAACAGCGAGGACGACCTAGCGACAGAACTGCGGCGGGTGAAGAAGGAACTGGTCCGCGTCACCGAGGAGCGTGACATTTTAAAAAAAAACCGTCCCGGGCCTTTGTCCGCCTGTGCGCGTTAAAAACAGCCTGTGCTATGGTCGACGGCAGGAGGGTAGTTGCCGTTAGCTTATTGGAGGCTTCGACCCCGTTAAAAAACGTGGCACATGGGCTGATGCGCACTTGAGAGTGGTGACACTGCCTTGGCAGTGATCCCGGTTAGGAAGATGACGGATTAGCATGGCCCAGACCCTCCGCTGCAACTGATCGGAGGAAGGGATTATGACCAAAAAGGCGACGGGTGGCGGCTCACAGTTGAAGCCGGTTAACCCAGGCGCCGCTGCAATCGACATCGGATCGACGATGCACATGGCAGCGGTGAATCCTGACAGCTCGGACACGCCGATACGGGCGTTCGGGACATTTACCCATGATCTGCACGATCTGGCGCAGTGGTTCAAATCCTGTGGCGTCACGTCCGTCGCGATGGAATCGACAGGTGTCTATTGGATCCCGGCTTTTGAGATCCTTGAGCAGCACGGGCTGGAGGTTATACTTGTGAATGCCCGTTACGCCAAGAACGTGCCAGGCCGGAAGACTGATGTCAGCGATGCCGGGTGGCTGCGCCAG
Source organism: Cypionkella sp. (assembly GCF_028290025.1). Lineage (GTDB taxonomy): Bacteria > Pseudomonadota > Alphaproteobacteria > Rhodobacterales > Rhodobacteraceae > Cypionkella. Next base: position 145,714 of record NZ_JAQGKQ010000088.1, on the reverse strand, counting down.
CTACATTCCTACGGCCTGTTGCGAGGAAGCTTCCGCCCAGAGGCAGAGATTGCCACCCTCCGCGCCTATCTTCGCCAGCGTGAACGACTGGTCGAATATGCAGCGGCCCATATCCAGCATATGCAAAAGGCGCTGATGGAGATGAACCTGCAGCTGCATCATGTCGTCTCGGATATCACCGGGGCCACCGGCATGCGGATCATACGTGCCATCGTCGCGGGGGAGCGTGACCCCGACGTTCTGGCGGCACACCGCGACATCCGCTGCCATTCATCAACCGAGACGATCCGGTCCTCCTTGGTAGGCAATGATCGTGATGAACATATCTTCGCCCTGACGCAGTCACTGGACCTCTACGATTTTTATCAGGCCAAGATGGTGGAATGTGATCGCAAACTTGAAACGGCAATCGCAAAACTCGAAATCAAAGCGACCGCGCCCGTCGGCCTGCCGCCTAAAGCACGGGTCAAAACACGCGAAGTCAATGCGCCGTCTTTCGATGTTCGTGCCGCCCTCTACGGCGTGATTGGCGTCGATCTGACCCAAATCCACGGCCTAGGTCCATCCTTGGCACTGAAGCTGGTCGGCGAATGCGGCACTGATCTTCGCGCATGGCCGAGCGCCAAACACTTCACATCTTGGCTCTGCCTTGCTCCGGGCAACAAGATATCCGGCGGCAAGCTGCTCTCTTCTCGGACCCGACGATCCTCCAGTCGGGCAGCAGCGCTATTGCGGCTGGCTGCCACCACGATCGGGCGAAGCGACACGGCACTTGGTGCCTTTTATCGTCGACTGTCGTCGCGGATAGGCAAGCAAAAGGCCGTCACGGCCACCGCCCGCAAGATCGCCGTCCTGTTCTACAATACACTACGCTTTGGGATGACCTATCGCGACCCCGGTGCAGCCGCCTACGAAGAACGCCACCGCTCTCGCGTCGTAGCCAATCTCCACCGTCGCGCCAAATCGCTCGGATTTACTCTTGCCCCAATGCCCGACGCAGAGGCTGTTTCTTAGGAAGGCCGCCACGTACTTCGCGCGCGAGTCCCGGTGAAGTACGGGTTCATCAAGGATCATCGGTCTACGTTTTCCGTGCACGCGATGTGTCGGGTGCTGATGCTGCATGTCAGCGGCTTTTACGCATGGCTTAAGGAACCGCTAAGCCTGCGTGCGCAGGAAGATTTGCGCCAAACTGCGTTGATCCGACAAGCCTGGACGGACTGCGGCAAGGTTTATGGCTACCGCAAACTGCACGATGATCTGCGCGATCAAGGCGAGACATGCTCAGAGAACCGTGTGGCAAGGTTGGCTGGATTGGCGGGCATTGCAGCACAGATCGGCTACAAGCGCCGCCCGGGGCGATATGGCGGTAAACCGGCGGTGACGGTCGAGAACACTCTGGACCGACAGTTCGAAGTTGGTGCGCCCGATACAGTTTGGGTGACAGACATCACCTACATCAAGACGCTGGAGGGCTGGCTCTATCTGGCGGTCGTCATCGATCTGTTTTCACGCCGGGTTGTGGGCTGGTCAATGCAATCGCGCATAACAACCGATCTCGCCTTGCAGGCCCTCCTCATGGCAGTCTGGCGGCGCAAGCCAAAGCATCGCGTGATGATCCATTCTGACCAAGGCTCACAATTCACCAGCCGCGAATGGCAATCGTTCCTCCGCCAGCACAATCTCGATGCCAGCATGAGCCGTCGTGGGAATTGCCATGATAACGCCGTCGCCGAAAGCTTCTTTCAGCTGCTGAAACGCGAGCGGATCAGGCGGCGGACATACCCCACACGCGCTGCCGCGCGGCAGGACGTGTTTCACTACATCGAGATGTTCTACAACCCGAAACGCAAGCACACGAACAACGGCCTGCTGTCGCCCGTTGACTTCGAAACCAGACAGCAGAAACTTAACGTGGCAGGTGTCTAGGAAACTAGGGGCACCTCAAAGAGATGAAGTTGCGCCTGAAGCCGAGCTCGCAGGCCAACCTTATCCTGTCTCTGCTGGTCATCGCGAAGGCCTCTGCACCGGAAGAGAATTGGGCATGGTTGGAGCGCGGCACCAACCGCCTGATCGGTGCTCAGAGCAGTATTTCTCTGCCCGCCGCCAAGCCGATTTCGGCGCAGCGTATATTTCGGGAAAGCTTGAAGCGTCTGAATGCTCTCGATGAGAAAGCGGCAAAGATCGACGTCATTCCTTTGCGCATGGCTACTCATTTCCTGCAATCGCTGCTGATCGCTTTTTTGATAGCCCGCCCAGTGCGCCGCCGCGCTTTGCTGGCGATGCAGGTCAATCAGCATCTCGTTCAGCACGGAGACGGTTTCCAGCTTTGTTTTGATGCAGCAGACATGAAGGACAAAAAGCAACGGGCTTTCCCCTTGCCAAAAGATCTAGTGCGATCCATGCAGGCCTACCTCGACCGATACCGTCCGGTGCTGCTGTGCGGCAAACAATCTAGTGGATTGTGGATCAGCCAATACGGTGAGCCCCTCACCAAGGATGGGTTGTCGCGCGAGTTGCCGAAAGTAGTCCAGCGTCACTTCAGCATTGCTATGCGACCTCATGCCTTTCGGCACATCGCGGCCACCTCGATTGCCGAGGTTGATCCTGAGCATGTGAACATCATCAAAGACATTCTTGGCCATGCGACTTTGGCCATGTCCGAGAAGCATTACAACCGCGCATCAGGCATTTCCTGTTGCAACGGGTTGCAATCGATAGTGGAAGACATCCGCAAAAATGTGCCTAAGATAGGGAGGGTCAACCGGGGCCATCGTGATCTCGGAACAAGTAAATGAGGCCCGATATGCGCGCAGCCATCTACGCCCGCTATTCCACCGACATGCAAAGCCATGCCTCCATTGAGGATCAGGTTCGGCTTTGCCAGCGCCTCGCCAGCCAGCATAGTTGGTCGGTCATCCAAATCTACACCGATGCTGGGATCAGCGGCTCTTCCCTGTTGCGTCCGGGCTATCAGCAGATGGTCAGCGATGCGCGCCAAAGACAAGTCGATGTGGTGCTCTCAGAGGGGCTTGACCGCATCAGCCGCGACCAAGAGCATATCGCGGCCTTCTACAAGCAGATGTCTTTTAACGGTGTCACAATCGTAACCGTGGCCGAGGGCGAGATCAGCGATCTGCACATTGGCCTGAAGGGCACGATGAGCAGCTTGTTCCTGAAGGATTTGGCGCAAAAGACACGGCGCGGTCTCGAAGGTCGGGTTCGTAAAGGCAAGTCCGCAGGTGGGCTGACCTACGGTTACAGCATCCAACGGGGCTATCATCCTGATGGGACTGCCATCACGGGAGAACGGGCGGTCAATGCCGTAGAGGCAGAGACTGTCCAGCGCATCTTCCGAGATTACAGCCACGGCCTCAGCCCGCGCGCTATTGCGGCAGGGTTGAACGCGGAAGCCATCCCCGGCCCGCGTGGAACGGGGGGGTCATCGACCATCTACGGCAACCATGAGCGCGGCACCGGGATTTTGAACAATGAACTCTATGTTGGTCGTCTCGTTTGGAACCGGCAGCGCTTTTTGAAAGACCCAATGACGGGAAAGCGCGTGGCGCGGATGAATCCCGTGGCAGACTGGGTGATCGAAGATGTCCCCGCCCTGCGCATCGTTGAAGACACGCTCTGGCATGCCGTCAAAACGCGGCAAGGGCTGACCCGGAACGATGCGATCCGCGATGGCATTCGCCATGTCGGACGGACCAAACGCCCGGTGCATCTGTTCTCGGGCAAATTGGTTTGCGGCTGTTGCGGTGGTGGTGTGATCTTGCTCGGCAAAACCTATTACGGCTGCTCTGCGGTGCGTAACAAAGGAACCTGCGACAACCGCTTGACCATTCGGCGGGATGAACTAGAGGATCGCGTTCTATCGGGGCTGCGCGACAATTTACTTCATCCAAATCAAATCGCAGAGTTCGTACGCGAGTGGCACGAGGAGTTCAACCGGCTGGCCTTTAGCCGCCAACATGATCATAGGCGCATCACGCAAGAGCTTGCCAAGATTGAACGGCAGATTGCCCAGATCATCAATGCCATCGCAGATGGAATGTATCATTCGTCGATGAAGGCGAAGATGACAGACTTGGAAACGCGCAAAACCGCGCTCACGAGCGCGCGCGATCAGATACCGCAGGAACAGCCAGTATTCCTGCATCCCGGCCTTGCTGAGACCTACCGGCAAAAGGTGGCGCTGCTGATCGATGCGTTGCACGATGTTTCGGCGCAGGCGGAAGCGGCGAGCCTGATCCGCAGTCTTCTGACTGAGATTCGTTTGCTGCCGGTGGAAGGCCGCGTCGTGCTGGAACTGGTCGGCGCGCTGGCGGGCCTACTGGCGCTTAGAGATCAAAGTGTTAGCACCCAAAATGCAAAAAACCGCACTTTTGGCGCGGATGTTTTGGTTGGTTCGACGGTAATGGTTGCGGGGACAGGATTTGAACCTGTGAGCTTCAGGTTATGAGACAGCTCAGGGTTGTGCTATGGACTGCGCTGGAAAACGCCTGAATACCCTATCTTATTGATACCTATCATTATTCCTTGACCTCGTGCACGCCCACTCTCTACCCATTGCGCCATGATTTTCTCTCGTTTGCTTCCACAGTGCTTCCATGGATGCAGGCCAAAATGGGGACCGCGCGCCATGCCGAAACTAACCAAACGCAGCGTTGAATTGCTTGAACCTAAGGCCGAAGGCTACTTCGTTTGGGATAGCGAGATTAAGGGCTTTGGCGTGCGAGTGCTGCCCTCTGGGGCGAAGACCTATCAAATCCAATACCGCAAGGGCGGACGCACCCGGCGCGCGGCGATTGGGCGTCATGGCAATGTTACTGCAGAGATTGCGCGGGCCAAGGCTAAGGAGTTGATGGGCGAGGTTTCCAAGGGCGAGAACCCGATTGAAGATATTGCGCAACACCGCCGCGCGCCAAACATCGCGGCCCTCTGCGAACGCTTCCATGAAGCGCATGTGTTGCAACGCTGTAAGGCGAGCACCCAAGCCGAATATCGGCGCATGATCGACATGCTTATCATTCCGGCAATAGGCACCTTCAAAGTGCAGGACGTCGAACGCAAAGACATTGCCGAGATGCACCACAAATCCCGCGACAAACCCTATCAGGCAAACCGAACGCTCGGCGTCTTATCCAAGATGTTCAATCTTGCCGAAGTCTGGGGCTTGCGTCCGGATGGCTCGAACCCGTGCCGCCATGTGCCGAAGTTTCGCGAACATAAGCGCGAACGCTACCTAAGCCAGCATGAGTTGCAAAATCTTGGCGCGGTCTTGGCAAACGCGGAACGCGACGGCAGCGAAACGCCGTTTGTGATCGCCGCCTTCCGCTTGTTGCTTTTGACCGGATGCCGCCTTGGCGAAATCCAAACCTTGCAATGGGCTTTCCTGACCGATGCCGGAATGGAGTTGCCGGATACCAAGACAGGCGCGCGGCGCATTCCCCTGCCCCATGCCGCACGGGCTGTGATCGCGTCCCTGCCCCGGTTGCCTGACAACCCTTACATCATCGCGGGCAAGGTAGCAGGTCGCTACGCCACAGACTTGCAGCACCCTTGGCGGCGCATCCGGGCCTTAGCAGGTCTGGACAATGTGCGCATTCACGATCTGCGCCACACCTACGCATCGCGAACTAGCCGTAAGGTTCACTGATACGGAAAAGTATTATGTGTCAGAGGCTTCAGTTTACCGCCTGCTCAAATCCCACGACCTCATCACCAGCCCCGCCTACGCATTGTGCCGGGAAAGGCTGCACGTGCCGGACGCTGGCGGGTTTCGCCATCGCACAGTGAAAGCCCAACGTTTGTTGACACTAAGATCGTTTGGCGTATGCTTTGGAGCATAATTTCAAGCTGGTTGCTGTCAGACGGGGTTTGACCGCCGCATCCAAGCCTGCATCGGTAGTCTTTGTGACGGCAGTTTGTCGGGACCGCAATAGCTGTCGCGATACCGTTAGTGCTGTGCGCAATGCATTTTTCATAATGGTTATCATGGGAGGTTTGCATGCCAATTCTCGCACATAATGAAAAGGCCGGGTCCACTTGGGGATCGGGCGGTGCTGCTTATGACAAGATCAGTGACTCGATCGCAGATGCGATCAGTCATACGGTCAACCGGGTTTGGCCGGTCGGGGGCGAGAGGTATCTTGATGTGGCCACTGGCACCGGATGGACTGCGCGGCAAATCGCCAAACGCGGTGCAACGGTCACTGGTATTGATTTTGGGGCCGGTGTGATCTCGGCGGCCAAACAACTGGCCCCCGAGATCGACTTTCGGGTGGGTGATGCCGAGGCGCTGGAATTCGGCGACGCCGCCTTCGATGCAGTCACCTCGACCTTTGGGGTGATGTTCGTTGCCAGACCCGAAGTTGCGGCGGCCGAACTGGCGCGGGTGGTGCGCCCCGGCGGACGTCTGGCGCTGGCGACCTGGCGCCCTGACAGCACGATCTTCGATCTGTTCAAGACGATGAAACCCTATATGCCGCCACCGCCGTCGACCCCGCCGCCTACCCCGCCGCCTTCGCCCTTTGCCTGGGGCAGTGAAGATCGTCTCACCGAACTGTTGGGCGGGGCGTTCGATCTGAGCTTTGAATCTGGCACCTCGATGTTGCGCATGCCTTCCGGCGAGGCGGTCTGGGATGTGTTCGTCGGCGGCTATGGGCCAACGAAGGCGTTGGCCAACAGTCTCGATCCGGAGCGTGCCGCCGGTCTGAAGCGGGACTTCATCGCAATGCACGAGCAATATCGCGCCCCTAATGGCCTGGCCATGCCGCGCGAATATGTGGTGACGCTCGGGGTCCGGCGGTAACGCCGCCTCACCCCGGCCAGGCAAAGCTTTTGGGCCCGCACAAAGGCCGCGACGGCGGGGGAATGGGGGCGCCCCCGTACAGTGATCAGGGCGATGCTGCGCTGCACCACCGGATCGACCAGCGGGCGCTGCAACAGGCCGGACAGCGAAACCGAATTTTCCGGCATAAAGGCAAAGCCGATCCGCGCCAGCACCATCGCCTGCACCCAATCCTCGCGGTCCGAGCGGAACCGGGCGTACAGGGCGACCTGCTTTTCCGCGCAGACCGCCATCACGGTTTCGCGCAATTCGCAGGCCAGCCGGTCAACATAAGGCTCGCCCGACAGATCGGTCAGCTTGACCGCGTTCAGATGGCCCAGTCGATGCTCGAGCGGGAAGATCACGATGTAGCGTTCGGTATAAAGCGGGTGGGCGTGGAACGCTTCGCCCAGACCATCCATCGGGTTCAGCACGGCTGCACCCAGGTCTGTATTCTTGCTCTTCAAGAATGAACCGGGGCGCTTACTTTTGGCTTCGGCTAAAGTGTACCCCGTCAACCGTTCGAAAGCATCATTCACATATTCGGTACGCTGCTCGGTGTCAGTTACGATTACCAAGTTGATTGTTCGGCGAGCCACCTCACTCAGTCTGTCGAGGGTATTTAGTTGCAATATTTCTGAAGTCACATTGCGGCTTACGAACAGGTATGATGGCCTTGCGTCCGCGCCGTCGCGTCGGGCAGCACGCAAGCTGTACCAACGTTGCCCTGTGATAGTGTCAATCTTGTATGTCCGGTCCTCGGGGCTGATGCCGCGATCCAATTCCGCCATCATCGCGCGGCGCTGCAAAGCCACTTCTGGCGGCAACACGTCTTCCAGCCGGTGCCGCAACATTTCCTCACGCGGCCTGACCAAATCTTCCGGATTTATGGCATGCACGTAAATGAACGTTCCATCAGCATCTACTTCAAGGACGATATCCGGCATCGCTTCTAACAAAGTCTGAAAGCTTCGATCCTCACGGTCATCGGAACTATCCGTTTGCCCTGACCCGGCATTTGGCCATCCCATAGTGACAAGAATCCCCTCCGTGACAGGTGTGATTACGCCGAGTTCAGTCACAGAAAGGCGATTTCCGCCTTGCGGGGCGTGCAACACTAAAATCGTAGCACCAGCTTTCCCATCTCCCAAGGGCAGGATCGCCAGATTTCCACCAGCCCAGTCCACACAGGCCGGAAGATCAGCAACATGGTCCCGCAGAAGCAAGTTGGAGCCAAGAAGGATTGGGGCTGGTTTAGAAAGCGATCTGGTCGCAGCGTCTTGCAGATCCCGCACAAGCCCCGCAAGATCAGGCATGTCCGTAGACCGCTCGGCCGCCGCCCAAGAACTCGACAGCACGGGTGCGCCGGTGGCTTTCAGTCCTAAAATTTGGATGGAACTAGCGTTGAAGTATCGTCCCAGCAAACCCAGAGCTGACGCGACGGCAGGTCCGGATCCTGTTGTTGGAGCTTTCAGGAGCATGCTAAGAACATCTATTGTCAGCGATTGAACAGAGGAATTTCGCTTCATGGCAATCCAAACCTTGACCAGTCCGCGCTTGTTGGCGGTCTCTTTGATCCTAAGATTTATTGAACGCTTTCCGCAAGATGTACTGCACACTTAGGGGATGCCACTGGCATTCACCTAGCTTTGTGAACAGCGGGTTGGCTTTCTTGCTGGCTGAGACGCGTCCGACATCGAATAGCGCAGATGGCGAACAGCTATGCCGACGGTTCAGACCCGCTTCCTTTCTCCAGATACCATGTCTTCTCGACTAAGATGTTGGTTTTGCGGTCGGTTTGGGGGCTTAACCGCGTCCACGGTAGGACGGCACGCCTTGATCCGGAATCCACAGGGTCTGTGGCGCAGGTCCGGTCTGGTAGAACACGTCAATTGGGATGCCGCCGCGCGGATACCAATAGCCGCCGATGCGCAGCCACGCGGGGTCAAGCAGTTCGACCAGCCGCTTGCCGATCGAAACCGTACAATCCTCGTGAAACGCGCCGTGATTTCGAAAAGAGCCAAGATAAAGCTTCAGCGATTTGCTTTCGACCAGCCAGTGCTGCGGCACATAGTCGATTACCAGATGCGCGAAATCCGGCTGGCCAGTCATCGGGCAAAGCGAGGTGAACTCCGGCGCGGTGAAGCGCACGCAATAGGCGGTGCCCGCTTGTGGGTTCGCCACCTTTTCCAGCACCGCCTCTTCAGGGCTTTGCGGCAGCGGGCTGGCAGTGCCAAGCTGTTTCAGATCCTTGTAGATATCAGTCATGTCGATCTCCATCGCGGTCAGACCCCGCGTTTGTTGCCCCAAAGCAGAACGTGAAGTTGCGGCAGCACATGGGCGGCAAACCAGCGGTCGGCAATCACGCTGTCCACCAGCCAACCCATCCGCTGCATGATCCCGTCGATGTCGATCAAGGCGTCGTCATCCTGTGGCCCCGGCGGGGTGTGATTGCCCGGTTGCAGATAGACCGGCAGGCCGGGAAACCGTGCGGCGGCGTCACGGGCATAGGTATAATCTGCCTCGTCGAAGACCACGAATTTCAGCACGATGCGCGGCCCGGACGCGGCGGCGTCCACACAAGCCCTCAGCGCATCCCAGTCGGTTGTCATCGCACTGGAGGGCGGCTTCGGGCTAAGAACCAGCACATCCAGATCGGCAAACCAGTCGCGGCTGACCGAGCCCTGGGTTTCCAGCGCAAAGCGGTAGCCCTCGGCGTGGCCCTGACGGATCAGCGGCCCCAACGGCTGTATGGCCGGGTTGCCTCCTGACAGCGACACCATCAAGGGCTGGCCCGCCGACAAAGCCCGCACGTCATTCAGCACCCCGTCAGTGGTCATCGCGCGCCAATCGGCGCGAAAACGGGTGTCCACCGCATGCAGACTGTCGCACCACGTACAGCGATAATCGCAGCCCCCTGTGCGCACGAACACGGTGGGCTGACCGATCAGCGCGCCTTCTCCCTGAATGGTTGGCCCGAAAATCTCGGATATGCGGATGACGCTGCTGTCATCGGTCATGGCCGGTATTCCGCCCATGTCTTGGGCGTCTCGCTGACCCGCACCGCCACGGTTTCGGGCAAAAGCGCCTTGCACCAGTCATGGAAATGCTGCGCCAGAACTTCTGACGTCACCCCATCATGGCCCAGCACGTCATTCAGGTGGCGGTGATCAAAGTGATCGTCGAGGTAGCGCTTCAGCGGGGCCAGATCGTGGTAATCGCGCACGAAGCCGAACGCGTTCAGCGTGGCCGCAGCAAGTTCCACTACCACGACATAGTTATGCCCATGCAGCCGGGCGCATTGATGATTGGCAGGCAGTTGGCACAGCTGATGCGAGGCGGAAAAGTGGAATTCCTTAGTGATGCGGAACATCAGACCGCCCCCCGCTTGACCGCTTCGCGCCAGAAATCGGCATCGGTATATTCGGTGGGATCGGCAACCCCCGCCAGATCAAAGGCCTCGCGCCGTTCGACACAGGTGCCGCAACGCCCGCAATGGGCATCACCGCCCTTGTAGCAAGACCAGGTTTGCGCAAAGGGCGTGTCGTGCCGCGCCCCATCGGTGACAATGGCCGATTTCGGCAGGTTCACATAGGGGGCGTAAAGCGCGATGTTGGCATAGCCCTCAAGGGCATGGCGCTGCATGGTCTGGAAGGCGTCGATAAAGCCGGGACGGCAATCGGGATAGATGAAGTGATCGCCGCCATGCACGGCGGTGGCGACGGCATCGGCACCCCGGGCGGCGGCCACGCCAAAGGCAATGGCCAGCATGATGGCGTTGCGGTTCGGCACCACAGTGATGCGCATGGTTTCTTCGGCATAATGCCCGTCCGGCACCGCCAGATCATCGGTCAGCGCCGAGCCAGACAGGCTGCGGCCGATATCGCGGATGTCGATGGTCTGATGCGGCACCTGCAACCGTTCGGCGCAGGCCGCCGCAAAAGTGACTTCCTTGCGGTGACGCTGGCCGTAATCAAACGATAACAGGCCCAGCAACGCATGCTCGACGGCGACCTTGTGGGCCAATGAAACAGAGTCCAGTCCGCCGGAGCAGATGACGATGGTTTTCATGCGGTGTCCTTGTTTTGACCGGGTAGGCTGCGACCGGTATTCTGAATGCAGGCCTATACTGCGCAGATGGCAGAATGTGAAGCCGAAAGCGGCGCGTCGGGTTTCGGATCACCACCAGCCATTCAGATAGTGTTTTGCCTCTGCGCAGGCCGTGGCCAGATCGTCCCCCCGCGCCAGGCGGGCGGCGATGGCGCTGGCCAGCGTGCAGCCCGTGCCGCGCCGGGTGCCGGGTTTGCGCAATGCGGCGAGCCGCAGGGGGTCGCCGTCGGGGCGCAGCAGCCAATCGACTGCCTCCGGCCCGCTGGCATGACCGCCCTTCAGCAGCACCGCTTTCGCGCCCAAGGCGAAAAAGGCGGCTGCGATGCTGTCCAGTCCGGTATCGGGCGCAAGGCCGGTCAGAATAACCGCCTCGGGCAGGTTCGGGGTGATCAGGGCCGCACGGGGGATCAGGCGGGTGATCATCGCGGCACGTCCGGCGGCATCCATCAGCGGCACCCCGGCGCTGGTGGCCAGAACCGGGTCCAGCACGAAGGGCACGTTGGGCAGGGCCGCTGCAATGGCCTCGACGATGCTGGCGTTGGTCAGCATCCCCAGATTGGCCGCGCGCACTGGACCTGCGGCGCGGATCTGGGCGGCCACCATCGCCGCGGGCACCGGATGAATGATGCAGCCGCCCGTCGCATCCTGTGCTGTCACCGCCGTGGCCGCCACCCGCGCCGTGATGCCATGATCGGCCATCACCGCCAGATCGCGCGCAAGGCCAGCCCCGGTGGAACTGTCCAGGCCCGCGATGATCAGCACGCTCATTGCCCGTCCGCCAGCAAGGCCAAAGCCGTGGCCCCGCGCCCCCCCAGAACCTGCGCGCCGCGCCACGCCCGCAGGCCGGTAGAGCAGCACAGCACGACCCGGCCCATTGGGATCGGCCAATCGGCCAGATCGCCCGGTGCCACCACTTGCGCGCCGGGCAGGTTGCGCACCGTGCCATCCGGGCGCAGGTCGATCACTGTATCTTCGCTGCCGATCTGTGTGGCGGCAACAAAGCCGAAACCGGGTGCCTCGGCGGCCCCATCAAATCCAAACCCGCCAAAACGCCAACTTGCCATGTCCAGCGTGACGATCCGGCCCAAAGGCGACGGCTCCAGCCCGATCAGCACCGAAAGCGCCATCTGCGCCTGCAACGCCCCAAGCACCGCCACGGCTGGCCCCATCACCCCGGCACTGGCACAACTGGCGGCCTGCGCGGGCAAATCGGGGAACACGGCGCGATAGCCGGGGGCCGTTCCACAGAACCCGCCCGCATAGCCCGCCCGCCCGATGACCGAGGCCGAAATCAATGGCTTGTCCGCCGCAAGGCACAAATCGGACAGGGTGTAGGTCACGGCAAAGCTGTCGGCGGCGTCCACGACCAGATCGGCGGCGGCAATCAGACCGGGGGCATTGGCCGGATCGAGCCGGTCAACAATCGCGGTGGCCTGACCGTTGGGGTTCAGTCCGCGCGCGCGGGCCGCCGCAGCCACGGCCTTGGGCTGGCCGATGTCGTCGGCGGTATAAAGCGTCTGGCGGTGCAGGTTGGTCACCTCGACTATATCGGGGTCGATGATCGTCAGCCACCCGACCCCCGCCGCTGCAAGCGCCGGGATCACCGTGCAGCCCAACCCCCCCGCTCCGACGATCAGCAAATGCGCCGCCGCCAGCCGCGCCTGCCCGATGGCCCCGACACCCGGCACCTGCATCTGGCGCGCATAACGGCTCATGCGATGCCACCGGTGGCCTGAACCCACAGGCGGGTCTGCGCCTCGGGGTCCGCAGCCGTCACCAGATCGGTAACCACCGCCGCCACATCGGCCCCGGCGGCAAACACTCCGGACAAACGCGGCAGGGTCAGGCCACCGATGGCCACCAGCGGAATATCCCCGATCCGCGATTTCCAGCGCGCCAGCTTCTCCGATCCCTGCGGCCGCCATGGCATCTGCTTCAGCAGCGTCGGCCAGATCGGACCCAGCGCAATATAGGCGGGGTTCAAGGCAAGGGCCCGATCCAGTTCCGCCCGGTCATGGGTTGATACCCCCAGCCGCATCCCGGCGCGGGCGATGGCGGCGGTGTCGGCACTATTCAGATCCTCTTGCCCCAGATGGATGAAATCCGCCCCGTGGTCCAGCGCCGCCTGCCAGTGATCATTGACGACCAGTTGCGCGCCGTGGCGGGCACAGATGGCCAGCGCCGTCGCAATCTGCGCGGGAACCTCGGCCAGATCGCCCTTGAACCGCAACTGCACCAGCCGCACGCCCACAGGCAGCAGCCGCGCGATCATCGCGGCATCGGGCAGCACCGGGTAAAAGCGGGGCAGGATCATCGCAGCCCCCCCAGCCCCAGATTAGCCATGCCCAGAACCGGGGTCGATGGCACCGCCATATCACGCGGTGGCATCAGCCCCGCCTCAAACGCCGCCCGCCCCGCCGCAACTGCCTGACCGAAGGCGCGCGCCATGGCCACCGGGTCACCCGCCTTGGCAACGGCGGTGTTCAGCAGAACCGCATCAAACCCCATTTCCATCGCCTGTGCTGCCTGACTGGGCGCACCGATCCCGGCATCGACAATCAGTGGGACGCCGGGGAAATGCCCCCGCATCGAGGCCAGCGCGTCGACATGGCGCAACCCCCGGCCCGACCCAATCGGTGCCCCCCAAGGCATCAGCACCCGGCAGCCCGCATCCAGCAGGCGCTCGGCCACGATCAGGTCTTCGGTGGTATAAGGGAACACCGCAAAGCCATCGGCGCACAGCACCCGCGCCGCCTCGACCAGCGCAAAGGGGTCAGGTTGCAGGGTGTCGGCATTGCCGATCACCTCCAGTTTGATCCAGTTGGTGCCGAAGACCTCACGCGCCATCTGCGCCGTGGTGATCGCCTCGCGCGCCGAATGGCATCCGGCGGTGTTGGGCAGAATGCGCGCGTCGGTGGCCTGCAACAGCGGCCAAAAGCCGTTTGTACCGCCGCCATTTGCGGTTTCCCGGCGCAAAGATACTGTGATCACACCGCAGCCAGAGGCCGCAATCGCCTCGGTCAGCACCAGCGGTGAGGGGTATTGCGCCGTTCCCAACAGCAGGCGTGATGACAAGTCAACATCATAAAGCCGCATCTCAGCCTCCCTGCATCGGGGCCAGAACCTCGACCCGGTCACCGTCATGCAGCAGGGTTGTGGCGCGGGCGGCGGCGGATATGAAAACGCCATTCAATGCCGTGGCAAGGGCGGTGCTGCCGTAGCCAAGGGCCATCAGCGCATCGCCCAGATTTGCGGCGGCAACCTCGGTCGGGATGCCGTTCAGATCAATCCGCAAGGGCGGCCTCCTGTGGTGCAAGTGCGAGTTGGTCAGCCAGTTGTTCAGCCAGCGCCGGGGCGGTCAGAAAGCCGTGGCGATAGAGCCCGTTCAGATGCCAGCGCCCGCCCGCCTGTGTCAGGCGCGGCACATTATCGGCAAAGGCGGGGCGCAGGCCGCTGCCCATCTCGACAATCGCCGCCTCGGCAAAGCCGGGATGCAGCGCGAAGGCCGCCGACATCAATTCGCTGGCGCTGCGCAGGGTGACCGGTCCGGTCGCATAGGTTTCGATCATGGTGGCACCGATCATGTAAAGACCGTTGCCGCGCGGCAAGACATAGACTGGAAAGCGCGGATGCAGCAGGCGGACCGGACGCGACAACGCCACCTCCGAACAATGCAGCAGCAGCATTTCGCCCCGCACTGCCCGCAGGCCCGGCAAGAGATCACGCGCTGCGATGCCCCGGCAGTCGATATCGGCATGATCGGCCGCAAACTGCGTGTCATGGCGGATCGTTACCCCGCGACGGCGCAAGCCATCCGCTAGCGCCCGCAGAGCCACGCGCGGGTCGAGATGCGCCTCGGCCTCATAGTAAAGTGCAGCGGCAAAGCGGTCCGCCAGATCAGGCTCAAGCTCTGCAATCCGGTCCGCACCGATGCGCGCGTGGCCCGTGGTGCGGATGGCGAACCGGTCAAGTTCCGCCCGGTCGCGGCACGGGGCCACGACCAGCGTGCCGCGCCGCATCATGCCGGGCACCCGCGCCGCCCACCATTCGGCGGCGCTTGCACCAAGGCGCGCCACCTCAGGTGGAGCACTTTCGCCCTCGACAAACGGGGCCAGCATCCCCCCCGCCAGCCAGCTTGCGCCCGCACCCTCGGGGCCGCTGTCCACCACCTGCACAGACAGACCGCGTTCGGCCAGCACGGTCGCGGCGCACAGCCCCGCGACCCCGGCCCCCAGAATGGTGATCATTCCGCGACCTCTGCGGCAGGCAGATAAACCTCGCCTTTCTCGCGGAATTTGGCCGCCATCGCCGCCATGCCGTCCTTCTGCGCCTCGGCCCTTATGTCATGGCTGATCCGCATCGAGCAGAACTTCGGCCCGCACATCGAACAGAAATGCGCGGTCTTGTGCGCCTCTTTCGGCAGCGTCTCGTCATGCATGCTGCGCGCGGTTTCGGGATCGAGCGACAGGTTGAACTGATCCTCCCAGCGGAATTCGAACCGGGCGCGGGACAGCGCATCATCGCGGGCCTGCGCCCCCGGCAGACCCTTGGCCAGATCGGCGGCATGGGCGGCGATCTTGTAGGTGATCACGCCCATCTTCACATCGGCGCGGTCGGGCAGGCCAAGATGTTCCTTGGGGGTCACATAGCACAGCATCGCAGTGCCAAACCAACCGATCATCGCCGCGCCAATGGCGCTGGTGATATGGTCATAGCCGGGGGCGATATCGGTGGTCAGCGGCCCCAGCGTATAGAACGGTGCCTCGCCACAAGTGGCCAGTTGCTTGTCCATATTGGCCTTGATCTTGTGCATCGCAACATGACCCGGCCCTTCGATCATCACCTGGCAATCCTTGGCCCAGGCGATTTTCGTCAGCTCGCCCAGCGTCTCCAACTCGGCAAACTGCGCCGCGTCATTGGCATCGGCAATCGAGCCGGGGCGCAGCCCGTCGCCTAGGCTGAACGACACGTCATAGGCGCGCATGATGTCGCAAATTTCATCGAAATGGGTGTAGAGAAAGCTTTCGCGGTGGTGGTGCAGGCACCATTTCGCCATGATCGACCCGCCGCGCGAAACGATGCCCGTCACCCGGTTCACCGTCAGCGGGATATAGTGCAGCCGCACACCCGCATGAATGGTGAAGTAATCCACCCCCTGTTCGGCTTGTTCAATCAGCGTGTCGCGGTAAATCTCCCAGGTCAGGTTTTCGGCCACGCCATCGACCTTTTCCAGCGCCTGATACAAGGGCACCGTGCCGATCGGCACTGGGGCGTTGCGCAGGATCCATTCGCGGGTGTTGTGAATGTTGCGCCCGGTCGACAGGTCCATCACGGTATCGGCCCCCCAGCGGATCGACCAGACCATCTTGTCGACCTCCTCCGCCATCGATGAGGTGACCGCACTGGTGCCCATGTTGGCGTTGATCTTCACCGCGAAATTGCGGCCGATGATCATCGGTTCCAGTTCGGGGTGGTTAATATTGGCCGGGATGATCGCCCGCCCGGCGGCGATTTGCTGACGGACGAATTCGGGAGTCACATAATCCGGGATCGACGCACCGAAATCCTCGCCATCGCGAGGGCTGGGCAGGGCGGCGGCGCGGCCCAAATTCTCTCGGATCGCCACATATTCCATCTCGGCGGTGATGATGCCCGCGCGGGCATAGGCCAGTTGCGTGACCGCCTTGCCGCCCATGGCGCGCAGCGGGTTGATCTGCACCGGAAAGCCGGGCACCAGCCGCGTGCCGGTTGCAAAGCCGTTGTCGGCGGGCTGGACGCAGCGCGCCGTATAGGCCTCGCAGTCGCCCCGCGCTGCGACCCATGCGCTGCGAACCGGGGCGAGACCTCGGGCAATATCCGTTTGCACTGCTGGGTCGGTATAGGGGCCGGAGGCGTCATAGACAGTGACTGGCGGCTCTCCCGCCGAAGGATGCACGGCAATCTGGCGCATTGGCACGCGGATGCCGGGATGGATCACCCCCGCTACCTGCCGCTTGGACGAGGCAGGCAAAGGGCCGGTGGTCACAGAAGGCAGCGCGGACGCAACCGGGATGGTGTGTGTGGTGGTCTGGTCAATCTGGTTCATCAAAGCCTCTTTGCGTTGATGACCCGTCATAAAGGGAAAGAAGCCGGGACTATCCCGTCGGCACCCCGCCCGAAACACGGAAAGAGCGACCTCTTGTGCTTCCTACGCCAGTATCAACTGGGTCAGGTTCAAAGGGTCGCTTCACCGGAGGCTAGATTTTGCAATCCACCCCACATTCAGCCTCTCAGTCCCTTGGGCGGGACTCCCCTGACAGTTCGGTTGGTGTAGGGGCTGGGACGCAGCGCGTCAAGCTAATCGGTGCGGCACGTGATCTGGACCGCTTGTCAAAGGGTGGCTTTCGTAATAATCAATAATTTATCCGATCCCTCGGGAAGGCCGGATAAATTATCTATAAAGTGAGGACATGATGCCGCAACCCCTCTCACTCCGCCACGACTGGACTCGCGCAGAGGCCGAGGCGATCTATGCCGCACCTCTGATGGACCTGTTGTTTCAGGCGCAAACCGTGCACCGCGCCCATTTTGACCCCAATCAGCTGCAGCTCAGCAAATTGCTGTCCATCAAGACTGGCGGTTGCGCCGAAGATTGCACTTATTGCTCGCAATCGGCGGTGAACGGCTCGCAATTATCGGCCTCCAAGCTGATGGAAGTGGAACGTGTGCTGGCCGAGGCGCGCAAAGCCAAAGCTGGCGGCGCGACTCGCTATTGCATGGGCGCCGCGTGGCGGTCGCCCAAAGACCGCGATATGACAGCGCTGGCTGCTATGATTGGCGGGGTCAAGGCGATGGGTATGGAAACCTGCATGACGCTGGGCATGCTGGACGATACCCAAGTGTTGCGGCTGCGCGATGCGGGGCTGGATTACTACAACCACAACATCGACACGTCAGAACGCTACTATTCCGAAGTGATCACCACCCGCACCTTTGCGGACCGGCTTGAAACTTTGGCGCGGGTTCGCGACGCTGGGATCAAGGTCTGCGCGGGCGGCATTGTCGGCATGGGCGAGACGCGGATGGACCGCATCGACATGCTGCTGACGCTTGCCAATCTGCCCGCCCACCCCGAAAGCGTGCCGGTCAACATGCTGATCCCGATGCCCGATACCCCATTGGCGGGTACGCCACCACTGGATCCGATCGAATTTGTCCGCACCATCGCTCTTGCCCGTATTTTGATGCCGCAAAGCCATGTGCGCCTGTCTGCGGGCCGCACCGCGATGAGCGATGAGATGCAGGCAATGTGCGTCTTTGCCGGGGCAAATTCGATCTTTGTCGGTGACACGTTGCTGACAGCCGATAACCCCTGCGAGGACAAGGATGACGCCCTGTTTGCAAAACTGGGCCTTGTGGCGATGGACGAGGCAAAGGCAGTCGCTGCGGAATGACCGGCTTTGCCCGCCACGCAACGGCGCTTGACGCGTTGGCGGCGCGGGGCCGGTTGCGCAGACTTGCGCCGCGTGTGGGGCATGATTTCGCCTCGAATGATTATCTGGGGCTGGCGGGGTCTGACGTGTTGCGCGCAGCCGCCCATGCGGCACTGGACCGGGGAGTGGATGTAGGGGCCGGAGGATCGCGGCTGTTGCGGGGCAATGATGCCGAACACATGGCTTTAGAAGCCATGGCCGCCCAGCATTTCGGCACCGAACGCGCCTTGTTCATGGGCGGTGGTTTTACCGCAAACCAAGCGATTTTCGCCTGCCTGCCTATGCCAGAGGATCTGGTGCTATACGACGCGTTAATCCACGCTTCGGCCCATGACGGGATGCGTCTTGGCCGGACCGAAACACTGGCGTTTGCCCATAACGACCCTGCGGACGCGCAGGCGCAGGTCATGGTCTGGCGCGGCCGTGGCGGCAAGGGTCGGGTCTGGCTGGCCATTGAAAGTCTGTATTCCATGGGCGGCGATTTTGCGCCCTTGGCCGATTTCGCGGCGCTTGCCGTCGCCGAAGACGCCGTGCTTGTGGTCGATGAGGCGCATGCCACCGGGCTTTACGGTGCAAACGGGGGCGGGCTGACGCAAGGCTTGGACCACGGCCCCAACCTGCTGACGCTGCACACCTGCGGCAAGGCGTTGGGGGTATCCGGCGCGCTGATTTGCGGCGCTGCGGTGCTGATCGACACGCTGATCACCAAGGCACGCGGGTTCATCTATGCCACGGCACCCTCGCCCCTGAACGCCGCCCTTGTGGCCGCAGCCTTGCAGCATGTGCAGGCCAACCCCAAGCTGCGCCATGATGCCTTGGCACTTGTAGGTCATGCTAACGCCCAAGCCGCCATGCAGGGCTTTGTAGGCCATCAGTCGCAGATCCTGCCCATTTTGTTGGGAACCGATCAGCGGGTGATGCAGGTGGCGGCCGCACTTCAAGCGCGTGGTTATGATGTGCGTGGCATCCGCCCGCCTACCGTGCCGCGCGGCACCGCAAGGTTGCGCATCTCGATCACGCAGAACACCTCGGCCGCTGTGATCACCGCGCTGTTTGCCTACCTGGGACAGGTCGCCGCATGACCGCTGTGATCATCACCGGCACCGATACGGACATCGGAAAAACCGTGTTCGCGGCGGGCCTGACCCACGCGTTGCAGGCGCAATACTGGAAGCCCGTGCAAGCCGGGTTAAGCGGCGAGACGGACAGTCGAACCGTCGCCCGCCTGTCCGGCAGCCCCACCCTGCCCGAGGCATACCGCCTGATCCTGCCCGCCTCGCCCCATCTGGCCGCCGAGGCCGAGGGCATTGAAATCGACCCGACCCACCTAATCCCACCCCAAACCACCGGCACTTTGGTGATCGAGGCGGCTGGCGGCCTGATGGTGCCGTTGAACCGCCGGACCCTGTTTCTGGACGTTATTGCGGGCTGGCAGGCCCCGGTCATCCTGTGCGCCCGCACAGCCCTTGGCACCATCAACCACAGCCTTTTGTCACTGGCGGCTCTGCGGCAGGCGGGCTGCACTATGCTGGGCATCGCCTTCATCGGCCCGACCAACCCTGCTGTGGAGCGCACAATCTGCGACTTTGGCACGGTGGCGCATCTGGGCTGCCTACCGCATTTGCCCAGCCTGACGCCCGCGACCCTTGCTGAGGCCTTTGCCACGCATGTTGACACGGCCTCCATTCGCAAAGGTATTGCGCTTTGACCCCGCACGACTTTGACCGCGCCCATCTGTGGCACCCCTATTCCAATATCACGCGGCCCGGCCCCACCCATATCGTCGCATCGGCGGAAGGTGTCTGGCTGACGCTGGACGATGGCACCCGGATGATTGACGCCATGTCATCATGGTGGTCGGTGATCCACGGTCACCGCCACCCCGCGCTGATACAGGCCGCCCATGACCAGTTGGACCGCCTGCCGCATGTGATGTTCGGCGGGCTGACCCACGCCCCTGCGATAGATTTGGGCAAACGCCTGATCACCATGCTGCCTACCGGGCTTGACCGCATCTTTTACGCCGATTCAGGGTCGGTTGCGGTGGAGGTGGCGCTGAAAATGGCCGTGCAATACCAAAACGCCATGGGTCTCCCAGACCGCACTCAGTTTGCCACCATCCGATCAGGCTATCACGGTGACACTTGGAAAGCGATGAGCGTGTGTGACCCTGACACCGGCATGCATCATCTGTTCCGGGGTGCAGTATCGGTGCAGCATTTCGCTGACCGCCCGCCCTTGCGCTTTGGCGATGTCTGGAGCGATGACACCGCGCTGAACGGGCTGGTCGCGCTGCGCGAGGTACTGGCAGACAACCAAGCCCAAATCGCAGCGCTGATCTTGGAACCCGTGGTGCAAGGCGCGGGGGGGATGTATTTCTACCACCCCGAATACCTTAACCAAGCCCGCGCGCTGTGCGACGATCATGACATCTTGCTGATCTTCGACGAGATTGCCACCGGCTTTGGCCGCACCGGGCACATGTTCGCCACCGAACTTTGCACCGTGACGCCCGATATCATCTGCCTTGGCAAGGCGCTGACCGGTGGCACGATGTCCTTCGCCGCCACCATCGCAACCCAAGCCGTCGCCGATGCAATCGGCCACGCCACCCCCGGCGCCTTCATGCACGGGCCGACGTTCATGGCCAACCCTTTGGCCTGTTCCGTGGCGCGAGCTAGCCTCGATCTGCTGGCCACCGGCGCTTGGAAGGCGCAGGTTGCTGCCATTCAAGCGCAGCTGACGGACGATCTTTGCCCCGCCCGCGCCCTGCCCGGTGTGGCCGATGTGCGGGTGCTAGGTGCTATTGGCGTCATTGAAATGGATCACAATGTCAGCGCCGACACTGCCCATGGCTATGCCCGCGACACCGGCGTTTACCTGCGCCCGTTTGGCCGCAACATCTATACGATGCCACCCTTTGTAACCTCCGCCGCCGAGCTGTCGCAAATCACCGCCGCGATGCTGCGGCTGGCCCGCGTGGTGTGAGGGCATATGCAGGTCGAATGGCTGCACCGTACAGGCAATACCGAGGTGATCGTGGTCTTTGGCGGCTGGGCTATCGGGTCTGCGTGTTTTGCGCATTTGGCTGGTGGGCGAGACATCTTGTTTTTAAGCGACTACCGTGACGTGGACACCAATCTGCCAGACCTGCGCGGCTATGCCACGCGCAGGTTGGTGGCGTGGTCCTTTGGGGTGGCAGCGTTTGGCCATTGGCAAGTTGGGCGGGATCAGGCGTTTGACAGCCGCACCGCCATAAATGGCAGCCTGACCCCGGTGCATGCCAAAACCGGCATCCCGCCCCGCGTGTTTCGCCACACCGAAGCCACCCTGACCGAGGCCAGCTTTCAGGATTTCCTAAGCCACAGTTACGATGCCCCCCAGCCGTGGCGGGCGTTTGACCCCGCCCCGAACCACGCCGAACTGTTGGCGGTGCAACTACGGGGGGCCGCGCCAGATTGCGCATGGGACCGCACTTGGATTTCCGCCCGCGACCGGATTTTCCCACCCCAGAATCTTGAACTGGCTTGGGCGGGTCAACCGCAAGCCATCCGCCGCTTCGACGCCCCGCATGTGCCGTTTACGGCGTGGTCAGACTGGGCGCAGGTTTGGCAATGACGCAAATCCTGCTGCCAGCCAGTGTCCAAAACCGCGTGCGCCAAAGTTTTCGGCGCGGTCTGCCCAGCTATCACCAGGCCGCCGTGGCGCAGGCGCAGATTGCCGCCACGCTGGTACAGGCGCTGCGGACAGCGGGCGCGCCGGCACGGTTTGGCCAAGTGCTGGAGTTTGGCTGCGGCACCGGGCACCTGACCACCCAACTTTTGCAGCATTTCACCCTTGATCACCTGACGCTGAATGATCTGGTGCCGGATTGTGCCGCCGCCTTGCACCCGATCCTGAAACAACATTCCCCTAGCGTCACCTTTCAGGTCGGGCCGATCGAAACGCTGGCCCTGCCACCTGCACTTGATCTGATCGTTTCGGCATCTACCGTGCAGTGGGTTCAACAGCCCGCAGACCTAATCGGCCGCCTGACCCAACATCTGGCCCCCAGTGGCTGGCTTGCGCTTAGCGGGTTTGGCCGCGCCCATTTCTCCGAACTGCAAGCCTTGGGCGGCATGGCCACAGCGCCGTCTTATCTTGACCCGCACGACTGGCGGCACATCCTGCCCGCCGGTCTGCACATCGGGGCGCTATACAGCAAAACCATAATACTGCAATTCACCGATACGCTTAATTTGCTGCGCCACCTGCGGCTCACTGGGGTCAATGTCAGTGCGCGCAACCACTGGGCCCGCGCCAGCCTGGCCAGTTTCGATCTGCGCCTGCGGGCGGGTTTGCCGCAGGGTGCCCCGCTGACCCTTAGCTATCAGCCCGTGTTCCTGATTGCCTGCAAAACTGGTTAGGCAAACCGCGCCAAGTGCCGTTGCAACAGCGAAACCGCCAAGGCGATATCCTTGCGCGCAATCGCCACCATGATGGCGCGGTGATCCCGATCCACCCGCATCACCCAGCTTTTGCGCCAGCTGGCGAGCAAATGCCGCGCGGCCAGTGCCTGCAGGTCATCAATTTCGGCCAGCATCCGGGGCATGGCGCAACCAGCAAGGATCGCATGATGAAAACGGCGGTTCTCATACTCCCAAGTCAGAATGTCGTCCGCCGCGTCACAGGCTAAGAGCGCGGCCTCGGCTGTCTGCACCTGTTCCGACGTCAGGTTTGGCACCGAATGGCGCAACGCTACCTGTTCCAGCGCCAGCCGCATTTCCAGGATTTCGCGCATGTCCGAGGCCGCAAGCGGTGCCACCCGCACCCCCCTGCGCGGCACATTGACCACCAACCCGCGCGCTTGTAGCCGCAACAGCGCCTCGCGCACAGGGACGTGGCTGACTTCGAACGTCCGGGCGATGTGGTCCTGCCGCAGCTTTTCATCCGGCAGCAACGTACCTTGAATGATCTGCTCCGTCAGGTTTTGGGAAATGACATCAGCGATGGTAAGTTTGGTCTGGCTAGTCATAATAGATGAATTTCCCGGCAAAATCATTTCGGCGTGTCTATTCTTGGTCGATAGTTCAGCGGATTCTAAAGCCATGCCATCCCGCTGAAAAGGGGGGGGGGTGGCGATGAAGTGAACCAGTGAGTCCCGGGCCCACCCTTCACTCACCTCTAGCAGGCTCGATTTGCGGGGCGAAAGCCATTCGCGCCCCAGCCTAAGCGACCCGCTGTTCCCGGCGCAATTGCGCCAGTTTTGGCAGCTTGCTGCAAGACCGTTAGCCGTGAAGTTCCTGCGTCACGGGAAAACGGATGGCGGGCTGTCCGCACGACAGCCCCCAGCCTTTCACCTACGAATAAACCGCCGGGATCACCACCAGCGTCAATACCGTCGAGCTGACCATGCCCCCAATCATCGGCACCGCGATGCGTTGCATCACCTCGGACCCCGTGCCATGCGCCCACAGGATCGGCATCAACCCGCCCATGATCGCCACCACGGTCATCATTTTGGGACGCACACGTTCGACCGCGCCGACCATGATTGCGGCATTTAGATCGACGCGGGTGAATGGGCGTGTTTCCTCAGTGGCCTTGGCGCGCGCCTCCAGCAGGGCATGGTCTAAATAGATCAGCATGATTACCCCAGTTTCTGCGGCCACCCCTGCCTAGGCGATGAACCCCACCGCCACGGCAACCGAGGTGTTGAAGCCAAGAAACCACATCAACCAGATGCCGCCCACCAGCGCGAAGGGCAGCGACAGCATCACGATCAGGGTTTCCGTCAGCCTGCGGAAGTTGAGAAACAGCATTAGGAAGATCAGCGCCAGCGTCACCGGCACCACGATCTTCAGCCGCGCGGTTGCCCGTTCGAGATATTCGAACTGCCCGCTCCAGGCCACCGAATAGCCGGTTGGCAATGCCACCTGCGCGTCAACCGCCGCCTTGGCATCGGCAACGTAACCGCCCAGATCGCGGCCCGCGATATCGACAAAGGTATAGACCGCCAACTGACCGTTTTCGGTGCGAACGGTGGTGGCCCCCCGGGTCAATTCCACCGTTGCGACGGCCCCCAGAGGCACTGACCCACCGCCCGGCAAGGCCACTTGCACGTCGCGGGCAATCGACTGCGGGTCGGATCGCTGATCCCGCGGGTAGCGTACGGCGACGCCGTAACGTTCGCGGCCCTCAACTGTCTGCGTGATCACCTCGGACCCCAAGGCCATCGCAATCACCTCCTGCACCGCCGCGACCGATAGGCCATAGCGGCCCAAGGCGGCGCGGTCGGGCGTGATGTCCAGGAAATAGCCGCCGATCACCCGTTCCGCATAGGCGCTGGAGGTGCCCGGCACGCGGCGTACCACGGCCTCGATTTCACGCGCAACGCCCTCCATTTTCGCCAAATCGGTGCCGTAAATCTTGATGCCAACCGGGGTGCGGATGCCGGTGGACAGCATATCAGTGCGTGCCCGGATCGGCATGGTCCAGGCGTTCGACACACCGGGAAACTGCAAGGCGGCGTCCATTTCATCCTTCAGGCTTTCCGAAGTGACCCCCGCCCGCCAATCCGATTTCGGTTTCAGGTTGATGATGGTTTCAAACATTTCTGTGGGGGCCGGGTCAGTGGCCGTCTGCGCCCGGCCAGATTTGCCGAACACCGATTCCACTTAGGGAAAGCTTATGATGATGCGGTCCTGCATCTGCATAAGTTTCGCCGCCTTAGTGACCGAAATGCCGGGCAGCGTTGTCGGCATATACATCAGCGTGCCTTCGTCCAGTGATGGCATAAATTCGCTGCCCAACTGGCGCGCGGGCCAGATCGTGGCCACCAAAGCCGCCAGGGCCACGATGATAGTCAGACCCAGCGCCTTCAGAACGGCGCGGATGATCGGACGATAGAAGGCGATGAGCAGTCGGTTCACCGGGTTTTTGTGTTCCGGCACGATATGGCCGCGCACGAATATCACCATCAGAGCAGGCACCAGCGTCACCGACAGGATCGCCGCCGCCGCCATCGAAAAGGTCTTGGTAAAGGCCAAGGGCCCGAACAAGCGGCCCTCCTGGTTTTCCAGCGTGAAGATCGGCAGGAACGACACGGTGATGATCAACAGGCTGAAGAACAGCGCCGGACCGACCTCTGCCGCAGCGTCGATCAGGATCTCCAGCCTTGGTTTGCCGGGTTCGGCGCGTTCCAGATGTTTATGCGCGTTCTCGATCATCACAATCGCCGCGTCGATCATCGCACCGATCGCAATGGCGATGCCGCCAAGGCTCATTATGTTGGAGCCAAGGCCAAGGAATTTCATCGCCGAAAACGCCATCAGGATGGCAACCGGCAGCATGATGATGGCCACCAAGGCGCTGCGCAGATGCAGCAGGAAAATGATCGTGACGGCAGCCACAACCAAACTTTCCTCGAACAACGTGCCTTTCAGCGTCTCAATAGCCGAATTGATCAGGGTTGACCGATCATAGACCGGCACGATTTCCGTGCCCTCGGGCAGCGATTTCTGCACATCGGCCAGCGCTTCCTTGGCATTGTCGATCACCGTCAGCGCGTTGGAGCCGACCCGTTGCAGCACGATGCCGCTGGCAACTTCGCCGTCGCCGTTCAATTCGGTGATACCGCGCCGTTCATCCGGCACGATTTCCACCTGCGCCACGTCCGACAGCCGCAAAGGCACGTCGGATTTGGTCATCAGCGTGATGGCTTCAATGTCAGCGGTGCCCTTCAGATAGCCGCGCCCGCGCACCATGAATTCAAACTCGGATATTTCAACCGTGCGTCCGCCAGTGTCCATGTTGCTGTCGCGCACCGCTTGGCCAATATCGGCCAGCGTCACGCCTTGCGCCCGCATCCGGGGCGGATCGACGACGATGGAATACTGCTTCACAAACCCGCCAACACTGGCAACCTCGGACACGCCATCGGCCTTTGAGACCCCAAAGCGCACCACCCAATCCTGCAACGACCGCAGTTCGGCCAACGACAATTCCTTGCCAACCAGCGCGTATTGATAGACCCAGCCGACCCCGGTGGCATCCGGGCCAAGCGCGGGCGTCACGCCATCAGGCAAGCGGCTGGCGGCGGCATTCAGGTATTCCAGAACGCGGCTCCGTGCCCAATAGGGATCGACGCCATCCTCAAAAAGCCAAAGAACGAAAAGCCGCGCACCACCTTGGACTTGGGCACCGTCAGCATGGCCGTGGTCAGCGGATAGGTCACCTGATCCTCGACTACTTGCGGCGCCTGACCGGGGTAATCTGTCAGCACGATCACCTGCACATCCGAAAGGTCCGGGATGGCATCCAGTGGTAAGGTGCGAATGGCATAGATGCCGCCTGCCACGGCAACAGCGGCAGCAAACAGGATCAGCACCAGATTGTGAGCCGACCAGCCGATCAGTTTGGCGATCATCGCAGCACCTCTGCCGGAGTCAGCGCTGACAATGCCGCCTTGAGGTTGCTTTCGGCGTCGATCAGGAAATTGGCCGACACCACCACCGTCTCACCAGCCGCCACACCTTGCCTGATCTCGCGCCGTCGAGATTTGGCAATTCAATGCGGATTTTTGCTGTGCGGGTTTCGGCCTGAATTTCCGGGTAAATCTCATCAACTTTGCCGGTGAACTCCCGCCCCGGCAGGCTGCGGAACCGCACGATCGCCGCAGCGCCGCGCTGCACCTGCGCCAGTTCAAATTCCGGCACATCCGCAATGATCCAGACCGTCGAGGTGTCGGCGATCGAAACAGCGTCTCGCCCGCTTCGGCCATCATCCCGTCCACCGCCATCCGCTCCAGCACCACCCCGCTTTGCGGGGCCATCAACGTGACCGAGATTGGCGGCTTTCCCGTTTTCTCGATGTCTGCGATCATCTCGGCGGGCACACCAAGGTTTAGCAGGCGTTGCAGACTGCCCGCAGCCCTTGCTTTGCCGCCGTTGCCAATATCCGCCGCATACTGCGCCCCGGCCGAGGCAAATTCCTTGGCATACAGCGTGACCAGGGGTTGCCCTGCCCTGATCGGGGCCCCGGTCGTTACATCGGCAACCTTTTCGACAAAGGCCTCTGTGCGCAGGGAAATCACGCTGACTCTACGTTCATCGTGCTCGACCACGCTTGGCACCATGATCGGTTGACTGATCGAGGACCGGGTGGCCCGCGTGGTTTTCACCCCCGACCGCTGAATCTTGCCCGCCGACACCGTGACAGTCGAACCATCCGCTTCGTCGCCATCATAGACCGGCAGATAATCCATCCCCATCGAGTCTTTCTTCGGCGTAGGCGAGGTATCGGGCAGCCCCATCGGATTGCGATAGTTAAGAATGCGCTTTTCGGCATCCGCCGCGACCGGAGCCGTTGCAGCGGGCTTTGCTGCGGGATCAAAACTGACATCCTGACTGGCCAGAACGGCCTGATAGTCGCGTCCATCCGGAGCTTTCATCAGCGTTGCCGAATAGGCGGCCTGATCCGGATGACGATAGTATATGACCGCCCCTTTCGGGACAGCCATCGACACTGTTTCAAGGCTGGTGGATGCCATTGCTTCGGCATCGCCGCCAAAAAGTCGGGCCACCGAAGCCTTCACCAATGCTGAAATGTCCGCTGGTGCTACCCTTTGATCCCCAGCCCAAATCCCGGCAAAACCCGCAGACCCGGCGATAAGCCCCACCATCAGGGTTTTGCCGAGAATCCTCATGGCTTCACGCCAAGGATCAGCTCACCCTGCACCGTTTCCGCCTCGCCTTGAACCTTGGCGGCGATCTGAAACCGCCAGTCCCCGGCCATCGCCAGGTCGGCCTTGAACTGGTATTGGCCCGGGATGCCAGACGCCACCGCCTCAACTGGAGTTGTCATGCCCTCCATCCCTTCGGGGGCCATGTCCAGCCGCGTGGTGAAAATGACGGCGTCGGACGCCGGCGCATTGGTCCGCAGGTCGGTCGGTGATACCGTGATCGCAGCACCCGCCCCTTGGTGCAGTTCGCTGCCGATGATCTTGAACGTATAGTCTTCAGGAGCGGCCAAAGCGCCAAAGGTTGCCGCGAGGGTCAAAGCTTGCGCCAGCACGAAGCTACGCGCCGGATGTTTGATGTTCATGTCATTTTTCCGACTGTCAGAACCGCGCATCAGCGCGTTTTCAACCCGGCAAAGGCCAAGCTGCGCTCACCGCCCGGCCATGTGCCACGCGGATTCCGGGCGCACACGGCACCCCTGACAGTTAAAGTTTGGGCGGCCGTCGCAGCCCAAAGCTATCCAAGGATGGTAGGAGAGACTCTGTCGAAAAGGCAAAGCGGACGGCTTGTGCTGCGGGCTGGAATACAAGCCCCGTCGATGGTGCTCCAACCGCCGCAGACACTGACAAACCGGCAAATGCAACCGGGCAATCCGGCATTTTGGCACAGCTTTGCCGTGGGCAAGGCGCACCATCGGCCATTTGCATAGTCGGAGAGGTCACGGCCGTCACGGTGGCATTGGCCTCTTGCGCCGGGGCAACGATCATCGTTGCCAGCGTCAGAACCAACCCCAAGATGCCAAGTATCTTGCTCATCCTTCAGTGTTTGCCTGGATCAAGACCATCACACAAGACACAATTTGCTGATCTCGGCCGGGAAAAGGCCTATGTGTCGCAGGTCGTTCAACGCGAAAGGACGCTACCACCTTGATCTTGCGCATTGCGCAGCTTGGCCTCGGCCAGATCGCCAATTTGATTCCCGAGTACCGTTCGGCGCGCTTGATCCTACATTCCAAAATGCAAAAAGCGCCCGTTTTTCAGGGGGGACTGGTCAAACGTTGACACAGCGTTGACACGTTTTTCAAACGACAAAGCCTGACTGTTTAGGTCAGGCCCTAAGTGTTTGATATGTTGTGATAATTTGGTTGCGGAGCCAGATTTGAACCTGTGACCTTCAGGTTATGAGCATGAGTGCTGGGCGCTGCGTTCGGTCGTGCCAACAAGACCTAACGCCGCCACTCGTCGTCTTTACCTTCCTTGCGCATTTGCCCTCTATACGTCCGCCGAAAGCCATTCCCGACCGCCCAGTTCAAGAATTGGCTGACACTGTCCACCTGATCATCATGCTTCGCGCGCGGAAAACCCATCAACTCCCTGCGGAAGTCGGACAGCCAGATCGCATCTCGAGGCAGAAGCACTTGGCCCGCTTCGATTGGAGCGCAGGCCGCGTTAAACCGCACCACCTTGTCGACGCTCGGCCTGACCTCTCGGAAGCGCGACGGCATTTGAGAGTGGCACTCCTGCAAGAGCGGGATTCCCGTTGCTGCCTTTTCGATCAGAACCAAGTCTGCCTTGCATTCTTCGCCGAGTCGCAAAACGGTACGCTTCAGATCCGGATAGTCCAGCCTATCTCGAAACACCGACAGCAAATACCAGCAATTTTCACGATACCCCCAGGTGGTTGCCACGGAATAGTCGCTCTTGGGATCGGACGACATTCCGGTATCCCAACTCATCACCACCATTTGGAACCGGTTCCGTTCCGGGTGTTCGTCATAGATTCCAAACCATTCCCACCGCAATTGCGACCCGTCTGGGGAAATTGGGTTTTGTTGGTACTGCATGGTGAAGGCGGCCGAGCCCATTTCGCGGCGCAGACGCTCCAAAGTTGGAAGATCGAAGCGTTGCGGGAACAATGCCGAGCCCTTTGTCCTTTGAAAGAACTTGCCTGACCCAGTGGCGACCCCTTCGTCCTCTTCGGCAATCGCCGGTAGATTGAGATGCCGGTACATGCCCTTGGACAGTAGATAGCCGGCAGGGTCATCCTCGTGGAGGCGTTGCTGGATCGCAATAATGCGGCCCTGGTCGGGATTGTTAAGTCGAGTCAGAAGCGAGCTATCGAGATAGGTTTTGGCGCGCTCACGCTCGGTGTCCGAAGCGGCATCTTGCGCTTTGAGTAAATCATCAACGATCACGTAATCCGCGCCGAAGCCGGTCACAGCCCCGCCTGTGGAGACAGCCTTGCGAACACCGCCAGCAGTCGTTCGGATTTCCTCGCCTCGCGTACCGCGTGGATTGATCCGGGCCTGCGGAAACAACCGGCGATACCAGTCGCATTCCAGGATTGTGCGGAAGTCGTCGGAATGCTTACGTGCAAGATCAAGCGAATAGCTGGCGACGAGAACCTTGCAGCCCGGTTGGCGCCCGATCAGGAAGGCGGGATAGGCCACCGCTGTGGCAATGGACTTCAGATGGCGGGGCGGTACCGTGATCACGAGGCGCCGGGTGGGTCCGATCCGCACATCTTCCAGAGCATGGCACATCGCCTCGACATGCCAGTTTGGAATGAACGCATCTGCGGGGTCTGGGTGAAGCGTCTGGAACACTTTCCAAGTAAAAGCAAAGAACGAGCCGCGTGCCAAAGCATCTACGACTTGGCGATCACTGAACGGAAGTTGAGCGTTCATACCTCCCCGCTTTCCGGTTCAGCCGACCAGTTTCCGTTGCGGGCCTGCTCAGAGAAATGGCGCAGGATTTCCTCATCCCCAGACTCGGTCACAACTGACGTCCCCTCCCCTTGCGCCAATTTAATACGGGATTCGACTTTCTCTGCAAAGTTGCGGTCAGTCTCGGCCACATACCGCAGAGCGGGCATATCTCCCTTCAGCGCCTTTTCAACCAGCCGCTTTGCCGCAGCTTCACCTTTCGACATGGTCGTGCGGGCCCCACCTTCCGTCACGATAATCTTGGCCTCAAGTTCACGAATAAGCGCCGCATCGAAGCCTGTCGCGCCCTTGGGACGGCCGCGCGGATTGCCAGATTGGCCGCGCTGGAATTGGCTGTGCTGCGGCGGTTTGCCAAAGCCGACCTCGTACGAGGCTTTGCCGTTACGCTTTGTCATTATCCGCCTCCTCTGCACTGCGAACGTCATCTTTCACCGAGGCGCGACCGGCAGCTTCGCGATCCAAGAAAGTCTCCCCAGTCGCAGAAAGCACGGCCGCCAGTCCGGTCAGTGCCTGCCAGCGGCGGATCGCGACATCGACATAGAGTGAATCCAGTTCGATCAGGCGTGCGCGGCGGCCCGTTTTTTCAGCCGCAAGGAGCGTAGATCCAGAACCGCCAAACGGGTCTAAAACGATGTCGCCGTGGCCACTGACATCTTTGATTGCATCCATGATGAGCGCGGTAGGTTTGACAGTCGGATGCGCGGCGAGATCGGCGGCACGGCCTTTGCGGAAGGTATTAACCCCAGCATAGTCCCACACATTGGTGCGATAGCGCCCGTGACGGCCCAATTCCACATTGTTGACATGGGTAGCCAGCCCTGACTTGAAGATGCAGACCATCTCATGCTTGGAACGATAGAGACTGCCCATGCCGCCGTTGTTTTTGTTCCAGACGCAGAGATTGATAAGGCTCAAGGTTTCGGCCTCGGCCGACGCGATGAGATCGTCGATGTGGCGCCAGTCCATACAGACCATCAGGATAGCACCGTCGACACAAGCGGCGCGGCAGGCGGCAAGGCTCGCCCCGAGAAACTGCCGGAACGCGTCAGAGGTCATCTCGCCAACGCCCATGGCAAACTCACGATGCGCCGAGTTTGTGTTGGTGCGCACATGTCCCAGGATCGGCACGGTGTAGGGCGGATCGGTGAAGACCATGCGGGCCTGCTCATCGCCCATGATCGTTGAATAGGCCGCAGGATCAAGGGCGTCACCACATAGCAGACGGTGCTGACCGAGCATCCACAGATCGCCCGGGCATGTGACGGCGCGCGCGTCATCCTCAGGCAAATCGACGGTTTCAGCCGGCTGACCCGCGTCCGCCGAAAGACCACCATCCATCAGCACATCGATTCGAGGCGTGTCAAACCCAGTTAGGCTGATATCGAAGTCTAAATCACCAGCAATCTCCAGTTCCATCAGAGAGCTGATTTCCAAACGAAGGATTTCGTCGTCCCAGTGTGACAGCTCGGCGATGCGGTTGTCGGCTATGCGATAGGCACGCACCTGAGAGGGCGTCAGATGTTCAAGCAACACCGTCGGCACGGTCGGAAGACCCAAGCGTTGCGCCGCTTCAAACCGCCCGTGCCCCGCGATGATGTTGTAGTCGGCGTCAATCAGGATGGGATTCAGGAACCCAAACTCGCGGATCGAACGCGCGATGAGGTCAATCTGGCGATCGTTGTGCCGTCGCGCATTGCGCGCAAATGGCTTGAGGGAGCCAATCGGCTGCTCGGTGAATGCAAGCGGCATCGACCGCTTGGTGTTGGTAGCAAGGGCTTGGCCTTGGGGCACGCCTCCTTGCCGCTTGGACTTGCTAAAGTCGTTCATTGTCATAGCCTTCGGTGCTTGGCGTCATGGCACGCCTAGATTGAGAAAGGGAGCGAAGGTTGACAGGCAGCAGTGAGCCGTCCCGCCATCGACGATCCAGTGAAAGAGGGGACGTGGTTCTGCCGCTCTGACCTGGCTTGAGGTCTGGATGCGGCAATCTTCGTGGTCAATTGAAGCCGTGCGCGTGCACGCGGCGTGCCGCAATCAGCGGATCTTGGATGATTTACTACGCATTAATGCTAAGAGTGTACCATGGCGGTTAATGCGCCAATTCATGATCGCAAGCGGCGAACTATCTTGATTATATCGAGCGCTTTGCGCGTGGTCTCTGACAAGGGGTTTTTTTAGTTTAGGCAACTGCGTATTTGAACTTTAGGCCATCTTGGCTGTGCATCTATGCTGACCTAACATAGGCTGCTTCATGCGCGCCCGCAATGACTATTTTGCAGCCTTTTCAATGGATTAACTTTACCTAGTTTTTACCTAGGCCGCCGCAAAGCTGATTGGCATTGATTGCACGTCTCCCGATTTAGGCCCTGAATTGCTTGAGTTTTCCCGGCAGAGAAAATGAACGCTCGAAACGGGGGCCACGGGTCATGCCGCTAGCTTCCGCGACAGATCTGGCTGCAGCCCGGAACTGATATCCTGCACGGCATTCGCATACTCCGCTGGACTTAGCGCGCCACGCAAGCATTACTGATGCCACGCCCGGACGCCGTCCCGGGCTTGTCTTGGTACCGCAGGCTGGCATGTCGCCGCCCCGGAACTGCATGGAAACAAACCGATGACCCGCCCTCAAAAACTTACCAAGATTGAGACCGTACGCCAGATGCTGACTGCACCGAAAGGTGCCAGCCTTGCGCAGATTTGTGCCGCGACTCGCTGGCAGGCCCACTCGGTACGAGCGGCAATTAGCGGCCTGCGCAAGGCGGGCTTTGTGATTGAGCGTGGTGCCGCCACGGAAATCGGTGGTGGACCGGTTTATCAGATCTTCGCGTCGTCCATCGCCGTTGAGGAGGTGCAATGGTCACAGTTCTCACCGTCGCGGGTATCGCTGCAATGAACCGTGACGCGCTTGTGCAGCACTGGCCCGGTCTCATGGGGAGCCAAGTCCCAAAGGGATTGAGCCAACCTCTCATGCGCCGATATCTCGCTTTTGCCGTCCAAGCCCGCGGCTCGGGCGGGCTGCCGAAGGCACTCAAAATGCGGTTGGCAAAGAACGAGACCGACAAAATCCGCATGAAAGCACCAGCAATGCGTCCGGGCGGGCGGCTGCTGCGGGAATGGAATGGCGTGACCCATGTTGTCGATGTGACAGCGGATGGTTATCTCTGGCAGGGCAAATGCCATCGCTCGCTGTCTGCCATAGCTCAAATTATCACGGGCGCACATTGGTCAGGCCCACGCTTCTTCGGCCTGAATGCGGTGCAGGCTAAGGTTAGGGCGATGGCATCACCTGCTAAGTCTGGGCGCCGGTTATGACCGTAAAGCCAGTGATCCGCTGTGCGATTTACACCCGCAAATCCTCCGAAGAAGGGTTGGAGCAGGCCTTCAACTCGCTGGATGCTCAGCAAGAAGCCTGCACCGCCTATATCGTAAGCCAGCGGCACGAGGGCTGGAAACAGCTTCCCGAGCGCTACGACGACGGCGGCATCTCAGGTGGCACGCTTGAACGCCCCGCGCTCCAGCGATTGCTTGCCGACATCGATGCCGGGCGTGTGACCATGGTGGTCGTTTACAAGATTGACCGCCTGACCCGCGACCTGGCTGATTTCGCCAAGATCGTGGAGCGCTTCGATGCGGCAGGCTGTTCGTTTGTCTCAGTAACCCAAGCGTTCAATACCTCGACTTCAATGGGGCGGTTGACGCTCAACGTGCTCCTGTCCTTTGCGCAGTTTGAACGCGAAGTCACCGCCGAACGCATCCGCGACAAGATTGCCGCATCCAAAAAGAAGGGCCTTTGGATGGGGGGCATCGTCCCGTTGGGCTATGACGCAGATCCCGACCCCAACGTGCGAGGGCTGGTGGTAAATCGGCCTGAAGCAGAGAATGTCACCACGCTCTTCGAGCTTTACGATCAGCTCGACTGTCTACGGCGTGTAGAGGACGAGGCGAAACGTCGCCGCATCCGCTCCAAATTGCATCTCTTTGCCAGCGGCAAAAGCCGCGGGGATGTCGACCTGACGCGCGGCATGATTCACTATCTGCTCACCAACCCCATCTATCTTGGCCAAATTCGTCACAAGAAACATCTCTGGCCGGGACAGCAAGCCGCGATTGTAAGCCAAGACCTCTGGGACAGGGTGCAGGCGAAGTTGCAGTTGGGAAGTGCTCGCAAACGTGGTGTGCCAACTGCGGTTGATGGTGCGGCAAAAACGGATAATTCGTCGCCTCTGGTCGGCAAAATCCGTGATGAAACCGGTGATCGCCTCACCCCAAGCCACACTGCCCGTCATGGCCGACGTCTGCGATACTACGTTTCCAACCGTTTACTGACAGGCAAAACAACAGTTGGTTTGGCAGAGCCAAATGGTCGCGGCTGGCGCCTGCCGGCACAGGCGTTCGAACAGGCGGTAGCAAAGGTTATCGCCGATCATCTCGGTACGGCCGCCGCCGGGCAATATGTTCTTTACGCACCTGATGCTGCGACGGCCTCGCGCATCGCAGTCTCCGTCACATCCCTCGCGGAGCGCTTGCGCCAAGATGACAAAGCCACTCTGCGCGCGCTCGTCTCAAACGCCCAGATTAAAAATGGTGCAATCACGATCATTCTAGATCCTGCAGAACTTGCCGCTGCAATCGGCGTCCTTACTACAGAACTGAAGCCAGAGCTATCGATCGTGTCGGGGCCTTTCGCCCTTCGGCGTCGCGGCATCGAGGCCAAGATCATTGCCGGATCACAAGTCCCCGCGTCCGACCCTACACTGGTGCGGTTACTGACAAAGGCGCATCGGTGGGTTCTTGCCCTTGAAAACGGCACCCAACTAGCCGAGATCGCGAACCGCGATGGGCATTCAGACTCTTATGTCCGCACGCGCATCGCGCTCGCCTTCCTATCGCCCCGGATCCAGGCCGCAATATTGGACGGCAACCAACCTCCGGATATGTCGGTAGCGCGGATTCTGCACATCGGCATCCCGCTCGATTGGAGCGAGCAAGAGCGCGCCTTCGGTCTTAGCCGTTAAAGAACACCCGTGCCTGTTGTACAGATTGCACTCCCTGTTAAACGCCACACGCTTCCCTGATCATTGAAGTCAATTCCCTGTTCCATCAAGCAGGGAATTTTCTCTCAAGCCATTGATGTCGCAGCATGTTTGGAGCGTCGTTTCGATCGGAACGACCAGATTTTAGCAGATTTCCCTGTAGATCCATAGCTATCAGGGAAATTCCAAAACCGAACTGAGCGAACGGGACATCAGAGACTGGCCCGCAAAACGAGGCACTCTTCGCCCATGCGCGGCGTCTCAGGGAAAAACATCCCGCGCTAACCCCCGGAATACCGGGTGAATTTCGGACAAATTCCGCTTGCGGGAAGAGAGATCGGGGTGATTGGCGGATCGATAGGCTACCTAACAGCGTTTCGCCCTGTTGCGCCGAGTGCCGCCATATTCCTTTGAATCATAGACGCTTTTCCCTATCTTGTTCCGCCGAATTGCGCCAAGATTCCCCAAGTTCCGGCGACTTATGGGGGATGAAATGGGGGATGGGTTAATGACGGAACGTTCACCGCGCGCGCCAGCCAAGGCTTTGACCGCCCGCGCCGTCGATGCAGCCAAAGAACCCGGCAAATACTTCGACGGAAACGGGCTATATCTGCGCGTGGACAAGAGCGGTTTGCGCCTGTGGGTGCAGCGCATTGTCATTCGTGGCAAGCGCCGGGAAATCGGCTTGGGGTCGCCCGATCTGGTGAGTCTCGCCACCGCCCGGGAAAATGCCCGCCGCAATCGTCAACTGGCCTACGAGGGGCAAGACCCCATCCAACTTAAGAACGAAGCGCGCGCCGTGCCTACCTTTGCCGAGGCTGCGCGTACCGTTCACGAATTGCACAAGCCGACATGGCGCAATGAAAAGCACGCGGCACAATTCATTAGCACGCTCGAAACCTACGCCTTCCCAACTTTCGGCAATCTGCGCGTGTCGGAGGTGACAAGCGCCGATCTGATGAAAGCCCTCGCCCCGATCTGGACCGCAAAGCAGGAGACCGCGCGCCGGGTTCGCCAGCGTATTGGTGTGGTGCTGAAATGGGCGGTGGCGAAAGGGTGGCGCAAAGATAACCCCGCCGATGCGGTAAGCCTCGCCCTGCCTAAAGTGGGCAATGCAGTCGAACACCGCAAATCGCTGGGCTATGCCGAGGTAGCCGGGTGCATTCAAACGGTGCAGGCGTCGGGCGCTGGGCTGTCCACGAAACTCGCTCTTGAATTTCTGGTGCTGACTGCTTCCCGTTCTGGCGAGGCGCGCGATGCGCTTTGGTCTGAAATCGACTTGGCGGCAAAGCTGTGGACCATCCCTGCCCTGCGCATGAAAGCCAAGCGCGCTCATCGGGTGCCACTGTCGGGCCGCGTAGTGGCGATACTGAAAGAGGCGCGCGGGCTGTCAGAGGGCGATGGGCTAGTATTTCCCGGCACAATCAAGGGAAGGCCATTGTCAGATATGACGCTGATTAAGCTGGTGCGGGAACTGGGCTTCCCTATCGACATTCACGGGTTCCGCACCTCGTTCCGCACATGGGCGCAAGAGCGCACCACATTCCCGCGTGAGGTGGCCGAGGCAGCACTTGCCCATATGGCCGGGGATGCCGTCGAACAAGCCTATGCCCGCTCTGATCTATTCGAGAAACGGGGCAAGATGATGGAAGCATGGGCCGGGTTCCTGTCGGAACGTCGCGGCGAAGTGGTGAGGATTGCATGACAAGAGTTTTTTCGGCTCGTTCTAGTGATGACGAGCATATGCACCTCTTCGAAGTCGCCCATTGGATTGCTTTAGGGTTGATGCCGGACCCCGGTTACAGAATGGACCGGGACAAGATTATGGATATGCACGGAGCCCAGTGGACGCCGACGCTATGGCTAACGGAGGCCGAAGTAGCGATGTTCTCCCCGGCGTTCCGGTTGAAGAGTATATGCATCTTCGGGAAATCTGCTTAATGGCGACCCCCGAAGAGTTGATGGAGCGAGATCGGTCTTACATGGGCAATTTATGGGAGAGTGCTCGGGCTGATGCTGATTACGCAATGATGCTTGCTGAAAAGGAAATTGCTGAAGCAAACGAACTTGACGCAGCAAAGCAAATGAAAGCACTTCATGTGCCGCTCAACAGGGCAATTAACCGTGCAAGGGTGGACGTGCTGAGCGCGCTTATGGACGGAAAGCTGATTGGCACAGGGTTACTGGCCTTTGGATCAGATGAAACAGAGTGGGCTGATTACCGCGATTTTGAGGAAATAAAGCCGGATGAATGGACTATGTGGGGGGTGGATTTTGAAAGTTCAAATTTAGCAATAAAGGGCGGCTGCTATTTTGCGGTGACTGTGCCGATTTCCGACTGTCTCCGGGTGTTTTCGGGAACAATGGTGGAGCCTCGCAGAGTAAGTGGGTGGCTTCACGGAAGCACCATTATTCTAGACGAAGGCGAGAGTAACACTGTCAAATCTATCACCCGCCCCCGACCGGGACGCACGCCAATGGGCGACGGAATGGCGGAAATTGCCGTTCTTCACGCAATGCAGATGAGGCGAAGCGAACTCCCGCGAAAAAAAGAGGCCATTTTGGCAGAAGCGCAAGAATGGTATCTTGCTCACTTCAATAAACCTCTGTCCAGAAGCACGGCCCAGCGATACCTAGCACCACTTTTAGCGACTTTGCCCAAATTGGCCGAGGAAATGCCCATAAGTGGTGCGGAGTTGCCCAGAGGGGGATAGCTGATTTGCGGGCGGCAACCACAACATATGGGCCGTCATTTATTTGAACACAGCATAAATTTGCCCCCAATGTTGCGCCATGTAACGCCAACATTCGGAGGCCACCATGGTTGAAAAGCATCTTCGCCGCCCTGCCGTTCTCGAACTTACGGGGCTGTCCACCACGACGATTTACGACTTGATGAAAGAGGGGAAATTCCCCCGCCCGATCAAGCTGACTGGCCGGGCTGTTGGATGGCCGGAAAGCCGGATTGCCGACTGGCTGTCAAGCCGCACCGCCGCTTAAACGAAAACCGCCACCCGGCACGGGCAGCGGCTCTATTCGTTTCGGCGGTAACAGGATACCCCGACAATAGCGCATGGCCGCCCGAGCCGCAACAAAAGGCATCGAGCAATGACGCATAAACGCTGGGCCAAAGCCCGTTTCACCGTTCACGATAGCGACGGCACAATCGCCGAAATCACAGTGCAGGGCCGCGACCGCTGGGCCTTGGAATGTCTTATTAGTGCCGGGGCGCTGGGCTGCACGCCGATTGATCAACCCGGCCCCCGCTGGTGCGCATATGTCCACGCCTTGCGCCACGAGCGCGGGCTGGCAATCGAGACGATCCACGAAAAGCACGAAGGGCCATTTGAGGGCAACCATGCCCGCTACCTCCTGAAATCACGTGTCACCCTTGCCGAGGGGATGGGCCTATGAGTGATGCACAAACCCTCACACAAACGCTGGGCGGCGAATGGCGGGGCCATACTGGCCTTGCGCCCTGCCCTGTCTGTCAAACCGAGCGCCGCGCCGATCAACGCGGGCTTTCCATACGCGCCGAGGGTGGAGCGTTACTGGCGTTCTGCCACAAGACCGGCTGTGACTTTCGCGACATTGTGCGGGCGGCGGGCCTGCCCCGCGATAGCGTGCGGATTGACCCGGTTGCGCAGCGCGTGGCCGAGGCCAAGCGCGAAGCCTATGCTGTGGAACAACTCGCCAAAGCGCGGCGGCTCTGGGCCATTTGCAAGCCGTTGCAACGCACCAAAGGAGAAACCTATCTGCGGGGGCGCGGTATCACCTGCCCGTTGCCGCCGTCGCTTGGCTGGGCCGCTGATGCCTTCCACGCGCCCAGCGCCCGCTGGTTGTCGGCAATGGTGGGTGATGTGTCCACTGGCGGCGTCCATCGCACCTATTTTGAGAAATCCGGAAGGCGCATCATCGAGCACTCAAAGATGATGCAAGGCCCCTGCGCAGGCGGTGCCGTGGCGCTGTCAGAGGCCAGCGGTCCGTTGGTCGTGTGCGAAGGGATAGAGACGGGCCTAAGCCTCCTGAGCGGGCTTCTGGCTGGCCCTGCCACGGTATGGGCTGCTTTGTCCACTTCAGGCATGAAAGCCCTCGCCTTACCCAAGCCCCCCGGCCAACTGATTGTTGCAACCGATAGCGATGATGTCGGGGCCGGATGGCAGGCGGGCAATGCCTTGGCAGAGCGTGCAGCGGCGCTGGGCTGGGCAGTGTCGATGTTGCCAGCGCCGGAGGGGCAGGATTGGAACGACGCGCTGCGCGGGGGGATTGCCGCTTGAATATGCCCAAGCCCATCCCCTTCACACCGCAGGCCCCGTGCATGCCGCTATCCTACGATTTTAGGGCATGGCAAGAGATTGACTGCGCGCAAATCCCCCGCGTGCGCTTCGTCTACGGCGACACCTTTGCGGCGGGTTATCTCAGCGTGACCTTTGCCGCCCCCAAGACAGGCAAGAGCCTGCTGGCGCTGTCTGAGGCGATAGACGCCGCCACCGGGCGCGGCTTTCTCACGGGCAAGCCCGCCGCACCGACCAAGGTTTTGTATTACAATGCCGAGGATGATTTAGCCGTCATTGAAGGCCGCGTGGCTGCGGTGTTGCAGGCATGGCAGATACCACAATCAGAAATAAGCGGGCGGCTGTTTGCGGTATCGGGCGTGTCGGCTGAACGCCCGGTTGTTTTGATCAAGGGCGAGAAAGGCGATATTGCCGAGTCCGCCTTCCAGGCTCTTGCGGATCTGATCAAGCGCGAAGCCATTGCCCTCGCCATATTCGACCCGCTGCAAGACCTCAGCCAAAGCCCGGAAACAAACGAGGTTTTCCGCGCGCTGGGCGGGCGCATCCGGTCGCTTGCATCCGACACCGGGGCCGCAATTGGCCTTGTCCACCATACCCGCAAGCCCTCCCCCGGCATACAACCGACCCTAGATGATGGCCGAGGTGGATCGGCGCTGCGGGGCGTGGCGCGGTTCAACCGCTTGCTGGTGCCTATGACGGAGGCCGAGGGTGCGCAGGCGGGTGTTGACGATTTCCGGCATTACTTCCGCATCGGTGAGGCCGAGAGCAATCTTGCGCCACCGTCATCAGATCGGAACCGCTGGTTTGTGAAAACGGGCGTGATGATTGCCAATGGCGAAAACGTCGCGACCATCCGGCCTTGGGTCTGGCCTGAGGCGTTTACGGGCATCACTGTGAATGACGCTTGCCGAGTGAGGGCAGAGATTGCCGCCTGCGAAAACCCGCCCCGCGAAAACAGCCAAGCCAAAGGTTGGGCCGGGGACATAATTGCAGAGGTTCTGGGTCTTGATGTGTCCAAAGCATCGGACAAAGCGCGAGTTAAGACCATGCTCAAAAAGTGGATCGAAAGCGACGTTCTGCGGATTGAGCGCCTGACCTATGGCGACAAGAACAAGCAGGCAGATTTTGTCTTTGCTGGGGAGAATAACCCGGGGGTGCAAGAATGACGTTTCCCCCACTCACCCCCACCTACCCCCACCTTCCCCCCACCTTGCAAAAACCCATTACCTCGCCCCCCACCCCCACCTTGTATAGGGGTGTGGGGGTGGGGGTGGGGGAAGTAGGAACCGCCCCCAGCTTTCCCCTACCTTGCATTTTTCACGGCTCTGCCATCGCGCCCAGATTGACAGGCAAGGCGGCTGCAATGGGGCTGGCTATGCCGCTGGTGTAATGACCCCGTGCCGGTCTACCGCCGCGCCGATGCCTGTTATTGCTCGCAGGGGTGCCGCAAGCGCGCCGCGCGAAGCAGGAAGGCCGAGGAATGACGGATGCGGGGGGTGTGCAAATGTCTGCGGATGGCAAAGCAGGGGACCGCATAGGAAGCGTGACAGAGGTAAACCGCAACATTTCAGGGGCCGAGTTGCGTGCCATGCGCAAGGCGGCAAAGATAACTCAAGCCGATCTGGCAAAGCGCATTGGCGTGTCGCGCGATACCGTCCAGTATTGGGAAGCCAAGCCCACTATCGGGCAGCGTAGCGCGGGCGAACGCATGGCCGAGGCTTTGGGTTTGCGGATTAATTGGCAGTCTGACGCGCACGCGGGGGGGTGGGGTGTTAGCTGGCAAGAGAAAATGGATGCCGAGGCGGAGGCGCTATTTGCCGCCAGTGCTGCC
Source organism: Cypionkella sp. (assembly GCF_028290025.1). Taxonomy (GTDB): domain Bacteria; phylum Pseudomonadota; class Alphaproteobacteria; order Rhodobacterales; family Rhodobacteraceae; genus Cypionkella. The sequence continues at coordinate 103,697 of NZ_JAQGKQ010000088.1, read as the reverse complement.
CGTCGCAAACAACGCGAAGCGCATCACCTCGCCTCCCGGCGCGTCATATGCGGGGCCAAGACGCGCAAGAGCGGTGCGTGTCGAAATAAGTCAGAACCCGGCAAGCGGCGCTGCAAGTTTCACGGCGGCAAATCCACCGGGGCCAAGACGCCCGGGGGCTTAGCACGCATTGCATACGCTCAAAGAAAGCGATGGGCGCTCGTAAATTCTGGGGACTGTTAGATGGGTCGAAGTAGTTTTCGGAAGCCGTAAAAGTATGCCTTACGCACCAATACGCTCGGTCAGGTACGATGCTCTTTGCCGATGCCCACGCCAGAGCCCCTGCCCGCAGCAGGTGCGCTTTTGGGCTTCGGGTCGGCGGTCTGGTGCTTCTTCAGCGTCGCACGGTCTGACGCGTTAGGAGGGATTTACGATTAGTGGCAAGAGAACGCTATCTGGGTGCTGTCAGACGAATGCGAACCTCTCTGGTCCCCTACCCCACCCGAGTATAAAGCGGAAAAGAGCCGCGCCGCGAGTGGTGCCGCGAACAATGTAGGCGATCCCATAATGACATGCCTCAAGATTGCGGAGACGCCGTAAGGCCACGGCGTTTCTGTGCAAATAATATGCCAAACATCATCGCGCTGATCAGCAAAGGCAATGAGGCGGGTAAAGGTACGGTGGATGGCGATCTGCATTCGGCGGCGGCAAGATATTCGCCATTTTCAGTTGTAAAGCAGACCTTCGAAGTGTCCGTTGTCCAGTATCCGGGCCGCGTCGAGTAAAATAGGTCCCAAGGCTCAAAATAGTATTCGTCGTAAATTGTGCTGCCATTCAGGTTTTGAGGATCCGACGCAGAGCGATCCAAGATCAATTTTGATGGATCGTTTGAAGTTGAAAAGGCCACTGCGCCAGCCCTGCTCCTATCCCCTAAATATGCCCATTTATCAATGTTTTCATTGCTGTCGAAGGATACGTGACCGCTTTGGTTATCAAGAATGAGTTCACTTACAATGTAGAAAGTTTCCACTACACGATCTGGAAACGCACTGTCTAGACCCGCACCGCTCAAGTTCAAAGTCTTTCCGGCTAATCTGTCTGGCTGTAACCCTAGCAGTGCAAACCCGAAAGTCACCATTTTAGAGAACCCGGTTGTTTCGCCTGTCGAAGATGCCAGCCGAAACTGAGGATTGTAATGGTCTAGCACTGAAATAGATGGAGTCGGCGCATAATAGGTAAAGTCATAATGCAGCCGTTCGCCGTACCCGTAAGTTGCCGCGCCCGCGCTTGTCGCCACCCCAAACGCCGCCATCACCGCAAACAATTTCCTCCACATTTTCACCTCCCGAAATATGCTCAAAAGACAGACGTGGGGCGGCGCTGCATTGCGTCAATGATTCGCGCGATCTGGCTATACTGATATTGGCAGAATCGCCCGCAGTTCGCTATCCATTCTCAAATGTGGACGCATCGCCCAATTACTACAGGCGGAAAAACCCGCCCCGGCGACCGGCAGCTGCGTGACGGCAAGTCCGGAGGCCGGGTTGTACTTTGGTGAGAACTACATCGCGGCAGTGCAATGGCGGGGGTTCCCCCGACCTGTAGCTGGTGTGGTGGGATGCGAAGGAAAACGCCCGTATCGCCCGCAACCTTGCCGCCCGTGCCGCTGCCAGCGCTGCCCAGTTTGCCAACGTCACAGCCGCCCAGCTTCGCGCCGATCTTTTTGCTTTCGAATGCAAAGACACCATGCGCGGTTCTGACTGGAAGCGCCTTGACGCCATGCGCGCCATGCTGAGTAAAGCCGAAGCCCGCGAGGCCGCCGCCTGGCAATACCGAACCGCCCGAAAAACTCCCCGTTATGAAGGAAAGCCGACGAAAGACTTGCTTGATGCGATGGACATAATCAGCGATGCCCGCCACTTTGCCGAGGCCATTCGCATGGCGTTTGCCGACCCAACCTATGATGAAGCCAAGGCTATTGCAGCCCTCGCGTTTCATGTCACCACCCTGCTGGTTACCACATTGGCCGGGTTGGAAGCCCTAAGCCCCGGCATGGCAGAAGTGGCGCAATGGCCGCGACTTTAGACCGCGATACTATCGCTGTGCTTATCGAAGATGTCTCTAGCCTTGTGGGCCTCGCCCTTGATCTGGTGTCAGAGTTGAATTTCGTGAATGCTGACGGCTCTCGCATCCGGGGCATGGATCAACTGGACTCGCTTAGTGGTTAACCCTTGCGCACCTCATAGGCTGTTCGATTGCGTCATCGCGCCGATAAGCATTTTCCACGGCGCTAGCCGCTCCACATGGATGCCCAGACCGAATCACTTGTCGAATTTCGGCCCTCCCGATACTGTAATATTTAGTCGCAATTCATTTGGCAGAAAGAAGCTTTGATGTTGCTAAGGCCCAATGTTTTGACATTATCTCTCGTTGCAGTCCTGTCGTGCTCAGTTGCGGTTAATGCAGCTACACTTTCATTGCGAGCGCAGGGTGTTCCAACACGCACGGATGAGAGAAACAATGACTTATATGATCGTCTTTTTGGTTCGAGCGGTATCTTCAACTTAAACTTTCAATTTTCCAGTTTCGCGCCTGTCTTGCAAATTGGATCGAGCTATTCCAGTTATGACTTAGAAAGTGTTGAAGTCGTTGCAGGCAATGGATTTAGTTTCGTTGTACCTACAGATGGACTGGGTATAGGTGACAGTGACGCCGTCGGAGAAGAATTCTCATCTTTGGGATTTTCGCGGTCTGAGTTTCTAAATTACACTTTCGTTGATCGCTATGGCCCAAAAGATACGGAAGTAATCATCACTAATTTTGAGTTTCGGTTCTTGAACGCCTTTCCCGATGTGTTGACGTCACCGCTTGGTGTCTTAGGCTTCCCAGACGCCACTCTTTCTGCCTTTGAATACCTAGGTAATGTGCCGACACCGACCGATCAACGGTTCTCTGTTTTTGGTGTCACGCGGTTCCTCCCGGACGGCACACCGATTTTTGACGAGATGGAATTCGATATTGACCTGAGCAACTTTGAGGTAGTTTCTAAGTCGCCTTCACCTGTGCCGCTTCCTGCGGGCGGCGTGTTGCTTGGCACAGGACTGTTGGCGCTGTTTGTTTTGCGCACTCGAAACGCATTTACTGGCTTTGAGCACACAGTTTTTGCCTCATAAGCGCGCGAGGCCAAAGGGGGAGTCAAATCTCTGCCCCGTTCGCGCAGCGGGACCGATGCAGGAGCCTCCTTAGCACTGAGAGCAGACGGGAAAGGGTGGTAGCGGTGAGCCGACCTAACTTGACCGGGGCCTGACAAAACCTGTCATTGCGGCGCTGTGGAATCGTCGCGCATGTTGACGTTTGTTGACACTGCCAACTTCCCCCGCCCCGAGCGCATATTAAGTTTTGTTATGGCTCGCGAGGCGCTGGGGAAGGTATCTTTGCTCCGAACATTCCATTGAACGATTGTCCCGCCCTAGCGCAGCCATCCTGCCGCCGATGACGCGCCCGCGCGCGAGGCTGTTTTCCAGAATGCAGGAAAAGCTGGGTTTTCCTTATGGGGAAAGGCCGGGGTTTCCATCATACGGAAAGGCGTGATGCGGGAACCTCACACAAGTATGCGCACGCGGGGGGATGGGGTGTTAGCTGGCAAGAGAAATGGACGCCGAGGCCGAGGCGCTATTTGCCTCCAGTGTTGCCCGCCGCAAACAACGCGAAGCGCATCACCTCGCCACCCGCCGCGTCATATGCGGGGCCAAGACGCGCAAGAGCGGTGCGTGTCGAAATAAGTCAGAACCCGGCAAGCGGCGCTGCAAGTTTCACGGTGGAAAATCCACCGGGGCCAAGACGCCCGAGGGCTTAGCCCGCATTTCAGAGGCCCAGCGGCGGCGCTGGGCGCGCCACGCCGAAAGCCCCTGCTAGGTTTTTAAACATTCTAAGAGACGTAACCCTGACGCCCTTCTAAAAAATTGGGGCGCAAACTTCTTAAAGTAAGAAATCCGAGGCCCCTACACTCGAAACCCCGATAACTTGAATTTCAAAATCAGCAACTCTATCGCCGTTCACGTCACCTTTGACGATTACGTTGCTGCCTTCGGCGCTAAACCAAATTGAGTGGGCTTGGGCGGTCTTGCCGCTGAAAAGAAAGGCGTCATTAGTGGCAGAAGTTGCCGAGCGCGCATCGATGGTTCGCAGGTCAATATCATCTGCGCCTCTCGTGAAGTTATAGACGACATCGCGGCTTGCTCCGACGGCAGTATGTGAGGCGGCGGTGAAGACAAAGACATCAGCAAGCCCATCCGTGCCCCCATATGATTTGTCTGAACCCGCTCCGCCTGAAAGCGTATCCCTTCCTCCACCTGCATAGATAATGTCGTTTCCAGCGTTGCCAGAAAGCGCGTTTGACGCATTATTGCCGGTAATCGAATTTGCCAGCGCATTGCCACCCCCATTGGCTGCAGACCCTGTCAAAATCAAAACTTCCAGATTTGCTCCGAGAACATAGCTGGTAGATGATCTGACAGTGTCTTTGCCCGCGCCTGCATCCTCGAATATCTGGTCACCGGTTCCTCGCACGTATGTATCATTGCCAGTACCGCCGATCAGTCTGTCAGAGCCGGAGCCCCCCTCGAGTGCATCATTTCCGCTGCCGCCAAAGAGCGTGTCATTGCCAGCGTTTCCAAGCAGACTATCGTTGCCAGCGAAGCCCACAAGTGCATCCGCAAAGACTGAACCTGACATTTTGTCGTTCCTAGCGAATGCCATTTCGTAGAGTTGAACAGCAGCACCGTCGTTGATTAAGGTCATATAATCATAGGCATCCAAGTTTAGACCCGTTATAGATACTTGGAGTTTGCCGCCATAAAAAATTTCGTAGCTATTCAACTGACCAAATACGTTTCCAAAATCATCATATGAAAAATTGCCCCGATAAGTGCCGCTAAGAAGGCCCGCCCTGATGGTGATGTGCGTACTATTGAAGGATTCCAGAACACCAAACCAGATTGACGGCACTCTCATATCAGCGGCTTCGGAAGCGACTAAGATGGCCATAAAATGACTCCAAAAAAAATGTTAATTGATTCGTTCTAGCGAACTTGACCCATGAACCGACGTTTAGTCAAATATTTGACGAGGTAATTCTCATTCGATGCCAACGCGCGCCTTCTTATGATTGCCGTTCGCACGGCTGTAGCACTTCGCGTCAACCTGAATTGGCTATGACCCTCGCACCGCATGGCAGCTCCGGGAACCGCTGCGGATCCCAAGGATGGCGCGACCCTAGCCGCAACCTTGCCGTCAGAGATTGCGCGACTGTTCGATGACTGGACCGCCGCCCGCGCTGCCTCAAACCTTCGCGCCGAGGATACCAGCTGCGAACATGAATATGAAGAATAGGTGGCGGGGCTGATATAGGTGCCAGCAACTTGATCGGGTTGCGGGGCGCAGGCAGCAAGCGAGAGAACTGCCAGCATGGCGGGGGCGTGGCGGACAAACATATTTGATCCAATCAAAGAGGTGAGTGACGCTAGGTCACGCGTCTGTGATAGGTCGCCCACGACGGCAGCGGAATGACGGTGGGGCGGCTTAAATAAGATGCAACTGCTTCATTTAAGGCAGGTGTGAGAAGCTTCGCGGCGCGCGGCTGTTTGCACAATACCGGAAAAGGCGGGCTTCCCTGATGGGGAAAGCTAGGGCCGTCCAAGGCGGGTGCAAAGTGCCGTTTCCAGCATTCAGAAAGCCGAGATGCACTATCCGCGCAGAGATACACGCACGCGGGGATGGGGTGATAGCTAATCGGTGCGCAGTAACGCGCGCAGGCGGGGATGGGGTGATAGGCCGAGGGAAGTGTCGTTCCCGTATCGAGCCTCAGCATCGGGCTTCGCATGTTCTTGAAAATTGTGCCGTGAAAGACACGCCCAAATCTGCAAGGTGGGGGATGGTATGGGGGATGAAAAACCACAACTTCCATAAAATGCATTAGTTTCAATATGTTATGTGGAGATATTGGCGGATCGATAGGGATTCGAACCCTAGAGACGGTTCCCCGCCTACACACTTTCCAGGCGTGCGCCTTCGACCACTCGGCCACCGATCCGTTGCGGGGTGTTTAGCCTGCAATAATGCGGGGACGCAAGGGGGGCGGGCTTGGTTTTCTTCGGCCAATTGAGGGAATCTCTGCTGGTTTAATCGACCAGCAACAAACTCACCCTTCGATTCTGCTTGCCCTTATTCTCAACTTTGCCGATCTCTACCCGACCGATTTCGGCGGTGCGGCCAACATGGGTGCCGCCGCAGGGTTGCAGATCAATTTGCGTGGCATCATTGCCGATCCGGACTAGGCGGATCTGGCCCTGCCCCATCGGTGGGCTGACCGACATGGTTTTGACCAAGCCCGGATTGGCCAATAACTCGGCGTCGGTGATGAAACTGTCGGTGACAGGAAAATCGCGCTCGATCAACAGGTTAAGCGCCTCATTCAACGCGGCCACGTCCGTAGGCGCCTCTGGCATCATAAAATCCAAGCGGCCTTTGTCAGCGCCGATCTGGCCACCCGTGACCGGCAGCGGGATCACCACAGACAGCAAATGCAACGCGGTGTGCATACGCATATGACGGTGGCGGCGGTTCCAATCCAAGCGCTGGGTGATCTTCGCGCCGACGGGGGGCAACGAGGTCGCTTCCGATGGCACCAAGGCGATCAGACTACCCTCGACTTTCACTGCCGTCGCAATCGGCATCCGACCACCCGACCAAATGATAAAGCCGCTGTCGCCGGGCTGACCGCCAGCCGTGGGGTAAAAGATTGAGGCATCCAGCACGATGCCACCCTCTTGCGTATGCGCCAACACAGTAGCCTCGGCCTCGCGCAGATAGGCGTCTTGGCGAAACAGCAATGTAGTGCTCATGCGTCGGTATCCTTGGGCACATCGGGCGAGGCGCTGCCGGTTTTCGAAGCGTCGGGCTGCGAAACAGCTGGATGAGATTCATCCGGCTGGAAGGTATCCGGCCGCGACTTATCTGCGCCACCCGCTTGGGATATCCGTTTGGGCGCTGGATCTGTTGACAAAAACGCGTCAACTGCATCCAGAGCAGCTTGCTCCTCTGCCGCCGCTTCGGCGTCGGCGGCAGCCTCATCCGCCAGACGCTTGAGATAATCACGATGCGCGTTAGAGAACAAAATGCCTTCAGCCCGAAACCGTTCAGCGATCTGATGATTGATCTCCGAGCGCACTGGCACCTGAAAATAGATGTCGCGCACGATGACGCGAATTTCAAAGTTCATCAATTCGCCACTGAACCCCATTAGCGCAATCGTCGGTGGCGGGCTTAGCACGGCCAAGGGCTGCGCCTCGACAATTTCACGCAGAATTGCTTCGACCCGGCGGCTGTCGGTGGTGAACGGCACCGAAACCGGCACGATCATCCGGCCTGACATATTGAACCGCGTCCAGTTCGTCACCCGTCCGGTGATCAGATCGGAGTTCGGCACGATCACATCGGATCGGTCAAAGGTCTGGATGCGGGTGGAGCGTACCGAGATCGCCTTGACGATGCCGGATGTGGTGCCAACCTCAATCCAATCGCCCTCGGAGACCGGGCGTTCCACCAGCAAAATTACACCCGAGACGAAGTTTGAGACGATGGTTTGCAAGCCAAAACCGATACCGACGGATAGGGCTGACGCCACCAGCGCGAAGCCCGACAGATCAATCCCCGCCGCCGTGATCGCAAGCAACGCCGACAGGAAAATCCCGGCATAGCCGACGCCCGACGCAATCGCATTCTGCCCGCCCTGATCCAAAGTCGTGCGCGGCAGGATCGACGATTTCAAACCGCCCTGCACCAGACGCGTCACCGCGTAGCTGACAGCAAATACCGCCACCAATATCACAAAGTTCGAAGGCGAAATTCGCACTCCGCCCAGCGAGACGCCGCTGCGGAATGAGGTCCAGACGTCCACCAGATCGACAATGCGCGCGCCCCAGATCAGCGCCAACACCGGCAGCGCCGCGAACAAGATCACGATCCCCGCCAGCACCGGCAACAACGCGTCATGCCGCGCATCCGCCGACCGCGACAAGGCCACATAAAACTCGGCAAAGTAGCCCTGAAACACCACCAATATCGCCAGCAACGACAGCGTGTTGATCGCAGGCCAAATCAGCGCATTCGCCGCGCTGACATAGCCGATCACCCCCAGCGTAGGGGCAATCACCGCAATCGCGATCGCCACGGATGAGACCCAATAGATCAGCGTCGAACGAAACGCCGCATCATCACTGCTCTGCTGCACAGCACTTTGGCGCCGCAGGATTTTGCCCAAGCGAAACAACGCAATGGCGGCGAAAATCTGCAACGGCACCACCACCACCGAGATCGCCGCATCGGTCGCCAACGCCACCTGCTGCGCCCGATCCGCCGCGATATTGCTTGCCGAGCCACCGAGGAAATTCGCAGCCCTCGGTACGATCCACGTCGCCACCAGCCCATAAACCGCGACCGAAATCCCCAGCAGCACCGCTTGCAGCCTGCCCTCAGCCCGGCCCTCGACACCAAATCCAATGGCACTGGCCTGCTCAGGACTATACGGAAATATCCGGACCGCGAGCCAGCGCGTCAGGAAAATCGTCAACACCAGCGCCGGCAAGGCTTGAAACAATGACAGGATAATCGGCCCGAACAAAGAGGTCCGCTCCAGCGCCGTTGCCAGCAGCACAGCGCCCACCACCGGGACCACCACCTGCCCCAGCGACACGAAGCCCGAGATCAAACCCCGCCAACGCGGTTGCGTCTTGCTCAGCAGCCATCGCGTGAGCCGCCGCATCCAATGCCCGCCACGCAGCAACAAAAACAGCGCCGCCAGCAACAGCCCCACGATCAACGGCGCATTGTCGCGCAACTGATCGACGTTCATCGGCCGGGTGAAACGCCAGCGCGTCTCATCCCACATCCACTGTCCCATCCAGCGGAACATCGACGCCGCTGTCGGCCAGTTCACCGGATTGAGCGCCGACGGCGACAACCGCAGCAACTTATCCGCCTGCCGCTCGCGGATCAGCTTGTCGATGGATGCAATGGTGCTATCCGCCCGAGTAGCTGCCTCCGCCGCCGTCAGCACCGGAACCTGCAACTTCGCCAGCGCATCGTTCAAATCAATCCGCCGCTCGGCAATCGTCGTATCCTCGACCTGCCCCTCGGCAGGCACCGGGCCCAGCGCCGCGATCTGGTTTTTCACGGTCGCAATCTGGTCGGCGTTAATGCCTTGGGCTTCGGTAAACGTGGTGCGCCACTTTACCATCTCCGCCCGCATCGCGCTCAAACGGTCGTCATTGACCTGCGCTTGAGTGACCACATCCTCAATCTGCGACACCGTGGTGTCGAAGGTCTTGTAATCATCAACCGCAGGCGTGTCCTGCGCGAAAGCCGGCGCTGCAAGCACCAGAACCAGCAAAATAGCGCGCAGCATTGCGAAGGTCATGCGTCTTCAAACACCGTCGGAATATTCGACGGCGCGCGATCCAGCCATTTCGGCACCGGCAGACCCTTTTCCTTCAGGAACGCCGGGTTATACAACTTCGACTGATAACGGTTGCCGTAATCGCAAAGTATAGTAACGATGGTATGCCCCGGCCCCATATCGCGCGCCATCCGCATCGCACCGGCGATGTTGATGCCCGATGAGCCACCTAGACAAATCCCCTCATCCTCCAGCATCTCAAAGCACAAAGGCAGCGCCTCGGCGTCCGGGATGCGATAGCTGAAGTCCGGAGTAAAGCCTTCCAGATTGGCGGTAATCCGACCCTGCCCGATGCCTTCGGTGATCGAAGACCCCGGCGAGTCAAACACTCCCGTCGTATAAAACGCGTGCAACGCAGCCCCTTCAGGGTCCGCCAGACCGATCTTGACACCCTTCGGCTGTAACACCATGCCGACGCCCGCCAAAGTACCACCCGAGCCCACGGCACAGACAAAGCCATCGACCTTGCCGCCAGTTTGCTCCCAAATCTCCGGCCCGGTCATCTCAATATGGCTTTGACGGTTGGCGATGTTATCGAACTGATTTGCCCAGATCGCGCCATTACTCTCCGTCCGCGCCAAAGCTTCCGCCAGACGGCCCGAGTAGCGCACATAATTGTTCGGGTTCTTATACGGAGCAGCCGGAACCTGCACCAATTCCGCCCCCGCCAACCGCAGCATATCCTTTTTCTCCTGAGATTGCGTCTCAGGAATAACGATCACGGTGCGAAACCCCATGCTCGCGCCAACCAGCGCGAGCCCAATTCCAGTATTGCCCGCCGTGCCCTCAACAATCGTGCCGCCCGGCTTCAGCAAACCCTTCGCCACCGCATCGCGGATCATATAAAGCGCCGCGCGATCTTTCACCGACTGGCCGGGGTTCAGAAACTCGCATTTGCCCAAAATCGTGCAGCCGGTCAGTTCCGAGGCGCGTTTGAGCTTCAAAAGCGGGGTGTTGCCGATCGTGTCAGCCAAATCACTGTGAATCCGCATACGGTAACATCCTTTATATCGTTGCCAAAGGTTTAGGCGAGCCGCAGGGCAAACTCAAGCGCACCCGGCGCGAAAAGGAAATCCGCACCAACCCCAGCCGATCCACTGAACCGCGTTCCAGCCTCCCCCGCTTAAACCAAACGATCCCCACCCTTCGGTTTTCATACTGGCCCAATATCCTCGCCCAAGGTATCGACGTCGCGACCAACACAACACCCGACGTCGAACACTTCCACCGGCATTTCATACTGGCTTAAATATCCCCGCCGGAAGCATCGGCGCTATGCCCAATCACCGCCAGCGGAAACCGCCCACAGCTAGGGCTTTCATCTTGGCCTAAATATCCCCGCCGGAGGCATCCGTCCTGCCAACCCTCGCAACCCCACAATTCCAACACCCCTTGACCACCAACCACAAACATACCAAACGGACGGTATCTAAAGGAGCCGCCGCATGTCCCCCCTCGTCACCGCCTACCTCACCCTATTCGCAGCCATCGTCAGCGAGGTCATCGGCTCAGCGTTCCTGCAACGCTCCGCGCAGTTCACCAAACTGGTGCCGACTGCAATGATGGTGGTGTTCTACGTCGTCTCTTTCTACCTGCTGTCACTGGCTCTGCGCGCACTCCCCCTCGGCTTTGCCTATGCGATCTGGGCAGGCTTGGGCATTGTGCTGACCGCGAGCATCGGGTTTTTCGTCTTTAAACAATCGCTGGACACCCCGGCGCTGGTCGGCATCGGCTTCATCATCACCGGCGTGCTGATTATGAACCTGCTGTCACACTCGACGGGTCACTGATGCCCACCGCCTATCATCGAAAGAAAGACCCCGAAGCGGTCCGCGAAAAGCTGCTCGCCGCCGCCGAAACCATTGCGCTTACCCAAGGTATGCAGGCGGTGACGATGCAGGCGGTGTCAGATGCCGCAGGCGTCACCAAGGGCGGCTTTCTGCATCACTTCCCCAATAAGGAAGCGCTAATTCAAAACCTGTTCGCGGCTTACGTCCAACGACTTGAGATGCTGCTGGATCAACTAATCCAAGCCGACCCGCTGCCGCATGGCCGCTTCAGCCGCGCCTATATCCGCGCCGCCCTAGACCCCGTGGCCGCGTCAAACGCAAACTTGTCATGCGGCATTGTTCCGGTGTTTGTAGGCGACCCCGACCTGCGCCGGATGTGGTACGACTGGCTGGCGGCGATTGAAGCCAAGCACAGCCAAACCGACAGCAGCGCAACCTTACAAATCGCCCGCCGCGCCGCAGATGGCTTATGGTTCGCACGCATGGACGATGCAGAGACCGGCCCATCTGACGCGCTATTGCACAGCCTGCTTGCCCTCACAGCCAACGCCGCTGCATAGGCCGCCCGGCCTGTAACAGTCGTTAAAGATACCCTAACAAAAAATCCAACCTCATGATTCAAATACACAATCTCGGCCTGTCCACATGTGGACACGTCACGAAAACGGGCGGAGCCTCACAGCCCCGCCCACAAATTCCCTTGCAACAGCCTCAGATCACTTAAACAACCCGTCCGCCTTCAACCCCGCATAGCACTCATCAATCGAGGTGAAAGCCCGATCAATCAGCACATCAATTTCTTCCGGCGTGATCACCAGCGGCGGCGAGATAATCATCCGATCGCCGACGTGCCGCATGATCAGATTGTTGGCAAAACACCGCTCGCGGCAGCGATACCCAACGGTGCCGTATTCCGAAGAAAACCGCGCCCGCTCGGCTTTATTGGGCGTCAAAGCAATCGACCCCATCAACCCCACAAGCTGCGCATCCCCCACCATCGGATGCTCCGCCAGCGCCGCCCATTTCTTCGCCAAATAAGGATGCGCCACATCGCGAACATGCTCGACAATGCCTTCTTCCTGCATGATCCGCAGGTTCTCCAAAGCCACCGCCGCCGCCACCGGATGCCCGGAATAAGTATAGCCGTGGTTGAAATCGCCGTGGCTGCCCAAAACCTCAGCCACCTCATCACAAACCACCGAGCCGCCAATCGGCTGATACCCCGAAGACAACCCCTTCGCGATCGTCATAATATGCGGCTTAATCCCGAAAGTGGTCGAGCCAAACCAATTCCCCGTCCGCCCAAACCCAGTGATCACCTCATCCGCGATCAACAGAATGCCATACTTGTCCACGATCCGCTGAATCTCCGGCCAGTAAGTACTCGGAGGAACAATAACCCCGCCAGCCCCCTGCACCGGCTCGCCAATGAACGCCGCAACATTCTCGACGCCCAGTTCAAGGATCTTCGCCTCCAACTCCTGCGCCCGCATCAGCCCGAACGCCTCCGGCGTCATCTCGCCACCCTGCGCCCAATAGTTCGGCTCACCGATATGCACGACACCCGCGATCTTGCCGCCGTGATTATGGATCGCAGACATGCCACCCAAAGACCCGCCGCCCAAAGTCGAGCCGTGATAGCCGTTGTGCCGCGCGATGATGATGCGCTTTTCCGACTGCCCCTTGATGTCCCAATAGCGCCGCACCATGCGAATATTGGTGTCATTGGCTTCGGAACCGGACCCCGCAAAGAACACATGGTTCAAATCGCCCGGTGCCAATTCAGCAATCTTTGCCGCCAGCGCAATGGCAGGCACATGGCTGGTCTGGAAAAACGTATTGTAATAAGCCAACTGATCCATTTGCGCCTTGGCCACATCGCCCAACTCGGTGCGACCATAGCCGATGTTGACGCACCAAAGTCCCGCCATGCCGTCGATAATCCGGTTGCCCTCAGAATCCGTCAGCCAAACCCCTTTGCCCGCCGTCATAATCCGCGCGCCCCTTTTGGCGAGCGCCGCATTTTCAGTAAACGGGTGCATGTGGTGGGCCGCATCCAGCGCCTGAAGTTCAGCCGTCGGCATGTGGTTGGTGATTTTGTTCATGGCTTGACCCTTTTGCACAGCACAGCCATCCCCGAATCCGGGCGGCTTTGGAGCAGGATATGATCAAATTCACCCGCATTCAAGAAATTTGATCAAATTATTGAAAGCAGTGCTCTGCGGCTAAATCTCACCGCGTTGCAACGCCGCGCGGACCTGCTCCACACCCTGCGCAATGTCGCGTTGCATCGCCGCTGACAGCCCTGCGGCATCGCCTGCGCGCATCGCCACCAATGCCTCTTTGTGCGAGTCCGGCAGGTTCGCAGCACCACTGCGAGAAGAAACCACCCGCAGGCTCGGCCCAAAGCGCAGCCAAAGCGATCGCGCCATATCGAGCAGCACCCCCGCCCCGGCCGCCTCATACAGAGCGAAATGAAACGCGTGGTTGCTTTGCAGGTAGCCTGAAACATCATCCGCCCGGATCGCCGCATCGACGCACGTATCCAGCGCCTCCAGCTTTTCGATCAGCGCAGGCGTCACCACCGCAAGCCCCGCCAGATGCGGCTCTATCGTCAACCGAGCAAACGCCACCTGATCCAAATCCGCAGCCGTCAAACGCGGCACCGTCACCCGACGATTTCCCTGCGGCAACAGCGCGCCCTCGGCAGCCAAGCGTCGAATGGCCTCGCGCACCGGAGTCATTCCGGCCTCTAGTCCAGCCGTCAGACCCTGGATGGTCACAGGCTGACCGGGCTGCAAAACCCCAAACAGGATCATGTCGCGTAGGCGGGCGTAGGTGACCTCGTGGGTCGGGATTTTGCGGGCGTCGTCGGTCATGCGGCCTGAACTCATTGGGTTTGCGCCGTTTATGACGGCAATCGCCTGCGTTGCAAGCCCGGCGTTTATCGAGATGGGCCTTGCGGGCTCCAGCATGCAAAATCGGCACGCCTCTCTGTGCTTTTGGTCATCCTCTCTGCTGAAATATCCTCGGGGGTCCGAGGGTAGAAAACCCCCGGCCTTAACCTCACCTCAGCAAAGCCCGCGCCGCATCTGGCCCCAAAGCCTCGGGCCGCGTGCAGGTGGTGGTCAGCGTGATAAACTCGCCCGTCTCGCCCGATTTCAAAGCCGCCGTCATCACATCAACCCCGTGCAACGTCCGCGCCAGCGAACAGCGTGCATCTCGCCCCTCGGTGATCGCCAGCACCATATCGGCCATCCCTGCCGTGCGGTAATTCGCCAAATCCTCGCCGCGCTGGCCCTTTTGGTTGATGATGCTGAACGGATGGTCCCAAGCCTCCACCGCCTGAACCACGCCATCGCGTCCAGCAATTTCCAACGGTCCGCCGAAGAAATTCGGATCGGGCACATAGAGGGTGCCTTCGGTGCCATAAAGCTCAAAATGGCTGCGCTTATGGCTCCATACATCCCACGACGCGGAAAAGTTGATGGTCGCGCCCGAGTGAAACTCGAAAAGCGCCTGAATGTTAGACGGTGTTTTAACCTCGATCTCTTGCCCCATCCGATCCCCCGAGCCGATGATCCGCGTAGGACTAGCCGACGAAGTCAGCGCACCCACCCGGCGCACCGGGCCGAGCAGGTTGATCAGATTGGCGATGTAATACGGCCCCATATCCATGATTGGGCCCGCGCCGGGCAGATAGAAAAACTCAGGGTTGGGATGCCAGCTTTCCGGGCCGTGACCCTGAATAGCGGCCCCCCCGGTGGTGATCACCCCCAAGCGCCCCTCATCAATTAAAGCCCGCGCTTGCTGGTGGGTGCCGCCCAAAAACGTGTCAGGTGCACAACCCACCGACAAGCCCTTGGCCTCGGCGAGATCGCGCAAAGCCACGCCCTGTTCCAGCGTCAACACCAGCGGCTTTTCAGAATAGGCGTGCTTGCCCGCCTCCAAAATCCGCTTGGTCACGCCATAATGCGCGTCGGGAATGGTGAGGTTGATCACCAGCTCCACGTCGTCATTCGCCAGCAAATCGTCAACCGACTGCGCTTTGACGCCAAACTCCTCTGCCCGTGCTGTCGCTGCGGCCATGTTCATATCCGCCACGCTGCGCACCTCTAGCCCTTTGAACAACGGCGCCAGCCGCAGATAAGAGGTAGAGATATTGCCGCACCCAATGATGCCAATGCCCATATTCGCCATGATGTTTCCTTACAAATCTTGCGCCGAGGCCAACGAGCGCCTTGCAAAGCGCGCGTGGTCGGCGGGGTTGTCATGTTCCATCACAAAATTCGTGACGCCGATTGCGCGCAGGGCTGGCAGGATCGTCGCCCAATCCACCACGCCGTATCCAAGATCGGCCCAACCATCTTCGGCCAGATTGTCACCCTTGGCCGCGATGTCTTTCACATGCGCGGCGATAATGCGGGATTTGTGCTCGGCAATCCACGCCAGCGGGTCCGCGCCGCCTCGGATCACCCAAGCCACATCCATCTCCCAAGCCAAATCCGGCCCGCCCTCAAACAACGCGGTCTGCGGCATGGCGCCATCGGCGGTTTTAACGAATTCAAAATCGTGATTGTGCCAACCAAATCGCAAACCCGCATCGCGGATCGGTTGACCTGCCTTCTGCAACCGCACGCCCAAATCGTGCCAGCCTTTGCCTGTGGTGGGCCGCTCATCCGGGTGTATCCACGGCACGATAACCTGCTGCATACCCAGCGTTTTCGCCACCGTGATCGCCCAATCCGGCGTATCCTCCACCTGCGCCAAACCGAAATGCCCTGACGGCATTTTCAGGTCGTTCGCCCTTAGACCTGCCGAGATATCAGTCAGACCTGCTTGGTCGGCGTAAAGCCCGCCAAAACCCTCAACCGCGCGGTAGCCCGTTGCGGCCACCATCTCCAAAGTCTTAGCCAAAGGCGGAAAGTTACGTGAAGAATAGAGTTGATAACTGAACATGAATGCCTCCTCAGGCAGCCGCGCCGTAGGTCGCGGAATGAAGGTCTCGGATGGTGAAACGGGGTTCCGCGCCGGGGTGGGCGGGGGTGAAGGTGATCGTGGCGGGGTAGCCCGGAAACAGCGCAAAGCCATTCAGCGAGAACCGCCCCGGCTGATCGGCCTCGACGGCGACAAACAGCGCCAAGGTGTCAGTGGTCAGGGTGACCTCATAGTGATCGGCCACCGCGCGTATTTGATAACTCAGCTTCGGCGGCAACAAATCGTAGTGTTTGTATGGCTTTGGCGCGAACACATCGCCCGAGATTTGCTGATCACCCTCGGCCCATGTGAAAACCAGCATCTCTTGCGAGGCGAGATCCCCATCATCAATCCGCAGCGCCACTACAGCCGATCCCGCGACCTCCACCACCGCCTCGGCCAGCGGCCGCGTCGAGCCATCCATTGCCGCAGCCCGCGCCGCGACTGTGATGGCTTTCGGCCCACCATCATTCACCACACGCAACTCAATCCCGCCGGCCACTGGGATAGCCGACACCAACACCTCCTGGAAAAACTGCTTCGCCATATGATGCAACAGCTTCCAGCCGCCGCCGTGATCAAGGCTCGACCACGAACACACCGGCCAAGTGTCGTTCAACTGCCAGATCAGCGTGCCCATGCAATGCGGCTTCAAACTGCGCCAATGCGTGACGGCGGTTTTGATCGCCAGGCCCTGTTGGACCTGAGACAGATAAACGAAGTTCTCAAAACCCACTGGAAAGCGGAAATAGCGGAACATGGTTTCCGCGATCCGCGCATTGCCGCCGGCGTTCTTCTGATGACTCTCCATCACCGGGGCGGCAATGTTGAAATCTTTCGGGTCGGCAAAGCGCCGGATCACGTCCAGGCTCGGATAGCTTTGAAAGCCAAACTCTGAACAAAACCGAGGGCTTACATCGCGGTAATGGTCAAAATCGCGGCCCTCATGCCACACGCTCCAAAAGTGCATGTCGCCCTTGGAGTCGTCATGCCAAGCGTCGCCAAAATCCATCGGGCCGGGGCTTGGACTAGACGGCCACCACACCGCATCCGGCACCGCCGACTTCAACGACTGCTCAATCGTTCGGTTCAAACGATCATAGCCGACCAAGTACAAATCGCGGTTGGCGCGGGTTTCCGGGAACCAGGTCAGCGCCCCGATCAACTCATTATCGCCACACCACAGCACCAGACTGGCGTGGTGGTGCAGGCGCTTGGCTTGCTCGGCCACCTCAATCGCCACGTCGTTCAGGAAAGCATTGTCGGCGGGATAGATGTGGCAAGAGAACATGAAATCCTGCCAGACCATCAGCCCCAACTCATCGCAGAGGTCATAGAACCAGTCCGGCTCATAGCGCCCGCCGCCCCAAACCCGGATCATGTTCATATTGGCATCCACCGCCGATTGCAGCAGATCGCGGGTGGCCTCAACCGTGATGCGGCCCGCCAGAGCATCCTGCGGTATCCAATTCGCACCCTTGGCGAAGATGTCGCGGCCATTGATGCGGAACTTAAAGCCAAGACCCACCGCGTCTTTTTCGTTGATCAACTCCGCCGAGCGCAGGCCAATGCGCCGAGTCACAACCTGATCGCCAAAGCCGATCGCCAGATCATGCAAAACCTGCGCGCCCTGCCCCGCTGGCCACCACAAACCCGGGTTTTCTACCACCAGCGCAGCCACCGCCTGC
This sequence comes from Cypionkella sp., assembly GCF_028290025.1. Taxonomy (GTDB): domain Bacteria; phylum Pseudomonadota; class Alphaproteobacteria; order Rhodobacterales; family Rhodobacteraceae; genus Cypionkella. The sequence continues at coordinate 85,749 of NZ_JAQGKQ010000088.1, read as the reverse complement.
CCGCGTTGAACTTTCGCGCGCGCATTCAACCCGCACAACGAGAAGGACACCTCGGCCCCCTCCGCCTCACCCTCCAGTTCAGCCGTCACCGTCACCACCGCGCGATGGGCGGAATGAGACTGCGCAATCCCTACCGACGCAATCCGCACCAAGGCCAAAGGCTCCAGATAAAAACCACCATAAACGCCGAAATTGCCCAGAGCGATATTCCAATCCCAGCCGAAATCGCACGACGGCTTGCGCAGCATATTTCCGTTGTGAATCGGGGAGTTATTCGCGCTGAACGGCACGAAATACGGCTGCGCCGCCTGCCGCTTGGCCGCCTCCACTTCGGGTGAGCGAAAGATGATCGCAATCTCATTTTCGCCCAACCGCAGCGCGGCAGACAGGTCCACGCGGTAACTGCGGAACATATTGTCCGAAACCAGCACCACCACCCCATTCACCGCAATTTCGGCGACAGTGTCCAGCATCGACACCACCAGCACCAAATCGGCACGAGCGACCGAAAAACTCCGCTTCGCCACCCAATCGCGGCCACAAATCCAGCGCAGATCGTATTCGTTGCGACCCCAATACGGGTCAGCGATCAGCCCCGCCGCACACAGCGCCGAAATCCCGTCACTCGGCAGGCGCATCGGCGCGGTGTAAGCGCCGCTTTCGTCGGTAAGTGTCCAGCCCTCGGCCAAATCCATCATCTCAGACCCGCTGTTCGGTTCCGGTGTCGAAGATCGAGGCTTTCGGAATATCGACCTTCAGATGCACTTCCGTGCCAGCCGCCATTCGCCGCTCCACCGGCACCCGCACCGACATTTTCAAACCACCCTCAGCCTCCAGCCACACCAGACTATCCGCGCCCATCGGCTCATCAATCTCGACCACCGCCGGGATGGTTAACCCCGGCTCCGCATGGTCCTGAATGTGAAGATGCTCGGGCCGCAGGCCAAGGATGGCGCGCGGGCGATCCAAAACAGCGCCGCCCTCATAACCCGCGAGATTGACCCTCGTGCGGCCAAACTGAAACGCCCCACCACCCTCAATCGTCGCCCCATGCAGGAAGTTCATCGACGGACTGCCAATGAAGCCCGCCACAAACAGGTTCGACGGCCGATTATAAATCTCCTGCGGCGCCGCCAACTGTTGAATAATCCCGCCGCGCATCACCGCGATACGGTCAGCCAGTGTCAAAGCCTCTATCTGGTCATGCGTCACATAGACCATCGTGTTGTTCAGCCGCGAATGCAACCGTTTGATTTCTACGCGTAATTCCGAACGCAACTTGGCGTCCAAGTTCGACAACGGCTCGTCAAACAAGAACACATCAACGTCGCGCACCAGCGCCCGACCAATCGCCACCCGCTGCCGCTGCCCGCCCGAAAGTGCCGCTGGCTTGCGATCCAGCAGAGCCTCAATCTGCAAAATCTCCGCCGCCCGCGCGATGCGTTTTTCAATCTCGTCCTTCGGCATCCGCGCGTTTTTTAAGCCAAACGAAAGGTTCCCACGCACCGTCATCTGCGGATAAAGTGCGTAGCTTTGGAACACCATGCCGATGCCACGCTCGCTAGGTTCCGCCCAAGTGACGTTCTTGCCTTTGATCCATATCTCGCCATCGGTGATGTCCAACAACCCCGCGAGGCAATTCAAAAGCGTCGATTTCCCGCAACCAGACGGCCCCAGAAGCACGATAAACTCACCCTCGGCCACGTCGATATTCATGTTTTTCAGCACCGAAACCGAGCCGAAACTCAGCGTCAACTCCTTGACCTGAATGGAATGGGTCTGCACCGCAGTAGTCTCGGCAGCAGCTTGGGTCGCAGTCTGATTTAAAGAATTCATCGGTCAGCCTTTCACGGCGCCAGCAGCAATGCCGCGAACAAAAAGTTTGCCAGAGACGAAGTAGATAATCAGCGGCACAAGCCCCGTCAGCAAAGTCGCCGCCATGTTGACGTTGTATTCTTTGACGCCCTGCACCGAGTTCACGATGTTATTCAGCTGCACCGTCATCGGGTAGGTTTCTGGCTTGGTGAACACCACGCCAAACAGGAAGTCGTTCCAGATGCCAGTAATTTGCAGGATCAGCGCCACCACGAAAATCGGCAGGCTCATCGGAACCATGATCTGAAAGTATATCCGCCAAAACCCAGCGCCATCGACGCGGGCGGCTTTGAACAATTCCTCGGGCAAGCTGCTGAAGTAGTTGCGAAATAGCAGGGTCAGGATCGGCATCCCAAAGATGGTATGAACCAAGATCAGCCCGTAAAGCGTGCCGTAAATCCCAAGCTCGCGCAGCAATATCACAATCGGATACAGCATGATCTGATACGGGATGAAGCTGCCAAAAATAAGGATCGTAAAGAATACTTCTGACCCCTTAAACCGCCAATTCACCAGCGCATATCCGTTCACGCTCGCCACAATAATCGAGATGATCACCGATGGCACCGTGATCCAGACCGAGTTCCAGAAGCCACGCGACAGCCCATCGCAGTTCAAGCCAGTACAAGCCTCTGACCACGCCTTGACCCACGGCTGGAAGGTGATCTCGACCGGCGGAGCAAAGATGTTGCCCATGCGGATCTCCGGCATCCCCTTCAGCGAGGTCATCACCATCACCCACAGCGGCAAAAGATAGTAAACCGACACCACAAACAGCGTGCCATAGAGCATGATATTACTGCCCGAAAACCGCGCTTTCGGCTTTGCTCCGCGTGGCTGCACCGCACTGACCGCGACGCTAGGCGGGGTGATTATGATTGCGGCATCAACCATGCTTCTTGCCTCCGAATTCCAGATAAGCCCATGGGATCAGCACGATAAGCACCGACAGCAGCATCATTGTGCTGGCGGCAAAGCCCTGGCCAAGGTTCTGCGCGGTGAACATATAGCGATAGACATACATCGCGGGCACTTGGCTGGCATTGCCCGGCCCGCCTGAAGTTTGCGCCACAACCAAATCATAAAGCTTAATAATCCCCGCCGCGACGATCACCAGCGTCGTCACAAACACCGGCCGCATCATCGGGATCACCACATAGACATAGGTTTTCCACTTTGGGATGCCGTCCACCCGCGCGGCTTTCCAGATATCCTCATCAATCCCGCGCAAGCCTGCCAGCATCAGACACATGGTAAACCCGGTGCCCTGCCACAGCCCCGCGATCAAAAGACCATAAAGAACCGTGCTCGGGTTGTGCAGCGGATCGAAGGTGAAGGTCTCAAACCCCATCCGACGCACCACTTCTTGAATCCCCATCTCAGGGTTCAAAATCCACTGCCAGACTAGGCCCGTGACGATGAAAGACAACGCAAACGGATACAGCATGATGGTGCGGAAGGTGTCTTCGAAGCGAATTTTCTGATCCAGCAACACCGCCAGCACAAAGCCCATCACGATGGTGAAAACCAGCGACATCACGCCATAAAATGCGAGGTTCCAGATGGCGGCATTCCACAGATCATTCGACCACAGCCGCTTGTATTGATCGAGGCCGACAAACTGCATCCGCGGCAACAGCTTGGAATTGGTGAACGAATACAGCACCGTCCACAAAGTCCCGCCGACAAAAACCACCAGCGTTGTCAGCACCATCGGCACTGCCGCAACCTTGGCGTTCAGGTTGCGAAACAGCCGCAGTCCGGTTGGTCTACCAGTTCGCGTTTGTTTACCGGCCATGCCCTGATCTCTCCCCGCACTGGTGACAAAAAGGCCGCCCGAACTCGCCGGACGGCCCTTACCGCGAAGGGCTTAAAGCCCGGTTTTCAAAATCTCGACATAGCGCGCCTGTGCGTCTTCCGGGGTCATATCGCCGCTCCAGAATTCGCTTTGCATGTCACCGAGCTGCGTCTGCACATCCGGCGACCAAACCTGATCACCCGCTGGCACGACATTGCCGGATTTCAAAATCTCCAGTCCCTTTTTCATGCAATCATTGGCGGCGGACATATCAATGTCACCCCGGATCGGCAGCGAGCCTTTCTTCAGGTTGAACGCCACCTGCACTTCAGGGCTGACGAGCAGCGCCGCGAGACGTTTCTGCGCGGCTTCCTTGTCTGGATCGGTCAATTTCGGGAAATAGAACGCGTCGCCACCGGTTGAGAGGTAAGCGTTCAGCCCCAGACCCGGCAGACAGGTGTAATCCTTGCCCGCAACCTTGCCCGCCACGGCAAATTCACCCTGCGCCCAGTCGCCCATGATCTGACCAGCCGCGTCGCCAGTAATTACCATGTTGGTCGCTTGGTTCCAGTCTTGCACTGTCGACTTCACCGCAAGCTTACGCGCATCAGCCGAGGCTTGAAAAACCTTCAGCATCTCAGGCCCAGCGGCAACGTCCATATCTTTATCGACGTTCACTTTCTTCCAAAGGTCGAGCCCGCCGACCCCGACAGCAATCGCATTAAATGCCAAAGTCGATTGCCAAGGCTGACGCCCCAGAGCCAACGGAATCTTGCCCGCCGCGTCAACCTGCGGTGCTGACGCTACAAATTCCGTCCAGTTGGTCGGGATCGGAATACCCAAATCCTCATAAATCTTGTTGTTAATCCACAACCACTCCGGCGAGTGAATGTTCATCGGCGCACAGTAAACTTTCCCGTCAATCGTGCAACCTTCCAGCAATGAGATTGGGTTGACCACGTCCTTCCAGTTGTTTGCCACTGCCACGTCGGTCAGATCCAACATCAACCCGGCTTGCACCAATTCTAACGCTTGCTGGCCGTGGTTGAACTGTGTTGCGCCCATCGGATCGCCGCCGGTGATCCGCGCGATCATCACTGGGCGCGCAGTATCCCCACCACCCGCAATTGCGCCATCGACCCAGTGATCGCCCGATGCATCAAACGCCTTGGCAAGCTCCGCCACCGCCGCCGCCTCACCCCCCGACGTCCACCAATGCGTCACTTCAAGATCGGTCGCATACGCCCCAGATGGCAATGCTACTGATAACAACAGGCCAGCGGCCAGTTTCCAATTCTTCATTGAGTCCTCCCAGATTCGTTGAAATTTCAGCTTCTATATCGTTATAGTTCGATCCTATAACGTTATAGTTTTTCCGATCAAGCAATCTTTTTGCTTGTAGGCGGCAATTTTCTAAGTCTTGATTGGGGCTTGCAGCAAAGTCGATCCAAAGTGAAAACACGGGCGCGTCGGTTGGGAAGTCTCTGATTTCATGGGTATCTCCGTCGACACAACCTGCGCATGAATGTCAGCTTAGCCCTGCTGCGCCACGCGATTGGCGCAGTGCTCTAGGCGAAGTGCTGAAAGATCGACTACATAGCCGCAACAGAAGCGTCACGCTTCGGAACAGATGACATGACAGAATCACCGCTTCCCGTGATCGGGGTGGAACGTCCAACGCTCAAGACCATCGCAGCCGCCACCGGCCTCGCGATTGCCACGGTCAGCCGGGCATTGAAGGATGCGCCCGATATCGGTGAGGAAACCAAGCGCCGCGTGCGCGAGACCGCCTTGCGCTTAGGCTACCGCCAAAACCGCGCCGCTGTGCGTTTGCGCACAGGAAAAACCAATGTCATCGCGCTGGTTCTCTCGACCGAAGCCGATGTGATGAACCACACCTCAAAGCTGATCTACTCCATCGCCGCCGCCCTGCGTGGCACCGCCTATCACCTCGTCGTCATGCCGTTCTTCCCCGATCAAGACCCGATGGAGCCGGTGCGCTATATTGTTGAGACTGAAAGCGCCGACGGTATCATCCTGAACCAGACCAAACCCGACGATCCCCGCATCCGCTACATGACCGACCATCACTTCCCATTCGCCACGCATGGCCGCTCGGATATGGCGCTCGATCACCCGTATTTCGACTTCGATAACGAAGCATTTGGCACCCTAGCCGTGCAATCGCTCCCCTCCCAGCGCCGCCATGTTTACATGATCGCCCCACCGCGCAATCATATGTATGGCCGCCATATGATCATGGGTGCCAGCCAAGCCGCCGCGGCTCGCGGGATGCGATTTGAACTCGCCGAACCCGTCACCTCTGACACTCTGGCCGATGAGATCGAAGCCGTTGTGACAAAGCGCTTCCAGCAAGACCCCATGCCCGACGCCATTATCGCAGGTTCGACCAATGCCGCGATGGCCGCCGCCGCCGGGGTGGAGTTTGGCGGCAAAAAACTGGGGATTGATTTCGATATTGTCTCAAAAGAGGCGATCCGCTTCTTGCACCGCTTCCGCAAAGAGATGATCGTCGTGCAAGAGGACGTGGGCCGGGCAGGCAGTTTTCTCGCCCGCGCCTTGCAAGACGCCATCGAGGGCCGCGCGCCCAAAGAGGGTCAAGGTTTGGAGGTGCCGCGTTTGTCGGACTTCCGCACGGGAATATAGGGAGTGACCATGAAGACGATCAAAGGACCGGCGCTGTTTCTGGCGCAATTCGCAGGCGATACCGCCCCATTCAACAGCTTTGCCGCCATCACCAAATGGGCCGCCGATTACGGCTATAAAGGTGTGCAAATCCCCACATGGGACGCACGGCTGATTGATCTGGACCGCGCCGCCAGCTCAAAGACCTATTGCGATGAGTTGAAAGGTGTGGCCGCTGAAAATGGCGTCGAGATCACCGAGCTTTCCACCCATTTGCAAGGCCAGTTGGTCGCGGTGCATCCGGCCTATGACACCCAGTTTGACGGTTTCGCCGCCCCGGAAGTGCGCGGCAATCCGAAAGCCCGGCAAGAATGGGCGGTCGATCAGGTGACCAAAGCCCTGACCGCCTCTAAAAACCTCGGCCTTACCGCCCATGCCACCTTCTCGGGCGCGCTGGCTTGGCCTTACCTTTACCCATGGCCACAACGCCCCGCAGGTCTGGTCGAGGAAGCTTTTGACGAACTCGCCCGTCGCTGGACGCCTTTGCTAAACCACGCCGACGCCTGCGGCATTGACCTATGTTACGAGATTCACCCCGGCGAAGACCTGCATGACGGCGTCTCATTTGAGATGTTTCTGGAGCGTGTGAACAACCACCCCCGCGCCAACATGCTATACGACCCGAGCCATTACGTTCTGCAACACCTTGATTACCTTGAACATATCGACATCTACCACGAGCGCATCAAGATGTTCCACGTCAAGGATGCCGAGCTTAACCCAACAGGCCGCCAAGGCGTTTACGGCGGCTTCCAGTCGTGGATCAACCGCGCAGGCCGCTTCCGCAGCTTGGGCGATGGCCAAGTCGATTTCGGCGGCATCTTCTCGAAACTGACGCAATACGGCTTTGACGGCTGGGCTGTGGTCGAATGGGAATGCTGCATCAAGCACCCCGAAGACGGCGCGCGCGAGGGTGCGGCGTTTGTCGATGCCCATATCATCCGCGTCACCGAAAAAGCCTTCGACGATTTCGCCGACGCAGGCACCGACCGCGCCGCCAACCGCCGCATGTTGGGATTGGAGTAATCATGGCGATCACCGCGACAGACAAAAATGGCAATCGAGTAGATGCCTACTTTGTCAAAGGAAAAATCAAGGGCATCGACGGAAAGTCGGCTGGATTCAAATGTTTTCCCCCAAGCTGCAATGATGCAACCAAAGCCCGAAACTTTGATACTGTTAGCGACGCAGCTAAATTTCTAAGGGGAAATCCATCATGGGGTATCCGCATGCACCCGGGTAGTGGAATTTTTACAAACATCTTATTGGATGGACTTAAACGATGACAATCACCGCAGCCCACACCGCCCGCAGCCCCCGCATCCGTCTTGGCATGGTCGGCGGCGGACGCGGCGCTTTCATCGGTGCAGTTCACCGCATCGCCTCCCGCATTGACGATCAATATGAACTGGTGGCGGGCGCGTTTTCCTCCGACCCCGAACGCTCCGCCGCCTCTGCCGCGGACCTTGGCGTGGCGCGCAGCTACGGCTCTTTTGCCGAAATGGCGCAGAAAGAAGCCCGCCGCAAAGACGGGATTGAGGCGGTGGCGATCGTCACCCCCAACCACATGCACGCCCCCGTCGCTTTGGAGTTTCTGAAACGCGGCATCCATGTGATCTGCGACAAACCGCTGACCGCGACACTGGCCGAGGCGAAAAAGCTGGCGAAAGCCGCTGAGGCGTCCGGCGTGGTCTTCGCTTTGACCCATAATTACACTGGCTATCCGATGATCCGCCAAGCCAAGGCGATGGTTGAGGCTGGCGATTTGGGCGATATTCGCCTTGTGCAAGTCGAATACGCGCAAGACTGGCTGGCGCATGAGGTCGATAACAAACAAGCCGAATGGCGCACCGATCCGGCGCGTTCGGGGGCCGGAGGCTCCACCGGCGACATTGGCACCCACGCCTTCAACCTTGCGAATTTCGTGAGCGGCCTTACCCTCGCCGAACTCGCCGCCGACCTGCAAAGCTTCGTCCCCGGCCGCCGAGTTGATGACAACGCCCATGTTCTGCTGCGCTACAACTCTGGCGCGCGGGGGATGCTGTGGTGCAGCCAAGTCGCTGCAGGTCAGGAAAACGGCCTGCGTCTGCGGATTTATGGCACCAAAGCAGGTATTGAGTGGGAACAAGAGAACCCAAATTACCTCTGGGTCACCCCCATCGGCGCCCCCCGCTACCGCCTGACTCGTGGCGGTGCAGGCACAGGCGACGCCGCCGCTCGCCTGACGCGCATTCCCCCCGGCCACCCCGAGGGCTACCTTGAAGGCTTCGCCAATATCTATTCCGAAGCCGGTCGCGCCATTATTGCCCGCCGCGATGGCACGCCACTCGAGAGCGCCGTCAGCTTTCCGGGGCTTAAAGAAGGCTTGGAAGGCGTAGCTTTTGTCGATGCCTGCGTGCGATCTTCCGGAAAAAACGGTGCTTGGACCAAATTGGCGCTGTAAACTCCTAGGCGCGAGGCCCTCAGGTCTCGCGCAACCTAGCCCTATTCTGCGCCAACCAAAACGCCGTTAAAACCGTTGGCGCGTTAGAAATCTCACCCGACGCCACCAACTCCATCATCCGATCAAAGCTGATAAGATGGCCGCGAATATCCTCGGCCTCGCCCTCTACGCCGAACACCCCGGCGACTGCATCCGGCAGATCGGTAACTGCCACGAACGAATACAAATACTCCGCAGAACACCCCGGCGACGGATAATAGCTGGCCACCGGCAGCAGATCTGCCAGTACCAACCCGGCTTCTTCCACCGCCTCGCGCCGCGCCGCCTCAACCGGAGTTTCCCCCGGATCAATACGCCCGGCAATCGCCTCAATCTGCCACGGTTGCGGATCGCCGCGCAGATATGGCCCGGTGCGAAACTGATCGACCACCAGCACCCGGTCGCGCACAGGGTCATAGGGCAGCACGGTCACGGCATCGCAGGCAATAAACCCCGCCCGCGTCACCTGCGGGCTCATGCTGCCATCAAACCGCCGAAAGCTGACGTCGATTTCCTCCATCGCGAAAAACCGCGCGTAAGGTTCACGCAACGCCGCCACCGCCACGTCACCCGCAACGGTGTGATGGCGCAATTCGGTCGGCGCTGCCTGCGCGGCCCGCACCCGCGACGCCCCACGCGTCAAAATCTGCTCAAACCGCGCGGCCACCGCACGCGGCGGTTTCAGCCCGAACTGCGCCAGATAATCCCGCGCCATCGCCTCATATTCAGCACCAAAACGCTGCTGCCAATTTTCCAGCCGCCACGCCGGCCCCAAGTCTGTCGGTATCCCGAACGGCTCCGGCCGAAAAATTTGCGCGTCAACGGGCTCACCGCCCCGTATCACCTGAACCGGATGCGCAGAAAAGCCAAAGCCGCCTTCAAAGAAATCCAACCGATCCACATCGGACGCGGATTGTCCCTCACGCAAAACCCCCTCTGCCTGCTCGCCGGGACGATACAGCATCACCGGAAAGCTGCCATCCCGCGTCCAATACAAAGCGTGATCGGCCAGCCAAGCCGTCTGAACTTGCACGGGTCGGCCCAACACAACTTCCAGCAACGGCAGATGCCGTAAAATACCGAAGAAAAAATAAGGACGCGTCACGACCAACGTTTCCCCGCCCACTCCGAGACAAACCCCGCCAGCACGCCACCGCCCAAAATCACCCCGAGCATGTCCGGCGTTACCAACATTTTTCCATAATCAAACATCAACTCGAAAATCCCCAACACGGCCTCCATCGGGCCATCATACATCATATGCATCGATTTCTTTACCATCAGGTAAATCGCGAACGCCAGCAGCACCCAAAATACCAAGACTAAAGCCGTCAGCAACCCGGAGTTGACCGCCTCACGGTAACCCTTCCGAGTCAACTTTCCCATCACGAACCAACCGACCGCAAAGCCAATCGCTGCGGTAATTTCGCGAAAATGCCCCAGCGGCGTTCCTTCCGGCAGATGCTTCACAAAGGTCTGCGCGGCAATAAACCCCAGCAAAGCAAACGCAATCGCTGCGGCAAGTTTTGAGGCAGTCGGCATGGCGGTCCTTTATGCGTTGGGGCCTTACGAGTTGGGCCGCTAAATTGGAGCCTTTTAAAACAACATGCGCAGCCCACGCGGGACAATCACCTTCAGCGTTACGATCCCGGCCGGATCAATTGGGCCGGATCAATTGGGCCGGGTCAGCGTGATCTGCGTTACATCGCAGTTTCCGCCCTCAAACGTGCCAGCACAAGAGCAGAGATAAAAGTTCCACATCCGCCGAAACCGCTCATCAAACCCCAAACCCGACGCTTCCGCCCAGCGCGCGTTGAAACTGTCATACCAACGCCGCAAGGTCTGGCTATAGCTTTTGCCAAACTCGATGGAGTTTTTCACCCGCAGCCCAGCCCGTTCAGCTTCCCGCCGCAGCACCGATGGGCTGGGCAGCATCCCGCCCGGAAAAATGTATTTCTGAATAAAATCAACGGCTTTACGGTAAGCCTCAAACCGAGCCTCATGCACGGTAATCACCTGCAAAGTCGCACTGCGCCCCGGTTTCAGGCGGTTGCGCACGGTGTCAAAATACACCGGCCAATACTTCTCACCCACCGCCTCGAACATCTCAATACTGGCGATGCCGTCGTAAAGCCCGGTCTCGTCGCGGTAGTCTTGCAGCTTGATTTCCACGAGGTCAGACAGCCCCAACCGTTGCATCCGTGCCACGGCGTAATCGTGTTGCGCCTGACTGATCGTCAAAGCCGTGACCCGCAAACCACGTTCCTTCGCGGCATATTCCGCAAAACCACCCCAACCGCAGCCGATTTCCAGCACATGATCGCCGGGCTTCACCCCCATCTGATCGACCATTGAGGCATATTTCTGCGCCTGCGCGGTCTCCAGACTTTCTTGCCCGGTGCGGTAAATCCCCGCCGAATAGGTCATGCTTTCGTCCAGCCACAACTGGTAAAAGTCGTTGCCCAGATCATAGTGACGCGCGATATTCTTGCGGGCTTGGCGTTTGGAGTTTGATTGCAGCCAGAACCGAAACCGCTCATAGGCCTGCACCAACGCCATGCCGGGGAAGGCGTCATAGACCTCGCCGTTGCCCTCGTGCACCAGATCCATGAACGCCATCAGATCGGGCGTGGACCAGCCACCTTCGACATAAGCCTCGCAGAACCCCAGATCGCCCTCCCGGATCAGCCGCGCAAACAGATCGGCGTCATGCACCTCGATCTCTGCCACCGGGCCGGCCTCTGGGCCTTCGACCCGAAACCGCCGCCCGTCTGGCAACACGAAATCCATCCGGCCCTTTTTCAGCTTTTTGGCCATCTCGAACACCGCCGCGAAGTATCGCGGCAGCTCGGATTGACCCTTGGTTGATGTCAAAACGTCCATCTGTCCCTCCAACCAAAACGTCATGCCGCAGCCCCACGGCTTTTGGCATAGGCGGCCAAAGCCCGCGCGCGCCCTTCGGCCAAACCAACAATCGGCGCTGGATAGGCTTTACCATCCATCCGCCAACTGCGCGGCACTGCGTCGAAAAAGCTCTTTGCCTCTGCGCTGGGACTCACACTTAACTCAGCAATCCAGCGTCGCCGATAATCGCCCTCACTGTCAAATTTCTCTGCCTGTCCAGCTGGATTAAAAATGCGGAAATAGGGTGCGGCATCTGGCCCGCATCCTGCCACCCATTGCCAGCCGAGCGCGTTTGAGGCCGGATCCCAATCCGTCAAGCACTCTGCAAACCACGCCTGCCCAACTCGCCAATCTGTCATCAGATGTTTGGTCAGATATGACCCCACCACCATCCGCGCCCGGTTGTGCATCCGCCCGGTGACAAACATTTCACGCATCGCCGCATCGACCAATGGCTCGCCAGTCATACCGCGCCGCCACGCCTCGGCTTGCGCATTATCACCCCGCCACGGGAAATCATTCCAGCCCTCACGCCAGCTTTGCGTCAGAATTTGCGGCGAATGGTGCATCAGATGATAGGCAAATTCGCGCCAGACCAGTTCCTTGCCGAAATGCTCCGCCCCCGCATCACCCTGATGCATGGCCCGCAGCCCCGCAGCCCAAATCGTCCGAGGCCCAATCTCACCCCAGGCGAGGTTCTCCGAAAGCCCCGAGGTCGCGCCAGCTTGCCCCGGAAAATCCCGCGCCACCTTGTAGCGATCTACCGAACCCTCAATAAACTCGTCCAATCGCGCCAATGCCTTGGCTTCACCGACCCGTTGATACGGCAAACACACCGCCGCCCCACCCTGCATCGCAGCTCCAAGCCGCCAATCGGCCAAATCATCCGACTCAGGCCAGACCGCAGGCGCGCGCAAACGCGTCACCGCAGCCAGTGGCTCTGCAAACCCACGTGCAGAAACCGCTTTCCAGAACGGCGTATAAACCTTGTAATAGCCGCCCTGCCCGGTTTCGACTTCCCAAGGCTCAATAAGCAACGCGCCGGGAAAACTCTCCGCCACCAGACCCTCAGCCTTCAGCGCCGCCTTCACCGCCGTGTCGCGCTCAACGGCTTGCGGGTCATACATCCGCTGCCAGATCACCCCCGCCGCACCCGTTTCGACGACCAAACCCTGCAAAACCTCCAGCGCATCGCCACGCCGCAAAATCAGCCGCTGGCCCAATGCCTCAAGGCTCTGTGCAAACCGCTCCAGCGCCAGCCCCAACCGCCACTTCGGCGCGGCCCCCAGACTTTCCGCCTGAGCGTCCAGCACGAAAACCGGCAGCAACGGCCGCCCCGAGGCCACAGCCGCCGTAAGCATAGCATGATCCGAAAGCCGGAAATCCCGGCGAAACCACAAAATCAAAGGCTGATCTGGCATAACATCCCATACTGTTTCAAACGCTTACGCGGCAAACGCCTGATCAGATCAAAAGTTCATCCTTTGTGGGAAAATATCCTGCGGAAAGTCGCAGCGGGGGCGCAAAGCCCCCACTTTCATCGGCAGCTACAGCACCCGGTCCAGCGCCGCGATCAACTGCGCCACCTCCGCCGCGCTGGTGTAATGCACCAGCGACATCCGCAGCACACCCTGCTCTAAGTCCACCCCCATCGCAGTCAACGGTCGCACCGCATAGAAATCGCCCGCCCAACAGGCGATCCCCTCGCGCCCCAACGCCTCTGACACCGGCTCTGCCGCCCGATCCAACACCACCGCCACCGTCGGCGCCCGAGCCTCTGCCGCCCGAGGTCCGATCAACCGCAGATCGTTGCGCGCGCCCAAATAATTTAACAGCGGTGCCATCACCGCCACCTCATGGCTTCGCATCAAATCATGCACCGCCCGGTTCCGCTGCGCCGCATCCGCCTCGGCTCCAAAATGATGCCCATGCAACGCGTCAATATAGTCCGCCATCCCGGCACAAGCCGCGATCTGCGCATGATCCGGCCCCGCAGGCGTGAAACGTTTGTACAAGCTACCCGCATTGAAATAATGCCCCTGCGCTGGCAATTCCGCGCCAAACTCCTCGGAAATCACCATTATCCCCTGATGCGGCCCATAGGTTTTATAAGCTGAATACAAATACACATCGCAGCCAAGCGCCGCAAAATCCGGCAGCCCATGCGGCGCATAAGACACCCCATCGACCACAACACGCGCCCCCGCAGCCCTAGCCATCGCCGACAAACTGGCCACATCGTTGATCTCTGCCACAACGTTGGAGCAATGCGGCATACACACCAATCGCACCTTACCATCCGCCAACAACGCCTTCAGCCCAGCCGGGTCCAAACTCCCGGTCTGCGGATCAATCTGCCACTCGCGCACCTCAATGCCCTCATCAGCCAACCGACGCCAGACGCCCGAGTTCGCCTCATGGTCCTGATTTGTCACTACAATCGCCGCGTTAGCACCCTTCAACCAAAGCCGCACCGCCTGCGCCAGCACGTAAGTATTCGCGCTCGTCGAAGGCCCAAACGACACCTGCTCGCCCTTCACCCCCATCAGCCCCGCCAAACGGTCGCGCGCCTCATCCATCTCGGCCCCGCCCGCCTGCGCCCCCGGATAGGGGCCGTAAGGCTGCACCTTGCGATCCATGTAAAACCGATGCAGCCGGTCCACCACCTGACGGCAGGGATACGACCCCCCGGCATTCTCAAAAAACGCATGGCTTTCGAGCACAGCACTGTCAAAAGCCGGAAATTGGCTGCGCACGAAGTTCAGATCAAGTTGGGTCATCAGACGCCCCTTATTGCGGTTAAAATGACGGCCCAGCGGAGTTCCACGGAAGAAAAGGCCGTGGCAGGTCTTCCAGCCAAGCCGCAGCCCCGCACAGGCGCTGTGGCAGATCCCGCGCATCACACGGGCTCACGCCAAACCTAGCCAAGGATTTCCTCACGGTAAACCCCCCTCTCATTCCCCTAAGTTTTCCCGTGGGGAAGCTCGTTTGGCAACAAATGTGCTCGGATCTGTGAAACGCCCCTGCTAAGGCCAGCAAAACGCATGATCGCTTGATCAAAATTCCAGCATCCTCCACCCCGCCCCTCCCGATCACGTAATAATAACTTGAGCCAAGCCCCTCCCCGCTCTAGCTTTCACCCATCGCCAAACCGAAACCCGACAAGCGGCCCCCAACAGCCGGAAGGAATCCAATGCGCCTTACGAAATTACTCGCCAGCACCGCCATCGCCTTCAGCTTCGCAACCCTCGCAAACGCCGCCGACCCAGATATTACCGTGTTCGACTGGGCGGGTTTTGAAAACCAATCCCTGATCGAGGCTTACGTTGCCAAAAACGGCGATATGCCGACCTATTCCTTCTTCGGCGATGATGATGAGGCGTTCCAAAAGGTCTCCAACGGCTTTAAGGCCGATGTCGCCCACCCTTGCGCGCAAATGGTACAGAAATACCGCGACGCTGGCCTGCTTGAGCCATGGGATATAAGCAAAATCCCGCTTTATGGCGAGATTGGTGAGCGCTACAAAAAGTCCAAAATCTTCGCCGACGAAACCGGCGTTTGGTACATCCCAACCGACGGCGCTTATACTGCGGTCGCCTATAACACCGATTTGGTGAAGCCCGAGCAAGTAGCCTCGCTGCAAGTCTTCGTCGATCCGGCCTTCGCGGGCAAAATCTCGCTGCCAGATAATACCGATGACACTTGGTCGCTGGCCCTGCTCGCCACCGGCGTTTCCGACTGGACCAACGTGACCGAGGAGCAATTTCAAGCCGCCGGCGCTTGGCTGCGCCTCGCCCATGCAAACGTGCGCACCTATTGGGCCGACCCTTCCGAGCTCGCCCAGCTGATGAAGACCGGCGAAGTTGTGATCGCTTGGACATGGAACGACGGCGTCGCTAACCTGAGGAAAGAGGGCGTGCCAGTGGCGTTCAACCGCACCCCGAAGGAGGGCGTCGCCAACTGGTTCTGCGGCTACGTCAACTTCAAGGACGCCCCCGGCAGCGAAGACAAAGCCTACGATTTTATCAACGCTTGGCTCGACCACGGCTCAGCCAAGGGCTTGCTGGATAATTTCGGCTACGTCCACGCCAACGATGTCGCGATGAAAGACATTCCGGTTGAGGAACTCAAAGCCCATGATGTTGACCCGGTCGATGGCATCCTGCTGTCTCAGGTGCCGATTGACCCCACCATGCGCGACCGCATGACGCAAGAGTTTGAGATGATCAAATCCGGCTTCTGATCCGGCAAGGTGCGTGCCAGCACGCACCTTCCTCCCCCTTGCGCCCCGCGCACCCCCGCCCTATATTCACCCTGTCCGGGGCAACTCGGACTATGGCGATAAACGCACCCATAATAAACGGCTCGGACCCGGGGGCGGTACCCGGCGACTCCACCAATTCACCCTCTCATTTGGGGCGTGTGGGGTCGAAATAGGATCGACGAACGTCTAAAGGGGCCAGCTTTCGCTCGGTGAGGTACCACCGTCATCGGTCCAAAACGTACAGTTGCAAATGACAACCGTGCTCCGGCAATGGCTTTGGCTGCGTAAGCAGTTCGAGTCGCCGAAACTAAGTCCTTGCGCTTAGCCGCGTAAGGCGGGGTCCGCCGGAACCTGGCAACAGAATCCGGCACCTTTCCCACTTGCAGTCAGTGGTTCAGTCGAGTCCGAATTGATCGCAATCTGGCCGTCCATTCTCGCATTTATCCCGCAATTGCCGAGTATTACTCGCCCAGTAGGGCGTCTCAAAACGCGCAAAATATCGAACGCCGCCCGCATCCCGCTTGACGCGCTCGCCCTAATTTTCTATCCAAACCCATGGGGTCCGCGAACACCCCGTGAGGCTCAGGCCCAAGGCTCGCATCCATTGTCACCGCACAGGATGCCCCATGCCCGGACCAAACCAAATCACTCCCGCTCAACTGATGCGCCTGATCGGCGTGCCCGACGCGCCCGCAATCGTTGATGTGCGCCTGCCCGAAGATCTCGCCGCCGATCCCCGTCTGATCCCCGGCAGCCTCATCCTGCCGCATGATCGCTTCGATCCTGCCCCAGCAAATCTGCACGGCCAAAAGGTCATAGTGGTCTGCCAAAAAGGCCGCAAACTCTCTGAAGGTGTCGCGGCCCTGTTGCGCACCCAATCCATCGACGCACAGGTTTTAGAAGGCGGATCAATGGCTTGGGCCGAGGCAGCCTTGCCGATGATCCCGCTCAAAGCTTACCCAAAAACCAACCTCTGGGTTACGCGCCATCGCCCCAAAATCGACCGCATCGCCTGCCCATGGCTGATCCGCCGCTTCATCGACCCCACCGCCCGCTTCTTGTTCGTAGCCCCAACCGAGGTGCAAGCCGTCGCCGACCGCTTCAGCGCCACACCTTTCGACATCGAAGACTGCTTTTATAGCCACCGCGGCGAAACCTGCACCTTTGATACTTTAATCACCGAATTCGCCCTGCACACAGAACCCCTGCAACGTCTCGCCCAAGTCGTGCGCGCAGCCGACACAGATCGTCACGACCTCTCGCCGCAAGCCGCTGGCCTGCTTGCAATTTCTGTCGGCCTGTCCCGCCAATTCCGTAACGACCTCGAGCAACTCGACGTCGGAATGACGCTATACGACGCGCTTTACCGCTGGGCCCGCGACGGCCATGAAGAAGGCCACGACTGGCCCGCTGGCCGCAGCGCATGACCACCATTCCCGAACTGACCCGCGCCTTCGCCCGCATTGGCATCTTGTCCTTTGGTGGCCCCGCCGCACAAATAGCCTTGATGCACCGCGAACTCGTCGATGAGAAACAATGGGTGTCCGAGGACGAATACCTCTCGGCCCTGTCGTTTTGCATGATGCTGCCGGGGCCAGAGGCGATGCAACTCGCCACTTGGATAGGCTGGCGCAAACACGGCACCATCGGCGGCCTGATCGCGGGCGGCCTCTTCGTCCTCCCCGGCGCGCTAATAGTGCTCGCCCTCTCAATGATCTACGCTGCATGGGGCACAATCCCGCTCGTCGCGGCCCTGTTCACCGGAGTCCAAGCCGCCGTCCTCGCCGTCGTGATCGAAGCCCTAATCCGCGTCTCCAAACGCGCCCTGAAATCGCGCACGCAATGGGTGATCGCAGCCCTCGCCTTCACCGCCCTGTTCTTCTTCGCAGCCCCCTTTCCCGCCGTAATCCTAGCCGCTGGCCTCTGGGGATTCTTCACTGCCAAACCCGACCAATCCACCGCCACCACCCCAGCCCCATGGCTGCAATCCATCCGTGCCGCCGCAATCTGGGGCGCTGTTTGGCTGATCCCCCTCGCCCTCACCCTGCTGTTCGCCCCGCCAATCCTAGGCCAAATCGCGCTGTTCTTCTCCAAACTCAGCCTGCTCACCTTCGGCGGCGCCTATGCAGTCCTAACATGGATGGCACAGGACGTCGTGCAGCAAAAACAATGGCTTACCTTACCACAAATGATCGACGGCTTGGGCCTGGCCGAAACCACCCCCGGCCCGCTGATCCTCGTGACCGAATTCGTAGGCTACCTCGCCGCCATCAAACATGGCCTGCTGATTGGCCTCGCCGGAGCCATCCTCACCCTCTGGATGACCTTCGCACCTTGCTTTTTGTGGATCTTCGCAGGCGCTCCATGGATCGCCCGCCTGACCCACGCCCCTCGGCTGTCCCAAGCCCTGAAAGCCATCACTGCGGCTGTTGTCGGCGTCATCGCCAACCTGTCACTATGGTTCGCAGCCCACGTCATCTTCGCCACCGTCACCCCCCTCGCGTTAGGCCCGCTGCACCTGATCGCCCCCGATCCCACCTCGCTAAAACTACTCCCCACTGCGCTCGCCCTGCTCGCAGCCCAACTGCTGCTGCGCCACCACTGGCCACTTCCCCTCGTGCTTGCTCTCTGCGCGATAACTTCCGCTGCAGTTGCAGCATTGTAAGCCTCCCCCCTTCCCTTTAAGACCGAATCCCCTATGGTGGCAAAATTAAGCAAAGGTGGCCCATGGCGAAATCTATTGATTACGGAAACCTCATGCACCGCGCGATGCGGGGATTGATCCAGACCGTTCTCAAGGATGTGGGCGCCAATGGTTTGCCCGGCGCGCATCACTTCTTCATCACGTTTGACACCACGATCCATGGCGTTGTGATGGCCGATTGGCTGCGCTCGCGCTATCCTGGTGAGATGACCATTGTGGTGCAGCATTGGTTTGAAGATCTGATCGTCACCGATGAAGGCTTTGAAATCACGCTAAATTTTGGCAATCAGCCAGAGCATCTGGTGATCCCATTTGACTCTGTCCGCACCTTTGTTGACCCCTCGGTAGAGTTTGGTTTGCGCTTTGAAACCCATGAAGACGACGAAGACGAAGACGAGGATGATCCCGAAGATGATCCAACCCCGCCGCAGGGCGACGCGGAAATCGTACGTTTGGATAAGTTCCGCAAGCAATAGAATGCTTTAATCCTGCGAGGAGGCTGCAATGGCCAACGAAGCTATGCTGTTCTTGCGTCAATTTATCAGCAACCCCCTGCAGGTGTCCTCCGTCGCCCCCTCCTCCCGCTGGCTCGCCCGCGCCATGGCGCAAAGCCTCGGCCCCAGCTCCGGGCGCGTTGTGGAGTTCGGCCCCGGCACCGGCGTGCTGACCCAAGGCATTCTCGCCGCAGGCGTCGCCGCCAAAGACCTCACCCTGTTTGAGATGAGCCCCGATTTCACCAAACTGCTGCGGCAGAAATTCCCCGATGTCACCGTGCACAACGCCCCGGCCCAATCTGCGGTCACCTCGGTGCAGCCCGGTGTTTCGGCTGTAATTTCTGGCCTGCCGCTGCTGTCGATGCCGCTGGCCGTTCGCGAATCCATTGTCAAAGCCGCCTTCGACATTCTCGCCCCCGACGGTGTCTACGTGCAGTTCACTTACGGTTCCAAACCTCCGCTTTCACTTGAGCAACTCGCACAACTTGGGCTGAAAGTCAGCGAGCGCCCGAAAGTCTGGCTTAACATCCCCCCCGCCCGCGTCTTCCACTTCCGGCGCGCTTAAACAGCGGTATACTGTCGCATACAGATTGAATTCCAAGCCCTTTCGCGCTATGCCGCAGCAACCCTATTATAAGGCTTGCACATGTCCGCCACCCGTACCGAAACCGATAGCTTTGGCCCGCTGGACGTTCCCGCCGACAAATACTGGGGCGCGCAAACCCAGCGCTCAATTCAAAATTTCCCGATCGGGTGGGAGCGTCAACCAATCGCCATCGTCCGCGCTCTGGGCGTGATCAAAAAGGCATGCGCGCTTGTGAACATCGCGCAAGGCGACATCGACGCAGGGCTTGGCGAGACGATTGCCAAAGCCGCACAAGAGGTCATCGACGGCAAGTTTGATGACAACTTTCCGCTGGTGGTGTGGCAAACCGGCTCCGGCACTCAGTCGAATATGAACGCCAACGAAGTGATCTCAAACCGCGCAATTGAAATGCTCGGCGGCGTAATGGGCTCGAAAAAACCCGTGCATCCGAATGATCACGTCAACATGGGCCAATCGTCAAACGACACTTTTCCCACCGCAATGCACGTTGCCATTGGCATGATGGCGCGCGATGTTCTGCTGCCGGGTCTGGTCAAACTACACGCGGCTTTGGATGCCAAAGCCATTGAATTCAAAGACATTATCAAAATCGGTCGCACCCATACGCAAGACGCCACGCCGCTGACTTTGGGCCAAGAATTCTCCGGTTATGCCAAGCAAGTTGAAAAAGGCATCGCGCGGGTCAAGATGTGCCTGCCCGATATCTGCGAACTCGCCCAAGGCGGCACCGCCGTTGGTACCGGCCTCAACACCCGTGTTGGCTGGGACGTCCGGGTTGCCGCCGCGATTGCCGAGATCACCGATCTGCCCTTCGTCACCGCCCCAAATAAGTTTGAGGCTTTGGCCGCGCATGATGCCATGGTAATGTTTTCAGGCGCATTGAAAACTGTCGCTGCCAGCCTGTTCAAAATCGCCAACGACCTGCGTTTGCTGGGGTCCGGCCCACGCTCGGGCCTTGGCGAGTTGATTTTGCCCGAAAACGAACCGGGCTCGTCAATCATGCCGGGCAAGGTCAACCCGACCCAAGCCGAAGCCCTCACCATGGTTTGCGCGCAAGTGATGGGCAACGACGCGGCCGTCGGCTTCGCAGGCTCGCAGGGCCACTTTGAGCTGAACGTTTACAACCCAATGATGTCCTATAACGTCTTGCAATCTATGCAACTTTTGGGCGACGCGGCGGGCTCTTTCACCGATAACATGGTCGTTGGCACTCGAGCCAATATCGCCCGCATCGACAAGCTGATGAAGGAATCGCTGATGCTGGTCACGGCATTGGCCCCAACCATCGGCTATGATGCCGCCACCAAAGTCGCCAAAACCGCGCATAAAAACGGCACGACATTGCGCGAAGAAGCCATCGCGTTGGGCTACGTTGACGGCGAAACCTTCGACCGCGTGGTGCGGCCCGAAGATATGGTTGGACCGAAAGGTTAATGGCCGAAATCATCAATCTGCGCAGCGTGCGGAAGGCCAAAGATCGGCTGGAAACCCGCGCGCAGGCAGATGCCAATGCGGTGAAATTCGGTCGCCGTAAAGCCGATAAATCGCTGGAAGCCGCGCGTCTGGAAAAAGCCGCGCGTGATCTAGACGGTCACGCTTTGTCACCCAAAACCCCAGAATGAGCGGCCGTCCCGTCAAACATTCGGTGACGCTGAAGGGCCACCGCACCTCTATCTCGTTGGAAGCCGCGTTCTGGGACGGGTTTTGCGAAATCGCTCGGATGCGAGGCCAGACACTTAACGCCTTAGCCGCCGAAATCGACGCCGCCCGAGATAATGACATCGGCCTCGCCTCGGCAATCCGGGTCTTTGTGCTGGCCGAATTGCGCCGATAGACCCCTGATTCGGGCATCATAATTAACGGCCACAAGGCCCGCCCAAACCCCGCCAGCAATATGGCCGCTTTCCATATAGAAAATGGCCGCTTTCTGGGTCATTAACCTTTCGTTAAAGAGGCTGATTAACAACGCGATTTCATCCACTTACCGGACGATCCTAACGTCGGCTGACCCGCAACCAAATCCCATCCTTAGCCCGCACCGTCAAATGCGCCACCGGCACCGGCAGTTCTCGCGTCAGCTCAAAGCGAAACGCCCGCGCCAGCATCGCCAGCAGCAAAGTGCCCTCCACCATCGCAAATCCCGCCCCGGTACAAACCCGTGGTCCCGCCGAAAACGGCATGTAAGCGTCCCTGACACAGGCGCGATTTTCCTCGGTTTGCCAACGACTTGGGTCAAATTCGTCGGGCCTATCCCAGATGCGCTCGTGACGATGCAGATGCCACGCGCTAAGCACAATCTGCGCCCCCGGAGCCACCTTGCGCCCCCGCATATCCTCAGGCTTGGCGTTCTCGCGCACCATCATCGGCACCGGCGGATACAGCCGCAAAACCTCACGAAACACATCACGCGTAAAGCGCAGCTTTGATAACGCACTGAATTCAGGCGTATTTCCCAAACCCTGCGCCTCGGCAGCCACCTTCTCCTGCACCTCCGGATCCATCGCCAACATCAATAACGCCCAAGACAAAGCCGAAGCACTCGTCTCATGCCCCGCGAGGAAAAAGATCGCCACCTGATCGACCATCTCGCCCGTCTCAAACCGTTCGCCAGTCAGCGGATCAGCCGTCGTCATGATCTTCGTCGCCAGATCATCCGGCGCAGTTTCAGCCGCAATCTGAGCCGCTCGGCCCTCCGTCAACCGCGTTATCAACGCCCGAATTACCGCCGCGGAACGCTTAGTTGCTCGGCGATGAAACCGAGGCACCCATTTTGGCAACGGCAAGAAAGCCGCAAGGTTTAGAATGGGTTGCGTGCGTTGATAAGTGCGGAATTCGGCAAAAACTGCCGAGGCCACCTCGTGTTCAATCGGAATTGAGAACAGCGTGCGAAAGATCACGTCCGCCGCCGCGTGGCTCATCTCCTCCTCGACCTCAACCTCGCCCAACGGCATCCGAGCCACCGCCGCCTGCCCCGCCGCCCACATCGCAGGATAGGTATCGCGCAAACGGCCGCCCTCGAATGCCGGGTCAATAATCCGCCGCTGCCGCTTCCAAACCTCGCCATTGGTCACGAAAACCGAGTTGCCCAGCAGCGGCTTCAGCCCTTCGCCGATGCGGTTGGACTTCGGAAAATCATCGGGGCGCTCAACCAGCACCCGGTTCACCAAGGCCGGATCGTTGCACATATAACTGCGAAAAAACGCCGTGCGAAACTCCGCCATCCAAGCCCGATACAACCGCGCAGGTTGGGCGGACAGGATATCAGCGCGGAACAGACGAAGGTACTGAAACAAAGAGACTTTATCAGCCCGTGGCGTCGGTCTTGGCGGGATCATGCCATATCCCGGTAGCCCGAAGCCGCCCGTTCGACCCTGCTTTTCGATGGCGGCCGATCTCGGTAACGGTCAGCCAAGCTGACTGGCCCGGCAGTAATCTGGAAATAGTCGTATTCTCCGGGGCGGTCAAAAGCGCAAAGATACTGAAAATGCAGCCTAAAAAATTTCCAGCGCAATTCTTTCCAACGTTCTGGTGACAGGGTTTGTGTGAAGGCAGCCGAAATCACCAAAGGCCATAATTTGTCCGGCGGGGCCACGCCAGTTACCGCGACCGGATCACACAAAGCAAACGCGCAGCCGTCACCGGGGGCGGTCACATCGACCCAAAACAATTCATTTCGTGCAGAAAGATAATGCAAATCACCGCGCAAGCGCTTGGCTTTCGGCAGGAATGACACCATCGGAACAACTTGGCCCAGCGACACAAAACCAAGCTGCGCTGAACCAGCAGGCAGCCCTTCGCGCAGCAAATCGGCCAGTACAGACACCGCCAAATGCGCGCCCGAGGAATGGCCAACCACCAAAACTTCATCAAATCCTTGGGTTAGCGCCTCGGCGATCGACAACCGAAACGCAGTCATCCGCGCCTCTAACTCGGGCGGATTTGCACCACCCGCTTGCGCCGAATATGCATAATCATGCATCAGATAGTAGGCGAATACCTTGTTATCCCAGCGTTTAAACGCCCGCAGCAAAGCCCAGATCACGCCCAGTCCCGCAGCCCAGCCGAGCAGCGGATGCACCCAAGCTACCAGTTCGCCGATGCCCCAACCTGCCAAACAGGCGAACAGCAGTTGCACCAGCAAAAACACGATCGGATACAACGCCGCGATCATTGGGCCCTTACGCAAGCCCGCCAATCTGAACAGCGCACCCGACCCGACATAAGCGTAAACCGTGTGTGCCAACTGCATATAGGTCGCCAGAATCCCGCGCGACATTGAGGTTTTGACGATATCCGACCAAACCAACACCTCAATTTCGGCTTCGGTCACCGCGCCGTCAATGGTGCTTTTGACGTGCCAGCCATACGGCCCTCCAGTTTTTTTGGGTTTCAATGCAAGCTGATAGCCTGAAATCTTCGCCTGCGCGGCACCCTCTTTGCGATATAGCTCGCGGTAACGCCGTGGATGAATAGGATCATAACCCGGGATGTAGAAAACTCGCCTACGATGCACGCGTGGATCGGGTGTGTCTTGCTGAATTGTCGGTTCCATTGCGCCCCTGTCTGGTTGCCGCTATCATGGCAGAGGAACGCGGGGATTTTAAGGGTAAGAATGTCAGTCGGGGATGTCAGCCCAAAGTCGACAGAAATGGCATGTTTTCAAGCAGCCAATACGAGAATGACGAGAAGCCTCCGGTCAGCATCAGCAGACCAATCGTCCATAGCAGAAGCCCCATAATTTTTTCGATCCGCTCGGCATGACGTTTCATGAAGGCGACGAAGGGCGCAAGCCGAGCGAAAAACGCAGCTACCAGCAGGAAAGGGATGCCCAAGCCTGCCGCATAAACCGCCAACAACGTCATGCCGCGCGCAACATTGCCCTCTTGTGCGGCCAGCGACAGGATCGCGCCAAGTTGCGGACCGATGCAGGGCGTCCAGCCAAAGGCGAAAGCCAGCCCAAGGACATAGGCACCAAATGCCGATCCGCCTTGGTCTCCCGCATCAAGCCGCATCTCGCGGTCGAGGAAGCCGATGCGGAAGATGCCGATGAAATGCGCGCCAAAGATCATCACCACGATCCCGGCAAACGTCGCGAATATGGTCGCATTGCCCAGAAAAAACGCGCCGAACGCCGAGGCTGCGAGGCCGAGCAGTAAGAAAACCGTTGACAAACCTAAGACGAAAAACAGCGCGGCCAACAGCGGCGAGCGGCCTGTTTTCATCTCCGAAACCGAAATCCCAGACATATAAGCCAGATAAGGCGGTACAATCGGCAGGACGCAAGGGCTTAAGAACGACAGGATACCCGCGATTAACGCTACCAGCATCGCCGGGATCAGACTTGCGTCAAAGATGTCGATGCCGAACATGAAAACTCCGTTTTGACCGATCTAACGCAGTTGGCGGCAAAGGTCACGCGGGGTTGCCTCACGTCTGCGTGCGGCATTTTAGACTGGTGTTCGTTGCCTTCGGCGGGGATATTTGCGCGCAGAGGATGGATTCTGTAATGAAATGGGATGTGGAAATTGATTGCTTGGGCATGTTGTGCCCTTTGCCGGTTTTGCGGGCGCGCAAGCGGCTGATCGGCATGGCTGCGGGCGATGTGTTGCGGGTGCTGGCCAGCGACAAGATGGCGGCGATTGATTTGCCGCATTTCTGCGTCGAGGCTGGCCATAAGTTT
The DNA here is from genome assembly GCF_028290025.1 of Cypionkella sp. Lineage (GTDB taxonomy): Bacteria > Pseudomonadota > Alphaproteobacteria > Rhodobacterales > Rhodobacteraceae > Cypionkella. The sequence continues at coordinate 60,235 of NZ_JAQGKQ010000088.1, read as the reverse complement.
CTAGGAACCAGCGACGTGAAAGGTGGCAGCGCTTATCTGATCCAGCGCGGGATGTGAGAAGGGCGGCAGGTTCCCCCACCGCCCATTCTGTTGTCTTTTCAGTGCCTTAGCGACCCAACGACCACCAGCCGCGCTTCTTCGGCTTCGGCGTTCCATCTTCTTCAACAGGTTCACTCGCATCGGATTGAACGTCAGCCTCAGCGGCCGTTTCAGCTTGAGCCAATTCTACTTGAGCTGGTTCGGGCTGGGGGAGATCGGGCTGCGCTGGTTCGGGTTTCCGCGCATCTGGTTGCGGCGCAGGGGTTTCGACAGCTTCAAGCTCGGGCGCTTTCGCTTCGGCTTCGACAACCACAGCATCGACCGGGGCGTCAGCTTTTGGCTTTGCGCGGCTGCGCCTCGGTTTTGGCGCTTCCACCACTGCCGGAGCTTCGGCCACAGGCGCATCGGCGATCGCGGCATCCGCCACGGCAGCCTCAACATCAGCCTCAGGCTTAGCTGTTCTGCTGCGTGAACGGCTGCTAGCGGGTTTTGCCACCTCCGCTTTCGGAACCTCTGCAGCAGCCGCAGTTGACTTGCTGCCACGCGGCGCACGGGTGCGGGTCGGTTTTTTGACCTCCGGTTCTGCCACTACGACAGGTGCCTCGGCGGCAGCTTCGGTCAACGCTGTCGGCGCGTCATGGCCTGCGTCGTCATCCGCGCTTACCGCGTCGTCGCCGTCGTCATCACCTTCTTCACCATCATCGCCTTCGGCTTCCGCACCGGCAATAGCCTCACCCGGCTGACCCGGCTTTTTGCGCCGACGCCGACGCCGACGCTTTTTGCCCGTACCTTCGCCATTGGCCGCAGTAGGCGTCGCCGCAGCGGCAGCGGCCGCCGGAGCGGCCTCAACGACTTCGGCATCTTCGACGTCATCCACATCGTCAATGATATCGTCATCTTCTTCTTCAGCCACCGGAGCGCCCATCAGCGAGGCGTTGCCCGAAATTACCGAAGAAACATCCGGCACCACGCGGGTCGCAGTTTTGAACTTCTCAATCGAGAAATCGGGGCTGATCATTAATGGATCACATTCGATGCGCACGGCCATGCCGTAACGCGCCTCGATCAAAGCAATATGTTCGCGCTTGCCATTGATCAGGAAGTTCACGATGCCAATCGGAGCGCGCAAAAGCACTTCTTTCGAGCGTTTACGCGTGCCCTCTTCTTCCAAAGCGCGCAAAACCTGCAAGCCAAGGCTGTCGTCCGAGCGGATCAAACCAGTGCCATGGCAATGTGAGCACGGTTGAGTGGTCGATTCCAACATCCCCGGACGCAAACGTTGACGCGACATTTCCATCAGGCCGAAGCCAGAGATCCGGCCAACTTGAATCCGTGCGCGGTCGGTCTTCAGCTTGTCTTTCAGCTTTTTCTCGACGGCGGCGTTGTTGCGACGCTCTTCCATGTCGATGAAGTCGATCACGATCAGGCCAGCCAAATCGCGCAGACGCAACTGACGCGCAACCTCCTCGGCTGCCTCAAGGTTGGTCTTTAAAGCGGTGTCCTCAATGGACCCCTCTTTGGTGGCACGACCGGAGTTCACGTCAACAGCGACCAGCGCCTCGGTGATACCGATCACAATATAACCGCCGGATTTCAGCTGCACGGTCGGGTTGAACATGCCGCCAAGATAGCTCTCGACCTGATATTTCGCGAACAGTGGCGTCGGCTCATCATAGCGCACCACCGATTTGGCGTGGCTCGGCATTATCATCCGCATGAAGTCTTTCGCGATGCGATAGCCCGCCTCGCCTTCAACCAAAATCTCATCAATCTCGCGGCTGTAAAGGTCGCGGATCGTGCGTTTGATCAGGTTGCCTTCCTCATAAATCGCGGCAGGCGCGATGGATTTGAGGGTCAGCTCGCGGATCTGCTCCCACAGCCGCATCAGATATTCGTAGTCACGCTTGATCTCGGGCTTGGTGCGTTTGGCGCCAGCGGTCCGAATGATCAGGCCAGCGCCTTCTGGCACTTCAATCTCAGTCGCGATCTCTTTCAGCTTTTTGCGATCAGCTGCTTGTGTGATTTTGCGAGAAATCCCGCCGCCGCGCGCGGTGTTGGGCATCAGCACGCAATAGCGACCAGCGAGCGATAGGTAAGTCGTCAGCGCCGCACCCTTGTTGCCGCGTTCTTCTTTGACAACCTGCACCAGCATAATCTGGCGGACTTTGATCACTTCTTGGATTTTATAACGCCGTGCCCGAGGCTTACGCGGTGCCGCGATTTCTTCCGACACATCTTCATCAGCGATCGACTCGATCTCATCATCGGTATCCGAGGCGTGGTCGATGGAGCGGTAAACCGGCTCTGCTTCATCGCCATCAACCGACGCCACGTTGTGCGTGTGGCTGTGGTCGTGGTGCGGCTGTTCAACCACGTCTGCGGGCGCAGACTGCATCAACGCATCAGCGCCGGTTTCGTCTCCTAGATCAACCACATCCATGCTGCTGATTTCGGACGACTGCACGGCGTCGCCTTCGACGGCCTCAGCGTGCGGGCGCTGTTGTTGCTGCTGCGGCTTGGGCCGCGGACGCGAGCGGCGATTGTCTTCTTCATCTTGCGCACGGTTAAAGGCGCGTTCTTCTTCCAGCAAAGCTTGGCGATCGGCGACCGGGATCTGGTAATAATCCGGGTGAATCTCTGCAAAAGCCAAAAAGCCGTGGCGATTTCCACCGTAATCAACAAAGGCTGCTTGCAGCGAAGGCTCTACCCGGGTGATTTTGGCGAGGTAGATATTTCCGGCAAGCTGGCGCTTGTTTACAGTTTCAAAATCGAACTCTTCGACCTTGTTTCCGTCGACCACAACAACCCGAGTCTCCTCGGCATGGGTGGCGTCGATAAGCATTTTCTTTGACATATCAATCCATTGCGCCTGTCATGACAAAGCCCTCCCGGCGGTGCGGAAGGGGAGTTTGACACAAAGAGGCGGCTTGTTCGGGCGGCTGCGCGCAACGCAAATAGGCGGGCTGTGCCCGGTGGGCACCCCTCGCCTTGAATTGCCAATGTCGCGCACATCATCGCGGTTCACGTTTGGGCTGCTTGCGCGGCCCACCTTAAAAAGCCCGGTTCGATCCTGTATTATCAGTCACTTACGAGCAATAATCCGGCCTTGCGACCGATCCGACTACCCCGGTTTTTGGTGCGAGTTGCGCGCCAGATCGTCAGGGCAGAGAATTCCGTGGCAGCGCAAAGCCGCCGTGGCTAACCCTAGCGGGAAACCAGATGCGATGACAATGGCTGATTTCAGTCACGAGCGATGCGTCGGGCGGGGTATGCCCCACTGCCCGACGACAATCTAAGCCATACCTACGGTCTACACATAGTCCTGCCGTTGCAGACCATACTTCGCCATTTTCTCGTTCAACGTCCGGCGCGGCAGGCACAGCTCATCCATCACGCCAGTGATCGACCCTTTGTGGCGGCGCATGGTGTTGTCGATCAACATCCGTTCAAACGCCTCGACATAATCCTTCAGCGGCTTGCCCTCGGTGGTCAGCGCAGGCCCGGAAGCTTCATTATCCGCCATCAACAGCGAGGCAATCGAGCCCGAGCCTCGGCGGTTCTGCAACACCGCACGTTCTGCGATATTCACCAACTGCCGCACATTGCCCGGCCACGGCGCTTGCAAAAGTTGCGCCGCTTCCTGCGCCGTCACCTGCGGCGCGTCGCAGCCATACTCTTCGGCGAATTGTTCCGAAGACCGGGTGAACAACGTCAGAATATCTTCTCCGCGCGCCCGCAGGGGTGGGCAGATGATCGTCATCGCACCCAAACGGTAGAACAAATCGGATCGCAACACATCTTCCAGCGTCTTGTCGGGCGCATGTTCGTTGCAGATCGCGATGATGCGAGTTTCGGGCGGCATCCCCTGTTCGTTGATCAGCGTCAGCAGCCGCGATTGCAGCGGATGGCTCAACGCCTCAATATCCTCAAGGCACAACGTGCCGCCACGGGCTTCTTCGACCAACGGCAGGTTGCCATCTTCCGAAGGACCGAACAGTTTCGCCGCCAACTGATCTTCGCTCCACGCCGCACAAGACACTGTGACGAATTTCTTCGATCCACGCGGGCCAACGGCGTGCAAAGCATGTGCCACCAAAGTTTTACCCGTCCCCGTCTCACCGTCAATCAACACATGGCTATCGGCTTGACCAAGATCCAGAATATCCTCGCGCAGCCGCTCCATCGCAGGGCTAGCGCCGACCAATTTCTTCATCAGGATCGAACCATCCGACAATTCGCGCCTGAGCGCCCGATTGTCCAAGGTCAAGCGCCGCGCCATGGTCGCGCGCTTGGCAAGTTCGGTCATCCGGTCAGGATTAAACGGCTTTTCGAGGAAATCATATGCTCCGACTCGCATCGCCTCAACCGCCATCGGCACATCGCCATGACCCGTGATTAAAATCACAGGCAGGCCCGAATCCATCCCCATCAACCGTTTCAGAAACGCCATGCCGTCCATGCCAGGCATCTTGATATCCGAGACCACAACCCCTGGCCATTCCGGCCCCAGCGCCTTCAACGCTTCTTCCGCGCTCGCATATGTCTCGGTGTCAAACCCCGACAGGGCCAGCCACTGGCTGATTGACGCGCGCATATCCGCCTCGTCGTCCACAATCGCCACTTTCATTGCCCGTGCCATGCCGTCCTCATTCCGCTGCTTTTGCTTCTTTGCCCAACAAGGGCAGTTGCACTTCAAACACCGCGCCACCGCTCTCAGAGTTATGCGCCGTCAAGCGCCCGCCCAGATCGGTCACAATGCCCGAAGATATCGCCAGACCTAGGCCCACGCCCTCGCCCGGCTTTTTCGTCGTATAGAATGGCTCGAAGATCGAGCCGATGTCGCCAATGCCCGTGCCGTTGTCTCGCACGGCCAAAGTGGCGCTCTCACCCATCGTCAACAAGATGTCGATCTGCGGATCAAGCATCTCTTTCGTCGCATCAAGCGCATTGCGCAATAAATTGATGATAACCTGCTCCAACCGAAGCCGATCCGCCATGACCATAACGGGTTGACGCGGAACAGTGCGGGTTATTTTCACCACCCGTTGTTTCAGCTGCGGTTCCATCATCGCCAAAGCCGAGGATACGCAGGCGCGCAGATCGACAGGCTCGAAAGCCTCGCCGCCCTTACGCGCATAAGATTTGAGCTGTCGGGTAATAGCGCCCATTCGGTCAATCAGATCGTCAATGCGCTGGAAAGAAGACAAAGCCTCATCCGGGCGTTTACGCTGCAATAACAGCCGCGCCCCCGCGAGGTAAGTTTTCATTGCTGCCAAAGGCTGGTTCAACTCATGGCTGACCGCCGCTGACATTTCGCCCAACGCCGCCAACTTTGAGGATTGCGCCAAGGTCAACTCCGCCACTTCCAGCGTTTTTTGCACCTTTTCGCGTTCCGCAATCTCGCGGCTCAGGCGCGCATTCAACAGCCGCAATTCCGCAGATTCGCGTTGGAACGAGACAGATTGCGACCAAGCCCGCCTCGAAAGCACATAAAACGTCAACGCCGTCAGAATAGCGAAGCCCATGATTTCCAAGGCAATCACGCCGTTAACCCGCTCACGCACCGAGTCGTAAGCGGTGAAAGTCACCATCTTCCAGCCCTGAAACGGTACCCGCGCCTCGGTCCGCAACACCGCCTCGCCTGAGACATAGGCATCGGGCGGGTTCTGCGCCCAGTCAGCCGCACCTTTCAACGCGCGATCCAAGGCTGAGGAAGCATCCGTGGGTGTCAGAGCCTCACCCACGGGCTTGCTGCGCCACGAAGGCTCGGTCGCCAAAATGACTGTGCCTTCGGAGTTGGTCACAAGCACCGCATCCTGCAAGCCCGCCCAAGCCCGTTCGTGCTTCATCATGTCAACGGCCACGACGATAACACCCAATACTTGCCCGTCCGACTCGATCACCCGCGCATAGGTGAAATCGAACGCCCCACCCTCTTGCGGCGTGATCGAAAAGACCGTGTCGCGAGTGCGTTTGGCCTCGATAAAATAGCTGTCGCTTCGATGTGAAGTGCCGATCAGGTTGCGATTGGTTGAGCCAACCGTCCAACCGTCCTTGTCCAGCAGCAATATCGAAGCTACGCCAATTTCCTTTTGTACCTCGATCAGGCGCAAAGTGGTGTTGGCGAATGTGTTTTTCTTCAACGAGTCACGAATTGCCGGATCGTCGGCCAGCAACAGCGGCACCACTGCCGTCCGCTGCACTTCCGAGAGCATATTGCCCGAATAAAGTGCAAGCCGCAGTTCAGCCCGATTGCGGGTGGTTTCGGTAAACCGCTCTGACAGCCAGCGATTTGTCACCAGAACAACGCCCAATGCCAATAAAATCAATAGCGTAGCCGCCAGTCTGATCCGCCAGGATTTACCCGGCGCGGCGTCATTCAAACGTTTGAGGCGACTGCGGCTCTGCATAAAGCGACTTTAGGCCCGCCCAACATGGGCCTCAAGCCAATCAGCCTTAGGCCAGCGCCATCCCGCCCATCAGGCTGGCAAACAGCGCTGCGCCATCAGTGCCGCCAGTGTTGGGATCAACCACGCGCTCGGGGTGCGGCATCATGCCAAGCACACGGCGGTTGGCTGAAAGCACGCCCGCGATGTCTGCCGCAGCGCCATTCGGATTGTTGGTGTAGGTAAAAGCGATGCGATCTTCAGCGTGCAAAGCTGCCAGACCTTCGGCGTCGATGGTATAGTTGCCATCGTGATGCGCCACAGGCACAGCAATCTGCTGACCCTTGGCATAATCATTGGTAAACGCGCTGTCGGTGGTTGCCACTTGCAGGCCGATCGTCTTGCAGATGAACTTAAGCCCGGCGTTGCGCATCAAGGCGCCCGGTAGCAACTGCATTTCTGTCAGCACCTGAAAGCCATTGCAGATGCCCAATACGTACCCACCTCGCCCCGCATGGCTGCGAATGGCCGCCGCAATCGGAGACTGCGCCGCAATCGCGCCGCAACGCAGGTAATCGCCAAACGAAAACCCCCCCGGAACTCCGACCACGTCGGTGCCCGCAGGAAGCGCCGTATCCTTGTGCCAAACCCGCGACACCTCAAACCCGGCGCGCTCAAATGCGACGGCAAGATCACGGTCACAGTTTGATCCGGGAAAGGTGACGACGGCGGCTTTCATGGCAGCGCTCCGAAAGGTTGGGATGGGTTGCGGATAGCGCAATCCGCCCGCCGCTTCCAGTCCAAAACATCGGCGCGACGGGGCGGAGTTTGCGCGAAAACTCGGCTAAGCGCTCAAATCCGCAGTCATCGCCAGACGTGGCGGCATCGTGACGCGATCCGATTACCCATTCTAAACACTCGCCGAGCCAAGCGGCGTCAGATCAACTCGACGCGGTAGCTTTCGATCACGGTGTTTGCCAGCAGCTTGTCGCACATCGTCTTCACCGCTGCCTCGGCTGCGGTTTTATCGGTCTCGGCCAGATCAAGCTCGATCACTTTGCCCTGCCGCACGCCGTTCACCCCGGCAAACCCGAGCGTGCCAAGCGCGTGGCGCACTGCCTCGCCCTGCACATCCAGAACGCCAGATTTCAGCATGACCGTTACGCGCGCTTTCATAGCAATCTCCAGAGTTGCAAGGTTGCGCCCCATTAGCCTGCTACGGCTGGTTCGACAAGGGTGGATGCGGCGCGGCTTGTGGCCGAGCACTGGGGGTTTGACCCCCAGACCCCTAGGATATTTGAGCACAAAGGATCAACTAAGCGGACGAATGAGAGGAGGCGCGTCTGCTCAGTTGATCAGCGTCGGCTTTACCGTATGGGTGACGTTCGAGGGCAATACTCCCAGACGCCGCGCGAGTTCGGTGTAGACGTCGGGCAACGGTCCCGGCTCGGGGATAGGTTGGCCGTCACCGCGATCTACCAAGCCGCGCAGATCCCACAAACGGCAGCTGTCGGGGCTGATCTCATCTGCCACGATCAGGCGCATGTAGTCGCCTTCCCAAATCCGACCGACCTCAATGCGAAAATCTACCAGACGGATGCCAACGCCGAGCATCACGCCGGACATGAAATCATTCACCCGCAAAGCCAGAGCGATCACGTCATCGAGGTCTTGCTGCGTGGCCCAGCCAAAGGCGACGATATGTTCCTCAGCGACCATCGGCAGCGATAGCCGATCATCCTTCAGGTAATACTCGACAATCGGGCGTGGCAAAGCGGTGCCTTCTGGGATGCCCAAACGCTCTGAAATCTCGCCAGCGGCGAAGTTGCGCACCACGACTTCAAGCGGGATGATTTCGGCCATCCGCACCAGCTGCTCGCGCATGTTAACGCGGCGGATGAAATGCGTCGGCACGCCGATGGCATTCAGCCCCGACATGAAAAACTCCGACAGACGGTTGTTCAAAACGCCTTTGCCTTCGACCGCAGCCGGAGTTGCTTCGGTGGCGGTCGGCGCAGAATCGTCTTTGAAATACTGGATCAGAGTGCCCGGTTCCGGTCCTTCATAAAGGATCTTCGCCTTGCCCTCGTAAACCTTCTTCCTGCGCGCCATGGATGCTCCGATGCCATAGGGACACGGGGGCGGCAAACGCCACCCCTGCCCTTTTTTCGAGCCTATATGCCAAGCGGTGCTTGGGGGCAAGGCTTGTGGGGGGCAACTCGGGCGGCAATCCACGCCACCGACTGACCGAAAGCTGTGCGGCTGCTGATCGGTCGCACGCAGCACTTGGCTTTTTGTCTTGAACGAAGCCCGTAGCGTAGGCATATGGAGTGGAAGTTTCCATGACCCAGAGGGCCAGCCATGACCACTTTTGACGACCGCGAAAACGCTTTTGAATCGAAATATGCCCATGATGCCGATATGCAGTTTCGCGCCGAGGCACGGCGCAACAAGCTGACCGGGCTTTGGGCGGCGGGGCTGTTGGGCAAAACCGGCGACGACGCTGCGGAATATGCGATGGCCGTGGTCAGCGCCGATTTTGAAGAAGCCGGCATCGAAGACGTGGTGCGCAAGGTTGCGAGCGACCTCGGCAGCTTGGCTACCCCGGAAGTGGTGCGGGCGAAAATGGCCGAACTGCTGCCAGTGGCTAAAGCCCAACTGATGACCGAGTTTTAAGCTTAACCGCTCATATTTACCAGAGAGCCGCTGCCGATACCGGTGGGCGGCTCTTTGTTTTTTACTCGGTCGCTCCGAGTTTCTGCAAGACGCCGGGTTCTGCAAAGCGCCGAGTTTCTGCAAAACGCACATTCGCCCCAGTTTTGCTGGCTGAATATGCGGCGCGTGCATTATGTTATGCGGAATATAGATTTGCCTCGCCCTGCCCCGCGTGGCAAACACGGCTGCAACACGTTCCGGCAACGGAACAATTTATAAACAGTATCAGACGAGGTCCGCTTATGTCCCAAGACGCGCTTACCAAATTGCTCGCCAGCAACGATTGGCTGATGGCCGACGGTGCAACTGGCACCAACCTGTTCAACATGGGGCTGGAATCCGGTGAGCCGCCAGAGTTTTGGAACGTCGATAAGCCAGACAATATCCGCACCTTGTATCGCAATGCGGTCAATGCGGGCTCGGATATTTTCCTGACCAACACCTTTGGCGGCAATGCCAGCCGATTGAAATTGCACCAAGCCCAAGGCTGGGTGCGCGAGTTGAACCGGGTCGGCGCTGCTTTGGGACGTGAGATTGCAGATGCTTCGGGGCGTGTCGTGGTGGTTGCGGGCTCGGTTGGCCCTACGGGTGAGATTTTTGAGCCGATGGGCACGTTGACCCACCGTGCAGCGGTTGAAATGTTCCACGAGCAGGCTGAGGGCTTGAAAGAGGGCGGCGCGGATGTGCTGTGGGTCGAAACCATGTCAGCGCCGGAAGAATATGCGGCGGCGGCAGAGGCTGCGGCTTTGGCGGGGATGCCGTGGTGCGGCACGATGAGTTTCGACACTGCCGGGCGGACGATGATGGGCACAACCTCGGCTGCGATGGCTGAGATGGTGGAAAAGCTGGCCAATCCGCCGATCGCGTTTGGGGCGAATTGTGGTGTGGGGGCGTCGGATTTGATGCGGACCGTGCTCGGGTTTGCGGCGATTGGCTCGGCGCGGCCTTTGATCGCCAAGGGCAATGCCGGGATACCGAAGTATCACGACGGCCATATCCATTACGATGGCACGCCGGAGTTGATGGGCGAATATGCGGTGCTCGCGCGTGACGCGGGCGTGCGGATCATCGGTGGGTGCTGTGGCACGATGCCGGAGCATCTGGCAGCGATGCGCAAGGCGTTGGAGAATACACCGAAAGGGCCGATGCCTTCGCCTGAGGATATCACCGCGAAACTGGGGGCGTTTTCGTCTAATTCGGATGGCACCGGGGATACCTCGAACGATCCGAAGCGTGAGCGTCGCAATCGGCGGGGTTGAGGTTTGTTGCTATCGGTTTGGGTTGGATAAGCTCTGGCTGGGATGAGATTTCTGGCGGGAAAAGGTTGATGGGGCGCTTGTTGCAAGCGCCCCTTTGTATTGAAGTGAGACTTCAGAGCGGCGCATTTCCACCAAAAGTCTAGGGAATTAAAACAGCTTGAGTTGATCGCCTGCCCTCGCCGGGACGGTGAACAGATCGCAGCGCAGGGGCGGCAGTTTCACCGACATGCCCAGCCGATCAACTGCGACCTTGAAGCGGCGTGCCATCAGATCGGCCCAAAGCCCCTCTCCCCGCATACGTTTGCCAAACGCCGGATCATAGTCGAGGCCGCCATGCAGCTCGCGCACCCGGCCCATCACCTTAGCGGCGCGGTCGGGAACATGCTCGGCCAGCCAATCTTGGAATAGGCCGGAGACTTCACGCGGCAGGCGCAGGGCGATATAGCTGGCGGCGCTGGCACCTGCGTCGCGGGTGGCTTGCATGATCGGTTCCAACTCGTGATCGGTGAGGCCGGGGACCATCGGGGCGATCATTGCGCGCACGGGAATGCCCGCTTGCGCCAGGCGGGTGATCACCGCCAAACGCCGCTTCGGGGCGGGGGCGCGGGGTTCCATACGGCGGGACAGATCGGCGTCGAGCGTGGTTACAGAAATACCAACGCGGCACAGGCCCTGCGCTGCCATCTCGGCCAGCAGATCAATATCACGCTCAATCAAGCTGCCTTTGGTGGTGATCGCTACGGGATGTTTGAAGGCGCGCAACACTTCCAGCACCTCTCGCATCACGCCATACTCGGCCTCAATCGGCTGATAGGGGTCGGTGTTAGTGCCAAGCGCCATCACCGCGACCTTGTAGGATTTCGCGCGGAGCTCCTGCTCCAACACCGCACCAATGCCGGGGCGCGCGACCAGTTTGGTCTCAAAATCCAAACCCGGAGACATATTCAAGAACGCATGGCTGGGGCGAGCGAAGCAGTAGATGCAGCCATGCTCACAACCGCGATAGGGGTTGATCGAACGGTCAAATGGCAGGTCGGGCGAGCGGTTGTAGCTGATCGCCGAGCGCGGGGTTTCCAGCCGGACTTCAGTGCGCAAAACGCGCTCCTCCGGCGGCTCCCACCCGTCCTCGAACGCCTCTCGTGTGGCACCTTCAAACCGCCCCACAGCATTGCCCAACGCGCCGCGTCCACGCGGCTTGACGCCCGGCATGATTGTGGTGTCAGGTTTATTCATGCTGGCAAACTAGAACAAATGCGGAACGATCAAAAGCGAAAACTGGTCCGCGTGCTATTGAAGTCGGCTTTCTGTTGGCGCATGTCGCTATTCGCATAGTGTCGCGCGGGCTTTGGCCCCATCACATTGACAACCGCCCAAGGAGTTCCCAGATGGCCGACGACGAAATCATCCTTGCTGATCTTTCCGATGACGAACTGGTTATGCAAATGCATGACGACCTTTACGACGGTCTGAAGGAAGAGATCGAAGAAGGCGTCAATTTGCTCATCAGCCGCGGCTGGACTCCGTATGACACGCTCACCAAGGCTTTGGTCGCTGGCATGACCATCGTCGGCGCTGACTTCCGTGACGGCATCTTGTTCGTTCCAGAAGTGCTGCTGGCCGCCAATGCGATGAAGGGTGGCATGTTCATCCTGAAGCCGCTGTTGATCGCGACCGGTGCTCCGCGTATGGGCAAAATGGTCATCGGCACTGTTAAAGGCGACATCCACGACATTGGCAAAAACCTTGTCGGCATGATGATGGAAGGCGCTGGCTTTGAAGTGCGAGACCTTGGCATCAACAACTCGGTTGAGAAATATCTCGCGGCTTTGGAAGAAGAAAAGCCTGATATCCTTGGCATGTCGGCGCTACTGACCACCACGATGCCCTATATGAAAGTCGTGATCGACACGATGAAAGAAAAGGGTATGCGCGAGGATTATATCGTTCTGGTCGGCGGTGCGCCGTTGAACGAAGAATTCAGCAAGGCGATTGGTGCGGATGCTTATTGCCGGGATGCTGCGGTTGCGGTTGAAACCGCAAAGGCTCTGGTCTTGCGCAAACACAATCAAATGAACGCTTAAGGCTGGCAGTTGAACGCTTATTGCGGCGAATGACTGCCTAATCCGGTTTTTAGGGAACTTCATAAGCCTCGGGGTCTTGCCCCGGGGCTGTTTAATTGCCACCTTAATAAGATCAGCGGTTTGCACTTTGATACCAGCGCAATGATACGGGCGCAGTAGGTTGCTAACCGCGTCATAAGGAGGATGCCATGCCGCTCCCGACCTTTTTAGCCCTGATCTTCGGGGTAATCCTTGCGGCTGGTGCGTCCATCGCTGTGTTGCAAGTTGCGGGCCTGTCTTTTGTCTGGCTCGGCCTGTTTGCCCTGTGTCTCGCCCTGTTCGTCCGCACATTGAAATGGCACTGATCAGTGACGTCACTCTGACCGAACAAGGCTTGGAGCCTGCCCATCAGGGGCGGGTTCTGTTGATTGCCTGTGGTGCGCTGGCGCATGAGGTGCTGGCGGTGAAGCGGTTGAACGGCTGGCAGCATTTGGATTTGCAATGCCTGCCCGCCAATCTGCACCTATATCCCGACCGCATCACCGACGCCGTTGAGAAAGCCGTGTTGGCGCATCGCGGCGAGTACGAGCGTTTCTTTGTGCTATATGCGGATTGCGGCACTGGCGGGCAGCTTCTGGCTAAGTGCCAAGAGCTCGGCGTTGAGATGATCGAAGGCCCGCATTGCTATTCGTTTTTTGAAGGCAATGCTGAGTTTGCTTCACACCCTGACGAGTTCACCGCGTTCTATTTGACAGATTTTCTGGTGCGTCAGTTCGATGCTTTTGTCTGGCGTCCAATGGGGTTGGACCGTCACCCACAACTGCGCGATATGTATTTCGGCAATTACACCAAGCTTGTGTATCAGGCGCAAACCAACGATCCGGCTTTGGACGTAAAGGCGGAAGAATGCGCACGGCGTCTGGGCCTTGCCTATGAGAGACGCTTTACTGGCTACGGTGATCTGGCGACAGTGATGGCGCAGGCGGCGGGTTAAGCTATGCCAGCAGCGCGCGGGCCGCGTCCCGGGCGGCTTCAGTCACACGATCTCCCGCCAGCATTCGCGCGATTTCCTCAATCCGCGACTCGGTTTCCAGCGGCACCACGGTCGACAGGGTCTGGCCTTTGCTCACGCGCTTTTCGACGCGCCAGTGATGCCCACCCAAAGCGGCCACCTGCGGGCTGTGGGTGACGACCAAGACCTGCGCAGTCGTCGCCAAGGCTTTCAAACGACGCCCCACCGCATCGGCAGTAGCCCCGCCCACCCCGCGATCAATTTCATCGAAAATCATCGTCAGGCCGGGCGTGTTGGCTGTCAGGCAAACCTTCAGAGCCAGCAGAAAGCGCGAGAGTTCACCACCCGAGGCGATCTTGTTCAGCGCGCCGGAAGGTGCGCCGGGGTTGGTCGCGACGGTAAATTGCACCGCATCGACGCCATCCGGCCCGGGGTCTCCTGCGCTGACTTCAGTGGTGAAAACCGCGCGTTCCATCTTCAGCGGTGCAAGTTCGGCGGCCATCGCTTTGTCGAGACGGCTGGCTGCGGATTTGCGGGCCTTTGTCAGCACCATCGCCTCGCGCTGATAGGCAAGTTGCGCCTCGGCTAGGGCTTTTTCCAGCTTGGCCAACCCTGCAGTGCCGCCGTCAATAGCGGCTAACCGGGCGCGCAGATCGTCGGCAAAGCTCCCCAGATCATCGGCCAGCACGCTATGCTTGCGGGCTAGGGCGCGGATGGCAAACAGGCGCTCCTCCAAGCTTTCCAGATCACCGGGGCGGAAATCGAGGCCGCGCAGGCAGGCTTCGATGCCATCTTGCGCCTCACCGAGTTCGACCAAAGCCCGACCTAAAGCCGCCAGCGACGTATCAAGCCGACCCTCGGCTTTGTCCGACGCCGTCTCCAGCCAGCGCAAAGCGTCGCTGATCGCACTTTCGGCACCCTCGTTCAGCGCCGAATGGGCGCGCTGCACGTCGGCGCGGATACGCTCGGCCCCTTGCATGGCGCGGCGGCGGGTGTCCAGGCTCGCTTCCTCGCCGGGTTCGGGGTTCAGCTTATCCAGTTCGGCGACGGCATGGCGCAGGAAATCTTCTTCAACCTGCGCACGCATCAGCGCGTCTTGCGCCGTTGTCAGCACCGATTGCGCCTGCGCCTGCGCACGCCATGCCGCGCGAATGACGCTCAGATCAATTCCGGCGAAGCTGTCGAGCAGATTGCGATGGCCGCGCGGGTTTAGCAGGCCACGATCATCGTTTTGGCCGTGCAACTCGACCAGAGTATCGGACAGATCGCGCAGAACCTCGGTCGAGACACGGCGATCGTTGACGAAGGCGGTTTTGCGGCCATCAGCGGTGTTGATGCGGCGCAAGATCAGTTCGTCCGGGTCGGCAAAGCCAGCCTCCAGCAGCACGGCGCGCGCGGCGTGGCCAGGGGGCAGGTCAAACTCGGCCACCACTTCGCCTTGGGCGGCACCAGAACGGACCAGTTCGGCACGACCACGCCAGCCCAAAACGAAGCCCAAAGCGTCGAGCAAAATTGATTTACCCGCCCCGGTTTCACCCGTCAGCACATTCAGTCCCGGAGCAAACTCCAAGGTGAGCCGATCAATGATCAGCACATCGCGGATATCAAGGGTGCGCAGCATCGCCGCATCCTTTGAAATCTGACCCTTCGCAGAGCAATCGGGCGTCTGCGCCGCAGCGCAGGGCCGTCACAACCATTCGCCCTTGATCGTCTGGCGATAGATTTGTGAAAGCCAGCTTGTGCCTTTAGCTTCCGGAGCCAGACCCTGTTTTTTCAGCAAGTTAAAGGCGTCTTGGTAGAACGGTGAGGACTGATAGTTATAGCCCAAGATCGCCCCGGCCGTTTGCGCCTCATCGGTAAGACCCAACGCGAGATAGGATTCTACCAACCGCTCCAACGCTTCAGCGGTATGGGTGGTTGTCTGGAAATCCTGCACAACCGAGCGGAAGCGGTTGATCGCTGCCGTAAAGTTGCCGCGCTTCAGATAGTAACGTCCGATCTCCATGTCCTTGGCGGCCAAGTGATCGAAGGCAAGATCGAACTTCAGCGTCGCCGATTTGGCGTATTCGCTGTCAGGATATTCTTCAATCACCACGCGCAGAGCTTGCAGCGCCTGGTAGGTCAGGCCCTGATCGCGCCCAACCTCGTCGATCTGATCGTAATACGACAGCGCCAGCAGGAACGAGGCATAGGCCGCATCCTCATCACCCGGGTAAAAATCGAGATACCGTTGCGCCGCAATGCGGGCTTCTTCATATTTTTTGTTTTTGTGCTGGGTAAACGCCTGCATGATCAGCGCGCGCTTGGCCCATTCCGAATAGGGGTAAAGCCGCTCTACCTCTTGGAAATCGGTCAGGGCATCTTCGTTTTTGCCCCTGCGATTTTCCAGCGCGAGCTCACCGCGTTTGTAAAGCTGTTCGGCGGTCAAACCGTCTAACGCCTCGGTATCGCTTTGCTTTTTCTGTGAACACGCGGCCAAGCTGGCCACAAGCACCACAATACCCAGCATCCGCAGAGCTTTGCCCAACTGTCCGCCTGCCATCTTCCGCCTACCCCATTTGCCGCGCCGAGGGCCCTAAGTATAGGGCCGCGTTCACCGCGCTTTCGCCCCTCGTAGCACAGAAAAATCGCAGGCGCAAAACGGCTTTCGCGCTTTCGAGAATGGTTTTAGCCCCGCAAGGGCAGATCGCCGCGATGCACGCCAACGCCGGGCAGCTTTCCGCCCGCAAGACCTTCACAATCTTGCTCTATCCAAGCACCCGGCGTAGCGAAAAGCGCGCGCAACAAACGGTTGGTCATCGCATGTCCCGCACGCTCGGCGGTGTAGCGGCCAAGGATCGGCGCGCCTGCCAAAGCAAGATCACCCAAAGCGTCGAGCATTTTGTGACGCACAGGCTCATCCGAATGGCGCAGGCCGCCCGGAGACAGCACTTTCGCGCCGTCAAACACCACGGCATTTTCCAGCGTACCGCCCAAAGCCAAGCCCCGCGCCTGCATATCAATAACGTCGGAGTTACGGCAGAATGTGCGGCTGTCGGATAATTCACGCACGAAAGCGCCATTCGACATATTCAAATGCTTGGATTGCTTGCCGATCGCGGCATCCTCGAAATCAATCTTGAAGTCGATTTCCAGCATATCGGATGGTTCTAGCCGCGCAAAGGCAGCACCGTCGCGCACCTCGACCGCGCGCAAGATACGGATAGCCACCACTGGCGCGAACTGGGCAACGATGCCTGCGTTCAGGAAACCTTCGACAAACAACGCCGCCGAGCCATCAAGGATTGGCACTTCGGGTCCGTCAATTTCGATCACCGCGTTACTGATTGCCGAACCTGCAAGCGCCGCCATCACATGCTCGATCGTCGAGACGGTAGCACCAGCGGCGTTTGCCACCAGCGTACACAGCTTCGACGACACAACCGCATCCCAGCGTGCAGGGATCCTGCCGTCGCCCTCAACGTCCGAGCGCAGGAACCAGATACCGTGGTCCGCCGCCGCCGGATGTACCTTCATCGTGACGGCAGCACCCGAGTGCAAGCCGTAGCCGGTAAAGATAGCCGTGGTTTTCAGCGTATTTTGCAACGGAATTCTCCGGGACGTTAATTTTTTGGCCCCCTCTAGGGCCGCAACATTACCTAAGTCCGCTGGGGCGTTATCTCAACTCACAGATTGTAACGGAGTGTGACAGAAAATTAACAATGTAAACCATTGATATAAAACGAAAAAGGCCCGGATATTTCCGGGCCTGTTACGTTCACGTCGATCGCATTGCTTGCCGACTCAGTTGGCTTGGCGACGCAAAAAGGCTGGAATTTCAATCCGCTCTTGGTCAGCTGACAATTCCTGCTCGTCATCGTAAGCGGTGACGGGCGGCTGCTGCCGGACAGCTTGGGCGCGCTCCGGTGCTTGCTCAGCACCGCCACCCGCCATGCGGTTGATCAGGCTGCCGATGCCGAAACGTGGGCGCTCGGCTGGTTTTGGTGCCGGAGCAGGGGCTGCCATACGCTGCTGCGGCTGCTGCACTGGCTGACGTGGAGCACCGCCTTGCGATGGGGCTTTCGACACAGCGGCTTGAAGACGTGCCAACGCTTCGGGCGATGGAGTGCCAGCGGCGCGCGGACGTGGCGCTACAAAGCTGCCCGCATCAGCGTCAAGCGACAGCGGAGCCGGGGCTTGCGCGCGTGGCTGCTGCACTGGCTGATGTGCCGGGCGGTAAACCGGAGCAGGCAATCCGTCTTCGATCATGTCATCGGCACGATCATGAAAGCTAGGCTGTTGCGACTCAAACAGATCTTGTGCAGGCGCCTGATACTGCTGCACTGGCGCTGGAGCCGGTTGCTGAACCGGAGCTTGCACCATCACGCGCGGCTCAGGTGCCGGAGCTGCAGGTTTCAAAGGTTCAGCCATCGAGCGGCGAGTCGCAGGCATTTCAGCGCGATTTTGGCCAACGTCGATACCGGTTGCCACCACAGAAACCCGCAGAGTGCCCTCCATCGAAGTATCCAAGGTGGAACCGACGATGATATTCGCGTCGGGATCAACTTTTTCGCGGATGATATTGGCAGCTTCATCGAGTTCAAACAGCGTCAAATCATAGCCGCCAGTGATGTTGATCAGCACGCCTTTAGCGCCGTGCAAAGAAATCTCATCCAGCAATGGGTTGGCAATGGCTTTCTCGGCAGCTTCCACGGCGCGGTTATCGCCGGTAGCTTCGCCGGTACCCATCATCGCCTTGCCCATCTCATCCATCACCGCGCGGACATCGGCGAAGTCGAGGTTGATCAGGCCAGGACGCACCATTAGGTCGGTAACGCCCTTAACGCCCTGATACAGCACATCATCCGCCATCGCGAAAGCGTCGGTGAAAGTGGTGCGTTCATTCGCCAAGCGGAACAGGTTCTGGTTTGGAATGATGATCAGCGTATCGACAACTTTTTGCAGCGCCGCAATGCCGTCTTCGGCCTGCTTCATCCGCTTGTTGCCCTCAAACTGAAAGGGCTTAGTCACAACGCCGACGGTCAGAACACCCAGTTCACGCGCGGCTTGCGCGATGATCGGGGCCGCCCCAGTGCCCGTGCCGCCGCCCATGCCCGCCGTGATGAAGCACATATGCGCGCCTGCAAGGTGATCGACGATTTCCTCGATGGTTTCTTCGGCAGCCGCAGCGCCAACCGTCGGACGCGCACCAGCACCCAGACCTTCGGTGACCTTCAGACCCATCTGAATCTTTACCGGAGCGTTTGATTGTTGAAGCGCCTGAGCGTCGGTGTTGGCGACAACAAACTCGACCCCTTCAAGGTTTTTCTCAATCATGTTGTTGACGGCATTGCCGCCCGCGCCACCGACGCCAAACACTGTGATACGCGGCTTCAACTCATCGCGTGCCGAGGCCATGATCAGATTCAATGCCATTTTTATCCGCCTGTTCTTATACGCGGGCTGCCGCCGCCGGTTTGTCGTGTCGGTCTGTTCGCTGCCTGTCCCAAAGCAGAGTTCGCCGAATTAGTCCCGATTCTATCCACAGATCGCCAGAAGGTCACGTAAAAAACACACTGGCCCCACAAAATATGGGGCCAGTTAGGTCTATATTAGCGGTATTTCGCCTGAAGCACCCGATTTAGCGGATCACCAGTTGTCCTTGAACCACCTGAAGGCCCGTTTCAGCGATCTTGCAGGGTAACGTTCGGTCGGAATGTCGAAATCCCACCACTCATCTTGTGGGTGGGCGGCGAACAGGCAAAGCCCGACGGCGCTGGAAAATGCGGCACCCGTGGCAGCTTGCGGCAAGCCCTGCACCCGCAAAGGCCGACCCATGCGGACACGCTGGCCAAGAATGCGACTGGCCAACCCATCCAGACCGGGGATTTGGCTCGCGCCGCCGGTCAGCACGATCTGCTGGCTTGGCAGGCTGTCAAAACCCGCCACATCCAGACGCGAGCGGACTTCTTCGAGGATTTCCTCAACCCGTGGTCGCATGATGCCGATCAACTCGGTGCGGCTGATTTGGCGACGGTCTTTCTCCCAGTCGCCCGAGTCGCCGCCCATTTCGATCATCTCACGGTCGTCCATGCCCGTCGCATGAACGCCGCCGTGTTTGGTCTTGATGCGCTCGGCAACCACCAGCGGCACTTGCAAGCCCTTTGAGATATCCGAGGTCACATGATCGCCACCCATCCGCACGGAATCCGCGTAGATCATGTGTTTCTTCATAAAGATTGAGATGCCCGTCGCACCGCCGCCCATATCAATGCAGGCCGCACCAAGTTCCTGCTCATCTTCGACCAGCGAGGAAATACCCGAGACATAGGCCGACGAGGCGATGCCAGCGAGTTCAAGATCGCAGCGTTTGATGCAGTAAAGCAGGTTTTGCACCACCGACGCATCGACCGACAGCATGTGCAGATCGCAGGCCAAACGGTTGCCGATCTGGCCGCGCGGATCGCCAAGACCGCTGCGATGGTCCAAAGCGAAGTTAACCGGCTGGGCGTGCAACACCTCACGTCCGTCACCGAAATCTGGCACATCACAAGCCGCCAACACGCGGGCAACGTCTTGCTCGGTCACGACCGAGTCCTGCAATTCCCATTCGCCAGCAAGGCCATAGCTGCGCGGCTCTGCGCCCGAGAAGCAGGCGATGACGTGATCGACCCGCACATTCGCCATTTTCTGCGCCGCTTGCACCGCTGTGCGAATAGCGCGCTCGGTTTCATTCATCACCGCGATTTCGCCAAACCGCACACCGCGCGAACGTGTCGTCGCAGCCCCGATTACGCGGAAGCTGGATTGCCCAGCCATCGGCCCTACCCCATCGGCGTCGCGGTCCGGTTCAAACCCATCAAACCGCAGCACGAGGCAGGCAATTTTTGAAGTCCCCACATCCAAAATCGCCACCACACCGCGCTGCATTGCTGCCCGCCGCATGTTGCGCATTGCCCGTTGGGATTGGTAAAGGTCTGTCATAATCCGCTCTCCGTCGTCGGTGCCAGCCCTTGCGCGCGGCGGACTTCGTTCATCGCGAACGGAGCCAGCCGGATCGCCGGGCGGTCTTGATTTCTTAGGTCTATAGAAAGAATGTCACGTTCCAGCAATTTGTCGGCAGCGTTCAGCGCCAGCATCCGTTGCACCGCAGCCACCGGATTAACCGAAGGCAACAGCACGCGCTGATCGCGATCTAAAATCAGATCCCAGCGGCGTTCACCAACCCGGATCAACCCGCGCACCCGGGGGCTGATCGGTTGCACCGCATCAAATATCGCCAAGGCTTCCGGCATCGCAGCCTCTACCCCGTCGCCGGCCACCAGCGGCAGATCGGCACGGTCAGCACGGGCGGAAAGCCCCGCAACCCGGTGTCCGGTGGCGTCAAGCAGTTGCAAACCCGCAGCACCACGCCACACCGCAACCGGCACGCGCTCGGTCAGCACCACTTGCAAGACGCCGCCCGAACGCACGCGCAACTCGGCTTTCGCCACCGCATCTAAAGCTTCGGCGCGGGCGCGAAGTGCGTCCATATCCAGATCAAACGACGACTGCGGCAGTTTTAACGCGAGCTTGGCACGCACCGCGTCGGTCAAATCACGCGAGGCACCCTCCACCGACAAAAGCGAGACCCGAAACTCTGGCCGTTGTTCAAACTTGGTGCGCAGATCGGCAAAGCTTTGCACAATCGCAGCGCGGCGGGCGTCGTTATAAAGCACCCCCGTCGCGATCAGCGCCACCACGGTCAGCGGCAGACCCAGCCGGAAAACCACCCGGAAAACCGGCGTCAGCCACAGCCGCTGCATCCGATATTGCCAGCGCGTTGGTGCCGGATCACGGCGCACGCCATTGGCGGGAAGCGGACGGTTGCGGCCTAGCGATTGCATGAAGCGTCCTCCACCATCCAAGCGCAGAACGCGGGAAACGAGATGCCGAGTTGTCCAGCTTGCTCGGGGGCCAAAGAGGTTGGCGTCATTCCCGGCTGAGTGTTGGTTTCCAGCAGGATCAGACCATCAAGCCCGCGCGCTTCATCCCAGCGGAAATCCGTGCGACTGACACCGCGACACCCCAAAGCCTGATGCGCGCGCAAGGCGTAATCCATGCAAGCGGCGGTGATTTCCTCGGGCAATTCAGCCGGGATCACATGCCGCGAGCCGCCAGTTTTGTACTTCGCATCAAAGTCATACCAGCCATCGGTGAGAATATCGGTGACGCACAATGCCCGGTCGCCCATCACGGCAGTGGTCAATTCGCGCCCCGGCGCATAGCTTTCCACCATCACGACTTCGGGCATGCTCTCGGCCAAACGCGGTGCGTTGCTGCCTTCGCGGACGATATAAACCCCGACTGACGAGCCTTCATTATTCGGCTTCACCACATAGGGAGGCGGCAGAATATGGCCTTTGCTGACATCATCGCGCGCCGCCAAAACCGATTGCACAATCGGCAGACCAGCAGCCACAAAAACCTCTTTCGCGCGGGCCTTGTCCATCGCCAAAGCCGAGGCCAGCACGCCGGAGTGGGTATAGGGGATTTTCAGCCATTCCAGCAGGCCCTGAACGCAGCCATCCTCACCCCAGCGACCATGCAGGGCGTTGAAGCAAACATCGGGCTTACTTTCGGCCAAACGTGCTGGCAGATCGCGGCCACAATCGACCTCGACCACCTGATATCCTGCTTCCCGCAACGCGGCCGCGCATTCACGACCCGAGACCAATGAGACTTCCCGTTCTGCGGAAGGCCCACCCATCAATACCGCCACTTTGGAAGCCGCTTTTGTTAAGCCGCCCGCCATCTACTGCCTCATCCAGACCTTTGTTGGTCCATGATATTGTTATTTAAGCGTTTCGTTGACCGACCCGCATAATTTCCCACTCTAGCGTGATACCGCTCTGTTGGAAAACTCTTTTTCGCACTTCCTCACCTAAATCTTCTAGGTCGGCGGCGCTCGCACCCCCTGTATTGATCAGGAAATTCGAATGCATCGGCGACATTTGGGCACCGCCAAGCGTAAAGCCGCGCATCCCCGCATCGTCGATGACTTTCCACGCCTTCAGCTCTTGGCTGTCGTCGGCGCGGCCAGTGCTCGAATGGCCAATCGGATTGCGGAAGGTAGAGCCCGCCGAGCGGTCTTTCGTCGGCTGGCTGGCATCGCGTTTGGCGATTTGGTCGGTCATCCGGGCTTCGAGTGTAGCAGGATCACCGGGATCGGCGCGGAAGGTGGCGGAGACGATAACGCAGCCCTCGGGCAACTGGCTTTGACGATAGGCGAGATGCAGATCAGCGGCGGGGAGTTCTACAATTTCGCCGCTACGGGCAACACAGCGCGCCGAGATCAAATGATCGGCGACATAAGACCCATAGCAGCCCGCGTTCATGCGGACAGCACCGCCAATGCTGCCCGGAATGGTGCGCAGGAAAGTCAGATCGAGCCCCGCCTCGGCAGCCTTGCGCGCCACATGCGCATCCAAAGACGCAGCGCCCGCCGTCACTGTGCCGTCGCAAGTGATCGTATTGAACCCCCGCCCCAATCGGATCACGACCCCACGTAGACCACCATCGCGCACGATCAAATTGCTGCCAACGCCCATCGGAAACACCGGGATGGCGGGGTCGAGCGCGGCGAGGAAATCACACAGATCCGCCTCATCCGCAGGCTGAAACAGCCAATCGGCGGGGCCGCCGACGCGGAGCCAAGTCAGATCTGCGAGGGGGCGATGTGCTGTCAGAGTGCCGCGCACGGCGGGAAGATTTTGTGTCATGGCGATCTTTTCAGATGTTTTGCGGCAAGCCTCAAGCCCCAACCCGCGCTCTCACCCACCGCCAAAGATAAAGCAGCGGCCAGCGCAGCACTGATCCGGCCGCGATTATAAACGCCAGACCCCACCACGGGCCGTTCTCATACATCAGCCAGATCAGCAGCGGCACGCCGACGACGATCAGGCGGTAGGCGTTGCGCCAGTGGTAATCTTTGCTGGGCAACATGCCGATCAGATTGGCCGCGACAAGCCAGATCAGCCCTGCGACCAGCGAGATCATTTGCGCAGGTCCGGCGGCAATTCGACTGGCAATCCAAGCCCACGACGGGCGAAATACATCAGCGGACGGCGGAACATCGACACGAAAGCAAACAATCCAATCGCGACCCACAGCCAGCCATGCGTCATGCCGATCCACAGCAAAAGCACCGGGGCGAGCACCAGCAGAGTCATTCCCGGCACCATCTGATGCCGCATCGGCAGCATCGCGGTAATGGTGGCGGCAATCACCCAAAGACAGCCCAGGATCAGCGGCAGGCTCATGCGGCTTTCTCCAACAGGCGCGCGGGCAAGCCGTTGGCCCAAGCCGAGATAGAGCCTGCGCCAAGGCAGACAAACAGATCACCGGGGCGGGCTTGCTCGCGGAAAAGCCGTGTCAGATCAGCCTCATCCATCACAGCGCGGGCATGGCGGTGGCCGTGCGCGATCAAACCAGCGACCAGATCATCGCGGGATGCGCCGGGGATAGGGTCTTCGCCAGCGGCGTAAACGTCAGCGATGCCGACCACATCGGCCTCGTTGAAACAGGTGCAGAAGTCCTCAAACAGATTGTGCAGACGCGAATAGCGGTGCGGCTGATGCACGGCGATAACCCGGCCTTTGGTGGCCTGACGCGCAGCTTTCAGCACAGCGGCGATTTCAACCGGGTGGTGGCCGTAATCGTCGATGATGGTAACGCCGCCAACTTCGGCAACCTTGGTGAAGCGGCGATTGACGCCTGCAAAACCCGCCAAAGCCTCACGGATTTCGTCTTTCTTCATGCCGAGATGCCGCGCCACGGCGATGGCTGACAGAGCGTTCGATACGTTGTGATCTCCCGGCATTGGCAGCACGCAGCCTTCAATCACCACGGCCTGACCGTTTTCGTCCGGGCCTTCGCCCTGCAACGCCACGTCAAAATGCGCCACGCCCGCCTCGTAAGTCAGGTTGATCGCCCGCACATCGGCTTGAGCGTTAAAGCCAAACGTCACCACACGACGGTCGGTGATGCGGCCCACCAGTGCCTGCACTTCGGGGTGATCGGTGCAGCACACCGCCAGCCCGTAGAATGGGATATTGCTGACGAAATCGTAGAAACCTTTGCGCAGCGCGTCGAAGGTGCCCCAATGCTCCATATGCTCAGGGTCGATGTTGGTGACGATAGCGATTGTCGCAGGCAAACGGTTGAACGAGCCATCGGATTCGTCCGCCTCAACCACCATCCACTCACCCTCACCCGCCCGCGCGTTAGAGCCATAAGCATGGATCACGCCGCCGTTAATCACGGTCGGATCAAAGCCGCCCTTATCCAGCAAAGTCGCGACCATCGTCGTGGTGGTGGTTTTGCCATGCGTGCCAGCGATGGCGATGTTAGAACGCAACCGCATCAGTTCCGCGAGCATTTCCGCCCGCCGCACCACCGGAAGGCCACGCAGACGGGCTTCCTCTAACTCAGGATTGCCCTTTTTGATCGCGGAAGAAATCACCACGACCGCCGCTTCGCCGATATTGCTCGCCGCTTGGCCCTCAAAGAACGTAGCGCCCAAACTTACCAGCCGATCGGTGATTTTCGATGCCTTCGCATCCGAGCCCTGCACCCTAAAGCCTTGCGTCATCAGCACTTCCGCGATGCCAGACATGCCAATGCCGCCGATACCCACAAAATGGATCGGCCCCAGTTCCAACGGAAGTTTTGTCGCGTTCATCGCAATCTCCTGCCTGCCCGGCGTTTAATTTACCCCGGCCTTAACCCGAGCGGGCTTAACCTGCCAGCCCCTCAACCAAAGCCACCAGCCGCTCGGTAGCGTCCGGCCTGCCCTGCTTTTGCGCTTTGCGCGCCATATCTGCCGCCGCTGGCGGATTGCCCAGAATTGCCACGATCTGCGTGCAAAGGAAGGCGGCGTCAAGCCGATCCTCGGCAATCAGCACCGCAGCCCCCGCATCAACAAGCCCGCGCGCGTTGGCGGTTTGATGATCACCCGTGGCAGCCGCAAACGGGATCAGGATCGAAGGCCGCCCGATCACCGAGATATCCGCAACCGACGACGCCCCGGCGCGCGAGATCACCAGTTGAGCCTCTGACAGCCTGCGCGGAATGTCGGTGAAGAACGGCTCCACCTCGGCTTGCACGCCCGCGTCGGCGTAAGCTTGCACCACCGCCGCCAAATCTTCGGCCCGCGCCTGATGTGCGACCCGCAGATGGCCCCGCAAAGCTTCCGGCAAAGCCGCGAGCGCCGCTGGCACCACTTGCGACAAGATCCGTGCGCCTTGGCTTCCACCGATCACCAACAGCTCCATCGGATAATCGCCCGGCGCGATATAGCCCGAACTTGCCCGCTCCAACACCGACGCCCGCACCGGGTTTCCGGTATGGATACCCTCAACGCCGCTGGGCAAAGCCGTCGGCCAAGTGCCGCAAGCCACCTTATCAACCCGGCGCGCGAACACCGTATTTACCCGCCCCAACACGCCGTTTTGTTCGTGGATCATCCGAGGACGGCGCAAAACCCAAGCCGCCACCAGCGCAGGAATGGAGGGATAACCGCCAAAGCCCACCACAACATCGGGCTTGTCGCGCAAGGACGACATCACCGCCGACAATACTCCGCCCGCAATTCGAAACGGCACCGCCAGCTTCGCCCCCAGCCCGCCACGCGCGAAGGTCGCCGACGAAAGCTGCACAACTTCAACAGCTTGCGGAAAGCCCCCGGCGTAACGCGCCCCACGCGCATCGGTGGATAATTTAACCCGCCAGCCCTTTGCAATCATCGCCTCGGCCAAGGCTTGAGCGGGAAACATATGCCCGCCCGTGCCGCCCGCTGCGATCAAAAGCAGCGGCATCAGCGCCCCCGCTTGAAGATATCAGACATTTGCCCCTGCGGACGCGTGCGCGTCATCGCAAGCAGCATCCCCACGGTAATCCCCGCCGCAATCACTGACGAGCCGCCATAAGACACGAACGGCAAAGTCATCCCCTTGGCGGGCAGCAAGCGCACCGCCACCCCCATATTGATCATCGCTTGCACGCCAAAGATACACGCCAAACCGGTGCCCGCCAAACGGGTGAACGGATCACGCTCTCGCGTCAGCCGCACCAGACTGCGCACCACCACCACCGCGTAAAGCGCGATGATAATCAGCACCAGAACCAGACCGTATTCCTCGGCAGCCACCGCGATAATGAAGTCGGTATGCGCGTCGGGCAATGTCCATTTGACCTGACCCTCACCCACGCCGACGCCAAAGAAACCGCCCTCTTGAATGGCGCTGGTCGCATAGCCCATCTGGCTGCGCGGATCGACGTCAGAGGTCAAAAAGCCATCAATCCGCCGCGCAAAGTGCTCCGAGCCGTGGTAAGCCGCAAAGCCGCCGGCACCAGTCAGCGCCATCATGGTCACGATCAAGATCATCGGCGCGCCCGAGACGAAATAGATCACGCCCCAGCCAAACAGCACCAACATGGCTTGGCCAAAATCCGGCTGGAACGCCAGAAACAGCACCACCGTGACGGTCAGCGCGAAGGATAGAAACTTACCCGGTGGGCCGTTGATGTCTTGGCCAGAGGCCGTCAGCCAGGCGATCACGATCATAAAACCGGGCTTCAGAAACTCCGACGGCTGCACCGAGGCAAAACCAAAGCTGAACCAGCGCACCGCCCCCTTGCCAAAGTCAGTGCCAAACATCGGCAGCATCATCAGCGCAAAAAACGAAATCGCAAAGCCGAGCACGCCCAGACGCCGCACCATCGCGGGTGACAACATCGACACGCCGAAAATCGCAGCCAAGGCCATGCCGCCGAAAAACGCCTGGCGCGTGACATAATAGTAAGGGTCCAACCCGTTCCGCTCGGCCAGCGGCACCGAGGCCGCAAGCCCCAGCAGCAAGCCAATTGCGAACAGCACCAACACCGCCGTCAGCGTCCACTTATCAATCGTCCGCCACCAGCGGGGAATCACCGGTTCCGATACCCTGCTGGGCATCGAGCCATAGACCATCTCAGTCATGGAAAATCCGCCTGTGTTTGCCGTCTGCTCTGCCGATAACGGGTTTCCCCGATATTGCCGGGTTATCCCGATCTGAATGTCAGCCTAGCCAAAACGAATCACAAAGGCCAGCAGAAATGCCCGATTGCGAATCCCTTCTTGGGCGATTCTGGCCGCGGAGGTGCTGCAGCACGGCTCAGATTGACGCCTGTTCGACGCTAGGGCTGAAAACCTTTGTCGCTGTGACCTGTGTCAACGCTCTGCACCGGCCAAACCGGATGCGGCACCGGGTCTTTGGCGGTCAGCAAATAGCGCCGGAACACTTCGGCGTAGTTGCGATAGACGTATGACTCGTTGCGACGTAGATAATGCGCCCGCCGGCTGGCATAAAGTGCAGGCAGCTCATACCACGGCACGGCAGGGTGCATGTGATGCACAACGTGAAAATTGTTATTCAAAAACAGATAGCTGAGAGGTCCACGATCTTCGATCACCACCGTGCGAGCGCGAAAAGCGTGATGGGCGCGATGCTCTAGATAGGTGCGAATTTTCAACAATCCGGTGCCAAGATACACTGCGAGCAAATAGACCCAGATCGGCATCCCCACCCATTGCAGCCACAGCAGCAGCGGCACCAGCCCCAGAAAATGCAGGCCCCACGCCACAATCACCCGACCATTGCCGGCCCGCAACTGCACCAATTCATCGCGCAGGAAAATCCAGGTACCTAGCGCCGGCCCAAGCAAAACCCGCCCCGCCAGCGTGTTATTCCAACGCAACAATCGCTGCATTATCCAGGGCGTTTTCACCCAAGCCGCAGGTTCCATGAAGTTTGATTCAGGATCATCGTAAGGATCGGTCAGAGACGGATCAAAGTGATGCTGCAAATGCAAATCTTTGAAGCGCAAATACGGCACGAACGGCGAGAGGGCGGGAAACACCAGCGCCTCATTCAACCATTGTGCCCGGAAAGGATGGCCGTGCAGCACCTCATGCTGCAATGACGAAAATTGCGCGATGGCGATCCCTGTCAGCAATATTGATAAAATAGCCGTGCTGCCCCAAAGCCAACTGCCAAAACCCCACGCAGCATAGGTTGCCAGCAAGATCAGAAGCGTCGGCCATTCGAAACCACGGGCGTGCCGCATAATTTTCCTCTTAAAAACCGATGATTATAGCGTAGCACTTGCCAAACCATCGCGGAACTCCGAGGATATGCACCATAACGTCACCATTGGGGACATTAAAAAACAAATGCAGGGTTTTATCGACAAGCGTGACCGTGCACCGCTGTTCCGTGAGAGATTGGCTCAAGCGATGACGTTGCGGGCCACCAGCCAAGCCGCGCTTGCTCGCGCAACCGGGGTTGATCGCTCCACCGTCTCCGCATTGCTTTCGCCCGGCACAAGACTGCCGAACGCGCAACTTGCCGCCGATTGCGCCACGGCTTTAGGCGTCTCATGCGATTGGTTGCTGGGCCTCGCAGAGCGCCCCGAGCCGGTGGCCGAGTTGCTTGCAGCCTCGGTCACGCTGATCGAAGCGCCGCGCGCGTTGTTTGACCAACAGCTGATCGGCTGGCACCACGCGGCGGCGGGCTACAAGATCCGCCATGTTCCCGCGAGCTTGCCCGATATGCTGAAGACGCCCGAAGTGGTGGCTTGGGAGTATGCCGATTATCTCGGGCGGTCTTCAGACCAAGCGATATCGGCATTCCAAGATCAGCTGGACTGGATGAAAACCACGCAGTCAGATTATGAGATTGCCATGCCTCTGCATGAAATATCTAACTTTGCCAGTGGGTTGGGCTATTGGTCCGGCCTTACATTGTCTGCGCGTCAAGATCAGATGGATCATATGATCACGGTGTGTGACACGCTTTACCCGTCGTTGCGGCTGTACTTGTTCGACGCGCATCAGGTGTATTCCAGCCCGGTCACGGTGTTCGGCCCGCATCTGGCGGCAGTTTATCTCGGCCAACAATACATCGTTTTCCGCGACCCCGCGCGTGTGCAGGCGATTTTGCAGCACTTCGACGGTTTGGTGCGCGCCGCCCCATTTGGTGCGCGTGGAGTGCGCGATCATCTGGCCCGTTTGCAGCGCGCGATGGTCTAGACAGGGGCGCTAATAAACCACCAACCGCCGCGTATCGTAGCCGTTCCATTCGAGAATATCCCGTGCCGCCTTCAGCCGATCCGGCGGAAACGGCCCCCGGTTCAGGATAAACCCCAGTCGCCCATTCGGACTGCCAATCACCAGCGTGCGATAATCGGCATCTGCCCACAACACCCACCACGGCCCGGGCTGCCCCGGCACGTTAAAACGCCCGACATTCTCGGCGGGCATTGGCCCGGCCCCGGCCATCTCCACGCCGGATTCGCATAAGCGGTAGAGGATCTGCAATCCCGCCCCCGACTTCGAAATCTCGGCAGACCCCGGCTTGCACGCCTCGCCGCCAAACGCCGCCACTTGGCTCCATTGCCCGACCAGACGGTTGTGATCCATTACGGCGTTGGAATACATCGGCGCATCCGGCGCGCGATACCGCCCAACGGCCACTTGGGTCGGAGCAGCGGCGCAGGCGCTCAGCAGCAGCACTAAAATCAGTCGATACATAAGGTCACCATCGCGCCATTATCCTGCAAAATTTCATTACACCCAAACAGCGGCGCTATCGGCGCGCAAGTGTTTGACCTCGCGAGACAACTTCCCTCGCAATCGCTTTGCCTGCGGCAGGATTTCCCGGCATCACGCATCATGCTAACGCAAGACATGCCTCTGGCCTTGCCGGCGACCGTCCATTGCCCACCCTTCTTGGCGCAGGCCAATTCCTCGGGCGAAAGCACCGCCAAGGGCGCTTCCGTCATCGGCGCCTCAACGGCTATCGCGGGTTCTGCTTTGCTCGGACCAGCCGTAACCACATCAGCCTTCACCGCATCAGCTTTCGCCGGGTCTCCCACAACAACAGCGGGCTTCAGACCACCGCCGGCAAGCTTACCCGCTGGCGCGTCCAGCGATGTCACCGCAATCGCATCACCAGTGATCGGATTTGCACTATCGGCAGGGCTTGCGAGCTTGCCAGCGCCCAACGTGCAGCCCGCCAAAAGCAGCGCCAAAATCCATGACCGCACGGAACTAATACGGCATCGGATGCGCGCGATGAGCGGCATCGATTTCGGCCAAAACCTCGGGCTCCAGCGCCACATCGACAGCTCCGAGCGCGATCTCAAGTTGGGTTAGATCGGTGGCACCAATGATCGGTATGCAAGGGAACGGCCGCGCCCTGCAGAACGCAATCGCCATCTGCGCCGGGTTAAGCCCGTGCCGTGCAGCAATGCCCAGATAAGCCGCAACCGCTGGGAAAACTTGCGGCGTCACGCGCCCCGACAGCGTCGGATTGAACACCCGTCGCGATCCATCGGGGATCACATCTCCCGCATACTTGCCCGTGAGCAATCCAGTCGCCAGCGGAGAAAACGCCAGCAGCGGCATATCTTCCAGCGCCGAAAGCTCTGCCCAATCGCTGTCAAACTGGCGGCACAGCAGGGAATATTCGTTCTGTACCGTTGCCATCCTCGGCAGTCCATGCTTCTCCGCCAGCGCCAACCAACGCCCCGCCCCCCAAACCGATTCAATGGAAAGTGCAATATTACAAATCTTGCCTTCGGCGATCAGTTTATCCGATACTTCAAGGATATCAATCATATGCGCTTCGATGCTCGCCTTGCTACCGCCGCGCGGATCGAAGTGCCATATATCGCGGAAGTGATAGGAGGCGCGATTGGGCCAGTGCAGTTGATAGAGGTCAATGTAGTCGGTTTGCAGCCGCCGAAGTGAATCCTCGACCGCTGTGCGCATTACAGCGCCTGTCAGCGGCGCACCGCCACGCACGGCGTCCTGACCCTCACCCGTGACCTTGGTTGCCAGCACTAAACCGTCACGCCCGCCCCGCGCCGCAAGCCATGTGCCGATGATTTCTTCGGTGCGCCCGACAGTTTCGGCACGCACCGGATTGACCGGATACATCTCGGCGGTATCCCAGAAGTTCACGCCGCGCCCAAGCGCCATGTCCATCTGCGCATGGCCGTCGGCTTCGGAATTCTGGCTGCCCCAGGTCATCGAGCCCAAGCAAATCTCTGAGACCGAAAGCCCGGTCTGGCCCAACTTCACCTGCTGCATTATGCGCTCCTGTTTTGCCATCAACCTAAGCGGAGGCCACGCACAAGGAAAGCCCCTGCGATAGCCCCCTACGACGCTGTGAACGCGATCAGACTGAAGTCCTATCGCGCGCAATTTGCTGCAAAGGCACCTGCTTCGGTGCTAATCTGGCAGAAACTGGGAGGTTCTCATGCGTATCCCGCTATTGGTCTTGGTGTTAAACGCCAGCGTTGCACTTGCCAGCCTTGCACTGGCAAATTGTGCACTGGCCAGTCCGGCGAATTATACCCTGCAACCCGCCAGTTCGGTGGTCGGGTTTGAGACTGATTTTGGCAGCGATAAGATCACCGGGCAAATGCCGATCAGCCGCGCCGATCTGACGTTGGATTTTCAGAATGTCAGTGCCAGCCGAGTTGCGGTAACGCTGGATGTAGCCCATGCCGATGCGTCTTTTCCGTTTGCAGCCCAAGCGATGAAGGGGCCGAAGGTACTGGATTCAAGAGACTTTCCGCAGATCAGCTTTGAAAGCACGTCCGTGAAATCAAAGGGTGAAGGGGCGGAAGTCAGCGGCCGCGTCACCATTCGCGGCGTCACCAAGCCGATGGTGATGCAGGCGATGATCTGGCGGCAGAAGGGACACGAAGCGGGCGATCTTAGCCATCTGACGATCCGGCTGACCGGGGCGCTGAACCGGTCGGATTTTGGCGCGGTCGGCTGGTCGGATATGGTCGGCGATCAGGTGCGCTTGGATATTTTGGCCCGCATCGCGCGCAGTGAATAGATGTGGCGCAACACCGCAACCCGGTTCGGCCTGACCTCTCGCCTGCTGCATTGGAGCATGGCGGCGCTGATCCTGACACTGCTGGTTTTGGGCACGGTGTTGACCTCAATCCAGCCGGGTTTATCGACGCTTTGGCTGTATGGGCAGCACAAAACGCTTGGCATTATCACCCTTAGCCTCGCGCTGGTGCGGTTGATTTGGCATCGTATCAGCCCAGCCCCTGCCTCGCTC
Source organism: Cypionkella sp. (assembly GCF_028290025.1). Taxonomy (GTDB): domain Bacteria; phylum Pseudomonadota; class Alphaproteobacteria; order Rhodobacterales; family Rhodobacteraceae; genus Cypionkella. The sequence continues at coordinate 27,619 of NZ_JAQGKQ010000088.1, read as the reverse complement.
GGGTCGCCAGTTGCTTGGCAAAATCGCGTCGCCCGCGCCACGCATCTGGCGCTTTACGCGCTGATGCTGGCGATCCCGCTTTCGGGTTGGATCGCCAGTTCCGCGACCGGGCTCGATGTGGTGATCTTCGGGCAAATCATTCTGCCGCCCATCGCCCCGGTATCCGAGGCGTGGGAGAATACTGGCTTTGCGATCCACGGCATATTGACGAAAGTGCTGATGGCGCTGCTGGCTTTGCATATCGCGGGGGCGGTTTTGCGCGGCTTGAAAGGCGATGGCACACTGCGGCGCATCACAAAGGGCTTATAATCCCCCTCTGGGCTTAACCCTGTCTAGCCCTTACCCCCGGCTTGCGTTAAACGAGGCGCAACTGACGGGAAAGGGCATTGCATGGCACGGATTCTGATCACCTCCGCCATTCCTTATATCAACGGCATCAAGCACTTGGGCAATCTGGTGGGCAGCCAACTGCCCGCCGACCTGTTCGCGCGCTACAACCGCGCGCGCGGCCATGAGGTGATGTTCATCTGCGCCACGGATGAGCACGGCACGCCAGCCGAGCTTGCAGCCGCCAAAGCAGGCAAGCCTGTCGCCGAATATTGCGCCGAAATGCACGACGTTCAGGCCGAGATCGCACGCGGCTTCCGGCTGTCATTTGATCATTTCGGGCGGTCTTCATCGCAGCGCAACCATCATCTGACCCAGCATTTCGCCGGAAAACTCGCCGAGGCCGGCTTGATCCGCGAGGTTGAGGAGTCACAGATCTATTCCATCGATGACGGCCGCTTCCTGCCCGACCGTTATATCGAAGGCACCTGCCCGAATTGCGGCTACGGATCGGCCCGTGGCGATCAGTGCGACAACTGCACCAAGCAACTCGACCCCACCGATCTGATCAACCCGCATTCAACGATTTCCGGCTCCACCAACCTTGAGGTCCGCAGCACGAAGCACCTTTACCTGATGCAGCGGTCCTTGCGCGATAAGCTAGAGGCTTGGATCGACAGCAAAAAAGACTGGCCGATCCTGACCACTTCGATTGCGAAGAAATGGCTGAACGACGGCGACGGCTTGCAAGATCGTGGCATCACCCGTGATTTGCACTGGGGTATCCCGGTGAAAAAGGGCGATCAAATCTGGCCGGGGATGGAGGGCAAAGTGTTCTACGTCTGGTTCGACGCCCCGATCGAATACATCGCCTGCACCGCTGAATGGGCCGATGCCCAAGGCTTGCCGGATGCCGCGTGGCAACGCTGGTGGCGCACCGATATGGGCGCGGCAGACGTCACCTATTATCAGTTCATGGGCAAAGACAACGTGCCGTTCCATACGCTTAGCTTCCCCGCGACGATCCTCGGTTCGGGTGAGCCGTGGAAGCTGGTCGATTACCTAAAATCGTTCAATTACCTGAACTACGACGGTGGCCAGTTCAGCACCTCACGCGGGCGCGGCGTGTTCATGGATCAGGCTCTGTCGATCCTGCCATCGGATTACTGGCGCTGGTGGCTGCTATCCCACGCCCCGGAGTCAGCGGATTCCGAATTCACATGGGAAAACTTCCAAGTCTCGGTGAACAAAGACCTCGCCGATGTTCTGGGCAACCTCGTCTCCCGCGTCACCAAGTTCTGCGTCGCGAAATTCAGCGCGCACGTCCCCTCCGCAGGAGAATTCGGCGAACAAGAGGCGCGCCTGATCGAAGAACTCGGGCAACGCATCAAAGACTATTCCGCCTGCATGGAGTCGATGGAGGTGCGCAAGGCATCCGCCGAACTCCGCGCGATCTGGGTGATCGGCAACGAATATCTGCAAGCCGCAGCCCCTTGGACCGTAGTTAAAACCGACCCCGAACGCGCGCAGGCAATGATCCGCCTTTCGCTCAACCTGATCCGCGTCTACGCCATCCTTTCGGCACCGTTCATCCCTGATGCCGCCGCCGCGATGATGGCCGCGATGGGCTCAGACGATTGGACATGGCCGGATGATATTGCGGCAGCCATGTCCAAACTGCCCGCTGGCCACGCCTTTACCGTGCCGGATAACCTGTTCCGCAAGATCACCGACGAAGAACGCGCCGACTGGCAGCAACGCTTCGCAGGCATCCGAACCTGATGCAGCCCGCGGCCCGCTCTGCTATACTCGCCCCAGAGGGGGCCGCGATGTCTGATGCACAGAAATATGTTGCCAAAGGCTCGGCGCATGTAACGCTGGCCCGCCCGCCCGAGCCGCTGGACGTCGCCTTCGTGCTGCTACCAAAGTTCACCATGCTGGCGTTTTCCTCGGCAATCGAACCTTTGCGGATGGCGAACCAACTGGCGCAGCAGGTTTTGTTTCGCTGGCAGGTGCTATCGGATGATGGCGCACCCGTGGCTTGCTCCAACGGCGTGCCGATCATGGTCGATGGCGCGTGGAGCATGGCGAAACCGGAAGGCATCGTGCTGGTCTGTTCGGGGGTGGAACCGGAAGGCAAAGCCAGTCAAGCCTTGGGCGATTGGCTGCGGTCCTTGTGGCGGCGCGGCCGCGTGGTCGGCGGTCTGTGCACCGGCGCCTATGCTTTGGCGCAAGCGGGCATCCTGAAGGGCCATCGCTTTACGATGCATTGGGACAATATCGACGCCTTTGCCGAAAACCATCCCGACCTGCTGCCCGCCCGCCAAGTGTTCTGCATTGATGACCGGGTTATGACCTGCGCTGGCGGTGTTGCCGCCGCCGATCTGATGCTGAAACTGATCAACGACCGCTTCGGCCCCGCCTTGGGGCAAGAGGTGATGAACATGTGCCTCTTGACCCAGCGCAGGCAGGAAGAAGATCTGCAAACCACCTCGCTCGCCGCCCGCCTTGGCACGAGGCATGATAAATTGCTGCAAGCGGCGGCCTATCTCGAAGCGCATATCGAGGAGGATTTCGACCTTGATGCCTGCGCCGCGCACCTGTCGCTGTCACGCCGCCAGATTGAGCGGCTGTTCAACCGTTACTTGAACATCACCCCGGTCCGCTATATGAACGATCTGCGGCTGGCGCGCGGGAGGTCCTTGCTGGCCGAAACCGACATGAAGGTGACTGAAGTGGCGGTGGCCTGCGGCTATGCCTCCACCTCGCATTTCTCCAAAAGTTTCCGCAAGAAATACGGCACCTCGCCCTATCGGTTCTCACATTTCGGCGGCTAAAACGACTGTTGGTCTGATCTCGTGGAGCGGCATACGCCGCAAGCCTCTTTAGCGCTTAAGCGCGGTGGGTGCCCTACACAAAAGTCACTCCGCGTTTTTGTTGCAGCACCCTGCCCCAACCGCTATGCAAGCGCAGCAATTGCCGGAGGCCCACATGCCAACCTTCCTCACCACCACCGACGCCGATTTTGAGGCCCGCTTCGCCGCTCTGCTCGGCATGAAGCGCGAAGAGGCCGAGGACGTTGATCAGGCAGTTGCGGGCATCATCGCCGATGTGCGGGCGCGCGGCGATGCTGCCGTGCTGGAGCTAACGGCCAAATTCGACCGCCTGACGCTGACCGCCGCAACCCTCGCCTTCACTCCGGCCGAGATCGAAGCCGAATGTGCGAAGGTCTCGCCCGAGGATCGCGAAGCACTCGAACTGGCCGCAGATCGCATCCGTGCCTACCACTCCCGCCAAATGCCACAGGATGAGATGTGGACCGACAGCGCAGGCGCCACTTTGGGTTGGCGCTGGACGCCAGTTTCGGCGGCTGGCCTCTATGTTCCCGGCGGCACCGCGTCTTATCCGTCCTCGGTGCTGATGAACGCCATCCCCGCCAAAGTCGCAGGCGTGCAGCGGCTGGTGATCACCTGCCCCACTCCCGGCGGCATTGTGAACCCGCTGGTGTTGCTGGCGGCGCGCATTGCAGGCGTTGACACCATCTACCGCATCGGCGGCGCGCAGGCGGTTGCAGCATTGGCCTATGGCACCCAAACCATTGCTGCGGTCGATAAGATCACCGGGCCGGGCAACGCCTATGTGGCGGCCGCCAAGCGCCGGGTGTTTGGCCGGGTTGGCATCGACATGATCGCCGGACCCTCGGAGATTCTGGTGATCGCAGATCGCGACAATGACCCCGACTGGATCGCGCTCGACCTGCTCAGCCAAGCCGAGCATGACATTTCTGCGCAATCCATCCTGATCACCGACGATGCAGGCTTTGGCCAAGCGGTTGCCGCTGCGGTGGAAAAGCGCCTTGAAACCTTGGAACGTCGCGAGATCGCGGGCGCGTCGTGGCTGGATAATGGCGCGATAATAATCACCCGCGATCTGCACGAGGCCGCCCAACTGTCGAACCGCGTAGCCCCTGAACATTTGGAACTGTGCACGGCCGATCCCGACGCCATGTCACTCGAAATCACCCATGCCGGCGCGATTTTCTTGGGGGCATGGACACCGGAAGCGATCGGCGATTACGTTGGCGGGCCGAACCATGTGTTGCCCACCGCCCGCTCGGCACGGTTTTCTTCGGGATTGAGTGTGATGGATTTTGTGAAGCGGACCACTTTGGCGAAAATGACCCCCGAGGCGCTGGCTCAAATCGGCCCTGCTGCCGAACGACTGGCAATCTCAGAAAGCCTACAAGCGCACGGGCTTTCGGTGCGCGCGAGGTTGGATCGGTTGAACCGGGGGGCGGCATGACCAACCGCATCTGCGCCATTGATATCGACGAAAAGGGCCTCGCCCGCGTCACGCCGACCATTGAGCAAGAGCGCAATGTGGCGATCTTCGATCTTTTGGAAGATAATACGTTTGCCCTGCCCGCCCGCGACGACCGCACCTTGCTGCCCGGCCCCTACCGTCTGGGCCTAGCCATCCGCGAGGGCCGGCTGGTATTTGACATCGCCACCGAAGCCACCGAAAAGGTTGGCGAATTCCATCTCTCACTCGGCCCGTTCCGGCAAGTGGTGAAAGACTACTTCCAAATCTGCGAAAGCTACTTTGAGGCCGTCAAACGCCTGCCCCCCTCCCAGATCGAAGCCATCGACATGGCGCGGCGCGGCATCCACAACGAAGGCGCGCGGGTGTTGCAGGAACGGCTCGAGGGCAAAGCCGAGGTCGATATCGACACCGCCCGCCGCCTGTTCACCCTGATTTGCGTGTTGCACTGGGGCTGATGATGGCATTTCCGCAATCGGTGCTGTTTTGCTGTGACCACAACGCTGTCCGCTCGCCAATGGCCGAAGCGATGATGAAGAAATTCTACGGCCAACGCGCCTATGTGCAGTCGGCGGGCGTGAAGAATGATATGGAGGTGGATGGCTTTTCCATCGCCGTTTGCGCAGAACTGGGCATCGAGTTGTCGCGCCACCGCACCCGCTCATTTGAGCAAATGCAGAATCTCGGCGACGATCTCGGCCAGTTCGATCTGATCATCGCGCTATCATCTGCCAGCCAGCACTCCGCGCTCAATCTAACCAAATCCTATCATCTCGAGGTCGAATACTGGCCGATCATCGACCCCACCGCTTTGGGCGAAGGCCGCGACGCCAAACTTTCCGCCTACCGCCAAGCCCGCGACCAGATCAAAACACGCATCCTAGACCGCTTCGGCCCGCCGTCCGAACCGCAGATCCCCTAAAACTTTTCTAAAGCTTTCGCATTGACTTAAGTATCCCACCGGGGAGGTGACTTTGGCTCAGAGCCAATGTCAGTTGGGGGTGTGAAACCCCCAATCTACGCCACAACCCGCGCCGCCTGTATCTCCGCCAAATTCGCCTCAATCCACCCCGTAAGCGCCCCCACTCGTTCCGCCGCCCCCCGCCCCAATGCCGTCAGCGAGTATTCCACATGCGGCGGCACCACCGGATGCGCCACCCGCAGCACCAAGCCGTCACCCTCCAACGCCTGCAAAGTCTGTGAAAGCATCCGTTCCGACACGCCGCCCACCCGCCTGCGCAGCGCCGAAAACCGCAAGGTGCCATCCTGCAACGCCAGCATCACCAGCACGCCCCATTGGCTGGTCAAATGCTTCAGCACCGCCCGCGACGGGCATTCCGCTGCCAGCACATTCGGCGCAAAACAGACTTCTACTTTCATTCCAGTCAACCCCTGCGCCATTCCACACTAACATAAATGTAGGTACTTCCTTTTCGTAAGTAAAGGTGTATCTGTGCCGCATCGACCAACAGGAGAACACCATGACCATCGCAATTACCGGCGCCACTGGCGCGCTTGGCCAACTCGCCCTTGCCGCCCTGAAAGCCCGCGCACCGCAGGCCAACGTTATCGCTCTCGTCCGGGATCCGGCGAAAGTCACCGACACCCCGGCCCGCGCTTTCGACTATACCAAGCCCGACACTCTTGCGCCCGGGCTGCAGGGCGTCGATACCCTCGTGTTGATTTCCTCGAACGATTTCAACGACCGCGCAGGTCAGCACCGCGCGGTGATCACCGCTGCCAAAGCCGCTGGCGTCAAGCGGATCATCTACACGTCGATCCTGAAGGGTGACGCCTCGCCGATGCTCATGGCGAAAGATCACATCGCCACCGAGGCCGCGCTGAACGCCTCCGGCATCCCTGCCACTATTCTGCGCAACGGCTGGTATACCGAAAACTACACCGGATCGCTGAAAGCGTCCGTCGAACACGGTGCGCTGATCGGTGCTTCCGCCGACGGTCGCATCGCCTCCGCCGCCCGTGCCGATTATGCCGAAGCCATCGCCGTCACCGCTTTGGACGACGCCCACGCAGGCCAAACCTACGAACTCGCGGGCGACACACCGCACACGATGGCCGATTTCGCCGCCGAAGTCTCAAAACAAACTGGCAAAACCATCCCGTTCAATAACCTGCCGAAAGATACCTACGCTGGTATCCTGCAAAGTTTCGGCCTGCCCGAAGCCTTCGCCAACATTCTCGCCGACAGCGATGACACTGCCGCACGCGGTTCGCTGCTGGATGAAAGCCACACGCTTTCCAAGCTCATCGGCCGCCCCACCACGCCGATCGCCACCACCATCAAAGCCGCGCTGTAAGCACGCTGAAACCTTTGCGACAGCGGGCAACTGCTGTCGCAAACCAACCCAATCCTGCCGATCCCGGTCTGGACCGCCACGCGCCAGCGTGCCACCATGCGCCAAATTTTGCATGAGGCCGCCATGACCCAAACCGCCCGCGACACCGTCACCGCCTATTATGCTGCCTTTAACGCAGAAAATCCTGCCGCGATGCTCGCCTGTGTGACCGATGGCATTGAACATCGCGTTAACGAGGCTGGCATCCGTTTGGGCGCTGAAAAGTTCGCCGAGTTCTGCGCGCATATGGGCGTGTCCTACCGCGAGCAACTGCAAGATATCGAGATTTTCGTCAACGAGGCAGGCACCCGCGCCGCAGCGGAGTTTGTTGTCCACGGCGAATATCTGAAAACCGACCCCGGCTTGCCCGAGGCCAAAGGCCAGAAATATGTCCTCCCCGCCGGATCGTTCTTTGATCTGCAAGACGGCAAAATCAGCCGGATCACTACGTTTTACAACCTCAACGACTGGATCGCTCAGGTCTCGAAATGAACCCCGCCGAAATCGACGTCCGCGCCCTGACTGGCCCCGCGTTCGAGGCCGCCCTAGATGGTGTCGCCGCCCTGCGCATCGCAGTTTTCCGTGACTGGCCATACCTTTACGACGGAAACCTCGACTACGAACGGGCTTACCTGAAAACCTACCGCGACAATCCCGGCGCGCTTCTGGTCGGTGCGTTTCACCAAGGCCGCTTGGTCGGTGCTTCCACTTCCACCCTGATGGAAGATCATGCCGAGGCGTTTTCCGCCCCATTCCGCGCCCTGAACATCCCGCTGGAAAACATCCTTTACGGTGCCGAATCGGTGCTGCTGCCGGAATATCGTGGCATCGGTCTGGGCCACCGCTTCATTGATCTGCGCGAAGATCACGCCCGGGCGATGCAGCGCAGCCACGTCGCCTTCTGCTCGGTCAAACGCCCGGAAAACCATGCTTTGAAGCCGGAAAACGCCCGTAGCAATGATGCGTTTTGGGCAGGCCGAGGTTACGAGCCCCTTCCCGGCGTCATCGCCGAATTCGCATGGAAAGACCTCGGCGACAGTGAGGAGTCTACCAAACCGCTACAATTCTGGATGCGCAAACTGTAAGCTGAGGCTCACCCCGTCCCACTTAGCCTCCGCATCGCACCCCACAACGGTTGGTTGATAACCCGCCAAACCGAAGGCCCGCCATGAAAATCGCAGCAGCAGCCTACCCGCTTTCCCCCCTTGTCGATTTCGCAGAATACACCGCCAAGCTCACCATATGGGTCGAAGATGCCGTGGCCGGGGGCGCCAACCTATTGGTTTTCCCGGAATATGGCAGCATGGAGCTGACCTCGCCCGCCCGCCGCGCGATTTCGGAAAACCTAGAGGCCGCCTTGCACGAGGTGGCCCGTCGTGGCCCTGCCGTTGATGCCCTGCATTGTGAACTCGCAGCCAAGCACAACCTCTATATCCTCGGCGCGTCGGCACCCTATTTCGGCAATACCCGCCCCACCAACCGCGCGACTTTCTACGGCCCAAGCGGCATCATCGGCCATCAAGATAAACAAATGATGACCAGGTTTGAGCGTGAAACTTGGGACGTCGTCGCAGGCAACCCGCTGCAAATCTTCGACACGCCCATAGGCAAAATCGGCGTGCTGATCTGCTATGACAGCGAATTTCCCCTGCTCGCCCGTGCGCTGATCGAGGCTGGCGCGCAGATCATACTGGTGCCGTCCTGCACCGACACCCTCGCCGGATACACCCGTGTCAAAGTCGGCGCGATGGCCCGCGCGCTGGAAGGCCAATGCGTCGTCGTGCACGCCCCCACCGTCGGCCTGTGCGATTTTTGTCCCGCCGTGGACGAGAATGTAGGTGCCGCCGCGATCTACGGCCCCGCCGACAAAGGCTTCCCCGAAACCGGGATTTTGGCTGAAACGGCACTGAATGAATCCGGCTGGGCCATTGCCGAAATCGAGCTTTCCGCGATTGAAACCGTGCGCGCACAAGGCTCGGTGTTCAATCACAATCATTGGCCGGAACAAGCCGACCGCGCCGCACAAGCCATCCAAATAGTTAAGATTGTCTAAACGACGTCACCGAGCCATTGAATTACAATGATAAAATAGCCGCCCACACGTGGACACCCCGACCCAGCCGCATCCTCTGCGCTAAAATATCCCCGCCGGAGGCATCTTTTTTCTCAACAGATACCCCCCGATTTGCCCTTGAAAATCCAGCCCAACAAGCGCATATCCCCGGCCAATGCCTGCGGCTTCCGCGGGTAAAATCCTATTGGAGAGACCATGGCCAAGGAAGATATCCTCGAATTCCCCGGTGTCGTGAAGGAACTCCTGCCCAACGCGACTTTCAAGGTTGAACTCGACAACGGCCATGAATTGATCGCGGTGATGGCAGGCAAGATGCGCAAAAACCGCATCCGAGTTCTGGCAGGCGATAAGGTGCAGGTCGAAATGACCCCTTACGATCTGTCGAAAGGCCGCATCAACTACCGCTTCAAGTAAGTTGCGGTTCATCCTCGGATCAGGCAGCCCGCGCCGGAAGGAACTTCTGGCGCAGCTTGGCATCATCCCCGATGCCATCCTCCCCCCCGACATCAACGAAGACCCAAAGCGCGGCGAACTCCCCCGCCCCTATTGCGCCCGCCTCGCACGCGAGAAAGCCGCAGCTATTGCCGCCGATCCTGACGACATCATCCTAACCGCCGATACCACCGTAGCCCTCGGCCGCCGTATCCTCGGCAAGCCCGCTGATGCTGGCGAGGCCGCAAAGTTCCTTACTGACCTCGGCGGGCGGCGTCACCAAGTCATCACCGCCATCGCCGTCAAACGCGGCGACAAGATATGGACCCGCGAAAGCGTCTCCGCCGTGAAGATGAAGCGCCTGTCGGACATCGAGTTGAATAGCTACCTCGCCTCAATGGAATGGCAGGGCAAAGCCGGAGCCTACGCCATCCAAGGCGCTGCTGGCGCGTTCATTCCGTGGATTTCCGGTAGCTTCACCGGCATCGTTGGCCTTCCCTTGGCTGAAACCGCAGCCCTGCTTGCCGCCGCAGGCTACCCCGTCTGGAAAAGCCAATGACCCGCACCGTCCTGCTCGACACCCTGAAAGACCGCCCCGCCGCCGCTTTGGTGGTGGACGGCCAGTTGGACGATCTGGCCATAGACCCGATCACCGACGCCCCCCTGCCGGGTGCAATCTACCGCGCCATCGCGGATCGCCCGATGAAGGGCCAAGGCGGGCTGTTCGTGAAACTCCCCGAAGGTTCGGGCTTTCTGCGCCAAACCGCAGGCATCGCCCCCGGCCAACGACTGCTGGTGCAGATCACTGGCCCAGCAGAGGCTGGCAAAGCCTATCCCGTCACCACGCGCCTGTTGTTTAAATCGCGCTATGCCATCGTGACGCCGGGCGCGCCGGGTCTGAACGTATCGCGCCGCATAAAAGATGAGCCGCTGCGTGACGATCTGACCGCCTTGGCCAATGCCGCGATGAAAGGGGCTGATGAAGCCCTCGGCCTGATCCTGCGCTCGGCCTGCATGCATGCCAATGATGACGAAATCGCCGAAGACATCGCCGCAATGCGCGCACTCGCGCAAGCCGTTCTAGCCGATACTATAGGCAATGCCGAATTGCTGGTTGAGGGCGCAGGCGCGCATGAAACCGCTTGGCGCGATTGGGCCGACCCCGAACCCGATGAGGTGATCGAGGGCGGTTTTGCCGACCACGACGTGCTGGAAATGATCGACGCCCTGCTGACCCCGCGCGTGACCTTGAATGAGGGCCACATGATGATCGAACCCACCCGCGCCCTGATTGCGGTGGATGTGAATACCGGCAACGATACCTCGCCGGCTTCCGCCTTGAAGGCCAACATCGCCGCCGCCCGAGAACTGCCACGCCAGTTGCGGCTGCGCGGACTTGGCGGCCAGGTGGTGATCGACTTTGCACCAATGCCGAAGAAAGACCGCGCTATACTGGATCAGGTGATCCGCGCCGCCTTTAAGTCGGAATCCGAAGTAAATCTGGCTGGCTGGACCACGCTCGGCCTCTACGAGATCACGCGCAAACGCGACCGTCTGCCACTGGCGGAGATACTCACATGAAATGCCCGATTTGTGCCCGCAAATCCGACGAGAAATACAAGCCGTTCTGCTCGCGACGCTGTGCAGATGTTGATTTGGCAAAATGGCTTACCGGCAGCTACGCTATCCCGACCGCAGCGATTGACGATGAAAACCCCGAGGATTTGACCGATCCAAAATACCGCCCACAATGAACCAAAAAGGATGCATTTTTCTGCCAAAACCCTCTGGACAGCCTCGCGCCCGTAACGTATCACCCCGCAACCAAGCAAGGCGACGCCTTCCAGTGCGCCCGGATAGCTCAGTTGGTAGAGCAGCGGATTGAAAATCCGCGTGTCGGCGGTTCAATTCCGTCTCCGGGCACCACTTTATCTCATTGAAATATTTAGCAGAAAATTTTCAAGCAGTTTGTCGGCTTGCCGAGATTGCTTCATCTGGGCTACACATGGGCTACAAACTGTCGCGACACCTTTTGTGCTCTGTCGCTCACTAGTGACCTCCTGCGCGTGGGACGCCTTCAAGATCACACACCTAGCTGGGACTAAATATGATTACTACTTCCACCGGCGTCTCATCATTTCTCACTGTTGAACAGGTTGCTGCTCGTTACAACTGCTCAGTAGACAGCATATGGCGATGGAAGCGCAATGGAGAGTTCCCCGCTGCGGTTCGCATTGGGCGTGGGGCCACCCGATGGCGCTTGGAGGACCTAATTAAGTATGAAAGTAAGTTTCAGGCCTGCATGATGGTTGATGGAACGTTCCTGCTCGAGATCCCTGCATTTATGGATCAGGATGATACTGAGGAATCCCTTTAGGCTACGACGCCACACAGACTTGCACCGCGTGATCTTTTCGCCGGGACAATCATTTGGCAGAACGGAACTGAGCCACCCTAGCAAGCGCGATCTCGCAATGACGGGTTGCTGGGTCGCGAGACCGCGACGCCCTTGCTTTACCCGCGCGCAATGGGCGTGGTTGCTCCAAAAATAAAAGCCCGCCGGGTATGCAACCGGGCGGGCTCTAAGAATTTGCTGCCAGAGCAACGCCATTCGGCGGCAACGGCGGCCTATGCCGCCATTCGGCGTCTGCGATTAGTGAACGCTTCGCCATAGCAACCGAGCGGACTCAGCAAATGACCTTGCCAAACTTTGTGCTTAAAGCACGTCAAGCCTTGTTGATCGATGCATTTGGCATGAATTGGTATTGCTATCCTACACCCGCAACTTTGGTTTAGTTCATCATGCTGCCACCTCAGCATCCTGTCGCTCCCAGTCTGCCTCAATATCTTTCCCAAGTGCCAAAAACAGCTCAAACATGAAAAAGGTATGAATTTCTGCATCTGTTGAGTCCTTCAGACTCTTGCCGTTCGGCAAGTATACCAACTCACCAATAGGAATTTCATGAAGTTTTCCTGCAGCCTCTGCAGCTTTCATATCAGCTACAAATGCCTCTTCATCTAAGGGCAAATGATATTTACGCAGATTGGGCCGATCCAACCCCGCAGCAATGCGGGCGAGCGCCATCTCGCTTTCAAGATTAACAACGCTGGAAGTTGCCGTTTTGCCGTTCGTCATGGTATTCTCCTTGTATGGCCCGCGGGCCTGAATGTTGATTTGATAGTCTGCGTTCACTTTTCCCTGCCGGGTGTTTCAGCCACCCGGCAGGTTCATCTAAGGGCTATTCGCCCTTCAACTTCCACTGTGGGAAGTTCCACCGTGCAGGCTTTGACAGCCGTTCCAGTAGCTTGTTCAGCCGCACAACCTCCCCCATCGCTGCCTTGCGGTTCGCTGGGTCTGTGAGGTCTGCTAGCTCAATCTCGGTCAGGCGCGCGGTGATCTGCTCGCGCTTGAAGTCGTTCACAATGCCAGACAGGCTGACAGTCGCGTCGATCAGTTGTTCAATCATGTTCTCTGCGCGGCCTAGAGAACCCGTGTAGCCTAGGTTGACGTTAAACTCTTCATTGTCGATCTCGATCTGACCCGACACTGATTTTGGACCGGCATTATCCGTGAACTCTGGCGCATCCATACCCATAGCATCGAAAGCTATGTGAAAGGTCGTGTTGTCGCCGTGGTCGTTGAAGAACTCGTGAAAGGTTGCCGGGAACAGCGTGTCGATCTGTTTCTGCGCCACGCGATTTGCAACTTGTTTCAACGTCTTCTGGCGTTCGCGATAGCGACTCTGCTTTTCTGCCGGTGACAAAACCATGATTAACTCCGTTCTTGGTAACGTTATTTATATAGTTACCGTTACTGTTTGTCAAGTGGCTTTTGCAGACTTTGCTGAGTCACTGTCATCGACTGGTCCCGACGAGTTGCTTTTGGACACAAATCATGGCGTCCCCTTCTCGATAACTCCCGTAATATCCCATTAAAAACAATCATTTAAGGCGACATTGTCACCTGATCCGCTGCTATAAATAGGTCATGATAAACACCAACAGGACTAGAACATGACCAAACCTCACCAAGACACAGCACTCGCGAAGTTTGTTCAGACGCGCATCCTCCAGCTGAAACCCAAGACGCAAGCCGAGATTGCCCACGAGGCAGGTTTTCATAACGCGAACGTGCTTTCTATGATTAGATCCGGGAGTGCCAAGATGCCGCTCGACCGTGTGCCAACACTGGCACACGCATTGGACTGTGATCCGGCGCTCTTGCTTCGCCTCGCCCTCGACCAAGCCGTCGGCAGCACTGCCGCTAACGCGATTGTTGAAATCTTCGGCACGCCGGTCAGTGCGAACGAACGCGCTTGGATCGAAGAAATCCGCAGCGCCTCGAAAGACACAGATCCCCGCATTACCACCAGGTCACGCACGGCACTGAGGGGGATCTTCGGCAAATGACGCACAGGATGTTTGAAGGATTTGCCGTGCCGCAGGACGGTCCGCTTACTGAAGCTGAAAAAGGCTGGATCGAGCTGCTCCGGGTAATTTGTTTCGATGGGGTGCCACCACCGAGCCTGGAGCCGGTTCAGGCACTCCGGGACGCGTTGGATCACCAGAGAAGGCTCCGCGAAAGGCCAGGTCGGTGAAAAGACGAGTGACACCATAGCCACTTGTTTGATCGCGCCAGCGCAACGAACCATTCCGTTTACGATCCAGTTGGTTGACGCCGTAAACAAATAGCGTCTGCCAGTGTCAACGAGCGCCCGGAATTCAGCAAAAATTGAGGAAATGCTTGTCGATGAAGGGCGATTTGTCAGAGCAAGACAAACCAAAAGATCGTTTTCGTTGACAGGAGGTTACCCGAAATTGACGAAAACAGCATAGATAGAAAAAATAGCCGAGCCTGCAGCCCCGACAGAGCGCGTGACAGCGCCGCGACTGATGCTGCAAGTCGTGCTGGCGCATCGTCCACGCGTGCCTTCCTATGGCAGAAAGGACACCGTGTAGCTCACGATCGCGGGCTCCAAGCCGAACATGATCGCTTAATTGGGCATACTGGAACATATAGGGAACAATCCATATGCTTGCGACCACCGATCTGAGCATTGTCCCGGAAGAACAACGCTCCAAAGATTAACCTGCCATGCGAAGCATCAGAGGCCGCCACCCACCCAGAAGTCGACAGAGTAGCCCAAAGCCCAGACAAAGAGCACATGACCAGCAGTCTTCCATGAACGCCAAAGCTACGCTTACGTCCCAAATGCCCCTAGGAATGGCTGCACATGCACCGAGCCGGTGCCTCCCTCTGTCATAGTGACAGCCTTACGTGCGACGGTTGCGCAACCTAGAGCTCACGCGCCTTGTAAGCCACCGAAGTCGTAGAAAAATCATCGATGTGCCTGGGGGGTGTATTCTGTTGCGGCGACTGACTGGGCACCAAAGCTCCTCTCACGATACCGGCCAGCAGACGAACCCCAAAATGCAACTTTTCGTTCATCACTTGGATTTATGGCGCAATGAGCTTGGTGACCATGATTGGACGAAACTCCCAAACACCTTATCCAGCGACCTCGGTCTCAAAGTCGCCCCCCGAGGACGGAGAGCGGGCATTAGCCGCAGCTGTCACGCACGACTGCTATGGGCTGGGAGAAGAAGTTGCGATATGAATTTGAGAGCCCACAAAACTGCCATCTACATCACGAACCCATAGCTGCTTTTGTCCTCCCCCAAGCTCCATAGGAAAAGGACGAGTGGTGGCTAAAAAGACGTAACTCCTTCTGAACGGCCTTAGCATGAGTGAACTGAAGCCTAAAGCAGCGCCCCGAAAACACGCGGGCGGAAAAGCGACCGAAGCGGGGATGAATTTCCAAGCCGAGGTTGGCACTTGGCTCGCCACGCATCTGCTTGCTCGGCTGCCGGTGGGTGGGCGGTTTGGCATAGCCAGCGTTGCGCTCCCCGTAAACATCCAGTTCGAGACCGGCGAGGGCTTGGACGATGCGCTGCTCGTCCAGAACGACGGCAGCCGTATCGATTTTCAGGCTAAGACAAAAGCGAGTTTGTCGACCAATTCGACTGACCCTCTCGGCAAGACGATCGCGCAGTTGGTGCGGACTGTCGCTGATGCAAAGGTCTCAGGGATCGTGATCGATACAACCAAGCGCCGAGCGGTGTTGGCGGTCACCGCGGCGGCGCCGCAAACGCTCAACAATCTCGAGCGAGGCTGCCGCGCGTTCGATATGGGCGGCGCCTGGCTGTCTACAAAGGCGCAACGCAGTCAGGCCGAGCGAGAGGCACTCGAACTATTCGAGAGCCATGCCCGCACCGCTTGGGCGGCGCATACGACCATCCTCATCGACGAACACGACCTCGTCACGATGGCGCGACTGTTTCGCATCGTCCGTTTCTCGATGGACGAGGGCGACGACAATTGGCGGGAGGCCGCGCGGGTGCTCGGTCGCAGGCTATACGGGGGGGACGCCGCTGGCGAGGCACCGCTGCTCAGCCTCAAGGCGATCATCCGCGGCTTGATCGGCAGCGGCGCGGCTGCCGATCGTGAGGGGCTGCTGCGCACGCTAAGAAAATTGGGGCACAATGATGTCGGTTCAGCAGGCTATGAGCCTGATCTTGTCAGGCTTGCCGCGATAACCGACGCCGAGCTCTCTCGTCTGGCGGAGCATACGCGCTTGCCCATCGGCGGCGGTGTGCCCGTCGCGCGCGACAGCGATGCACCGCTTATCGCCGCAGTTGCTACTGGGTCTCTAATCGTGGTTGGTGAGCCTGGCGCGGGTAAGACCGGCTCAATGGTCGCATTGACCGAAGCCCGCCGCGCATGCGGCGACACAGTTGTCTTTCTCTCCGTTGATCGTTTTCCAGGCGTCAGTATCGCCTCCGATCTGCAATCCGAGCTTGGTCTTGCCCACCCGCTTGCCGAAGTGCTGACTGCGGCTCCTGGCACCGGCGGAAAACTTCTCGTAATCGACGCGCTCGACGCCGCGCGAGGCGGACCCGCCGAAGGCGTCTTCGCGCAATTGATTGAGAAGTTGAGCACAGAGCCGGATACGGGCTGGACAATCATGGTATCGATCCGAACTTTTGACCTAAAGAACGGGCGGCGTTTTCGCAATGCCATGCCGGGAAATCCGCCCAACGCGAACTTCGCTGAGCCATCTCTTTCCGGCGTGCGGCATTTTCTGATTCCACGCCTTACCCAATCCGATCTTGATCGAGCCGCTTCGAGCGTTGGCGAACTTGGCGTCTTGCTCGCGGCTGCGCCCGACAAGTTGCGCGATCTGCTACGAAACATCTTCAACCTATCACTTGCCGCTCAGCTACTCGCTGATGGCGCGAGTCCTGCGAGCATTCGCTTTGTTGCCACTCAGTCCGACCTGATCGATGCCTATGAGGATCGCCGCCTGACCGGCACCGCGATACAGCAGGCAGCGGGCGCAGCAGTCGGGGCGATGGTGCAGCGACGACGCATGGCGGTGCGAAAAATCGTTGTGGGGCATGATCGCCTTGACGATGTGATCCAATCGGGGGTGCTCGCCGAAACCGGCGATCTCGTCAGTTTCTCACATCATGTCCTGTTCGACCATGTCGCCGGGTGCTTCTACCTTGAGTGGGACGATCCTGAGCAACTGATTGGTCAGCTTGGCGGCGACAGTTCGATCGCACTGATGCTAGCGCCGGGCCTACGCTTTTCACTGGAGCGGCTGTGGCGGCGCGACGCGGCAGATAAAGTCGAAGTCTGGCGTCTTGTCGCCAACATATACACTGATGTGACAGTCGACCCCGTGCTTGCCAATGTTGCCCTGCGAACCGCAATCGACTGCGTCGAGACCGCGGCTAATGTAGTGGGGCTGACTGCGATCATCGCCGCCCGCGCCAACGATGAAGCGCTCGCGACCATGCTCTCGCGGCTTGCGCGCTTCGTGGGCATCGCCGTCGGTTCATCGGGCACAATCTCAGCGTCCGAGGCGCTCGCTTGGGCGGGCGTCGCCGATGCGTGCATCGTTACTGGAAATTGCGAGCTTTCCGATCCAACGCGCTTGCTGCTCCACACTCTGTTCGACAAGGCGGATATGTCGGACCCGGACATGCTTAGCTTGTTCGGGCGTGCGTCTCGCGCGTTGCTAACGCTCGCGTGGGCGGAAGACCCAGTAATGCAGAATACGGCGGTGAATGGTATCCTCTTCGTCGGCAAGAGCTTTGGTTCTGATCCGTCCGCCTCGGGCACCTTGCTTGATCGCGTGCTCCGCGAACCACATTTCTCGGCACATGCCGACCGCGAGGCGACCTGGCTGGCAAAGCAAATCATGCCTATTGCGCGGGCGAACGCCGAGTTCGCAGTGGAGATATATCGAGTGCTCTATTCGCGCCAGATCACTGACGACGCGACCTCCTATTTTGGCGGGCAGCCAAGCCGCATCTTGTCGCTATCCTCGCGCCGCAGTCAGGATTATCTCAACTGCCGTTACAATCTCGGTCGCCGAACCGGCCAGTTGCTCGAGTTGTCGGCAAACCTCGGCACGCGCGTCGTCAACGAGGCGACGCTAGGGAATATCGTGCGCGACGGTCCGCTCGGCTACGGGCGCAAGCGCGTGATTTTGCCGGGCCGCGCACCCTTTGATCTTCTCGGCCACGAACATGGCTTCAACAGCTGGAGTGAGCCAGATGCTGATCGCCCATCGCAGAAAGACGATGTCCTAACGCATTACGTGACCTTCTTGCGTGCCGCAAATCCTGCAATCTATGCCGAGAGCATCGATACTGCCGCCACTAATTATGTGCATCCTGCTCTTTGGGCGCGTCTGCTCGGCGTGGGCGCCGAGCGTGTTGCCGAGGTCGGCGATCTTCTTTGGCCCTTTGCCTCCGACGTGACGATGTTCGCGCATCACGGTATCGTTCGCGACGCCGTCCGTTTTCTCGCGGCCGCCTATCCCACGCGGTCAAAACAGGAGCGAGCCGCGTTTGAGACGGAGGCGCTACGACCTGACTTGTTCACCTCAGAACAGGAGCTGCGCTGGTGGCAGAGTAGCTTGGCGCGCTTGCTGTCGCTGGTTGACGAAGCGCACTTGGCGATAGATGCGATGCATTTGCTGCGCGCTGAGCTGGCTTCCCAGAGCGCGCTGGCCGGTAACCCACCGCTTCGATCGGTGAAGACGCTCCGGGGATCGCCTGGCGGGATCACCCGCTCATTGATGGCGGGGCGCGGCGTCGATGTCGAGGAAGGCATCGACGCGAGGATGCTCGCCCAATCCGATACGCTTTATGAGCTGGTGCAGACGACGTCCTCAACGAGCGATGCCGACGCGCTCGCGGCGCTGTGGTCCGAAACCATGGTCACAGTGGCGCTCTACGATGCCCATGTCGGCGAACTGCACGAGGAGGTCGAGCAGCCTGTTTGGGGCTATATCAGCAACGCCGTCGAGCGCATTTCCGGCAACGACTCGTTCGTGCCCGACGCTGGCGAGCTGCCAGACATGGTGTCATTCTTTGCTCTACTAGAAAGGCTCTGGACCAGCCGCTACCCGGAAGCGAAAGACGCCAGCGAAGATGCTGGGCTCAGTTGGAGCAACTGGGACGTTCGCGTCTGTGCCGCCGACGCCTATGTTTCGCTCGCGGACCGCTTCGGCGAAGCGCATGGCGAGATCGTCGACAAGTTTGATGAGATCCTCGCCGACCCCGTCGCGCAGGTCCGCCTGCAAGCCGCGCGGAGTCTACAAGTCCTCTCGCGCATTGCGCCAGAACGCATGTGGGTGTTGGCCGAACGCCTCGCACATGAGGAGCGTCATGCCGAGGTGCTGGCTTCTTTCCTACATGCGTTGTCGCGCTTCACTCGGGACTACGCCGAGCGCTGCGAGGCGATAATCGAAATCGTGCGGGCGCGCCACGAGGCGGTCGAGCGCGACGGCAACTCCGGCCGCGATCAGATCGCCTCATCTCTCGGAGGCCTCATTGCCCAGCTTTGGGTTTGGCAGGGCCGGCACAAGGCGCTGGACTGGCTCGTTGACTGGGCCGGCCAGCCCGCAGAGCATCGCGAATTCCTGACCTCGTTCCTCTCACAGCTGCGCGGCGCGTTCTTCGCGCGCTACGCTTCGGGGAAAGACCATGATCCGCCGGTTGCCGATCGAGCGCAGCAAGCTGCGATGCTAATTCTCGAGGGCTGCTCGGCGGTCGCGGCACGCAGTCATCGCGCGTTGACGGTCGAAAGCGTCGAGGGTGCCGAGCGCGATGCTGTGGTCACCGCCTATAAGGCGGCCGAGATTGTCATCGGCCATCTCATGAACCAGCTCTATTTTGGTTCGGGCGCATACGCCGACAACAAGGAAGCCCAGGTCGGGCTAGTCAGTCCCGACTTCAGGCGCAGATTTCTCGTCGACTACCGGCCGATGCTTGAGCTGCTCGCAATTTCGCATGAGCCATCGACCCATCATCATCTGGTCGAGCTCTACGAGTATCTGATTATGGGCGACCCGGCCGGCGTGTTTGACGCGCTGCATGCGGTTCTGCTCGGCGCAGGCGCGCGCGAGGGCTACCATCACGAGAGCATGGCAAGCTCGGTCATCGTGCCCATGATCACCCTCTATCTCGCCGACCACCGCTCGATCTTCGAGGATAGTTGCCGCCGCGATCGGCTGATAGCGATCCTTCGCCTATTTTCCGACGTCGGCTGGCCTGAAGCTTTGAAACTGCTCTACGATCTTCCTGAATTGTTGCGCTGAATCAGGTTGGCGACGGTTTGGAGCTGCGTGAAAGGTCGCGTGTAGCGGGAGGTTTGGGGCGATAAACAGCCATTCCAGTTAAGAGTCAGCGAACGGCAGATCTGGGCTGTGAGTATCGATTGGCTGATCCAAATGCCAATGCACCGCACTGCATTGTATTCAGGTCAAGAACCACCAAATGTCGCCTCGGGGCTTATACCTCGTAGACTCCACCTGAGCACACTCCGGGACCATCCCATCAACTACGCCCTCCGGGGGTGCTCAAATGGCAAGGCAGGTGCCAGGCGGCCTCGCCTCGATTCCTACGCCCAAGGAAACCGTGCTCAGGTGCATCGAATATCCCGATAGTGGTGCGCCGTCGGTTTTGTTCTATGCTTTGTTAATTACTGTCCTTCTCCGAGGTCTCCAATGTGCGGCAAGTTCACCCAGATGGCGTCGTGGCGCGAGGTGCACGAGTTCTCCAACCTTTTCGCGGCGCGGGTCGACGATGAAGTGCGCACCTTCACACCAATGCGGGCGGTGCCCGTGGTGCATCTGGACCGCAACGGTGAGCGCATTATCACCCCGATGATCTGGGGTTTCACCGACCGACGCGGCGATGGTCGTCGAACGCCAAAACACATGCATGCACGCGGGGAGACAGTGCATCAGTTGCGGACCTTCACGGACGCGTTTCACGCCCAACGCGGCATCACTTTTGCCAAGACCTTCAACGAAGGCCGGGAGGTGCCGCTGGCATATGAGGATGGCGAGCGCGCGGGCAAATTATGGACGCAGCAATGGACCATCCGGCATAAGGAAGGCCGCCCTGCCATCATCGGCGTGATCTATGATCAGTTCGACGTTGGCCGCGGCCCAGAGTGCGAGTTTGTCCAGGTGACCGTCCCTGCCAACCAGCTCATCTCGGCAATCACCGACCGTATGCCGCTACTGCTTGAAGGTCATGACGACATTGCTCTCTGGCTCGGCGAATGGCGCGCGCCGATTGAAGAAGTGATGGCGCTGATCCGCACGCGCGAGTTCAGCAGCGACTGGGAAATGGACGTCGAAGATCCGTCGAAGAAACCACCGCGGCTGAAGAGACGATAACGGCACAGGACAGCGTCGCGCGCCGTTGCGGGGCATGGGCTGGTTTGACGCAAGACGACGATTTTGTTTGCACGAAGCATCTCAGCTTGCGCCGTCGTGCCCATTCACAACTGTCCCTCGCGTCCCCTAAGTGCTAGCACGTCGACGACATGGCGAACACGGGCCAGCAGATGGCGCGTTTCGGGCCAGAGGGCGGAGATGCTGACCGTTGCTGTGGCGTGGTCTGGCAACACCCCCACCAGTCGGCCGTCGGACAGCGCCGGGGCTACCAGGGACCACGGCATTTGCGCGATACCGAGCCCTGCGATTGCCGCATCCACCACCGCTGTGCCATCGCCTACTTCATGTGTCGGCGTGACGCGGAGACGCGTGGGGCGGCCATCTGGCCCGGTGAGCCGATAGCCGGTCGGTGCGTCGGTTCGCACGCCTGTGATGCAGTCATGGCGGCCCAGATCCTCGGGCGTCTGTGGCATCCCCCGCCGTGCGATGTAGGAGGGGGCTGCCACCAGTGGCACCCGTTGTTCTGCCAGCTTGCGGCTGATCAGGCCAGTCGTGTCGGACGTCTCGCCAAAGCGTATCACCAGATCGACCTGTTCTTCGATCGGGTCGATGATCCTGTCGGTGAACGACAGCGACAACCGCAGGTCGGGATGTTCCTGCGCGATCCCGGCCAAGATGGGCAGCAGCACCTGCCGACCCCAAGCCGCAGGTGCATCAACACGTAGGCGGCCCGCGATGGTGCGGTTTTGGCTTGTCAGCGAGGTTTCTGCTGCCTGAATGTCCTCCAGTGCGTGGCGGGCCACCGAAAGGTAGGCCTCGCCGTCCGGTGTCAGGATCAGCCGCCTTGTGCTGCGATGGATCAGGGTCACTCCAAGCCGTGCCTCCAGCCGGGTGACACTTTTACCCACCGCCGACTTGGTCAAGCCCAGAACCTGCGCAGCTTCAGTAAAACTCAGATGCCGGGCAGTTTCGACGAACGCCTGAATACCCTGAAGGTCCGGCTGTGCCATTATATCCTCCGGCGACACTCTGAGAGGAGAAACCAGTGTCTAATATTGTATCGGTGACACGGTTATCTTCCTCACACAAGCTGCGGCCAAGAGGCCCGGCGTTTAGATAAATGAGGATAAGATATGCCCGTAGTGCGCGTAAGCTGGTTTGACGGAAAGACTGCTGAAGAAAAAGCCGTGGTGGCCAAAGAGATCACCGAGAGCATCGTCAAGAATACCGGCACCGATGCCAGCTATATCTATGTGATTTTTGAAGACCTGAAAGCGTCGGATTGGGCTGGCGCAGGCAAGCTGTTCGGCTGACAAATGTGCGCCCGAAGCCTCGGTCGCGTTTCCCTTTCGAAATGAGACCTCCGATGAAACACCTGTTTGCCGCCGTTCTGCTGTCCCTGCCGCTCGTCACCTCTGCAATGGCGGACACGGCCGTCGCTGTCATCGGCGACTACACGTTCCCGAAGACGATTGACGGCATGCCTGCGAAGCTTTCCGACTTCAAAGGGTTGCAAATCAATAGCTTCACCAGCAATGACGGCATCCGGCTAAATTACTGGGAGGCTGGCTCGGGTGATCCGATTGTCTTCGTCCCAGCATGGGGTGCGAGCGGGGCTGAACTTTTCAACGAACTCTGGCTGCTGTCGAAGACTAATCACGTTTACGTGCTGGACCCGCGCAATCAGGGCACGTCCGAGAAGACGCTCAAGGGCCAGCGCATTGCGCGCTACGCGATGGACCTCAACGAACTCCTTGACCACATCGGTGTCGAGAAAACCGTGCTTGCCGGGTGGTCAATGGGCGTGTCGGTCATTTGGAGCTATATCGACCTGTTCGGCACCGACCGTATCTCGAAAGCGGTCTTCGTTGACGAGCCAGTGTCGATCTACACCCATGCGAACTGGTCAGAGCAGGAACGCCTGAATGCGGGCGGCATGACCACCTCGCCGGAGCGGATGATCGAGGCATACGCCGGTGCACCGACCAACCAGCAGGTCGTGGACATGAAGGTGGTGCAGCGGTCGCAGATGGTGGACTCGCCCTATGCGCAAAATGCGTTGGGGTTGGCGCACCAGATAGCGGCAGACCCCGCCTTCAGCATGTTGGTTCTGTTCGATCACGCAACGAACGACTGGAGCGATGTTATCCAGCACAAGCTGGACATCCCCGTCGCGGTGTTTTCCGGCGAGCAGAGCAATAACCTGCCCAGCCAGCAGTGGATCGTGGACACCGCACCCGATGGCCGCCTGTTCAACTACGGCAGCGGTGACGATGGCGACCATTTCCTGATGCTGAAGAACCCGGTGCGCTTTGTTGCCGATCTGCGTGCGTTCGTGGCGGAGTAAAACTTCACGCTCGCCACCCATCGCCGATCGCAACTTTCACCTCGTGCAAGGTGATCATCATGAAGCCATGCCTCAGCGTAGCATTAGGACGAACAACACATAATTATACAAACTTGAAAGGATACGCCATGAACGGCGAACTGTATTCCATCTACCACATGACCATCAAACCTCAGGACTTCGCGGAATTTGAGGCCCTCGTTGCAGTAATCGTCGAGGCTGCCAGCCATGAGCCGGACACGCTGACTTACGAATACGTTGTGAACGCGGACCACACCGCCATTCATATTCTTGAGCGGTATCGGATGGCAGGTGTGCTGCCCCATGTTGAAGAAACGTTTGCGCCCTACGCAGAGAAGTTCCTCTCGCTTGCCCGGATCGACAAGGTGTTCGTCTATGGCGATCCGACCCCGGAAATCCGTGCGAAGCTTGACGGTTTTGGTGCGATCTACTTTGCGCAGTTCAACGGCTTCACGAAGTAGGCTAGCCGCACTATTGGAATAGTCTCTGGCGAAATGATCTGCCCGATGGCAATCTGCAGGCTTACGAACATCTGACGAGGCCCGAGATAGCAAAACACGCCACTTGGGCCGCAGGATAAACGCCCCAAACGGCAAAGGCTAAGAACCATGAACGGCGAATTTACAAACGCAGTCCAGATGCACGGCTACGGCGCGCCGGACGTGCTGATCTATGCACCAATCAAACTCGCCCCCTTGCAACCCGACGAGGTGCGGATCAGGACCATTGCTGCGGCGGTAAACCACACTGATCTGGAGATCCGCGCAGGTCATTGGCCGATCCGCAAGCAAGACCCATTCCCCTACGTTCCAGGTGTCGAGGTTGTGGGTGAAATTGCAGAGGTCGGAAGCTCGGTAATCGGCCTGCATACCGGCGACCGGGTGATTACGATGATGCAGGGCATGGGCGGCGTTCGCGGCGAGCGGCATGGCGGTTATGCCGAGATTGTCACGGTTGCCGCCGATGCCGTGGCACACACTGGTTCGGAGGTCGATCCGTGTGTGATGGCCGCTCTCGGACTGGGCGGCGTCACAGCTTTTGAGGGGTTGCGTAAGATTGGCAACCTCGCAGGGAAGCACATTCTTGTCACCGGTGCAGCTGGTGGTGTCGGCTCGGCAGCTGTGGCAATCGCCAAGGCGCAAGGTGCCACCGTGACCGGCATAGTCGCGCATGCCGGGCAGACAGACTATGTGCGCAGCCTCGGGGCCGACGAGGTCGTTCTGTTCACCCGTGACGCGCCGCTGGAGTTGAAATTGGCAAGTGCTGATGGCGCTTTGGATACAGTTGGCGCAGCCTTGTTTGAGAATGCGCTCAAGGCGCTGAAACCCGGCGGCGTGCTGTCGCTGGTGGGTGCCGTCAGCGGCAGCGAGGTGCGTTTCGATCTTTGGGATCTGATCCGACCAATCACTCTGACGGGATATTCGTCTGAAAAGCTTGACGGCGCGGCCCTACGAAATGCCGTCGCGGCGCTCAGCGAATGGGTCCAAAACGGAAGTATCCCAGCACTAAAATACATGACAGTGCCACTTGCCGAAGCAGTCCGTGTTCACACAATGCTGGAAGGCCGGGGCGTGGCCGGACGCGTGCTGTTGGTTCCCTAGACGAAAGCGCCTGCACCGACGTCAAGAAAGGGGCTGAGAGTTGAGATCGCGTTGAAATACTCCCCGATCATTTTTAGGTGCTGATCGTGTGAGCGCCATCTTAACTGGCATCAACTCGCTTCATGAAGTAAAATAAAGCTGCGAATGGCGTCATGCCCGGCACCGGCCAAAACGGCGTGCGGTCCGGGCATTGCCACGCCCAAAAGGCAAAGCAGTCGCCGAGCTCGGCCTGTGCGGCAAAGGCGTAAAGCCCAGTGTAGGCAGCGCAGTCACTCCGACAGCTTTGCCAAGTCCCGGCCATGGTCAGTGGTGCAGTGTGCATAATTGCCCAAACATTCAATCACCCGGCAATCGGCGACACTTCCACCCGCGCATTGCGCTGCGATGAGCGCGAATAACACCGGCGAACGCTGTTCAATGCCTTGCGCGCTGGTATCCCGTTTACCATAGAAGCGCTGATGACCATTGCCGCCATCGGCGCGCTGTTTATTGGTGCAGCCGAAGGAGCCGCTCTCGTGGTGTTTCTGTTTGCCGTCGGTGAGGTGCTGGAAGGTGTGGCTGCCGACAAAGCCCGCGCCTCGATCCGGGCTTTGGCCGAGTTGGTGCCGAAAACCGCAATCCTTGAGAAAAACGGCAGCAGTCGCGAAGTTGATGCGGCCAGTCTGCAAATTGGACAGCGCGTGTTGATGCGCCCAGGTGACCGTATTCCGGCCGATGGCGAGATTGCCGAGCGGACTTCGGGTGTCGATGAAAGCCCGGTGACCGGCGAGTCGATGCCTAAGACAAAAGGCCCCGGCGATACGGTTTTTGCTGGCTCGATCAATGCCGAAGCGGCGTTGCGCATCACTGTGTCGAAGTCGGCAGAAGACAACACGATTTCGCGCATCATTGCATTGGTTGAAGAGGCTGAAACTGCCCGTGCCCCAACCGAGCGCTTCATTGACCGCTTTTCGCGCATCTACATGCCCGCGATTGTCGGGCTCGCCGTGCTGGTCGCCATTGTCCCGCCGCTTGCAATGGCGGCAGATTGGGACACTTGGATTTACCGTGCGCTCGCGTTGCTGTTGATCGGCTGCCCTTGCGCGTTGGTGATCTCGGTCCCGGCCTCTATAGCCTCGGCGCTGTCGTCTGGCGCGCGCCGTGGTATTTTGATGAAAGGCGGCGCTGTGATTGAGGCCGCCGCCCGCACCACCCGGGTGGCGTTCGACAAGACCGGCACGCTGACTGTGGGCAGACCCGCTGTCACCGATGTGATCGCTCTGGATGTCACCGAAGCCGAAATGCTGGCCGTTGCGGCCGGTGTCGAGGCTGGGTCGAGCCACCCATTGGCCGAAGCAATCTTGCGCCGCGCCGAAGAAGCAGGCGTTACAGCGCTGCCCGCGACCGATGCCAAAGCGCTGATCGGCAAAGGCGCGCAGGCGATGGTCGGTGGGGCTGCGGCTTGGGTTGCCTCGCCACGCTATGCGGCCGAGGTGGGTGCGCTGGCTGCCGCTGACCTCGAGCGGGCCGCTGCGATGGAGCAAGATGGCAAGACCGTGGTCGTGGTGTTCCGCGAGAAACGGGCATTGGGCTTGATCGCGATGCGCGACGAGCCACGTGCCGATGCTATTGAAGGCGTGCGGCAACTCAAGGCGATGGGTGTCACCTCTGTAATGCTGACTGGCGACAATGCGCGGACTGGTGCCGCGATTGCTGCGCTGATGGGGATGGAGCACCGGGCCGAGTTGATGCCCGAAGATAAAAGTCGCCGAGATCAAGGCGATGGCAGCCCAAGGTGGCGTCATCATGGTTGGTGACGGTATCAATGACGCGCCCGCCCTGGCTGCCGCCACAGTTGGCGTGGCGATGGGTTCGGGCACAGATGTAGCGCTGGAAACGGCAGCCGCCGCCTTGCTGCGCAATCGGGTGACCGATGCCGCCGCGATGATCCGGCTTGCCCGCGCTGCGATGGGCAACATCCGGCAAAACGTAACCCTCGCGCTTGGGCTGAAGGCGGTGTTTCTGGTGACAACTGTGCTCGGCATGACCGGCCTCTGGATCGCCATTCTGGCCGATACCGGGGCGACCGTGCTGGTGACGCTGAACGCGCTGCGCGTGCTGCGCTTTAACCCCGAGCGCGAAAGCTAACGTGATGCGCTCGGATGGGCCAGCCGTGGTGTGCTGGCCCTGTATTTGTTTGCGTTGTTTGCTGGAACCACACTTTCCGGTCGCGCAGCAAATCGATCTGTATTGCGCATCCTTTGGAACTGCTGCGCCCGAAGCTGCCCGAGAGCCTGCCGCATGATCGCCTGCAGGTGAGAAGGGCGCGTTACCGTCACAGGCCTGATCATCACCCGCCAGCGCCCTGGCACCGCGTCAGGCGTGATCTTCCTGAC
>NZ_JAQGKQ010000115.1 GCF_028290025.1 Cypionkella sp. | reverse complement strand
GGCTGCCACATCCTCAACCGCAACGCAGGATGTGACAACGGAATGGGCAGCATTAACCAGCTTCACGGCTGATCCGCTGCGTTTACGCGAAAACAATATAGTAAGTCTCGCCGCAAGCGCTGACTCTGCGGCTATCGACAGTATGCGCACGCGGACGCTGCAACAGATGCGCAGCAATGGCTGGCGCAAGCTTGCCATCACCTCGCCGCGGCCGGGGTGTGGCAAAAGCACGGTGGCGCTGAACCTGGCTTTTAGCTTGGCACGGCAAGCAGAGCTGCGGGTCATCTTGCTTGAACTTGACCTACGCCGCCCAACATTGGCCCGCACTTTGGGACTGCGCCCGGAGGCTAGTTTTGCCGAGGTGTTGAAAGGCAGTGCCCCATTCGAGACGGCAACCCGGCGCTACGGCGACAATCTGGCGATTGCCGTCAATCTGGCACCAGTTCGCGCCTCAGCCGAACTGCTGAGCGGCCCTGCTGTAGCAGGTATTTTAGAGGCGATGATAAGCCGCTATGCACCGGATGTGGTGATTTTCGACATGCCACCGCTGATGGTTAGCGATGACGCCATCGCATTTTTGCCGCGGGTGGATTGTGCACTTCTGGTGGCAGCAGCCGAGATCACCAGTCTGAAAGAGATTGATCATTGCGAACGCGACATTGCGGCGCAGAGCAATGTGATGGGAGTTGTCCTGAATAAATGCCGCTATATGGAAGCGGATTATGGCTACGGCTATTAAGTCATGCGCAACTGAGGAAGTGGTGCCCATTGCGCGGCTTCGCTTCTTTGCTGCGTTACGTTTGCTGCGTTACGGGGCCTGATAGCTGTTGCCCGATCCCAAGCTGATGTTTAGCGTCACAAAACTGCTGGCCTGCGTGCGCAGAGCGTTGGCTAGGGCGATATTTGCATCGGCAATTGAAGCTTCGGCGTCAATCAGATCGCTCAGTGTGGCTCCGTCTTTTGCGATCAGCTCTTTTGTCAAATCGACCAGCTCGCGGTAAAGCCGCACGGTTTTTTCGGCTGCGGCTACTGATCGGGTCGCGGCGGAATATTCAGCCAAAGCGCTGTCCACTTCGAGGATCGCCTGCAAGACGGTCGATTTCCATTCCGTATAAGCCTGGCGCGCGCGTGATTGACTGGCATCAACAACCGCATGACCGCTTTTGCTCAACAATGGCGGCAATTCCAGTGTAGGGCCAAAGTAATAGTCGGTGTTTGATCTACCGCTGCTCGAGGCCAGCGTGATTGCCCCCGCCAATGACAGCCTAGGGTAAAGTGCTGCACGGGCGGTTCCGATATCGGCAATGGCGGCATAGTAACGCCGCTCGGCAATCCAAATATCGGGTCGGTTGCGCAACAGATCGGCGGGGATGCCAATATCAGCCGAAAGCCTGGGGCGCGGCTGGCCTGCGCCATTGCTTAGGCTTGCGGCGAGATCGGAAGGCAGCGCGCCTGGCGCGTAACCCAGCAGAACGGAAATTTCATTGGTCTTGGCGATGATGGCGGCTTTGACTGCGGGTATCTGAGCCTCAATCTCGGCCACCACGGCTTGCGAGCGCGCCACCTCCAGCCGGGTCGAGTAATTGGCATCAAGCAAGCGCTGCGTCATTGCCAGAGTGCTGCGCCGGGCTGTCAGATCCTGACCACGCACGACCAGAATACGTTGCTGATAGCGCAGATCCACATAGGCGTTGCTCAATCTCATCAACACCAGCAACTGTGCGGCCTTGACCTCGGCATCGGCCACCTCAACTTGCGCGCCGGCGGATTTTAGCTGTTCACGCCGTCCGCCGTAAGGATCCAGCAACCAAGAGAACGTGACGCGGGCTTGGCTGCTGGTCGACGCTGGGCCAGCCATGGCACCGCCAGACTGCATAGCCGCTGTCGGGGTCAGCGAAGCAGCACCCGGAATCGAGGCGAAATCGGCGCTGGCTTCATTGATGCGCTCACGCGCGGCGGCAAGTGTAAGGTTTTCCGCCAGTCCGACACTGACCAGCCGGTCGAGGCTTTTGTCGCTAAAGCGGCCCCACCAATTGGCATTGCCGAGCAGCATTGGTGCGCCAACATGGCGAGCCGATGCATAGCTTTTTAGAAACGGAAATACCGGTCGGTTATAGGGCTCACCACTGGAACAGCCCATGGCGACACCCAGAACAAGTGCCATAACACAGAGGTTCACGAGCGCTCTGCGCCATTGCCGGAAGTGCATATAAACTCTGCCTCAATCTACTGCGCATTTGCGGCTTTTTTTGTCAGTTTTGCCTTAGAGAATGCGCCGGTTGGACGCAGGGGGCAAGCATAAGCCGGTCCAAACCCCGCCTTGTGGGTGGCTTGTGCTGGGAATGCACCACTGTATCGGGCGTTTAACCCAGTTCGGGCAGTGAATAAGAGAACACCACCGCTCCGGCCGTTTAATCGTCGCGGAAAGCCCGATTCAACTGATCGGTCAAAGGCTTGAGCAAATAGTCCAGTGCGCTGCGCTCGCTGGTCTGCAAAAACGCCTCCATCGGCATGCCAGGCACTAGTTCCAACGATCCCAGCCGCGCCAGTTCTTCCGGGGGTATCTGCAATTTCAGCCGATAGAACGATTGCCCATTGGCCGGATCGGTGACGCTGGTTGGCGAAATGGCCGAGACGGTGCCGTGGATCTCGGGGGTGGTGCGACTGCTAAAGGCCGGGAATTGCACCTTGGCGCGCTGGCCAAGAAAGATCTGATCAATGGATTTAGGGTCAAGTTTCAGATCAAACTCCAAACCCTCCGACAGCGGCACAATTTGCAATAACGTAGCGCCGGGGGCAATAACGCCGCCCACAGTCGAGACCTGCATTTCATGCACCACGCCTTTGACCGGCGAGCGGATATCAACACGGTCCAGCTGCTTTTGCGTGGTGACGATCTGCAAAATCAACTCTTCGGCTTTGGTGGTGGTGTCGCGCAGATCGGTAACAACCTTTTCCTTGAATTCGCGGTTGGCCTGCAAAATCTCCATCTCGGTATCGCGGATCGAATTGGCCACCCGCGCCAGTTCAGATTGATACGAGACCAGCTGCCCCAGCAATTCAGATTGGCTGCGCTGAATCTCCAGCACCTGACTTTCCCGGGCCAGACCCTCCTTGTTCAAAGTCACCACCGTGGCCAGCTCACGCTCTACATAAGTCAGCTGATCTTGCTTGGAGGTGATCTGCCCCTCAATGCCAGTGGCTTGGTTGTGAAACTGCCGGATACGTTCGCGATATTGTTCGGCACCGCCGCGTAGCACTTCGCGGCGGGCAATAAACAGCTCGGTCTGACCTTCTTGCTGATGCGTCAGCGACAGACCTTTCAGATATTGCATCGCGCCCGAAGTGGTGATTGCGCTGAAATCCACCGCGTCCAGACCGCGCTCTTCGGCTTCAAGCCGAGCCTTTTGGGTGACAGCCTCGGCCAAGCGACCGCGGGCGATGTCCAGATTGACCTGCAACAGTGTCGGGTCCAGTTGTACCAGCACATCGCCTCCGGCGACCTGATCTCCATTGGCCACAGCAATCTTTGCCACCACCCCGCCATCAAGGCTTTGCACTATTTTCGGCAGGCCGCGCACCATAACCTGACCTGGCGCGATCACCGCACCGCCAATCATGGTAAATTGCGCCCAGATCACCAAAATGGCCAGCAAAGCCAAGCTGCCGAAGCTGCCAATCAACGCGGTTCTGCCGAGCCCGGTTTGCAGCTCCAACGGCCGTTTCGGTGGGGCCGCAGTGGAGTAATCAGTCATACCCGGAGCCTGCCTGTCTGTATGTTTGCCTCGAACGCCAGACAGTTTGCCTGACGCTCAATATCTAATGGTAAAAGGCAACCCCTGCCTTGGCAAGTAACCCTCCAGCGAGGGGCTGCAACAGCGTTGGTTGTTTTACTTGCGCCATTTTGTGATAAAGGACAAACAGCAAGAACGGCTTCGGGGCTGGCGCCAAGGCACAGAACTTATCGAGGAACATAGTTCGATATGACAGAGCAAGTCAAACTTAAATGAATATTAGGATATCATGTTAAGATCTGCAGCACTAATATTATCCGGAAATGCTGCAAATGCCGCATTGCTTTTGATGCGAAATTTGCTCGTTGCAAGACTGATCAGTGTTGAAGATTACGGGATCGCCGCGACATTTTCCGTGGCCGTGGCGATTATAGAAATGGCCTCGACATTCGGACTTCAACAGCAATTGGTGCAAGATAAGCGTGGAGACGATCCAAAATTTCAAGAAATTTTACAAGGAATTCAGCTCCTGCGCGGCTTAGTCAATGCAATAATTTTATTTGCATTGGCAGAGCCATTTGCAGACTTTATGGGCGTACCCCAAGTGGCATGGGCCCACAAATTACTAGGAATAGCACTTATTGCCAACGGTTTAGTACATCTCGATATGTATCGCCTAAGTCGACGTATGAGGTATCGTTCCGGCACTATAGTTGCTGCCTTATCTCCTCTGGCGGCAATTATAGTAATTTGGCCCCTATATATTTTTTTAAAAGATTACCGTGTGATGCTATGGTCCATAATCGTGCAAACTGTTGCTGTTGCAGTCGTTTCTCATTGGGTAGCAGAGAGACCGTACCGAATCGCGTTTGATAAACTAATTGTGAAGCAGAGCCTAATTTTTGGGATTCCGTTATTATTTGACGGGATTCTACTATTTATCATATTTAATGGTGAGAAATTGATAATTGGTCGCGAGTTAGGCATGCAAAGTCTCGCTTTATTCTCAATGTCAATTACCCTGACTCTAACTCCCGCCCTTATTTTGCAAAAAACCGCAACAACTTTTTTTCTGCCTCAACTTTCCTCAGCCTTGGATACGCAGCATTTTAAACAGCTGGCGGCTGTTACGATGCAAGCCCACATTTTATTTGGGTGTATTTTGGTGACTAGCGTGGTGCTTTGCGGCGCACCGTTTGTGCATCTTGTGCTAGGTGCGAAATATCAAAACATTATCCCGCTGCTTTTTCTGCTAGTCATAATGCAAGCTTTGCGGGTCGTGAAGGGCGGAGGCGCGACCGTATCACTAGCACGGGCCCGCACCTCGAATGGTATGTTTGCCAATATTTTGCGCGTCGCGGTCTTGCCCATTGCGTGGTACGTTGCCGTCAAGAATGGCAGCGTTTCGACTGTTATCTGGATTGGCACCATTGGTGAGCTGATGGGGCTGGTCGTCTCTTTGGTGTTGATGCAAACGCAGTTACGGCTTTCGCTACGCCCGATCCTAGCTCCCTTATCATTGATGTTGGCGCTGCTGGTAGTCACGGGTTTGGGGGGGGAAGGCAAGCTGCCCAACTGGTGGCCGATTCTGCTACTAATGTTGGGGGGAGCAGCCGTAGCAACGACGAGCGATCTCCGGTTCTATGTTCGGGATCGGACCGTTAACCACCACGGCAATCGAGATTAAGTACTTTCACTAAGGCTCTGTGCTTTGAGCGCTCTGGGACAATAGAGGATACAGAATGGTTTGGCTCGGCACGGGGGCGCAGGGACGCGATAACAATTTTAACCTGATCCGCATGATTGCCGCTACGCTAGTGCTGGTATCGCATGCTTGGCCGCTGACTAAAGGAGCGGGTGTAATGGAACCGCTGCAGGCATTTACGGGTCATTCATTAGGCACCTTGGCTGTTTATATTTTTTTTGCCATTTCCGGCTTTCTGATCACCGCCAGCTATACCCGCACTGCCCGGCTGCCTCGCTTCTTACTGGCAAGAGGGTTGCGATTGTTTCCCGGACTCGCAGTGTCATTACTGCTGGTTGCCTTCGTTCTGGCGCCACTAGTGACTCTGTTGCCGTTGTCAGACTATCTTATGCAGCCTCAGACATGGACCTTCTTTCCACGGGGAATCACATTAATCTCACCACAATATACATTGCCGGGAGTGTTTATCACTAATCCCTATCCAACTGTAGAAGGCCCTATCTGGACGCTGATCCATGAAGTCGCTTGTTATGGCCTAGTTGTCTTGGTGGGTATGGTTGGAATGCTGCGGCGAAATTGGCCAGTACTCGGGTTTTTGGGAGTTTATGGAGCTAGCTGGATCGCCACGACTTTCTTTAATCTACCTATCCATCCAAGACTTATCCAACTGCAAGGTCTGTCTTTACCCTTTGTAATGGGAATGGTAGCTTGGGTCTGGCGGCATAACATCCTACTTTCAGGTTGGATCGTGCTGGGATTAGCGCTAGCTGCTTTAGTTGGAAAACACAGCCTTATTGCATATCCCTTGCTGATCAGCTTTCTGACCTATGCCAGCCTCTGGCTAGCCTATGTGCCCAATGGAAAAATTCGCAATTATAATCGCTTTGGAGATTACTCATATGGCATGTATATTTACGCAATGCCATTGCAAGGCTTGGTGATTTGGATATTTGGGCCAACTGACCCTTTACCGCATATAATCATGGCTTTTCCGATCACCTTGGGAGCATCAATTTTGTCTTGGAATTTTATCGAGTCTCCTGCATTAGCGCTGCGCAAATAGCAGGCAAGTTCTGCCAGTTGCGGCCTCGTCCTTGGCTTTTGACTTTATTATGGTATAATAGCATAAATTTTTCTCAACCTGCGTGTCACGCAGATAGATATGGATGACAGTGGTGCGCAATATAGTCCGAACAACTTTTGCCGTTGCCGCGATTTGCTTTGGCTACTCCGCTTTTGCCGGAAGTGCTCAAAAAGTGAACTCTGCCGCGGAACTACAAACCGCACTGGCCAACGCCACTCCTGGGGCTGTGTTTGAACTCGCCCCCGGCGACTATGCTGCGCCTGAGATCAAGCCTACAAAGCTGCGTCCGATTGGCAGCACGCCTATTACCCTGCGATCGGCCGACCCAACGCATCCGGCTATATTTTCTGGGCTGATGGTCAAAGCTGGCCACGATATCATTTTCGAGGGGCTGCGCTTTGACTATCGCTTTGGTCCCGGCGATGCCGAGCTGAACAAAATCGGTGTGAATTGGCCCATACAAATTCTGGGTGCCTCTGGCATCACTATCCAAGCATGCGTGTTTGATGGCGATCTTGCGACCGCAGGCGCGCCAGAAGATATCGGCTTTCCAACCGCGACAGCGCTTGTTGTCCGATACAGCAGCAACATCACTCTGGAAGGCAATGAGTTTGTGAGCTGGTATCGCGGGTTGGGAATTGATAATAGCCAGAGTATTATCATCCGAGGCAATAATTTTCATAGCATGCGCATGGATGGCATGAACCTTGCGGCCCTGCAGTCTGTGCTCATCGAAAAAAATCACATTCATGATTTCAACCGCTCGCTGGCGTCAAAAGATCATGCTGATATGATTCAATTCTGGACGGCGGGCACGAAGAAGCCCAGCACCGATATCACCATCCGCGACAACGTGTTGAACTCGGGGAATGGTGCCTATACCCAATCAATTTTTATGCGCAATGAAGTGGTTGATCAGAACAAAGCTGGGCGCGAAATGTTCTACCGCAACGTCAAGATTGAACAGAACATCATCATCAACGCACATCTGCATGGCATTTCTCTTGGCGCCGCCGATGGCGTGGTTATTCGCAACAATACTCTCATCCGTAACCGACGATCAGATGGGGCTGGCATCAATGATGACTTGTGGACGCCACGTATCCGCATCGAGCCTACTGCGGAAAATGTCGATATTTCCGACAACATCACCAGCGCCATTGATGGCCCTACGGCTCGCCCCGATTGGCGGGTTTCAGGCAACCTTTTGATTCAGGATCGCAATCCCAACCTGCCCGGCTGGTACGATACCATTTTCGCTGCTGCGCGTAGTGGCGACCCTGGCACGCTGGCGGCTTTCGTCTATTTGCCCGATGGGCTTGCGGCCCAAAACCATCTGGGTGCCGATGGCCTTCGGCTTGATCATATTGGCGGGCCCGTCGGCGAAGCCACCAAGCCCGTGGCATTGATGCAGTTGGTGCGCGATGAACATTACCTTAACCGCTACAATTTTGATGCCAGCTTGAGCGTGATCCCCAAGGATGCTCAAGCAGAGTATCTTTGGGATTTCGATGGGATCAGCGCTATAGGTCGGCAGGTCGGCCATGATTTTTCAAAGCCCGGTCCGCATCAAATTCGCCTGCAGGTGCGGCTGGCTTCGGGTGAAAGCGCCGAAGCCGCGGCCCGCGTTGATATTGCATCTCCCGAGGTGCTGCGACTTGACACAACGCGCGGACAATTTCTGACCCGGCAAGGTGATAAAGATCTGGCGCTGCCGGATATTCCGCTGTCTTCCGGAGCCAGCCTGATTTTGGGGCAAGGCCACCCCGCGCTTGCCATTGACCGCGCTGCGATAGCTGGGGTGTTTAGCGCCCAAGATCTCGACCTGCGCCTGCGCCTGCGCACGGCAAAGACTTCTGATCCGACCGGTGAGATTTTACGGGTTCACAATTTCATGGTCTTGCAGATGACCCCGATCGGCGGAGTGGAGTTCCAACTAATGCCGGAGGGCGCAGTCAAGCCCGTGGTGATACGCACCGGTCCGCTGCATTTGCACGATGGCGCTTGGCATGATCTTGCAGTGATTTATAGCGCCAATAGCGGCCAGATCACACTGCTAGTCGATGGCACAGAGCGTGCCAAAGTCCGCGCCAAAGGCAAACTTGGCCATGTCCAAAGGTGGGGCCTGAGTTTTGGTAACCCGTTTGGTCAAAAAAGCCTTGACGGTGAGATCGCGACATTTGATCTGCGCAGCAATGTGACAAGCTTCGCGCCATAAGATATGCCGGATAACAAGGTTGAAATGCGGCAGCGGATTGCCACAGCCAGTAGGATGAAAAACGGAGCCTTGCATGGCTGTAACTAGCTACGCAGCCAGACCCATGGCGCGCGCACAAACGCTGACACAAAGCAAGCTGGCCTTGCCGGTAAAGCTGTTCATAATCGCCGTTGTCATCCCCTTTGCCTTCTCGCTGGGGCCCATAGTGATGACCGGGGTGCGACTAATCCTCATTGCAATTATCATACCTATGATGGCAAAGCTTTTTTCTGGCAAATATGGTCGGGTGCTGCCAACAGATATCTTGTTCTTCCTACATATCGTCTGGGCAGCAATGGCGCTGGCCGTCAATAACCCCGAGCAAGTTATTCAAAATATTGGCTCTACTGGAATTGAGTTTTTGGGCGGTTATCTATTGGGCCGCGCCTATATCCGTAGCTGCAAAGAGATGATCGCCTTGCTGCGGTTTTTAGTGTTGGTGATCTGCTGCACTTTGCCGCTGGCGATGTTCGAGGCCGTCACGGGGCGGCCGCCGATCATCGAAATATTGCAGAAAATGCCGCTAATTCAAGGGGCGCCTAAAACTTACAGCGAACTGCGCTTGGGGCTGAACCGGGTTCAGATGGGCTACATCACTCCGATCCACTACGGGCTGTTTAGCATGATGGGGCTGTCTTTCTGCTTTGTCGGCTTGAAAGACGTTTGGTCCACCGCACAACGCTGGCTTTTGACTTTTGCTGTCGCAACTTGCGTACTGCTGTCGTTGTCTAGTGGCGCCCTGCTGCCAATGCTGCTGCAATTCTTCATGATCGCTTGGGCAATGTTGTTTCGCGACTTCAACCGCCGCTGGCTTTTGCTGCTGGGAATGTTCGTGTTGATTTATTTCTTGATTGATGTGCTGTCTAGCCGCACACCGTACCGAGTATTCATGACCTATGCCACCTTTTCGCCTGGCACCGCCTATTGGCGCGCAGCTATCAATGAGTTTGGTATGAACAACGTCTGGGCACATCCAATCTTTGGCATCGGCCTGAATGATTGGGTGCGCCCCGTATGGATGCACACTGGCAGCGTTGACAATTTCTGGCTGCTGATGGCGATGCGTTACGGCATTCCCGGCTTTGTTTTGATTGCGGCTGGCTACGCAATTGCGCTTTGGAAAATCGGCCGAAGACAGTTGGGCGAAGATCAGATTTTGCTGAACTTGCGACGGGCATGGGTTTTTACTTTCGCATGTCTCGCCTTTACCTTGTTTACCGTACACATCTGGGCAGAGATCTACGCCTTGGTGTTTTTTTTGCTTGGTGCCGGTGCATGGCTGCTTAGCGCGGCACCTAGCGTAGAAGTTATCGCGGCTGCCACCTCTTTGCGGGCACCGATCTCGACCACCCGCTTTGCTACTGCCGCTTCAGCGCAAGCGCGGCCGGCTTTTCCCGAGACCGCTATCGCTGGGGCCACCAGCAATGATCAGCCTAATTACACTCGGTTTCCACCGCAGAGCAGATCGACCCCCTGAAACCACGCTGTGGATTTCAGGGCGGCAAACTTCCTGTCGGGACCGATGGTCAGTTCAAAATCAGATGATGGGGCGCGGGCACATAGTCGTCGAGAAACTCGAAACGATCGCCGAAATGAATGTTGCTGATCTCGCCATCGAAGAACTGGTCCCAGGCGGTCCCCGCAGTCCAGCCCCATTCACGGCCTCCTGCACCGATGATAGAGAAATCGGTGTTATGGACGTCAAGCACGACTTTATCGTCAAGCAGAACTTGGAGCCTATCGCTTTTGGTATCCAACATCACCATCGCATGGTGCAGATCGTTATCTTTCAGGCCCAGATCTGCAATTTTAAAGGCTTTAAACCCCTCGTCTTCAGTAGCAACCTGCAACATAAGACCATCACCTTGGACAGAAAGCCCAATCTTCATATGATTCCAGATTAAGCGTTGATTTTCCGGGCCGGGAGCGTCACGCTTGAAGTCCACATCGAAGGCAATTTTTTCTGAGTTTTCGAACTGCTGCAACCGACCCAAGGCAACATAGTCACGTTTTCCGTCTAGGTCTAAGGTGATTTTGCCAGCGGTATTGGTCAGGCTGGCATTGTCAAACAGCTTAACCTTGGCCCCGGCTACTAGATCGGAAAGATCTGTAGAGTATGTATCCCAGCCATGCGCTGTGCCAGTGTCCGGTGGGACAACCACTGGCGGAACAACAACCGGGGTCACGATGACAGGATCGGCAACAGCGACTTCCGGCTCAGCCAAAACAATATGGCCGTCAATTGGGTAATGTGACTTGTCGGTGGTAATATCGAAGGCCGAGACGCTGCCATCAAAATTCTTCTGACCCCAAGGATTTCCGAAGGTCAGATCGCGCAGTTGGAGGGGCAAAGTGCCGCTTACATTAGACGAGGCGGCCAAATGTCCATCAACAATTATTTGCAGGTGTCCTTCCTCAAAATGAATCGACACGTCATGCGCGCGGCCATCATTTAGCCCGGCACCTTTTGTCACTAAAAGTGCTGCGGGCGTCGTGGTGGTGGTCAGGACAAACTGCAACTCACCTTTAGCATTAACGGTGCCGACAAAACCATTGACGCTGCGGAATATCTCCCCTGTGCTGCCAACGACATCGGCCTTAAAGGAAACATCAATGTCAAAATTGTCCGATCCGCGCATGGTTTCCAGATGTGCACCCTTAATTGTTACCAAGGTTCCCGTCTTGCCAAGATCCAGCGCTGAGCCCTTGGCAACCGTGTGCAGGACCGTGCTGGCTAAATCTAACTTGGTTTCTTCACCATAGGCATAGGCGTGAAATGCTTTGTCCGACCCCAGAGACAAAACCTTTGGTCCAGCAATGGCAACCACACCGGTTTCCAGACTCTTTGTACCATCAGGCAAGGTAACACGTAAGGTCACCTCATATTTTCCGCCTGCGACGTAGTCGTGCTCAATCACCTTACCCGTAGCCAGGGTGCCGTCACCGAAATCCCACTGATAGACCGTGCCTACCGGCAGTTTTCCCAAGGGTCCGGTGCTGAAACTGGCGTCAAAAATGCGGGCCGCGCTATTCTCTGCCGGTGCTACGATATGAAACTCCGCATCTACCTTGGCCGAGCTTGCTGCATAGACGGTATCGGCCGCACCTGCACCGAGTTTATCGATCATCCCGCCCGGCATGACGCTGAAGTCATGCGCCCCATTTTTCAAATCAAGCGATGAGCCGACGAAAACATTGCCGTAATAACCTGGCTCATGCGAATTGATATCTTGCACGAAAGCGTTAGCTTTCAGAATCCATCCTGCCTGGCCTGTATTACCGGCAACACCGCCAGTGATATTACCTTCGATGGTGACAGTTTGTGATTTAGAGGCAACATTGATCTGGGGCACCCAGACAGGTGAAGCGTTTTGATCTGGATTATTCGCATCAACGACGCGCAGAACCGAGTTATCGCGGATCACCAATCCATTGGTCTCACCCACTGTGATACCATGCAAATGGCCGTTGTAGATGACGTTATCTTCAATCAGGACGTTCTTATAATACATCCCCGTCCCGGCAAGCCCCTGATCCACTACCTCATTACGCATAAAGATTGACTGGGTGTAGCTGCCATTTCCCATATCAAGCGTGTTGCTGCGAATGATGATATCAGTACTCGGAACTTTGGTTCCATTGGTCCAAAACTGTATCATATCGCGGTGATCGCCCGCAGCATAGGATGCTTTGAAATCATGGATATAGTTGTCTTCGATCAGCACCTTACTAACGGCAGCAAAGTTCATGCCATCCGAGCGGATGTCATGTACATCATTGCCACGCAGGGTAATACCGCTGCTTTCACTAACCACAACCGCACGGTAAAAATTCGAGAACTCAGTGTTT
Source organism: Cypionkella sp. (assembly GCF_028290025.1). GTDB lineage: Bacteria > Pseudomonadota > Alphaproteobacteria > Rhodobacterales > Rhodobacteraceae > Cypionkella. The sequence goes on along the minus strand of NZ_JAQGKQ010000115.1, from coordinate 12,352 downwards.
TCAATAGTCACCCCGTTTGACCCGCGAACGTCCAGTCCGATTGCCATGCCATAGCCATTGTCGTTGGCCGTCATACCGGATGCGATATCGCCATCGAAAGTCGAGTTGCGAATAACAATATTGCTGCTGTTGTGGATAACGAAGTCGCGCGAGTACTGTTGATCACCTGCAGCAAAAGTATAGTCAAACTTAATACCCTCAAATTGCAAGTTCGAGACATTTGTTAATCCCAGCCCCGAGAACACTGCTGGGTGTCCCGGATCGACAGAAGTGATGGTAACGTTGGAGGGAAAGTTTACGTTAAACTTCGAATATTGGTTCAGTGTAAGAGACCCATAGTCACCAGTGGCCAGTTGGATGGTTTCTCCACCTTTTACATGTGCGAGCACAGACATAAGCTGTGTTGCAGTAGAAACATTATAGATCGTTCCAGCCATAACTTACCCTTTGCAATGAGGACATTTTGCGTGACAAAGATGAAGCCTGTTCTAGGCTTCAGAGGGGCTAAATTGTGGTAAAGCCATGTTTTTTAGATATCACTGAAAAACCGCTTCACCATGTTGGTGATGATCTCGGCTTCAAAGTGTGTGCGGCAGGAGTGCTTGCCTAAAAGGAAGCCCCGGTCGTTGCGGCAAATATTTCCCAGCCAGCAACCTGAAAAGTGGTCGCAAACTTTGAGCGGTAGAAGCCTTCTTGGCACGACGCTCAAAAAGTAACTGCTTGATGAGTGCGTAACACAACTAAAAGGCGATCGCTACAATAATTATCAACTTAGAGTTGAATAATTTTACAGGCGTGATCAACGCATAAGCGCATCAGAGTAATATTTATAAAAACGGTAAAGTGACACCGGTTGCTGTGATCTGGTGACGCCTCGGCAAGGCTAGGGCAGAAGAAGCAACTTATCCAGCTGCGGCGGGCTTTGCCGAGACGGGCGGGGAAATTGCCGACTCCGACAAGGTGCTGCCCGGACCCGAGGTCATCTGCACCGTGCGCCCGCCGGTCACAGTTGAATCTGCGCTTTGAATGGCAGCACTCAGCACTTCGGTTTTATCTCCAAAGGCCGCCACTATACCACCATGCAGGATCAGCACCTTATTCACCGCCGCAATTGCACTGGGACGGTGTGCCATCACAATCACCGTTGCCCCGCTGGCCCGCATTACGGCAATAGCCTCGGCCAGCGCATTATCGCCGCTGACATCAAGGTTCGAGTTCGGCTCATCCAGTACGATCAGTTTCGGCTTGCCAAACAAGGCGCGCGCCAACCCCACACGCTGAATCTGCCCACCCGACAACGGCTGCTCTTGACCGCCCAGACGGGTCGCATAGCCCGCAGGCAAACGCAGGATCATGTCATGCACCCCCGCCAGACGCGCGGCGGCAATTACCGCATCATCCGAGGCGGAGCTATCGAAACGGGCGATATTGTCGCGGATACTGCCCGGCAACATCTCCACCTGCTGCGGCAGATAGCCGATTGAGCGGCCCAGAACTTCAGGATCCCATTGATCCGGTGTCGCGCCATCCAGCCGAATTTCGCCGCCATCCGGGGCCCAAGCTCCGACCAAGAGCCGCGCCAAAGTGGATTTACCCGAGGCGCTGTTCCCGATCACCCCCAGCCCATCGCCAGGAGACAGCTCAAAGCTGACTTGTGTCAGAATGCGCGGCTGGTCCGTTTTGGATATACCGCCCGGCACCAGCTTGGTCAGACGCGAAACCGTGATCTGCCCGGTCGGTTCGGGCAGACTGATGCGGGCAGGGGGTGGCGAACGACGGTCAAAATAATCAATCAAACGCCTGTGCGCCACCAAGGCACGACCAAGCGAGCGCCATTGACCGATGATCTGATCAATCGGTGCCAAAGCGCGCCCGGCAATGATCGAACTGGCCACGATCATGCCACCAGTGATCTTTTGATCAATTACCAGAATGGCTGCCACCGACAAAGTTGCAGATTGTAACAACATGCGGAAGGATTTCGAGAAGGCTGATACCACCTCAGAGGTATCTCCCGCCCCCTGCCCTGCCGCCAGCGCGGTGATATGCATGCGCCGCCACAGGCCGCCGATCCGGCCCAGCATCCCCAGCGCCAACACTACCTCAGCACTGCGGCGGGCGGCATCGGCAAACTGCCGTTCGCTGGCATCCATTGCCATCGATTGCCCCAGCCCCTGCCGCGTCATCAACCGACCGAGCCAAGCCGCAAGTGCCACGATCACTGCTCCGGCAAGGGTCAGCATTCCCAACCAAGGATGGATCATGAACAGGATGCCGAAATAAAGCGGAATCCAAGGCGCATCGAACAGACTGGTGATCGCAGGTCCAGACAAAAAGCTGCGCAATATATCGAGATCGCGGAGCGGTTCTTGCGGGCGCGTGGTTTCATCGGCCTGATTGCGTGCCACCGCCCCGCCCAACCAAATTCGGAACGCCTCTGGCCCAACGGCAAGATCAAGTCGCACCGCGGCGCGGGACAGGCTACGGGCGCGCAGGAACTCGTAAAGCCCTAGAAAGACGTAGAGCACCACCACAACGGTGAACAAGCCCTGCAGGGTCGCCAGTGATCCGCTGGACAGCACCCGGTCGTAAACTTGCAACATATAAATCGAGCCGGTCAACATCAGCACATTGATCACCGCACTGAAGGCAGCCGCCAAGATCAGGCTGCCGCGCAGTTGACGCCATGCCGCCAGATAGGCATTGGGCACCATGATCCTGCCTTTGCCGCTGTCGTGCATGCTGTCTGGCCCTTTTGTTATGTCCGATTTGGCGGCGCAACTATGTCTTTATTACGCCCACTCTCCGCTTAGCGGCAACTTAGGGGTAATTGTTCAGCAGGGCTAGCGCACAGTTCCCCGCACCCGGCGTGCCAGTCCCATCAGCCGATCTCGCCCGTCGCGCAGCGGCGTCAAAATACTGTTTTCCAAGGCTATCTGGCCGGGGGAGGCGGCCTCCAAGCGTGCTAATGCCCCTGGATGAAAGCGAGTGGCAAGCCGATCAGGCGCAATACGCTGCCCGCGCACTTTATTAGATACGTTTCCACCATGTACCACCTGCAGCCAGCCACCCTCCCCCGGTACTTGCACCAACGGGCCAGAAGCCTCAGCATCCATATGGGCAATGCCCATTGCCGTCATCAGGGTGTTTGGATTTTCCGTACGCTCGAGCCAACTGGTAAATGCGTTGCAGGAATGACTGATAGTATATGCACGACTGGTCGAGCGGATAAAGCCGTTGGTGATCACAATGCCAATGCGCGGATCAGGCTTGCGGCCTTGGGCGGCCTGCAAAGTGCGCTCCATATAGTCGTTGGCCAGCGCGTCATCATTATCTAGGCGGCTGGTCAGCACCACTGGCGGCAGCACTCCCAACACTTCGCGCAGAGATTGCGGCCAGCCCGAGGCCGGGAACAGGCCAGTGTAATAGGCCTCAAAGGCCACCTGTTTTTGTAACTCACGCACCCGCGTCTTGAACGTTTCGGGGGTGTCCTTGTCGAAATAGACGATCCAGGTAAAGGCGCGGCTGGTCTGCGCCCCCACCGAAGGCAGGCAGAATTGCTCAAACAGATCAAATCGCGATGTCAGCCAATCAGGTTTGTTGCGGATGCTCGCCTCCCGCCCGGGGGTGGCTAGATTGAAGCGTGTCATCAAAACATGGGGAATGGTCACGGCAGTCATGATTTGTCAAAGCCAATCAATTGGGGCAAGTAAGGGCAAACACTACAATAAGCCAATGGAATCAGAAACCAAGAGCCCGCAGACCTTGACACCGCTATAATAGAAAACGGCGTTTGTCGGGTGCGCTGCGCTTGCCGCAGTTTAGTTTTGGCTGGTCCCAACAAAGTTTGTGGTTATATCTCTTCGCCCACCCAATTGCAGGTACCTATGCCCTCCGCGCTTTCCGCAGACCTCACTGTCATCATCATCAGCTACAACACCCGTGCACTGACGCTGGCGGCGCTGCGCACACTTTACGCCAATACCAAGATCACCCGCTTTCAGACCATTGTCTTTGACAATGCCTCTAGCGATGGTTCGGCCGATGCGATTGCAGCCGAGTTTCCGCAGGTGTCGTTGATCCACTCAGCCGAAAATCTTGGCTTCGCGCGTGCAAATAACGTAGTGGCGGCTCAAGTCACAACCGAATGGCTGCTGCTACTGAACCCCGATACCGAAGTGCATGACGGTGCAATTGACAATCTGATGCGCTTTGGGCGCGCGCAACCAAAGGCGGGCATTTATGGCGGGCGCACGGTATTCCCTGATGGGCGGCTGAACATCGCGTCCTGCTGGAACAAAATCACCCCGTGGAGCACGTTTTGCGCCGCAACTGGCCTGACTGCAGCTTTTCCCACCTCTCGCCTGTTCAATCCCGAAGCCCTGTGCGGTTGGGCCCGTGACAGCGTGCGCGAGGTTGATATCGTGGTAGGCTGCTTCCTACTGATCCGCCGAAGCCTTTGGGCGGAGCTTGGTGGTTTTGATCTGCGGTATTTTATGTATGGCGAAGAGGCCGATCTGTGTTTGCGTGCTGCCCGGCTTGGCTATCAGCCGATGATCACCCCTGATGCTGAAATCATGCATATCGTTGGCGCTGCCAACGCGTCGCGACAGGGCAAGCAATTGCTTTTAGCCAAAGCCCGCGTGACCTTGATCCTCGATCACTGGCCGAACTGGCAAGTTCCACTGGGTATCGGGCTAATGTGGCTTTGGGCGGCGCTGCGGTTGGCTGCAGCACGGGCGTTACATCTGTTGACTGGCACGCGCGGTGCCGGACGGCTGGCGCTGTGGTCCGAGGTCTGGAAGCAGCGCAAAGACTGGTTGCGCGGCTATTGAACCAAAATTACTTGAAAGGTTTGCCATGACCCCTGAGGCCGCTGTCATCATTCCACATTATAATGATGTGGCCCGGCTGGGGCGATGCCTTGATCGGCTGATGGTGCAGGATCGTAGCGGAGTTGAAGTGGTGGTGGTCGACAACGGTTCAACCATGCCCTTGGCCGACCTTATTGCCGCCCACCCGCAAGCGCGTTTTGTGATCGAGCCGCGCAAGGGTGCGGCGATGGCGCGCAACCGCGGCGTCGCCGAAACCTCTGCGCCTCGACTGTTCTTTCTGGACAGCGATTGTCTGCCTGACGTCGATTGGCTGGCCATAGCACGGCGGGTATGCGTGCAATCCGATCTGGTTGGCGGCGCCATCAAAGTTTTCGACGAAACGCCGCCGCCGCGCAACGGCGCGCAGGCTTTTGAAGCGGTCTTTGGCTTTAATTACAGGCACTATATTGAGAAAAAGGGCTTTTCCGTTACTGCAAATCTGCTGACCCGGCGCGATGTATTTCAAGCTGTCGGGCCGTTTGTACCTGGTCTGTCGGAAGACTTGGATTGGTGTCACCGCGCCCGCGACTTGGACTATAAGCTGACCTGTGCGGAAGATTTGCGCGTCGCCCATCCATCCCGTTCGGATTGGGCAGCGCTCCGGCGCAAATGGCTGCGATTGACGCAAGAGGAATTCGGGGTGAATGGCAGCACCTTCAAGCGCCGGCTGCGCTGGGGGTTAAAAGCGCTGGCGATGCCCGCAAGTATCTTTGTCCACGCCCCAAAGTTGCTGTTCAGCCCCCGGCTTGGCGGGGTCAATGAACGTCTGGCCGGGCTTGCCACATTGATCCGCCTGCGCCTGCGCCGCTGCGGCTGGATGCTGCGTCAAACGTTAGGATTGCCGAATTAAAGCAAAGCGCCACAGGTAGCACTTTACCTTGATAACTTGGGCCATGCGCTTGCCATCATTTTGCCGGGCGAGGGAGGCTGTATGATTTAAATGCCTAAAATGCTCATTAGCACCATCTCGACTGTGGGTCGTGTAAGCGAATCCTTGCCTAATCTTCATCTTCTAGCCTGCTGCGCACAGCCCTGCCCAGTTGCAACCGCAGAAAGATGCATGCAGCCCCAGCCTGCACCGAATGTCAGCCCCCGCGTTTTTTTAATCAACCCAGCCCACCCAACCTTAAAACTGTTGCGAGTAATTCTCAACATTTCCACCATCGCTAATTGCGACCGAGTCTCACTAGGCATCTTTGACACCACAGCTTAAAGCACGGCATGAACCCATTCAGGCCACATTCTGGCGCATTCCCGCCAAATTTTGCTAATATCAACTCCTTTGACGGCAGGAAGCTGCCAGCAGGAAATGGGCGGCTTTTTCACTTGTTGCTTTAGGTGAGTTTCAACCGAATAGGTAATATCAACGCGTCAGAAGCGAAATGGCTCCGCATTTCCTGATGTCGCTATAAAATTATGTGATCACATTTGAAAGGCAGAAAGGACACGGCCGGTATCGGCTTAGCTTGGATCAAAGGACAAGTAACACATGACCAATTCGACTCATTCCCTTAATCCAGCACGCAGAGAATTGCTGGAAATGTTCGCGCTTGATGTAGAGATGACTCGGGGCTCGGGGTTTTCTCTGTGGGATGCAGAAGGGCAGGAATATCTCGACTTTCTATCCCAATACGGCGCGCTTCCATTCGGGCACAATCCGCCCGAGATTTGGAATGAAATCAATATAGCGCAGCGTGATGGTGTTCCCATAATGCTCCAGCCGCTGCGCTCACTAGACGCTGAGCGCCTTGCTGCACGGCTTGCCGAGATCACGCCGGGTGATTTGTTGATCACGACTCTCACCAACAGCGGGGCTGAGACGGTTGAAGCCGCGATCAAGCTCGCGCGGATGCGCACCGGACGCAGCGAAATCTTGTCAACCGTCAACGGTTTTCATGGCAAGACACTCGGCGCGCTCTCTGCAACGGGCAAGGCTATCTATCAAGATGGATTTGGAGCGCCGGTTGAAGGCTTTTGGTCGATACCCTACGGTGACCTTGAAGCACTGCGTGCCGCGTTTGTCGCCGGGAACGGGAAAATTGCGGCTTTTATTGTCGAGCCCATACAAGGCGAGGGCGGCGTCGTGTGCCCTTCCGAAGGCTACATAGATGGCGTCATTGCACTTTGCCGCGAGTTTGGCATTTTGTCGATTTTGGATGAAATCCAGACCGGACTCGGACGAACCGGCGCATTGTTCGCCTGCTCGGGTGGTGCCGAAGTCCCGGACATGCTGCTGCTGTCCAAGGCCCTTGGCGGCGGGATGATGCCAATCGGCGCCTGCATTGTGCGGCCGTCGGCATGGGATGACCGCTTCGGTCGCCTGCACAGTTCAACCTTTGCCGGCAATGGTCTGGCCTGCCGCGCCGCGCTGGCGACGCTTGAATTGCTGACACGTGATAATCAATCGATGGTCCGGAGCGTTGCCGAGAACGGCCTCTATCTGCGCGCGCGACTTGAAGCGCTTCAGGCGGCCTATCCATCAGTCATTCGTGAAGTTCGTGGCCGGGGTTATATGCTCGGCTTGGAGTTTCACCGACTGGATAAGCAACCGAATTCCGCGCTTATGGCTTTCGCCAGCATCAACGGTGGGATCACGCCCCTGATCAGTTCGTATCTGCTCAACATCCACCAGGTTCTTACTGCGCCGCTGTTCAATGACACCCATGTGATCCGGCTGCAGCCGCCCCTTATTGCCGGCCGCGCCGAGATTGATCGTGCCATCGCGGCACTCGGACAGCTCTGCGACGTGCTTGCCTCCAAAGATTACTACCGTCTAGTCAGGCATCTCGTGGCAAAACCACTTGCTGAGCGCGCGCGCCCGCCTCAGGAGGCCGTAGAAGCTATTGGGGCGCGAAGCACAGCAGCCGTGCCCGGCCACTTTGCTTTTCTGATCCATTACACCGAGGAGGAGGACATCTTTCGTTCCGATCCGTCGCTTCGTCAGTTCAACGCTGATGAACTTGCGAACTGGTGCGAATGGGTAAAGCAGTTCGGTCCAGGATTTGCGCGGCGCATTCCCGCGGTCGCATCAAAGACGGGTGCTACCGCCGAGGGTTGGATCATGTCTGTCCCTATGCTGCCCACAGACATGCGGGGTAATGGCCGGAAAGTTGCGGCACAAATGATCCAAGATGCTGTCGACATGGCAAGCCGCGACGGTGCAAGTCGCGTTGGCCTTGGCGCTTTCACGTCGATCGTCACCCGTGGCGGCGACATGGTCACCGGTCGTGGCATGCCGATCACCAGCGGTAATACGCTGACAACAGTGTCTGCGATAAAAGGGATCGAGACGATGGCCCGCATGAGCGGCATCGACATTCGGGATGCACATGTAGTGGTGGTCGGTGCCTCGGGTGCCATTGGCCGCTTGGCATCCCTGATGCTGGCGCGACGGGCCGGACGGCTGACGTTGGTGGGCAATGCAGCCAACCCGTTTTCACCCCGCCTGCTGTCGCGAGTGGCTGACGAAGTTTGCGAAATGCTCACCTCCGTTCCGGGAGAAGTCTCAATTCTTCCGGGTGCACTGCGTCAGCGCGTTTCTACGGCAGTCCGCCGGTTCAATTCGAACGACGAAAATTGCAAAGGTCTAGGCGAACGTGTTCGCATGGTATGGCGCGGGTACGGCCAGAAGTGTCCGTTGGACTGGAATGTCGCACTCGACGATGCTTTGGAAGACGCCGATATTGTGCTTGTAGCAACAAGTTCCGAGGTAGCACTTATCAATCCTGACAGACTGAAGCCCGGCACTCTGGTCTGCGACGTCGCACGACCGCGCAATGTGGCAAATGCGACAAAGGGTCTTGGCGAAGTGCTGGTGTTTGACGGAGGCCTGATTAAGCCGCCTTTCGAGATCAACCTAGGACCATTCCAGACCTTACCCGGCAACCTCTGCTGGGGCTGTCTGGGCGAGACCTTGCTCCTGTCGCTTGCCGGTGAAACGAACGACTACAGCATAGGGTCGCAGTTGCCTCTGACTGACGCCGACCATATCGCAGCACTTGCCGAGATCCATGGCTTCGAGCCACCCCCGGCCCAGTGGGATGGGCGTGATCTAAGCGACACCGAAATCGCCCGATTTGCCGCCTGCGTGGCAGATCGACAATCTGAGACAGCGATGAAGATCCAAGCTGCAAAGCAAAAACCTGCCTGAGATGCAGCGGGCATCACTTTGACTGCTTACAAAAGAAAAGCGGGCGCCGATTGGCGCCCGCTTCTATCGATTTCCAAGTCGACTTAACGCCGTCGAATTGATCAGGCGCGCGCCTTACGACGCAACGCTGCCAAGCCACCAAGACCTGCGAGCAGCAAAAGCCCGCCTGCTGGCAACGGCACAGGGCTGACGCCGTCGTCGCCGATGCTGATGGATCTCAGCGAGCCATCTACACTTGGGACCGCTCCAAAGCCTGGAACGTTGCTGGTGTCGACCATGAACGACAACGTGGACAGATTGTTAAAATCTGCCGTTCCACTGAACTCGGAAAAGAACAGTTGCGGGTCAAAACCAGCCTGCAGCACCTCTTGGTACGTGCTGGTATTGCCTAAGGCGTCCACAGCAGTCGCAATGAAGTTAGCGACGTTATCGAAGAAACCCACTTCAAAGAAGAAGAATGGGTTTGCACCGCTCGAAATGTCCCCAACATTGGTATAGGTCACCGTACCAGTTCCTGTAGACAAATCATCATTCGAAAACGACAGCGACCCCCCCACTGCTGCCAGAGTGGTGGCACCGATGTCATTGCCGTTGTTGGAAACATTTTCCGCAGTCAACGTCCGGGTGCCAGCTCCGAACGCAATGGTACTTGTGTTAGTAGAACCGGGATACGGTTCATCCACCGCCAACTGATTATCGTTGAAATCATCAAAGACGACAGTTGCGGCAAATGCTTGAGCAGATGTCAGCAGCAATGCCGCTGAAGCTGCCAAGCCTAAGGCGCTAAGCCTTACTTCAGTAAGTCTCATCGTTGCACTCCTAATGTTAATCGAAGATGAGCGAATATACGCTCAATTTAGATAACTTTCCATTTCCACAAAAGTTCCCTGCATATTGATCTACGCCCCCATTGCCCCTCAGATTTCGAGGAGAATCTTTCAATTAATTTTAATCTTATGCGACGCGCTTTTCCAGTCAAATTTTCTTAACAAATTCCGCAGGTCAGATGTTTCCAAGCGAGGAATAAAAGTTGCAGTTAGTGATAATCTTTCCCTCCGAGCGGCGATCTGGCTGCGGGCGCTCATGCTAGAGAGCAGCGTCCTCATAAAAGAAACCATCGCGGAGCCGTTGAAGCTCTAGGTGAGCTGTTTGCATAAATTTTTGGGGCGCCGTATAATATCAAATTGTCGTACGCTGGTACAAAATTTACTGCGTCAGACATTAGGGCTTATAATCAATATGTTACTGCTGGTCAGCTTCAGAATCACTGGCCTCGGAGACTGCACCAAACCTATAACCGACGACTTTGGCCGGATTGCCCGCGACAATTGCATTTTTGGGTATGTCACGTCGCACAATACTGCCGGCGGCGACGATGGCGTAATCGCCTATGGTCACGCCAGGCAAGACCACTGCTCCATAGCCAAGCCAAACATCTCGGCCAACAAACACATCGGCCTCATCCATAGCCTGATCATTTACCGGACTACTGTCATTAAACCGGTAATTCGCGGCGGTGATCATCACACCGGGTGCCAGCAAGGCGTCCTCACTCAGCACAATCTTACCCCTGCCCGGCCCTGCCCAAAGACTGGAGTTCGCCCCAACCCGCACCCGATCACCAAGGATGATATTCTGACCATTGGCGAAGCTTGCTGTCGGACTGATGCGCACATTTTGGCCGCGTGTCAGCTTGCGCACTTCCATGACATGGGTGTGATTGTAATAATTCAGCACCTTGAACGCATGAACCAAGGCGCGCGGATCAAGCGAGGAGGCGATCAACCGGACCAATCGCTGCATGCGGCTTTTGTTCGGTTTGTAAACCTTTTCATCAGTCATCTTGGCGCCTTTCAGCCAGAGCGTTAGTATTTGGCTGATCTGCGCACGATGAGCAATAGTCGTCGCAGAACTCCGCTCAATCTTAGTTGATGGCCTGAGACGCTGACCTGCCACTGTTCTTCATCCAGCCACGACCGGAGCCCGGTGATCATTTGCTCCGTCCCCCAACGTTGGACCGCCCGAAGGCGGAGTTTTCGACTTCACTCAGGGTGACGGGCTGGTGACGCCCCCTATTTTTGTCAGCTGGATCGGGACATTGTTGCCGATCGCGCTGCGTAGCTGTTCCTCGCTGTAGTATTTTACCGTTGCCGGCAGGCGATTGCATCGCAGTCGGCCGAGAGGGGCCAAGCCTCCAACTTTTCCGCCGCATCCGCAAGTTTCAGGAACCAGTGCTGTTCAGGCACTCTGCTCGGAAGCGGCTATTGAACGCTTCGATGAAGGCATTATCGGTGGGCTTGCCCGGCCGCGAGAAGTCGAGGGCCACCCCGCGCTGGCGGGCCCACAGGTCCATGTCGTGCGATACAAACTCGCTGCCTTGGTCGACACGGATCGTCTTGGGATAGCCTTGTTTGCCTACAAACCCGGTCCAGCGTCGCCACGACGTCCTCACCTCGGTAGCTGAGCTTCGCGTCCAGAACCGGCACGTAGCGTGGATGTGTTGACCACAGTGAGCACCCGCAGTTTCTTGCCCGTCGCCAACTGGTCGTGGACGAAATCCACCGCCCAGACATCATTGGGCCAACCGCTTCTGCGCGATCCTCGCGGAGCTTCGCCTTCACGCACCGTTTCGGCGTCTTGTGTCTAAGCTGCATAGCCAACTCCTTGTAGATGCGATAAACTTCTTGACGTTGATGCCCCAGCCCTCTCGGTCGAAAAGAACATGCACGCGCCTGTATCCATAGCGCACGCGCGTTTCGCAGATCTCCTTGATCCGTTTGGCAATAGCAGCCTGATCAGTGCGGCGGGATTGGTGGTGAAACGTCGAGCGGTCGAAACCAACGGCCCTACACGTCCGGATCGACACCCGTTGCCCGGCAGCGCATGTTTACATGCGCGTCAGGGCCCAATCGCTGCACATCCCGCGAACCAGTTCGCGCATGCGATCAGGCTTCAGATCTTTCGCCGGATCAAGTTCTGCAACATCCCCCGGTCGAGCGTCAGATCCGCCACGACCTCTTGAGCCGACTGTTCTCGTCTTCGAGCTTCTTCAACCGCTTCATCTCGGTCGGCAGCAACCCGACCGTAAGCGCTGCGCCGACCCCGTGGTTTCGGCTTAGCCGGATTTCGGGCATGCCGTCCTGCAACTGAGTTTGCGGGAGGTTTGCTGTGGAGCACCAAATTGAGCCCGGATGGAGGTTCCCAGTCGTAGGGGAGTTTCGCGCATCGAGGTTTTGGACGGTCCGACGGGGCGGCGTCGGTGGCCGGATGAGGTCAAGGCCCGGATTGTGGCTGAGAGCCTGGTGCCAGGGGCGCGGGTCTGTGACGT
>NZ_JAQGKQ010000029.1 GCF_028290025.1 Cypionkella sp. | reverse complement strand
CGGTGTAGAACACGTTTTTCGAGGATTCCTCGCCTTCATACTGCACTGGGTAGAACAGCAGGCCGTTCAACTCTTCGATCACTGGCAGCACGGATTTGCGCGAAACGGACGTCCAGCAGCCGAACATCACGTCAACTTTGGAAACCGTCAGCAGCTCGCGGGCTTTTTCGGCGAACAGCGGCCAATCGGAGGCTGGATCAACCACGACGGCTTCGAGTTGTTTGCCGAGCAGACCGCCTTTGGCATTCTGAGCCTCAATCAGCATCAGCATGGTGTCTTTGAGGGTGGTTTCCGAGATCGCCATCGTGCCCGACAACGAGTGCAGAACGCCGATTTTGATGGTTTCGCCGGCAGCGAAAGCAATGCGCGGCAGCGCCAGCGATGCAATGCCGGAAGCAAGGAGTGCGCGTCTGGTGAGTTTCATAATGGTCCCCTGTTGGGCCCGCTCTGGCACTTCCATTCAAGGGAAGAACGACCATTCTGAGAGGGCAGCTTTTGTTTCAAACATGCGGTTGTGAGGCCGTCTAAACCAATCCCTCCCGCACACCCTTCGCTTGAGCAGACCCAAGCTTTTGCAGCAAAGGCCGGGGTGAGGTGAGCGGCAACGGTCTTGCGCGGGAAACCGCCTGCAAATGCGCGAGGGTTGGGCGGATGCTCGAATTATGGGCGCTGGACAATGCTGCAGCGCAGAAAATGAGCGCGCTTTGAGGGAATCATCCGCGATCGCCGACGCAAAGCGCGAAGAAACCGACATTTGCGCGCGCAGGCTGTTGTGGAACTGGCGGCAAGCTCGGCCTATGATCGCGTTAAAGCAACGAGGGACGCAGGCTATGAGCAATCCGCAGATCCATGGTTTCACCAGTGCCGCGTTTACGCCGTTGCGAGCGGCGTTTGCCGATTGCTTTGGGCTGGGCCAGCATGGCGGCTCGGTCGCGGTGGTGCATCAGGGAGTGCTGGTGGCCGAGTTGTGGTGCGGATTTGCCGATGCGGCGGGCACGCGGGATTGGCAGCAAGATACGCTGGTGAATGTGTGGTCAACGACCAAGGGTATCGCCTCGGTCGCGATGGCGATGTTGGTGGATCGTGGGTTGGTGGATTACGATCAGCCGATGGCGCGGTATTGGCCGGAGTTTGCGGCGGGCGGTAAGGGCGATATTACCGTGGGTGAGGCGTTGTCGCATCAGGGCGGGGTGGACGGTGTGCCCGCGCCGATGGATCTGGCGGGGCTTTATGCAGGCGAGCCCTATGCGCAAGCTTTGGCCGCGATGGAGCCGTTGTGGGAGCCGCGCAGTCGGTCGGTTTACCATGCGATTTCACTCGGCACGCTGATTGCAGAGCCGTTGCGACGGATCACCGGGCAGAGCTTTGGGGCGTTTCTGGCGGATCAGATCGCGGTGCCGCTGGGGGCCGATATTGTCGTAGGGTTGGCGGAAGCCGATGAGGCTCGGGTCGCCGAGATTATCGAGGGGCCGGACACGTTTGACAGCGTGACTCAGGTGCTGGAAAGCGCGCATCCTGATGCATGGGTCAATCCATCTCTGCGGCCAACCGAGCCGAATACGCGGGAATGGCGGGCGGCGGAGATACCGGGCGCGAACGGTCATGCGACGGCCAAGGCGCTGGCGCTGATTTATGGTGATCTGGTGTCGGGGGCGTCAAAGCTGTTGTCGCCTTGGGCGTTGGAGCAAGCGACCAAGCTGCGGTTTGACGGGGTCGATGCGGCGCATGGCGGGCCTGTGGCTTATGGCGCGGGCTTTGGTCTGTTGCAGCAAGACGCGCGACCGGGCAGCTTTGGCCATTCTGGCTGGGGCGGCTGCTTTGGCTTTGCCGATCCTGTGGCGCAGATCGGGATGGGTTACACCACCAATCATATGCTGGGCTTTGGCGACGATGTTGATCCGCGACGCAGGCGGCTGGTCGAATGTGTGTATGCTGTGCTTGATGGTTTGCAATAGGAGGCTTTGATGCACAAACCCCGCGCCCGTGATCTTGGATTGCCGTTTCCGGGGCAAACTGGTCCGTTGAATGCGATCACCGATGTGGCCGGGGTGACGGTTGGATGTGCGACGCTGACCGACCCTTCGCGCGATATGCGCACCGGGGTTACTGCGATCCGTCCGCGCAATGATGCGGGAGTACCGGTGCCGGTTTGGGCTGGGCATTACGCGCTGAACGGCAATGGTGAGATGACCGGCACGCATTGGATCGACGACGCGGGCTATATGATTGGTCCGGTTTGCATCACCAACACGCATGGGGTGGGTGCGGTGCATCACGGGGTGACTCGTTGGATGATTGAGCATTACGCCGAGTTTTTCCGGCAGGATCATGGCTGGGCGATGCCGGTGGTGGCGGAGACTTATGACGGGGTGTTGAACGATATCAATGCGCTGCATGTCACCTCGGATGATGCGATGGCGGCGTTGCTTACGGCGAAGTCGGGACATGTCGGTGAAGGTTCGTGTGGTGGTGGCAACGGCATGATCGCCTATCAGTTCAAGGCGGGGACCGGGACATCGTCGCGGGTGTTTGAAATTGGCGGCAGGCGTTACACGATGGGCTGTCTGGTGCAGGCTAATCACGGGCGGCGGTCGGATTTTCAGGTGCTCGGCAAGCCCGTCGGGCAGTTGATGCCGGAAGGGGTGTTTGAGCGCGGGCTGCCGCAGCGGGAGATGGGGTCGATCATCGTGGTGCTGATCACCGATGCGCCACTGTCGGGGCTGTCGTTGAAGCAGGTGGCGAAGCGAGCGGCGCTGGGGATCGGCCGGGGTGGCACACCGGGGGGCAACTCGTCGGGCGATATTTTTCTGGCGCTATCGGTGGCAAATCCGGGGCCAATGCCGCAGCGGGCGGCGGCGGTGCTTACCAAGACCGAGATCAATGGCGAACTGATTGATCCGCTGTATCTCGCCGCTGTGCAGGCGGTGGAGGAAGCGGTAGTGAATGCGATTGTCGCGGGCGAAGACGTGGCGACGTTCAAACCTGCGGGGCAGATTGTGCCGGGTATCGACACCAAACGGCTGGCCGCGCTGTTCTGATGTTCGATCTGGTGATCTTTGATTGTGACGGTGTGCTGATTGACAGCGAAATAATCTCGGCGCGGATGTTGATTGAGGAATTGGCCAAGCTCGGTGTGCAGATCGACCTTGGCTATGTGGCGCGGTATTTCTTGGGGCGCAGCTATCCAACGGTGATGGAGACGATCCGGCAAGAGTTTAACCTGACGCTGCCGCCGGATTTTGAGGCGCAGTATCGCGCGCGGCTGCTGGACACGTTTGAGCGCGAGTTAAAGATCATGCCGGGTGCGGCTGAGGTGATTGCGCAGATTGGTGTGCCGTTTTGCATTGCAACCTCGTCCAGTCCGATGCGGGCGGCGCGGTCTTTGGGCATGGTGGGGCTGGGGCATCTTGCGAACGATCATCTGTTCACCTCAACTTTGGTGGCGCGGGGTAAGCCTGCGCCGGACCTTTTCCTATATGCCGCGCGACAGATGCGGGCTGATCCGGCGCGGTGTTTGGTGATCGAAGACAGCCTGACCGGGGTGCGCGCTGGGCTTTCGGCAGGTATGCAGGTGTGGCGGTTTACGGGGGGCAGCCATCTGAAAGATCGGGCGTTGGATGAGCCCGAGGATGCCCGCGCGCACTTGAGGTTTGCATCCTTCGCCGAGTTCTACGACATTGCGCCCGAATTGAAGGGGCGAACATGAGCCGCAACGAGCCAGAACCAACGCTGAACGATGATGCCGCGCGGGCGGGCTGGCTGTATTATGTCGGTGGGTTGACGCAAGATCAGATCGCCACCGAGATCGGCGTCAGTCGGCAGCGGGCGCAGCGGCTGGTCAGTCGGGCGATGGCGGAGGGGCTGATCCATGTGCGGCTGAACCATCCTATCGGCGCGTGTCTGGATCTGGAGGCCGAACTGACGGCTCGCTTTGGTCTGATGCGGTGCCGGGTGGTGCCTGGCCTTGGGCCGGGGTCTGACGGGGTGCGCGCGACGGCTCCGGCGGCGGCGGCGGAGTTAGAGCGATTTTTGCGGATGCCAGAGCCGTTGGTGATCGCGCTTGGCACCGGGCGGGCGATGCGGGGCATGGTCGATGCGGTGACGCCGATGGATGCGGATCAGCACCGTCTGGTGTCGCTGATCGGTAACATTGCGCCGGATGGTTCGGCGTCATTCTTCGATGTGGTGATGCGGATTGCCGACAAGGTGCGCGCGCCACATTACCCGATGCCGGTGCCGGTGATCTCACCCACTCCAGCCGAGAACGCGGCATTCCATGCGCTGGGTCCGGTGAAAAAGGTGGTCGATCTGGCGCGGGCGGCGGATGTGATTTTCGTGGGCGTCGGCCAGATGAGCAATGACGCGCCGCTGTTGAAAGACGGGTTCGTCACGCGGCTGGAACTGGATGAGATGCAAGAGGCTGGAGCGGTCGGTGAGGTGGCGGGCTGGGTGTTCGACTCGCGCGGGATTTATCTCGACGTTGGCACCAATATCCGCACAGGTGGTGTGCGGGTCGCGCCGGGGTTGGATCGGCCTTCCATCGGAATTGCTGCGGGTGCATCCAAGGTTCCGGCGATTGCTGGAGCATTGAGAGCGCGTATTATCAATGGCTTGGTGACGGATGAGCCGACCGCGAGGGCGTTATTAAACCGCCTATAATCTTTGCAGATGCGGCGGAAAATGGGGCTTGACGGATTACACCGTTTTGTGAGCATTTACTCAGCAAGCGATGAAATGCTCAATCGCTGATCTGGGAGGATACCAATGAACATGACGCTTCGCGCGCTGCTTGGCGCGACGGCTATGCTTACCCTTGCGGGTCTTGCATCGGCCGAAACCACGATCACAGTTGCCACCGTGAACAATGGTGACATGGTTCGTATGCAAGGGCTGATGGACGATTTCTATGCCAAGAACCCCGACATCAAAGTCGAGTGGGTCACCCTTGAAGAAAACGTGCTGCGCCAGAACGTAACGACCGACATCGCAACCGGTGGCGGCCAATATGACGTGATGACCATCGGCACTTATGAAGTTCCGATCTGGGGCAAACAAGGTTGGCTCGCCAGCTTGAACGATCTGCCCGCTGACTATGACGTTGACGACATTCTGCCCGCTATCCGTGGCGGTCTGACCGTTGACGGCAACCTGCTGGCAGCACCATTCTACGGCGAGTCGTCGATGGTGATGTATCGCAAAGACCTGATGGATGCCGCTGGCCTGAAAATGCCGGACGCGCCAACCTGGGCTGACATCGAAAAAGCGGCTGCGGCGATGACCGACAAGTCGAAAGAGCAGTATGGCATCTGTCTGCGCGGTAAAGCAGGCTGGGGCGAGAACATGGCGTTCTTGACTGCAATGTCGAACTCGTTCGGCGCGCGCTGGTTTGATGAAAACTGGGTGCCTCAGTTCGATCAACCAGAGTGGAAAGCGACGCTCGATTTCTACCTGAACCTGATGACTCAATACGGTCCTCCGGGCGCTTCGAACAACGGCTTCAACGAAAACTTGACGCTGTTCCAACAAGGCAAATGCGGCATGTGGATCGACGCCACTGTTGCGGCTTCGTTCGTGACCGGCAAAGACTCGACGGTTGCAGATAAAGTCGGCTTCGCTCTGGCACCGGACAATGGTCTGGGTAAGCGCGGTAACTGGCTGTGGGCTTGGTCGTTGGCAATCCCAACGTCTTCGCAAAAGCAAGACGCTGCTAAAACCTTCATCAACTGGGCAACCAACAAAGACTATCTGGCACTTGTAGCCTCGAAAGAAGGCTGGGCAAACGTTCCTCCGGGCACGCGCACCTCGCTTTATGCGAATGCTGAATATGCCAAAGTTCCGTTCGCCAAGATGACGATCGACAGCATCAACTCGGCTGACCCGACCAAACCGACTGTGAAGCCGGTGCCTTATGTCGGCGTGCAGTTTGTGGCTATCCCGGAATTTGCGGGCATGGGCACAAGCGTGGGTGAGTTGTTCTCGGCAGCACTTGCTGGTCAATCGACGGCTGATGATGCCTTGGCTGCGGCTCAGGCGTTGGTGACCGACGAGATGACTTCGGCTGGTTACATCAAGTAACTGCCGAATTAAGAGCGAAGGCTGGCACCTCCTCTGTCAGCCTTCCTGCCTTCTCCGCAATCTCCCAAGGTGCGGGGAAGGCATTCAACCCCCGTACTCCCTTCACGTTCCCGGTCATTGCTTCGGAGAATTATCATGGCGACGCAATCTTCCCGCGCCACTGCACGACTCATGGTCGCGCCCTCTGTCGTCCTGCTGTTCATCTGGATGATTGTGCCGCTGGCAATGACGATTTGGTTTTCGTTCCGCATCTATCGCCTGCTTTCGCCTGAACGTTCGGGTTGGGCTGGCGTGCGGAACTATACGTGGTTCTTCAATTCCCCCGACTTCTGGCTGGGCATCAGCAACACGCTATTACTGGTCGGCGGTGTGCTT
The DNA here is from genome assembly GCF_028290025.1 of Cypionkella sp. Taxonomy (GTDB): domain Bacteria; phylum Pseudomonadota; class Alphaproteobacteria; order Rhodobacterales; family Rhodobacteraceae; genus Cypionkella. Next base: position 21,445 of record NZ_JAQGKQ010000029.1, on the reverse strand, counting down.
GCCATCACCATCGTCTTCGGTGTGCTGATCGCGATGCTGATCGACCAACCGGTTTGGGGCCAAGGCCCGCTGCGGATATTGGTGATCTCGCCGTTCTTCGTGATGCCTCCAGTGGCCGCGTCGATCTGGGAAAACCTGTTCATGCACCCACAGAACGGATTGCTCGCCGCCGCTGCCCGAGGATTGGGAGAGCAGCCGATCCTGTTCCTCGAATCCTATCCGATGGCATCCGTTATCTTCATCGTGTCTTGGGAATGGTTGCCGTTTGCCACGCTGATCTTGCTGACAGCCCTGCAATCGCTGTCGTCTGAACAGCTTGAAGCGGCTGAGATGGACGGCGCATCGGCGCTAAGCCGGTTCCGCTATATCACGCTGCCGCATATGACCCGTGCCATTACGGTTGTCATTCTGATCCAGACCATCTTCCTGCTGGGCATCTTCGGTGAGATTTTCACCACCACCCAAGGCGGCCCCGGATCGGCTTCAACCACGCTGCCCTACATGATCTACAAGCAAGCCCTGATCGCCAAGGATATTGGTCGCGCAGCCGCTGGTGGGATCATCGCCGTCGTTCTTGCCAACATTGTCGCCTTCTTCCTCATGCGCAGCATGGGCAAGCATCTAGACGCTTAATAGACGGAGATCACCCTCATGGCCCGCTCAGTCTCGACCCGCCGCAAGCTGTTCTTCACAGTCGCCGCATGGTCAGTCGCATTGCTGATTTTCTTCCCGGTTCTTTGGACCATCCTGACCAGCTTCAAGACCGAAGCGAGTGCGGTTGCCTCGCCCCCGGAACTGCTGGGTGCGGATTGGACATTGCAGAATTATAGCGATGTCTGGGCGCGTTCGGATTATCCGCGCTTCTTCCTGAACTCGGTGATTATTTCGATTGGCTCGACCGTGCTGGGTCTGCTGATCGCTATTCCGGCGGCTTGGTCGATGGCCTTTGTACCGGGGAACAAGACCAAAGACCTGCTGATGTGGATGCTTTCCACCAAGATGATGCCTGCGGCTGCGGTGTTGATCCCGATGTATCTGATCTTCCAGAAAACCGGGCTGTTTGACACGCGCACGGGTCTGGTTCTGGCGCTTATGCTGATGAACCTGCCGGTGATTATCTGGATGCTATACACCTACTTCAAGGAAATCCCCGGTGAGATCCTTGAAGCGGCCCGGATGGACGGTGCCAGCCTGAAAAACGAAGTGCTGTATATCCTGACGCCAATGGCCATTCCCGGCATTGCCTCAACCATGCTGTTGAACATCATTCTGGCTTGGAATGAGGCGTTCTGGACGATCACGCTGACCACGATCAATGCGGCACCGCTTTCCGCCTTTATCGCCAGCTTTTCGGCACCGCAGGGGCTGTTTTACGCCAAGCTTTCGGCAGCTTCGACAATGGCCATCGCGCCAATTCTGATTATGGGCTGGTTCGGCCAGAAACAACTCGTCCGCGGCCTGACGTTCGGCGCGGTGAAGTGAGGAAATCATGGGTAAGATCGTTCTAAAATCGGTTCGCAAATCCTTTGGCGACGTGCATGTCATCCCCTCGGTCGATCTGACGATTGAGAATGGCGAGTTCGTGGTGTTCGTCGGCCCCTCGGGTTGCGGCAAATCCACCTTGCTGCGGTTGATCGCGGGGCTGGAGGATACCACCTCGGGCATCATTGAGATCGACGGCAAGGATGCGACGGCGCTGCCGCCCGCCAAGCGCGGTCTGGCGATGGTGTTCCAAAGCTATGCTTTGTATCCGCATATGACGGTGCGCAAAAACATCATGTTCCCGCTAAAGATGGCAGGGATGGATCTTGCAGCCGCGACCAAGAAGGCCGATGCGGCTGCCAAGGTGTTGAACCTGACCAGCTATATGGAGCGTAAGCCGGGGCAACTTTCCGGCGGTCAGCGTCAGCGCGTTGCTATCGGTCGGGCGATTGTGCGCGAACCAGCGGCGTTTTTGTTCGATGAGCCTTTGTCGAACCTTGACGCGGCGTTGCGCGGCAACATGCGGCTTGAGATTACTGAACTGCACCAAACCCTAAAAACCACGATGATCTATGTGACGCATGATCAGGTTGAAGCCATGACAATGGCCGACAAGATCGTCGTGCTTCAGGCTGGCAATATCGAGCAAGTCGGCAGCCCGCTGGAGCTGTATAACCACCCGGCGAATGCCTTCGTTGCAGGCTTTATCGGCAGCCCGCATATGAACCTGCTGACCGGATCGGATGCGCAGGCCGAAGGTGCGTTGACGATTGGCGTGCGGCCAGAGCATCTGGATATCTCGACCACCGCTGGCAAGTGGAAGGGTGTGGTTTCGGTCGCCGAACTGCTGGGATCTGACACCTTCTTGCACGTTAATGTCGAGGGTCACGGCACGATGACAGTGCGCGGCGGCGGCGATGTGAACCTGCGCCACGGCGACACGGTTTATCTGACGCCACAACCCGACAAAATGCACCGCTTTGGCACAGACGGAAAGGCACTGGCATGAGGCTGGCTGGCAAAACTGCCCTTATCACCGGCTCTGCCCGTGGCATCGGGCTGGAGTTTGCCCGCGCCTATATCGCCGAAGGGGCCACGGTTGCTTTGGCTGATATCAATGCCGAGGCGGTTGCGAAAGCCGCCGCCTCATTGGGGCCGAAAGCCATTGGCATCCAGCTGGATGTGACCTCGCAAGCCTCAATCGACGCAGGCTTTGCGACGGCGATTGAGCAAATGGGGTCGTTGGATATTCTTGTGAACAACGCGGCGTTGTTCTCGGCTGCCCCGATTGCCGAGATTACCCGCGCCGATTATGAACGTTTGTTCGCAGTGAATGTGTCCGGCACGATGTTCTGTATGCAGGCTGCGGCAAAGCACATGATTGCGCGTGGAAAAGGCGGTAAAATCATCAACATGGCGTCTCAGGCGGGGCGTCGGGGTGAGGGCCTGGTTGCGGTCTATTGTGCGACCAAAGCCGCAGTGATTAGCCTGACACAAAGTGCTGGTCTGGGGCTGATCGAGCACAAGATCAACGTCAACGCGATTGCCCCCGGTGTGGTGGATGGCGAGCATTGGGACGGCGTCGATGCGTTTTTCGCCAAATACGAAAACCTTCAGCCCGGTGAGAAGAAACGTCAGGTGGGCAACGCCGTGCCGTTTGGGCGGATGGGCACCGCCGCAGATTTGACGGGCATGGCGATTTTTCTCGCCACGCCCGAGGCTGAATACATCGTCGCGCAATGCTTCGGCGTTGACGGCGGCAACTGGATGGCATGATTATGAATAATGGTTCACAAACGGCAAAGTTGCCAGCTTATGATCGCTCTAAACTGACCGCTGGGATCGTGCATATCGGTCTGGGCAACTTTCATCGCGCGCATATGGCGGTGTATCTCGACGATCTGTTCGCGATGGGTTTGGCGCATGATTGGGCGATCCTTGGCGCTGGAGTGCGCGAAGGCGATGCGCGGATGCGGGAAGCGATGTTGGCGCAAGATTGCCTGTCGTCGATTATTGAGTTGGACCCGAAAGGCAGATCCGCGCGCCGTATTGGTTCGATGATCGGCTTTATCGAAGTGCAAGCTGACAATGCCGCGCTGATCGTTGCGATGGCAAAGCCTGAAATCCGTATCGTGAGCCTGACCGTTACCGAAGGCGGCTATTTCATTGACCCTGCGACTGGCGAGTTTGACCCGACCGCGCCGGAAATCGTAGCCGATGCCGCGAACCCGCATCGCACCGCATTTGGCGCGATTATTGCGGCGCTGAAGCTGCGTCGTGCCGCTGGTATTGCGCCGTTTACCGTGATGTCTTGCGATAACTTGCCGGGCAATGGTCATGTCGCCGAGGCCGCCGTGGTTGGGCTTGCGCGGCTGTCGGACGCTGAACTCGCCGATTGGATCAAGGCTAACGTGGCCTTCCCGAACGGCATGGTTGACCGTATCACCCCGGCGACTGGCCCGCGTGAACGTCAGATGGCTGCGGCTTTCGGGCTTGGCGACGATCCGGTTCCGGTGACGTGCGAGCCGTTCCGCCAATGGGTGCTAGAGGATAATTTCCCCGCAGGTCGCCCGCCTTTGCAAAAAGTCGGCGTCACGCTTTCTAACAATGTTCACGCCTATGAGGCGATGAAGATACGCATCCTGAACGGCGGCCATGCCACCATCGCTTATCCGGGCGGGCTGCTTGATATCGAGTTTGTGCATGAGGCGATGGCGCATCCGTTGATCCTCGGCTTCCTCAACAAGCTGGAAACGACCGAGATTATCCCAACCGTAGCACCGGTGCCTGACACCAATCTGGTCGATTACTATGCCAAGATCGTTGAGCGGTTCTCGAACCCCGAAGTTGCCGATACCGAGCGGCGTTTGTGTCTTGATGGATCGAACCGTCAGCCAAAGTTTATCGTGCCGCCTTTGCGCGACCGTCTGGCGGCGGGGCAATCCTGCGATGGTCTGGCTTTGGTCAGCGCGCTCTGGTGCCGCTATTGCACCGGCACGTCGGATAAAGGCACCTATATCCCGCCGAACGATCCGAATTGGGAAGCGTTGCAGACGATTGCAAAGGCCGCGCAGAGCAATCCGCAGGCTTGGCTGGATCAGCGCACGATTTACGGTGACCTTGCTGACAATGCCATCTTCCAGAAAGCCTTTGCCACTCAACTTGCCCGAGTCCGCGATGAAGGCACCGAAGCGGCACTGCGCGCTTACATCGGTTGATCGGGTTTCCGAACAGCTGATGTGCAGCCGCGCGGACTTCCCCAAGGGCGCGGCTGCACTTATCTCTGCCTCAACAGCACGGCGGCTTGGGATCAGCCCGCGCCGCCTTGGGAGACAGAGATGACCTACGAACTTGGCCTAGACACTTTCGGCGATGTGACGATTGACGCCAACGGCAACACCAAGCCGATGGATCAGGTGATCCGCGATGTGGTTGAAGAAGCCGTGGTTGCCGATCAAGTCGGGATTCATTTCATTGGCTTGGGCGAACATCACCGCCCCGATTTCGCGATTTCGGCACCTGAGGTGATCTTGGCGGCGATCGCTGGGCGCACCAGCAAAATCCACCTTGGCACTGCGGTGACGGTATTGTCATCGGATGATCCGATCCGGGTGTTTCAACGGTTTTCCACGTTGAACGCGATCTCTAACGGTCGGGCGGAGGTGATCTTGGGGCGTGGCAGCTTCACCGAAAGCTATCCTTTGTTTGGCTATTCGATGGACGATTACGAGCAGTTGTTTGAGGAAAAGCTGGATATCTTCGCCAAGCTGGTGCGCGAGCCTAGCTTGACATGGTCGGGCGAAACCCGGCCGCCGCTGACCAATCAGATCGTGTATCCTCCGGTTGGGCCAAAGCAGCTGACCACTTGGGTTGGCGTTGGTGGCAGCCCGGAATCGGTGGTGCGGGTGGTGCGGCAAGATTTGCAGCTGATGTTGGCGATCATTGGTGGCGATCCGCGGCGGTTCTTGCCGTATATCGACCTCTATCACCGCGCCGTTGATCAAATGGGCAAAACCGTGCGCCCGATTGGGGTGCATTCACCTGGGTTCGTGGCGGCAACGGATGAGGCTGCGCAAGAGGCGTTGTGGCCGCATTATCAGACCATGATGGGGCGGATTGGCCGCGAACGTGGTTGGCCGCCGATGACGAAAGAGCGCTACATTGAAGAAGTGCGCAATGGCTCGTTGTATGTCGGTTCGCCGGAAACCGTGGCGAAGAAGATCGCCGCGACGATGAAGGATCTAAAAATCCAGCGGTTTGATATGAAATACGCGACTGGCCCTACGCCGCATGATCAGTTGCTGACCTGTATCCAGCTTTACGGCGAGAAGGTCATTCCGATGGTGAATGAATTGCTGAACGCGTAATAGAAGCGAAATGGCCCGCGCCGGATATCCGACGCGGGCCATTTTTATGCAGCGGAGCGGAGATTATTAGGCGCGGCCTGACGTCGCCGAAAGGCTTAACGGCTCTATCCCCATGCCGCGCAATGCCCCGGCCCATTTTGTTGCGGAATTTTCAGCAAAAATCAGCGCGGCGGTCGGCTCCACCGTCAGCCAATCGTTTCGGGTGATCTCGACCTCTAACTGGCCCGGGCCCCAGCCGGTATATCCGAGCGCGAGCAAAGCTTTATCCGGGCCCTGACCCTGCGCAATGGCTTCCAATACGTCCAAAGTGGCGGTCATGCCGTAGCCGCCTTCGATCTGTAACGTCGCAGGGCCGCCGACATAATCGGGCGAATGCAGCACAAAGCCGCGTCCACGCTCTACCGGTCCACCAAAATGCACCGCGATGCTGCGGCTGGCGTCACCCAGCGGGATATCGAGATGCTCTAGCAGCCCGCCAAACGACATATCCGGAAGCAGCTTGTTGATGATCAGCCCCATCGCGCCCTCGGGCGTATGGGCGCAAACCAAGATAACCGAGTGTTCAAAGCGAGGGTCACCCATACCGGGCATCGCCACCAGTAACTTTCCGCACAAATCCATCGAATCGCGCCTTTTTTGCTTGCCTAGGGTCAAGATGGGCAAAGCTGGTTTTGGTTACAAGGCTCTCGCCGGATCGTGATTTCCCCGAAGGCGGGGCTTTGCTTATGACAGGGGGATGTGGAAAATCTTGCTTCTTACGCTTTGTGCCGCCTCGCCTGCCCTTGCAACGACGCAAGATGAGGTTTTGCGCGCCGATCTTTTGCCGGGATGGCAGATGGAAAACGGTCACCATATGGCGGGGTTACAGCTTCAACTCGCCCCAGATTGGAAAACCTATTGGCGTAGTCCGGGGGATGCTGGCATTCCACCGCTGTTTAACTGGTCAGGCTCGGTGAATGTGAAATCGGTGCGGGTGCATTGGCCGAGCCCGGTGGTGTTTCACACCAACGGTATGCAGACGATCGGCTATCACGAGGGCGTTGTGCTGCCGTTGGAGGTGGTGCCACTGGATCCGAGCAAACCTGTGGAATTACGGGCCGGGGTCGATCTCGGGGTGTGCAATCAGATTTGTATGCCTGCGGTGGTGCAGTTATCGGCGGTGTTGGGGCCGGGTAGCCCGGATGCGTCGATCAAAGCCGCGTTGAAGGCGCAACCTATTGGCGCGAAAGCTGCCGGGTTGCGGGCGATTTCTTGTGAGGTGCAGCCGATTGCGGATGGCTTGCGGCTGACGGCGGTGCTCGATCTGCCAAAGCGCGGTGCCGAGACGGTGGTGGTAGAGACGTCTGACGCCAAGGTTTGGGTTGGCGAGGCAGAAAGTACGCGGGTCGGTCGGCGGCTTACAGCGGCGGTGGATTTGGTTGCAGGCAGCGGCGCGCCATTTGCGCTGGATCGGTCGGGCGTGACGGTGACGGTGCTCGGGGCGGGCGGTTCGGTGGAGATCGCCGGGTGTCCTGCGCCGTGAGCGTTGAGGCTGCAGATGCCTCCGGCTAACCGGAATGTTTTTGCATTCCGGTCTGGATACTTGAGCGCAGAGGATGACCTAAGTCGGCGTCTATCCGCGCAGTTTGGCTTGCAGCGACAGCAGATCGGCCCAAGCCTCACGTTTGGCGGCGGGATTGCGCAGAAGGTAAGCCGGGTGGGTCATTGGCAGCACTGGTTTACCAAGCGCCTCGGTCCAGATGCCGCGCAAACGTAGGATGCCTTTGGTGTTCAGCATGGTTTGCAGCGGCGTATTGCCGACCAGCACGATCACGTCGGGGTTCACCAAGGCGATATGCCGCTCTACAAACGGGCGCATCATGGCGATTTCAGCCAGCGAGGGATCACGGTTTTGCGGCGGTCGCCACGGCAGGGTGTTGGTGATGTAAAGCGCAGTTTCGGGGTCTGGCGAGGTGCGGGCAAGGCCGATGGCTGCGAACATCCGATCCAGCAGTTGGCCTGCACGACCGACAAAGGGGCGGCCTTCGCGATCTTCCTCGACACCCGGAGCCTCACCCAGGATCAGCACGCGCGCCTTTGGGTTGCCGTCGGCGAATACCAAGTTGCGCGCACCGCGTTTCAGTTCGCAATGCTCAAATGCGGCGAGGGCTTCGCGCAGGGCTTCGAGCGTTTCGCAATGGTTGGCCGCCGCGCGGGCCTCGAAGATCGCGGCGTCGGGGTTGGGGGCTTCAAGTTCGGGCGGCGGCTGCGTGACTTTGGGTGCTGCGATAACCGGCTTAGGCGCAGGGGCTTTGATCGGCTCGGGCAATTCGTAGCGGTTAAGCGGCGATTCCGCTGAAATATCGCTCAGGCCAAGATCAACCTGCCACGCCAATGCGGCCAAGGCGGCGTGCCAGTCGCCTGCGATGTCATTCTCGATTCCCATATGCTTAGGGTAGGGGGCTTGTTGCGGGGGAACAAGGTGAGTCGGGCGGGCCTTGCCGGGGCCGCTTGGGGTTCTTATAAGCGGCGAAACATGCCCTGGAGATGCCGATGAGCTTTCGCGCCCGCCACCTGCTTGGGATCGAGCAACTTTCGCCCTTGGAAATCACCACGATCTTGGATTTGGCTGATCACTATGTCGATCTGAACCGGCGCACGGTGAAATCTTCGGATGCTCTGGCGGGGCTGACGCAGATCAATATGTTCTTCGAAAACTCCACCCGGACGCAGGCCAGTTTTGAGCTGGCGGGCAAGCGGCTGGGCGCGGATGTGATGAATATGTCGGTCGGCTCGTCTTCGGTGAAGAAGGGAGAGACGCTGATTGATACCGCGATGACGCTGAACGCGATGCACCCGGATTTGCTGGTGGTGCGGCATGGCGCGTCTGGGGCGGTGAATTTGCTGGCCTCAAAGGTCAACTGCGCGGTGCTGAATGCGGGCGATGGGCGGCACGAGCATCCGACACAGGCACTGCTCGATGCGCTGACCATTCGGCGGGCAAAGGGGCGCATACAGCGGCTGACGATTGCGATTTGCGGCGACATTGCGCATTCGCGGGTGGCCCGTAGCAACTTGATTTTGCTGGGCAAGATGGAGAACCGGCTGCGGTTAATCGCTCCGCCAACGTTGATGCCTGCGGGGGTCGAGCACTTTGGCTGCGAGCTTTACGACGATATGCGCAAAGGGCTTGAGGGCGCCGATGTGGTGATGATGCTGCGGCTTCAGAAGGAACGGATGGACGGCGGCTTTATTCCGTCCGAGCGCGAATATTACCACCGCTATGGGCTGGATGCCGAGAAGCTGTCCTTCGCCAAGCCCGATGCGATTGTGATGCATCCCGGCCCGATGAACCGCGGCGTCGAGATTGACGGCGAGTTGGCGGATGACATCAACCGCAGCGTGATTCAGGATCAGGTCGAGATGGGCGTCGCGGTGCGGATGGCCTGCATGGATTTGCTCGCGCGGAACCTGCGGGCCGAACGTGGGCGCGCGGCGGTGGGGACGATGGTATGAGCGATCAAAAACCCAAGCGGAAATGGTCCGACGCCCGGATGAGCGGCATGGTGGCGACCGGGGTGCTGGTGTTTCTCGCGGTGTTTACGGTGGCGTTTGTTTGGATGGCGGGGTGAGATGGCCGATATCAACGCGTTAAGCTCTACGGAGTTTCCAGATTTCTGGAGGGCTTTCTCCACCAAACTAGGACTGAAAACCAATGCGACGCCGCCTTTCTTGCCGACCAAGAAAAACTGGATAGGGTTTCCAATAGGCAGTCCCGGCAGCTTTATCCATATTGCTGTCATTTCGCGGGAGGAGAAATTTCGTGTTGGCCTTACGCTCCAAAATCCAATGGCGACCGAATGGTTCTTAGAACTCAAGCGCAGCAGATTTGAAATAGAGCGCGAGTTTGGCGAGACCCTGTGCTGGGACGAAAAGCCACTCGTGCAGCGCTGTGCAGTCACTTGTTCAGTATCTGCACCAGCCCTTACCGATCGCAAGAATTGGGATGCAGCATTTGAATGGGCGGCACCGCGTATTGTGAGGCTCGAATAAGCATTCCGAGAGCGGCTCGCAGCAATTTCTCGTGAAACGAAAGAGGCAAAATGACCCTCCACTTCACCAACGCCCGTTTGATCAACCCGGAATCTGGCACTGATGAGATCGGCTCGCTCTCCATCGACAACGGAGTGATCGTGGCCCTCGACGGCGATGCTCCGGCTGGGGCGAGCGAGGTGGATTGCGGTGGGCATTGTCTCGCGCCCGGGATAGTTGATATCGGCGTCAAGATTGGTGAACCCGGGGAGCGTCATAAGGAATCGTTCCGCTCGGCGGGGTTGGCGGCTTCGGCTGGCGGGATCACCACGATGGTGGTGCGGCCCGATACCACGCCGTCGATCGACACGCCCGAGGTGTTGGAGTTTGTGACCCGTCGTGCGGGTGAGGCGCGGGTGCGGATCAGGCATATGGCGGCGCTGACCAAGGGCCGCGAGGGGCATGAGATGACCGAGATCGGGTTTTTGCTCGATGCAGGGGCGGTTGCGTTTACCGATGTGTTCAAGGTTTCCAGCGATACCAAGGCGTTAAGCCGCGCGTTTACCTATGCGCGGTCTTTGGGGGCGTTGGTGATCGGGCATCCGCAAGAGCCGGGGTTGTCGGCGGGGGCGGCGGCGACCAGCGGCAAGTTCGCCAGTTTGCGCGGGTTGCCGGGGGTGTCGGCGATGGCGGAGCGGATTGGGCTCGACCGCGATCTGGGCCTCGTTGAGATGACCGGGGTGCGCTATCACGTCGATCAGATCACCACGGCGCGCAGCTTACCTGCGTTGGAGCGCGCCAAGGCGAATGGCTTTGATGTGACGGCGGGGGTCAGCATCCACCATCTGACGCTGAATGAGATTGATGTCGGTGACTACCGAACGTTCTTCAAGTTCACCCCGCCGCTGCGGTCGGAAGAAGACCGGATGGCGATGGTGCAGGCGGTGGCGGAGGGGCTGATCGACGTGATCGGGTCGTTCCACACGCCAGCGGATGAGGAAAGCAAGCGGCTGCCGTTTGAGGAGGCGGCGAGCGGTGCGGTGGGGTTGGAGACTTTGTTGCCAGCGGCGCTGCGGCTGTATCACGCGGGGCAGTTGGATTTGCCGACGTTGTTCCGCGCGCTGTCGCTGAACCCGTCAAAACGGTTGGGGTTGCCGCAGGGGCGGCTGGCGGTGGGCGCTCCGGCGGACCTCGTGTTGTTCGACCCCTACGCACCCTACCTGCTGGATCGCTTCAAATTGCACTCCAAATCCAAGAATACGCCGTTTGACGGCTGCCGGATGGAGGGTAAGGTGCTGGCAACTTATGTCGCGGGCCAAGCGGTTTATCAGGGGTAAGACATGCCGGAAATTACATCCTCGCCGTTGCTGTTGGGGCTGGTGGCCGTGCTGGCCTATCTGCTGGGATCGGTGCCGTTTGGCGTGGTGATCACGCGGGCGATGGGGCTTGGGGATTTGCGCAGCATCGGGTCGGGGAATATTGGCGCGACCAATGTGCTGCGGACGGGCAATAAGGGCGCGGCGCTGGCGACTTTGCTGCTGGATGCGGCGAAGGGGGGCGTAGCAGTGCTGATCGCGCGCTATGCGGTGGGCGAGGATGCGGCGCAACTGGCGGGGTTGGCTGCGTTTTTAGGCCATTTGTTCCCGGTCTGGCTGCGGTTCAAAGGCGGCAAGGGGGTGGCGACCTTCCTTGGCACGCTGCTGGCGTTGGCTTGGCCCGTGGGGCTGGCGGCCTGTGCGACTTGGGCGGTGGCGGCGGCGGTGTGGCGGATATCCTCACTCGCGGCGTTGTTGGCGGCGGCTTTGTCGGGGCTGTGGCTGTTTGTGTTTGATCAGGGGCATATGGTGGTCTTGGCGTTCATTCTGACGGTGCTGATTTACGTGAAACACTGGCCCAATCTGCAAAGGTTGAAGGCGGGGACCGAGCCGAAGATCGGCGCGAAGACATGATCCGGCCGGCGGCGTGTTTGTGTCTGCTTGCGGGGTCGGCCTCGGCGGAAGTTACACTAACGGATCCAGTCAAGGCTATCTTGGACGAGGCGAAAGCTGATTGCGCCAGTCTTGACGGTGGCGTGTTCGAGGCACCTGAAGGAACCGTGGCTAGAGTGGATTTAACCGGCGACGGCATCGTGGAATTTATCGTTGATGCGTCGAAATTCGTCTGCTCAACTTCTGCCAGCTATTGGGGCGGCACGGGCGGATCGCAACTGTCGCTGGTGATCGCAGGCAAGCGGATGGATTACTTCGCGCAGGAATGGAAAGTGGTGGCGTGGAACGAGGATCCAGTTCTGCTGCTGTGGCTGAACGGTGGCGAGTGCGGCGGCGCCGGGGCCGATCCGTGCATCGAGGCGCTGGTGTGGAGCGATTTCAACAAGGCGTTCATGTCGGTGCGGCCAGACGCCAGCGAATAGATGGATGCGGATGCGTTTCGGACGGCGCTGTCGCTGATCCCGGAGGGGTATAGCGAGGGGCTTTATCTTGGGCAGCGTTGGCGGTTGGAGAAGACCACTTACACCCACGGCAGCAGCGTGAAATTCTATGCGCGCAGTTTGGGTGGGACCGATTTTGTCAGCTTGAACCTGTATCATCTCGCGGCGGGAGATGTGCTGAAGCCTTGCGAAATGGCCGAGGATAAGGTGCGGGATTTTGTGCTTGGGGTGGTTATCGAAGCACAGCTTTGAAGCGCGGGTGAGGACAGTTTTGGAGCGGATTTGCCCCGCTACGAATTGGGCACCGCGCTGCAAGATTTCGCTGCCAAAAACACCGCAGCTTTGTGGATCACAGCCGGATCGCCGGTCAGGAAAAATCTGCCGCCGGAAATCCTGCCTTGCAACTGCGGCTCGGCCACCAGCGCGCCGCAGACGAAGATCGAGATGATCCGCCCATGCGGATCTTTGGTAAAGCTGGAAAGCGGTGCCAGCCAATCCGGCGTAACTGTCACTTCCAGCGCATCTTGGTTGTTAAAATCCTTGATCACGCGGGCGCTCGAAACTGCATCTGGCGGCAGATCAAACGCCTGATTGTTCAGCACGAAGCGCACAAAGCCTTTCCCATCGGCAACAACGGGAAAGGCCGTCAGTAAGACGGTCAGGGCAAAGGCGATTGATTTCAATGCCTTGCCCATTTGATCAATACACCACCACTGCGCGGATCGACTCCCCGGAATGCATGAGATCGAAGCCTTTGTTGATGTCTTCCAGCTTCAACACATGGGTTATCATGCTGTCGATCTCAATTTTGCCGTCCATATACCAATCGACAATTTTCGGAACATCCGTGCGACCGCGTGCGCCACCGAAGGCGGTGCCTTTCCAGATCCGGCCAGTTACCAGCTGGAAGGGCCGTGTTTCGATCACCGCGCCAGCCGGGGCGACGCCGATGATGATCGATTGGCCCCAGCCGCGGTGGGTGCATTCCAGCGCGTCACGCATGACTTTGACGTTGCCGGTGCAATCGAACGAGTAATCCGCGCCGCCGATTTTATCGAAGGGGGTCTTGGTGAGGTCAACGATGGCTTGGACGACCGAGCCTTCGATTTCCTTCGGGTTGATGAAGTGCGTCATCCCGAACTTCTCGCCCCACGCTTTTTTGTCGTTGTTCAGATCGACGCCGATAATCATATCGGCTCCAGCCATTTTCAGACCTTGGATGACGTTCAGACCGATGCCGCCGAGGCCAAACACCACAGCTTTCGCGCCAATCTCGACCTGCGCCGTGTTCAGAACCGCGCCAATGCCCGTGGTGACGCCGCAGCCGATGTAGCAGATTTTATCAAACGGCGCGTCCTCACGCACCTTGGCGAGGGCGATTTCTGGCACAACGGTGTGGTTGGCGAAGGTGGAGCAGCCCATGTAGTGATGGATCGGGGTACCATCGAGCATCGAAAACCTTGTGGTGCCATCGGGCATCAAGCCTTGGCCTTGGGTAGTGCGAATGGCGGTGCAGAGGTTGGTTTTGCGCGACAGGCAGGACGGACATTCGCGGCATTCTGGCGTATAAAGCGGAATGACGTGATCGCCGACTTTCAGCGAGGTGACGCCGGGGCCGATGGCGATGACCACACCAGCGCCTTCATGGCCCAAGATCGCCGGGAACAGCCCCTCGGGGTCTGCGCCTGACAGAGTGAATTCGTCGGTGTGGCAGATGCCAGTAGCTTTAATCTCAACCAGAACCTCACCGTGCTTGGGGTCAGCGAGGTTGACCTCCATGATTTCAAGCGGTTTGCCGGGGGCAATGGCGACGGCGGCACGGGTGCGCATGGGTGGCTCCTGTTACGTTGGAATTTGCGCCACGCTGGGGTATTTGGTGCGAAAATGCAACGCGAGAAACGACGGATTGGCGGCGGTTTTGACCGGTTGGGCGTGGGCGATAGGACGTGGGACTAAGCAGGAAATCACCATTGAGGTGGTGCCGCTTCGGCTGAATGCAGTTGGGACTAACGATAAGCTGCTCCTTAGGCTATTCTGCTGCAAGTTTATTGAAGGAGGCACCTTATGCGTGCGCTGATGTTTGTTTTGCCGCTGGCGTTGCTGGGATGTGTGCCGGAGGATGCCCCGGGGCCGTTGCCGGAGCCGATTGAGGATGCCTGTGGGGCGAGTGCGCTGCAAACTCTGGTGGGCCAGAGTGCCAAGCGGCTGGAGGTGATGCGATTTGGCCAACCTGTGCGGATCATTCGACCTGGCATGGCGGTGACGATGGATTACTCCGCTGAGCGGTTGAATATTGAGATCAATGAGGCGGAAATGATCGCGCGGGTAAGCTGCGGTTAGATTGGCGGGTTGAACCCGGTAATTTGAAACCCCGGCAGGTTTGGCTTGCCGGGGCTTTTTGTTAGAGCAATGCGTCGCGTTTTAAAGCCGATAGGCGGTGTGGCACGCTTTGCACGCGCCGCCGACCGCGCCCATCCCAGCTTTGACACCATCGGCTGAGGACGCATCCAAGGCGGTGGCGGCATCGCCCAATGCCTTGGCTTTCAGCACGAAATCATCCCAGTTTGTCCAGATTTCTGGTTTGGCTTCGGAAGCAGGATCGCTGCCGGGTTTCTCGAATACCGCCGGGATATCGGCTGATCCGCTAACGAGTTTCGCCTTGGCGGCCTCGGCTGCGGCAGCGTCGAAGGCGGTATCGCCGGATGCCATGCCGCCCAGAGTCTTGGCAGCACCGCCGAAGCTTTTCATCAGATCTTTGTGGGCGATCACGATGGGATCGGTGGCTTCGACTTCGGCAAAAGCGGCACCTGCGCAGAGCGCAAGCACGATTGAAAAGGCTTTGGTGGCTGACTTCATGGTATGGCTCCCGATTGAATCTGTGCAGTATATCCAGCATTTGTCGGATCGGAACAGACTTTAGTCTGACATATCTGTGAGCGGCGGAAAGGTGGATATCGGGCAACAGGTGCCGCCTCGGGTGGCATCGAGCCACCGCTCGGCGGCGCTGCCGGAGAGCGGTGTTTGGCGGTGCATTGATTGGGATGGCTGAATTTCGCTATCGGCTGGCGGGATTTTCGGGCATCAGGATGGGTAAAAGTGAGGGCAACATGTCGGCCAATACGACAAATATGACAACGATTGCCGGGCGGACGCCGCGGTTGGCGGTTTTGATCGACGCCGATAACGTACCAGCGCGGCATGCGGTGGCAATTTTGGATGAGATTGCGAGCTTTGGCGATCCGTCGCTGCGCAGGGTCTATGGCGATTGGTCGTCTCAAGCTTTGACGCAGTGGAAGGAAGCCGCGCGCGATTTGGGGCTGGTGATGCATCAGCAATCGGCCAACACCAAGGGCAAGAATGCAAGCGATATTGGGCTGGTGATTGATGCGATGGATATTCTGCACGCGGGTAAGGTCGATGGCTTTGTGCTGGTGTCGTCGGACAGCGATTTCACCCGGTTGGCGAGCCGGATCCGTGAGGACGGGTTGCAGGTGATCGGGATTGGCGAGTCTAAGACGCCGGACTCGTTGCGCAAGGTTTGCAATCGGTTTGTGTTCATCGAGAATATCGTCAGCGGGGCGGAGGCTTTGGAAGTGAAGCCGGGCAAGCCGGATTCGGCGCGGGAACCTGCGGCGGCGGTCAAACAGTCAGCGGCGCAGGCTATTCCGCTGATCAGTGACGCGATGAAAAAGATCGACCCGGATCAGGATGATTACTCGCTGGGGCAGTTGGGGCAGGTGATCACGCAGCTGCATCCTGATTTTGATCCGCGGTCTTATGGCTCGGCCAAGCTGTCGGATTTGCTACGGAAAACCGGGCGGTTTGAGGTGTTTCAGGGGCTGAACAACGCGATGAAGGTGCGGGATAAGGCTTGAGTGGTTGGGGTGGGGCGCTGGATTTGCAAGCACTCCGCCGCCGCCCCGGACTTGATCCGGGGCCTCCTGCGGTGCGTTCAATGGGTCGACGCCCCGGCCTTCGCCGGGGCGGCTTGGAGATGGTGGCTCAGTCCGCGATTTCTACGGTCGCCCATGTCTCAAAACACACGCCGTTCGCCAGCGCCATGACGCCGATGGTGGCGCGACCGCCGAGGCCGATATCGCGGCCGAAAACTTCCACGAACAGGTCAGACATGCCAGACGAGACTTTGTGGACGTCCTCATATTCGGGCGTGCAGACCACGAAGTTCAGCGTGCGGACGATGGATTTCACGCGGTCGAGTGACCCCACAGCCTGCCGGATACCACCGAGAACGTTCAGCCCGGTTTGACGCGCAGCGGCGTAACCTTGTTCAGTCGTGAGGTCTTTGCCGAGACGGCCTTTGTGGGTGATCTGGGTGCCGATTTGTGCGACATGACCGGACAGAAACAGCAGGCTTCCAATGCGGTGGTAGGGTTTCATCGTGCCATAGTCGGCTCCGTAATAGCCCATCACGTCAAAGTCGGGCAAATCAAGCCCCATGTGCAGCGCCATCGCTTCGGGTTGCATCTTGGACACGCTTTAGCCTCCGATCAGTTTCCAGGTGATTTCTTGGGTGGATTTTGACAGCGCATCGGTGGGGCCATCGACGATGCCACAATCGAGCAGGTTATTCTCGTCGGTGATGCGGGCGGAATAGACGTTCACATTGACCAGAGGGGCTTCGACATTGCCGACGGGCGCGCCTGCTATGCTGTGACCGATGCTGAAGGTTTGCTCATGCGGCCAGACGGTTGCTTCCTCCGCGCCAAGGTAAAGCTGGCCCATTTCGTTGACGGGCAACACGTTACCAGTGGCCGGATCGCCCCAGAAATAGCTGGCGACTGTGACCATCTCACCCGCCTCTTGCAGCTTGGGGGCGGAGGCCGCGTCGAAGGTGATGTGTAGGGTGACGTTGGTTTCTTGAGCCATAGCAGGGGTGGTGAGCAGCATCAGAGCGGATAGGCAGAGCAGGGGCTTCATTGCGATCTCCGGTCTGGATATGCCAAACTATCGCGGCAGGCTGGGGGTTTGGCAAGGCGTTAGGCCCAGTTTTCAGGCGGGGTCGATCTGCAACCAGACGCCGCCTTCGGGGCGCAGCGTTAGGATCATCACGGGCTTGGGGTCGCGACCGGGGATGCGACTGAATTTGAAGCGGGCGAGCAGGGTGGCGAGGATGATCACCGCCTCTTGCAGCGCGAAGGATGCGCCGATGCAGATGCGCGGGCCGTCGCCGAACGGCAGATAGGCGAAGCGGTCTATGGCTTTGGGGTCGGTGAAGCGGGCGGGTTTGAAGGCGTCGGGGTTGTCCCACAAGGCATGATGGCGGTGCAGGGCGTAGATCGGCAGGATCACGGTATCGCCGCGGCGAACCTCTCGGCCCAGCAGGGTATCGGCGGTTTGGGCGGTTCGCGAGAGGAAGGCAGCGGGGGGGTACAGCCGCAAGGTTTCATCGACGATACGCCGGGTGAGCGGCAGGTTGGCGATATCGGCGACGGTGGCGGCTCGGTCGCCCAACACGGCCTGAGCCTCGGCCCGGGCTTCAGCTTGGATTTCGGGTGCAAAGGCGCAGAGATATAGCGCCCAAGACAGCGTGAGAGCTGTCGTCTCATGGCCAGCGACGATGAAGGTAAGCAGGTTATCGCGCAACTCAGCGGTGCTCATCTGGCGCTGGGTGGTGGGGTCTTCGGCTTTCAGCAGCAGGTCGAGCAGATCGGGGCTGGGCTTTGCACCCTCAACGCGGCGGCGGTCGATGGCGGTATCGGCGACGCGTTTCATCTCACGGATGCCTTGGGTGGCGAACATCCGGCCGGGGCGTGGCACCCAAGCCGGAGCGCCAAGGATATCGAGCAATGAGATTTTGGCGGTCTGGCCGATGTAGGTTTCGATCGCTTGATGCACGGCAGCGCGGTCAAAGCCCGCACCGCCCGAGAAGGTCACGTCCGAAATCACCTCAAACGTTGCGGTCACCATTTCGGCGAACATATCCGCGCCCCGGCCCAGACTGGCGGCGATGCGCTCGGACGAGCGTTCGGCGGCAAGCGTCATCACTGGGGCGAGGCTTGCCACATTGCGGTGGGTGAACACCGGGGCAGCGGCGCGGCGCTGCCACATCCAATGCTCACCTTCAGCCACGAACAGGCTTTCGCCGATGGCAGGGCCGAGGATCAGCTTGGTGACCAGCGATTTCGGATAATCATCGACGCGGTCGCGCAGGATACGGCGCAAGGTTACCGGGTCCATCACCATATGCCAACGCTTGCCGGTGGTGCCGGACAGGATAGGCGCATGGGTGGCAGCCTCGGGGATCAGCAGCAGCACATTGCGGCGGGCAGCCTGCAACGAACCCGCAATGCCGAGCGGCGTGTTGCCAAGCGGGACGCGCACTGGGTTGGGGGACGGGATCGGCGCTGCGCTGGATGCGGCGGATCGGGGCCTGATCTGGGACATGGGGCGTCTCCTTTTCAGTCAAGATAGGGCGGGCGCTACGGCTGGCAAAGGGGACATTCGGGCGCATGATGTTTCAGCGCACAAATCGGCATTTGTCGCAGGGCGGTTGGTCTGGCAGCTTATAGCAATGGAGGAACAGATGCAGATAGAACGGATTGCAGCCTTTGCTTTGGGCGATCAGGGCGGAAACCCGGCGGGGGTGGTGATTGGCGATGCCTTGCCTGCCCGCGAGGATATGCAACGGATTGCGCGCGAAGTGGGCTATTCGGAAACAGCCTTCGCCTCGCGGGATGGCGACCACTGGCAGGTGCGCTATTTCGCGCCAGAGTCCGAGGTGCCGTTCTGCGGTCATGCCACTATCGCGCTGGGCTGCGCTTTGGGTCAGCGGTTTGGCGCGGGGCGGTATGAGTTGCAACTTTCCGGCGCGCGGATTTCGGTCGAGGCGGTGCTGACGGGTGCAGGCTGGCAGGCGACGCTTACCTCGCCACCGACATGGTCAAAGCCGATGCCCGCGGCTTTGTTGGCCGAACTGCTGCCGCTTTTCCATCTGACGCCTGCCGATCTTGATGCCAGCCTAGCGCCGCATCTCGCCCATGCCGGGGCAACCCATGCGGTGCTGGCATTGCACAATCGCGCCACGCTGGCGGCGATGGCGTATGATTTCCCGGCGGTGCTGGCGCTGATGCAGCGTGAGGCGGTGACGACAGTTAGTCTGATTTACCGTGAGGATGCCGACACTTTTGTGGCTCGCAATGCCTTTGCGGTGGGTGGTGTGGTCGAAGACCCTGCCACCGGTGCCGCTGCGGCGGCTTTGGGCGGATTGCTGGTTGATCTCGGTCGGGGTGCGAGCAGTTTTGCTATTCGGCAGGGCGAAGACATGGGCGCGCCCTCTTTGCTGCATGTCAGCGTAAGCGGGCAAAAAGGCGCGGCGGTTCGGGTCAGCGGTGCGGCGCGCTTGCTGTAAGCGGTTCAGCTTCCCAAGGTGCAAACCCATTGCCGCGCGGCCAGCGCCTAGCGATTCCAATTCATCGTGAAGCCGACTCGCTCTAGGTTGCTTTGCGCGCCACGCAACGCTATCCCGAAAGCAACGGCTTAAATCCCCAAAGGGAATCGTCCATGCGTCTGCTTCGTTTGCTTGCTTTTGGCCTTGGCCTGACTGCTCTGGCCGCCTGCCAGACCAATGATCTGAAAGAGCCGCCGGTGCCACTTGGCAACTTCCGTCTTGGTTTAAACATCGCGGTGGCGGACAATTTGCAGAAAGTGCCGATTTCCCGCGAGGCCAGCAAGGCCGACTGGGAAGCTGCGATCAAGAAGGCGATAGATGAGCGCTTCGGCCGCTATGAAGGCGATAAGCTTTATAATATTGGCATCTCGATTGACGGCTATGCGCTGGCGCCTCCGGGCATACCAGTGGTGCTGAAACCGAAATCGGCCTTGGTGATTACCGCTAATATCTGGGACGATGCGGCGCAGAAAAAGCTGAACCCTGAAGGCAAGCAATTAACGATTTTCGAGCATATGTCGCCGGAAACCTTCATCGGCTCGGGCGTGACGCAGAACAAGAAAAAGCAGATGGAGATTTTGTCGTATAACGCGGCGAAAGCGGTTGAGAGATGGATGCTGAGCAATCCGGAATGGTTTGGTCTGCCGCCGAAGGGAACTGCTGTCGCGGCGGCTCCGGCTGCGGTGACGCCAGTTGCTCCGATTGCGGCTGCTCCGATTGCGGCTGCTCCGGTTACGGCTGCTCCGGTTACGACTGCTCCGATTGCGAGTGCTCCTGTTGTGGCACCCGCCCCAGCTCAGGTTGCGACGCCTGCCAAGACTGCAACGCCAGCTAAACCCGCAATTGTTCTGCCTGTTCCGACCAAAATCGTGCCGCGCACGGGGACACCGTAACCATGCGCCTCTGCATCGCCCTGCTTGGTTTGCTCACTCTGTTAAGCTGCGCGCCGCGTTTGCTGGAAGATCAGGCGGCGGCCAATTTGGTGGTGCGGAACGTGACGGTTGACACGTCGGCGATTACCGGGGTCGCTGGACGTAAGATGGACTTTGATGTCTCACCCGCACAGATTAAAGCGGATCTGACTGCCGCGTTGCGCAATAAATTGCGTGCTACGCCGCAAGGCCATGGCGACGTCACAGTGAAGATCACCTCGGTGCGGCTGATGTCGCGGATGCAAGAGATGATGCTGGGCGGCGCTAGCTATGTGCAGGGCACCATCATGGTGGCCGACACCGTGACCGGACAGCAGATCGTGGCGCCAACCAAGGTTTTTGCCACTTCGCAGCGGTTGCGGGTTGGCGGTCCGATTGGCGCGGCAGTGGCTCCTACGGCGAAGCAAGATTATCACGAAACCCTAGAGAGTTTTGCGATGAATGTGCTGGTGCGGCTGTCGCCCCGCAACAACGCTATGGTGGCGGCTGATAGCCCTGCCGTCAAAGCTGGCCGGGTCAAAATCGCGCAATAGGTTTGGCTGTGGTCTGCGCGCGATAGCAGGCGCTGGACTTCCCTGAAACCGGTCCTGAAACTGGGCATCCCCTTGATTTTCCGCCGCCGGGCGTTTAAGTGCCCGCCCGTGTAGATACGGGCTCGATTTCGGGCCTGCAAAGATAGGGTGCCCCGACCATGGCAAAGGCAAAGTTTGAACGGAACAAACCGCACGTTAACATCGGCACGATTGGCCACGTTGACCACGGCAAGACGACGTTGACGGCAGCGATCACGAAATACTTCGGCGAATTCCGCGCCTAC
>NZ_JAQGKQ010000003.1 GCF_028290025.1 Cypionkella sp. | reverse complement strand
GATCCCCAATACTGGCCTGCCAGTCTATACCCCCGACGATTTAATGGCAGGCCGTTTGCCAAAGGGCTGCGTCACGGTGTTTGACGACGATCACTACTATATGGGCGGGGTTCTGGCCGAACTTTTGGCGCAACAGGGTTGCGACGTCACGCTGGTGACACCCTCAGCTTATGTCTCGGACTGGACGCTGAACACGCTGGAACAGGCTTCCATTCACCGCAAACTTGCCGCTGCAGGCGTTAAGATCGTGCTGAACACCGGGGTAAGCGCGCTCAATTCCCAAGGTGTTACCACTGCCTGCGTTTACACGGGTGTGGAGTCCCATATCGACGCCGAGGCGGTCGTGATGGTCGCCAGCCGCATCGCGCAAGATCAGCTTTACCACGATCTGAAAGCCCGCGAGGCTGATTGGAAAGACGCGGGCATCCTGTCGGTCAAGGTGATCGGCGACGCCTGCGCGCCAGGCCCGATCGCTTGGGCGACCTATGCCGGTCACCGTTATGCCCGCGAATTAGATATGCCGGATATTGGCGACGCGCTACCGTTCCGCCGCGAAGTCACTGCGTTGCAGGATTAAATCGCGGTGTTCCCCCATATAAACCTCGACTTAAGACACCAATGGCTCTGCCAAAACCTGCTGCGCCACCGCACCCGAGCGCAGCATATCGGCCAAGGTCAGCGACTCGATCAACAGCAGGTATGACCAGAAAATATCTGCAAAAACCTTGCGGATGCGACAGCTTTCCTCGTCCACACAATCCTCGCAGCGCTGATATGCCCGCCGCGACAGGCATGGCAACGGCGCAATCGGCCCGTCAATCAGCCGCAACAGCTCAGAAATCGAAATCTCGGCGGGCGCTTTGATCAGCTGATAGCCACCCGAGCGCCCCCGCGTCGAGGCGATGATGCCAGCGTTACGCACCTCAAGCAAAATATGCTCAAGAAACCGCTTCGGCGTGCCCGAGCGTTTGGCAATCACTTCAATCGTTAAGGCTTCCGGGGCGGGTTTCGCCGCCGCATCCGCCAATACCAGCAGCGCTTTCAACGCGTATTTCATCTTTTGCGTAATCATATCCAAGACCTAGCTGGCGCTTAAAAAGGAATCAATCGGCGCGTAGGAAGATTGCGAAAAAACCTGCGGCCAGCAGAAATTCGGGGCAAAACGGTCCGGTGTGGGCTCTCTTCAGCGGTTTGGCAGACATTCGCTGGTCAAGTTTTGGGTCACAATCATCCGTATTTCCTGCGAAAATCGCCATTTCGTCAGCAGTAGTTTAATCACGATATATTTGATAGATTAATAATGCTTTCGCGACTCACAAAACCTTGATAGGCTACGCTCACGATCCATCCAAAGCTGCACAGGATGCTCATATGACCCAAACGTTGTCTCAGCCGCCATCTAGGCGCACGAGTTATGTCGCTATCGTTCTGTTTGCTCTGGCCTATATCGGCGTTATGGCGATCATTTTCGCCCCCGAAGGCAGCCTGTCTAATCGCGCGCCGTTGATCGCAACAGAGCAGACCGAATAATACATCAAATCACGGAAGGCAGGCCAGCGCGGCCTGCCTTTTGCATTTAAAATCACCGCTTTAACAGCCCCAGCTTGAAACTCCTAGCATGTCTGAAACGCGGGTGGGTTTTGTCGGGCTGGGCCTGATGGGTCAGGGCATGGCGGCCAATATCGTTGGCAAGGGCTACCCACTTTCAGTTTACGCCCACCGCAACCGCGCGCCCATTGAAGACTTGATCTCACGCGGTGCCATTGAGGCCGCAGACCTTGCCGATCTTGGCCGCAACAGCGAGGTGATTTTTCTCTGCCTGTCGGGCTCGCCGCAAGTTGAAGAAGTTGTGGCCGCGCTGAAACCGGGTTTAGCCCGCGGCACGGTGCTGGTTGATTGCTCGACTTCCGATCCTGTAGTGACAGAACGTTTGGCCCATGAACTGGCCGCCCAAGGCGTTGATTTCGCTGATGCCCCGCTCAGCCGCACCCCGAAAGAGGCTTGGGCCGGCACGCTTGATTGCATGGTTGGGGCGACCCCCGAAGTCTTTGCCCGTATCCAGCCGATCATCGCCACTTGGGCGGGCAAGATCGTGCATATCGGCGGTGTCGGCGACGGCCACCGGATGAAACTACTGAACAACTTCATCTCGCTGGGCTATGCCGCGATCTATGCCGAGGCGATTGCTTTGTCGGAAAAGGTCGGCATCCCGATTGCCAGCTTTGATAGCGTTATTCGCGGCGGTCGGATGGATTGCGGGTTTTACCAAACCTTCATGGCCTCGGCGTTGGAGGGCAACCGCGAAGCGCACCGCTTCGCGATCAGCAATGCTTACAAAGACTTGCGCTATCTAGAATCGATGGCAAACGATGCCAAGGTGGTCACCAATATGGCTTCGGCTGCGAAAAACGCTTTCGCTTACGCGATGGCGAATGGCGGTGATGGGCCGGAAGACTACGTGCCGCATCTCACCGATTTTACGGCCAAGTTAAATGGAAAATCCTAAAACTTGTCTAAAGTTGGCTCATCTGTCCTTAAATAACCCACGGGTCTGGGGGTGTGAAACCCCCAGCTGCCGGCAAAGCTACTGTGCCGCCAACTCCCGAGGCGCTGTCAAAATCCGCTCGGTCACCGCTGACAAGGCCAAGGCCGCCGCGCCATGCGCCCACAACAAATCACCCCAAGCGTGGATTTCTATCGGTGCGCGCGGACGCCCGGTGTTGATCACCAGATTGTCGATCTCGGCCAAAGTCTCGGCGGCATAAAGGTAGTCGAACTTCAGCCGCTCGCCCGATAGGATAATCAGCGCCGGGTCGAACAGATTTACCACATTCGCCAAACCCACCGCCAAATATCGCCCCGCCCGCCGGAAAATGCTGCGCGCCGTGGCGTCGCCAGCCTGCGCGTGTTCGTATAGGCTTTCCAACAACACCGAGATCGACTGGCCCTCGCGATGGCCCCAGTTCAGCGCCGTCGTCGCCTCGCGCGCCAGCGCATAATCGGCGACATAAGCTTCCAGACAACCGCGCTGCCCACAGCGACAGAGCGCGCCGTCGAGTTGCACCTTGGTATGGCCCAGCTCCATCCCAAGCCGTTGCGAGCCGCGATAGATCCGGTGGTTCATCACAAACCCCATGCCGACGCCGTGCTCAAACGTCACCACCGCGAAATCCGCCAGACTGCGGCCCGCCCCGAACCACAATTCCGCCAAGGCCACCAGATTTGCGTCGTTGTCGATGCTGACGGGCAGACCCAAACGCTCTTGCGCCGCCTCTGCCAGTGGCACTGCGCGCGCGGTCAGGGTTGACGACCACAAAACCACGCCTTCCGCCTGATCAATAAACCCCGGCAAACCGATGCCCACCCCAGACAACGCCTGCCGTGCGATCCCGGCTTTATCGCACACCCGGTCCAGCAGAGCTTCCATCGCATCCAGCATCTCAATCAACGGGATCGGCCCCGGCCTGCGCGCCACCACCTCATTCGCCAACAGATTACCGGCAAAATCGACGATCACCGCCGATTGCTCACGGTCTGACATCTTCATACCCGCCACCAGATGCGCCTGCGCCCGCACCCCCAACGCCACAGCCGGACGGCCCCGCCCCATATCGGTATCGCGTGGCGCGCTGACTTCTTCGATCAGTCCGGTTTCAATCAATTCTGAGGTGATCGTCGTCACCGAAGCAGGCGAGACCCCGAGATCTTTCGCCACCTGAACCCGCGCAATCAGACCCGAGGCACGCACCCGTTCAAACACTTGCTGACGCAAAGGCCGCATTGATTCGGACAGCGGAGGGATCAGCGGGCCGCAACCTTTGCTTGCCTTCGCAGGAACTGCCCCGCCGCCAAAACTCGCCATTTATTTGATCTCCGAACATAAAAGCGGCGAAATTGTTCTTGCGCGGTCTAATATTGCTGCATTGCAGCGTAGAATTGCAAGATATTCCGGCTGTTCCGTTCTCGCCGATCAGTTTTATTTTGACCACTGAATTTATTCACGGCAATTTTCCGGCAGTTCTAGCGAATCTGCGGAACAGGTCATACGCTGGCCGAATCCATAGGGAGGATAAAATGCGTAAGGTAATTATGCTTGCGGTCATCGCCGCGGCAGGTTTTTCGTCGGCTGCTTTGGCAGAGGGCAAAAAAGTTGGCGTGTCTTGGGCGCAATTTCAAGAAGAGCGTTGGAAAATCGACGAAGCTGCAGTGAAAGCTGCGATTGAAGCCGCTGGTGATGAATACATCTCGGCGGATGCGCAATCGTCGTCGGAAAAGCAACTCTCCGACGTTGACGCGCTGATCGCTCAAGGCGCGAACGTGCTGATCATCAACGCTTGGGACAAAGACGCCATCGGTCCGGCCATCGAGAAAGCCGCTGCCGAAGGCATCCCGGTTGTGGGCTACGACCGTCTGATCGAAGACAATCGTGCGTTCTACCTGACTTTTGACAACGTCGGCGTTGGCAAAATCATCGCGGAAGAAGTGATGAAAGCCAAGCCAGATGGCAATTACGTCATCATCAAAGGCGACCCCGGCGATCCGAACGCTGACTTCCTGCGCGCAGGGATGGAGCAAGTGATCGGTGAGGCCGTCAAAGCTGGCACGATTAAAATCGTCGGCGAAGCTTACACCGATGGCTGGAAACCAGAAAATGCTCAGAAAAACATGGAGCAATTCCTGACCGCCAACAACAACGCCGTTGACGCCGTTTTGGCTGAAAACGACGGTATGGCTGGTGGCGCTGTGGCCGCACTTTCGGCTCAGGGTCTGGTCGTTCCAATCGGCGGCCAAGATGGCGACCTCGCCGCTTTGAACCGTGTGGCACGTGGCACCCAGACCGTTTCGGTTTGGAAAGACAGCCGCGCATTGGGCAAAGCTGCGGGCGAAATCGCCGTGCAACTGGCTAACGGTGTCGCACTCGACGCAATCGCAGGCGCTACCAAGTTCAGCGACGGCGAAAAAGGCGTTGAGATGAACGCTATCCTGCTGACCCCAACGGCGATCACCAAAGACACGCTTAATCTCGCCATCGACGGTGGCCGGATCACCAAGGAAGAAGCCTGCGAAGGCGCAATGGAAGGCGTTGCTGCTTGCCAATAAGCCGCAACTTCCAGCAGATCGGCTTGATGTCGATCTGATCTGTAAAACCTGATTGTCCGGCGTCGGCACTCCGCTGACGCCGGGCTTTTCCCTAGACAGACCCGCCGCGAAACGCGCAAGCTTTTACGCTCACGCAGCCCCATCGGCAGGCAGTCCCCTCCAAGCCGGACCAGGATATGACAAACATTCCCACCACTCACGCCCCTCAGGCCAACGATGCCCAACCCGGCCCCGTTGCGCGTTTTATCCGCGACACCGAGCTTGATACGAGGATGCTTGGCATGGTCGGCGCACTGCTGCTGATCTGGGCCAGCTTTCACTTTTATCCAGTCATTGCTGGGGTTCTAAGCGGCAATGGCCTGAATTGGGGTTCCGGTCTGTTCATCACGCCACGCAACCTTTGGAACCTGTCGGTGCAGACCTCGATGACCGGCATCATGGCGACCGGCATGGTTTTGGTGATCATCACCCGCAACATCGACCTTTCCGTCGGCTCGATTGTTGGCGTCACCGGCATGGTGATGGGCATCGTGCAGGTCAATTTCCTCCCACCGCTGCTCGGCCTCGGCAGCCCGCTGATCTGGATCATCACAGTGGCAATTGGCATCGTGCTTGGCGCGCTGATCGGCGCGTTTCATGGCTGGCTGATCGCCTATCGCGGCATTCCCTCATTCATCGTGACGCTCGGCGGTATGCTGGTGTGGCGGGGTGCGGCGTTCCTGACAGCAGACGGTAAAACCATCGCACCAATGGACGCTACGTTCGGGTTGCTCGGCGGTGGTCCGACGGGATCGGTCGGCGCGGTGGGCAGTTGGATCGTAGGTTTGCTCGGCTGCGTTGCCGTGCTGTGGATCATCCAAGCTGGCCGCAAAACCCGTACCAAACACGGCTTCCCGCAGCGCCCGATGTGGGCTGAGGGCGTGCTCGCCGTGCTCGGTTGCGGCGTGCTGATCGGCGCGGTTCTGGTGGTTAACGCCTATATCTGGCCGAAGGGCATCGTTGACGCCTATGTCAAAACCCACCCCGAAGTCGTGATCCCCGAGGGCGGTCTGCAAATCTCAACCGGCTTTGCGATCCCCGTGCTGATCATGGTCGTGGTCGGCATCCTGATGACCATCCTGATGACCCGCACTCGGTTTGGTCGCTACGTTTTCGCCATCGGCGGCAACCCCGAGGCCGCAGCTTTGGCAGGCATCAACACCAAATGGATGACGCTGAAAATCTTCTCGCTGATGGGGCTGCTGTCCGGCATCGCCGCCGTCATCGCCTCGGCCCGTCTGAACGCCGCCACCAATGCGCTTGGCACGCTGGATGAGCTTTACGTCATCGCCTCGGCGGTCGTCGGAGGCACCTCACTCGCAGGCGGCGTCGGCACGATTTACGGCGCAATCATTGGTGCCTTGGTGATGCAAAGCCTGCAAACCGGCATGGTGCTGATCGGCTACGGCGACGGATCCTACCGAATGATCGCGGTCGGCACGGCGCTCGTTCTCGCCGTCTACCTCGACAATCTCTACCGTCAGAAAACCAAATGAGGGGCGAAACCATGGCAAACACTGGAACGCCTCTGGTCGAAATGCGTGATATTTCAATCGCTTTCGGCGGTATCAAGGCCGTCGATCACGTCACGATTGATCTGCACCCCGGCGAAGTCGTTGGCCTTCTCGGCCATAACGGCGCGGGCAAATCGACCCTGATCAAATGCCTGTCGGGCGCTTACAAAGCAGATTCAGGCGAGATTCACATCAACGGCGCAAAGGTTGACATCAACAATCCCCGCGACGCTCGCGCGTATAATATCGAGACAATTTACCAAACCCTCGCGCTTGCCGATAACCTTAACGCCGCCTCAAACCTGTTCTTGGGCCGTGAAATCGTCGGCGCTGGCGGTTTTCTCGACGATAGCGCGATGGAGGCTGAAACCCGCAAAATCATGGCGCGGCTGAACCCGAACTTCCGCAAATTCAACGTGCCGGTCAGTGCGTTGTCGGGTGGCCAACGCCAATCGGTAGCCATCGCGCGTGCGGTGTATTTCAACGCCAAAATCCTGATCATGGACGAGCCGACCGCCGCCTTGGGCCCGCAAGAAACCCGCATGGTGGCCGAGCTCATTCAAGAGCTGAAAAAGCAGGGCCTCGGTATCTTCTTGATTGAGCACGATATTCATGCGGTGATGGATCTGTGTGACCGTGCCGTGGTGATGAAAAACGGCCAGCGCGTCGGCACAGTTAATGTTGGCGAAGTCACCGATGAAGACATCCTCGGCATGATCATCATGGGCAAAAAACCCGCCCAAGCGGTCTGAACCGTTGCATAAATCAGGGCGCAAGGACAACCTCGCGCCCTTTTTCTGAAAGTTAATCCGCCACGAAAAACTCAAATTTCATCTCGTGCCGATACTCCGCCCCAGCCTCCAAAATCGCCGAGGGAAAGTCGGCATGGTTCGGGCTATCCGGCCAAACTTGCGTCTCCAGCGTAAACCCGGCCCGCGCTCCAGTCACCGCGCCAGCCTTTCCCGGCAAGCCCTCGGGCAAGTAGCTCCCGGTATATAGCTGCACGCCCGGTTGATTGGTAAACAGCCGCAGCCCCCGCCCCGAAGCCGGATCAACAGCCACTACAGCAGGCGCAGCACCCGCATTCAGACAAAGGTTGTGATCAAAACCACCTTCCGGCACCGCCGCCTCGAAATGCCGCAACTGTCTGAAATCAAACGGAGTTCCCGCTACCGTGACAGGCGCACCCAGCGGCAACAATGCTTCGCTGACCGGCAAATACCGATCCGCATTGATCTGCAAAAGCTGGTGATCCACCACGCCGCTGCCCTGCCCTGCCATGTTGAAATAGGCGTGGTTGACTAGATTAACCACAGTTGCCTGCGCCGCCTTCGCCGTCATCACGATCTGCAAGCGCCCCGGCCCGACAAACTCATAACGCGCCTCAACCTGCAAATCGCCCGGAAACCCCATCTCGCCATCGGGACTATGCAACCCAAACACCACCGCCTGCGGATCTGCCCGCAGCACGCTCCAAATCCGCTTATCAAACCCATGCGCGCCGCCATGCAGGTGGTTCGCGCCCTCATTGCAATCCAGTTGCACCACGCCGCCCGCCCACGGAAACTTCCCGCCCGCAATCCGATTGGCATAACGCCCGCAAATAGCGCCGAAATATGTGCCCGGATGGTCGAGATAACCCTGCACGTCGTCATGCCCAAGCACGATGTCGGCCAGCACGCTCCCACGTCCCGGCACCCACAACTGCATCAGCCTCGCACCGTAAGGGCTTAAGACCGCAGAACAATCCGCCCCGTCGCCAATCTTGAAAATTCGGTCCATATCCATTTCAAACTCCCAATATCCAAACCCGGTCAGCCGCCAAGATCTGCCCCATCGCAACACCCGCAGCCTGCGGTTCCGCATGACCGACTGCATCCGCCAGCGCCTGATACATCAGCGATTTCTGCACCGCGAACTCTACCATACCCGCACGTATTTGCGGAGCTATCGCCTGCACCACGCCAAATTCTACCAAACCCGAGGCCGCGCGCAGGAATGGATTTTGGCTGGCCTCACATAAAATCCGGTGAAATTCAAACTCCGCCAGCGCGAACGGCTCGGCCAAAGCCGCCATCATGCTGCGCTGATTCAGCCAGTACAGCAGCATCCGCAGCTGCTCGGCGCTGCGCCGCGCCGCCGCCAAAGACGCTGTCTGCATTTCAATCACTTGGCGTAGTTCAACGTAAGATTGCAGAAAACCAGCCTCCGGCCCAGCTTCTTGAATCCAGCCAAGTACCTGACGATCATAGAGATTCCAGCGGCTGCGCGGTAGTACCCGCGTACCCACCTTGGCGCGCGCCTCGACCAATCCCTTGGCCTCCAACGTTTTCAGTGCCTCGCGCAGAACCGTCCGCGAAACGCCGTATCTGTCCATCATCTCGGCGTCGTTCGGGAGTATTGCACCCACCGCAAGCCGCCCCGAAGCGATGCCGATGCCGATCTCGCTGATCACATAGGAATGGAAATTCCGCGCCACCAGCCGCCCCGAAAGCGCACGGACAAGGCTGCCGGGCTCGTTCATGCTAGGACTTCCAAAAAACTTTCCTGCGCGGCGCTGCCGCCGAAAACACCAGCCTTTGCAACAGGATGAACAGGAAAAGCAAACCGCCGATTACGATTTTTGTCCACCAACTCGACAGTGATCCGTCAAATACGATGTAAGTTTGCACCAACCCTTGCAGCATCACGCCGATGAAGGTGCCCGCGATAAATCCGTAGCCGCCAGTCAGCAAAGTGCCGCCGATCACCACTGCCGCGATCGCGTCCAACTCAACCCCCAAGGCCGACAGCGAGTAACCAGCCGAGGTGTAAAGCGAGAACACGATCCCCGCCAAGCCCGCCAGAAACGCCGACAACGTATAGATCAAAATCGTGGTTCGCGCGACGGGAACGCCCATCAAACCCGCCGACACTTCAGAGCCTCCCAAGGCATAAACATAGCTGCCAAACCGCGTCCGATGCGCCAAAATCATCCCCAGCACGAACACGACCAGCATTATCATCGCGATCACAGTCAATCGCCCACCACCGGGCAGCAAGACGTAGCTCTTTGAAATCGTTGTGTATACTTCATGCTTGATGCCAATGCTGTCGGGCGATAACACCGAAGCACCGCCCCGCGCCAAAAACATGCCCGCCAAGGTGACGATGAAACTCGGCACCTTCAGATAGTGAATAGCCGCCCCCATCACCGCGCCGAAAGCCGCCGCCACCGTCAGCGAAATCGCGAAAGCGAACAGCGGGTGCAGCCCGAGCCACATGATCAAAACCGCGTTCAGCACCGTGGTAAATCCGATCACCGCGCCCACCGACAGATCAATCCCGCCGGAAATAATCACAAAGGTCATCCCCACCGCGGCAATGCCAAGAAAGGCGTTGTCGGTCAGAAAATTGCCCAAAACCCGTGTAGACAGCATCGCTGGAAATTGGATAATGGCCGCCAGATACGCCAGCACAAAGATCGCGGTGGTGGCCAGCAAAGGCCGTAAGGCGCGGTTCATTGGGCTTTCCTTTCCGAGGTGCGGGCGCGCAGCCATTGGCTGGTGATCGGCGCTTGCATGATCAAAATCAGGATGATCACCCCGGATTTTACCACCAAGTTGAACTCTGGCGAGAAGCCCGAGATCAAAATACCGGTGTTCATCGCCTGAATAATCAACGCCCCGACCACCGACATTGGGATCGAAAACCGCCCCCCCAGAAGCGATGTGCCGCCAATCACCACCGCTAAGATCGCGTCCAACTCAAGCCACAATCCCGCGTTGTTGGCGTCAGCCCCGCGAATGTCGCCCGCAACGATGAGCCCGGAGGTCGCCGCACAAAACCCGGCGAATGTGTAGACCAGCACGAGCAGCAACCCACTGGAAATACCCGCAAATCTGGCTGCCGAGCGGTTTACGCCCACCGCCTCAATCAGCAAACCAAGTGCTGTTTTACGCACGATCAACGTCGCCAGCAGCGTCAAAACCGCCGCGATCACAATTGGCATTGGCATGCCAAACAGCGACCCTGTGCCGATGAAAATCAATACCGGATCGGAGAACGTGACGATCGAGCCTTCGGTCACCAATTGCGCCAAACCACGCCCAGCCACCATCAGGACCAGCGTTGCGATGATCGGCTGGATTTCGAGATAAGTCACCAAAATCCCGTTCCACAGCCCGCATAACAGCCCGACCAAAAGCGCCGCGCCGACAGCTACAATCGCCGAAGCGCCCCCCGTCACCAGCACCGCCGCCACCGCGCCCGCAATCGCCATGACAGCGCCCACCGACAGATCGACGCCCTTTGTCGCGATCACCGCCGTCATGCCAATCGCCAAAATAGCCACCGGAGCACCGCGATTCAGCACGTCGATCAGGCTGCCAAACAGCCTGCCATCTTGCAAAGTGATATCGAAAAACCCGGGAAACAGCAGCCAATTAATCAATAATACCGCCGCCAACGCCGCAAACTGTGGCCGCAACAGCGCGCCGCGCCAATTTTTCCGCTTCATGCGCTGGTCTCCATCTTGGCCGCCTGCGAGCCTCGGTTATCCGCGATCGCCGCGACGATCACCGAGGGCGCAATATCGGCGCCGCTCAGTTCCGCCACCATCTCGCGATCCCGCATCACCACGATGCGGTTGGAGTAGGCCACCACCTCGTCAAGCTCAGAGGAGATCACCAGCAATGCCAAGCCCTCCTCGCGTAGACGGTTGATCGTGCGCACAATTTCGGCGTGAGCGCCGACATCAATGCCTCGGGTTGGCTCGTCCAAAATCAAGAAATTCGGGTCAATCGCCAGCCACCGCGCCAAGATCACCTTCTGCTGGTTGCCGCCCGACAGCAGTTTCACCGGCATATCGTGGTTCGCTGCACGAATGTCCAACGCCTCGGCATAGTTACCGGCAATCTCGTCCTGCTCGTCGCGGTTCAGCGCACGGAACCAGCCGAGCTTTGCCTGCAACGCGATAATGATGTTTTCGCGCACCGAAAGTTCGCCGAAAATCCCATCGAGTTTGCGATCTTCCGGGCAAAATCCAAAGCCCGCCGCCACCGCTTGCGCCGGATTTCGGATGCTTACCACGCGCCCCCCAACCGAGATTTCGCCTCCATCAGCCGTGTCCACACCGAACATCAGCCGCGCCATTTCGGTGCGACCAGACCCAAGCAGACCCGCCACGCCGACAACCTCACCCTCATGCAAAGACAGAGTGAACGGAGCAACTTTTCCCTGCCGCCCCAACGACTTAAACTGCACCCGCACCGGGCCTTGCACGGCTTCCGCCACGCCCACACCGCCATGATCAAACGCCAGATCCTTGCCCAGCATCATCCGCACCACATCCGTCGTCGTCACTTCCGACAAGGTTCTGGTGCCAATCAACTTACCGTTGCGCAGGATCGTCACGCGGTCGGCAATCTCAAAAACCTGATCAAGAAAATGCGTGATAAAAATAATTCCAAGCCCGCGCGCCTTCAGCCGGCCCACCACTTCAAACATTTTGGCCACTTCATTGCGATCAAGGCTCGCCGTCGGCTCATCCAGCACCAAAACTTTGCCGGAAAGCTCTACCGCGCGCGCAATCGCAACAATTTGCTGCACCGCCACCGAATAACTGCCAAGCTCGGCTTTCACGTCAATCTCCAAGCCGTAGGTCGCCAGCAGTTCACGCGCTTTGACTTCAATCACCCGGCGCTGCACCATGCCAAAACGCGTCGGCTGGTGGCCTAGAAAAAGATTTTCAGCCACCGATCTATTCGGCAGCAAGTTCACTTCTTGGTAAACTGTGCCGATGCCGTGGCGCTGCGCATCTAGCGGGTCAGAGAACCGCACGGGCCCACCTTCTAGCAAAATCTCGCCACCATCGGGCTGATAAGCCCCGGTCAAGATCTTGATAAGAGTAGACTTTCCTGCGCCATTCTCACCCAGCAGCGCGTGGACTTCGCCGGGCCGCACTTCGAAATCGACGCCGTCCAAGGCCCGATGCTGGCCGAAAATCTTAACGATGCCGCGCGCCTGCACCACCGGCTGACTGCCATTCACCATGCCCATATCCCCGATCACGCGCCTGCGCTTCAAGCACGTTTATAAACAACGTCGGCCGGAACGACCCGGCCGACGGCATTTGCTTAAGCTGGCTTAATAGCCCAGACCCTTACGCCGATCATACTCGCCCTGCGCATCGTCCGCCGGAGTATAAAGTTTAGACTCGGTAATGATGAATTTTTCCGGCACCGTGCCGTTCGTCAGATAAGCATCGAGCGCCGCAAACGCCGGGCCTGCCATGTTAGGCGTCAGTTCAACCGTCGCATTGGCTTCACCAGCAACCATCGCCTGGAAAATATCTGGAACGCCGTCAATCGACACCACCAGAATATCCGAACCTGGCTTCAAACCGGCGTCCTTGATCGCTTGGATCGCCCCAACCGCCATGTCGTCGTTATGCGCATAAACCGCGCAAATGCCCTTGCCACCATTCTCGGCTTTCAGGAAACCTTCCATCACTTCCTTGCCTTTGGCGCGGGTAAAATCGCCAGTTTGGCTGCGGATGATCGACAGATTAGCATGGCCCGCGATGCCTTCTTCGAAGCCTTTTTTGCGGTTAATCGCAGGCGACGAGCCCACAGTGCCTTGAAGTTCCACGACTTTACAATCTTTATCACCAACTTGGCCAACCAGCCACTCGCCAGCAACCCGACCTTCTTTGACTTGGTCCGAAGCCACCGAAGTCAGGTAAAGATCTTCGGGCGCATCAATTCCACGGTCCAACAGGATGACCGGAATGTTGGCTTCCTTGGCCTCGCCAAGCACTTCTTCCCAGCCAGTCGAAACCACTGGAGCGACCAAAATCGCCGCAACACCTTGGGCAATAAAGCCGCGGATTGCCTTGATCTGGTTCTCTTGTTTTTGCTGTGCATCGGCAAATTTCAGATCAATTCCCAGCTTTTCCGCTTCGGATTTCGTCACCGAAGTCTCAGCCGCACGCCAGCCGGACTCAGATCCGATTTGCGAAAAGCCGATAACTTTGCCCGACAAGTCGGCATAGGCTGCCGAAGACAGTAACGCGCCAATACCCGCGGCCAGCGCGAGTTTCTTAATAATGGACATGATCCCTCCCTAGGATTTTGCAGCTGGTGTCTTCCCTCACCGGCCTGAACAGAGGCTAGCAAAAGTATTACTATATGTAAAACCCGAAGTTTTGAGGGCGGAGTTGCCAGTGGAAGGATCCGGCTCGCGTCGCTAACCCGTTGCGAAATCACATAAGCTTGAGCGACGAGCAATCTGCGCAGACGCAGCATTCGAATGCTGCCTCGCAGCGATTTTGGCAGAAGCAATGAGATGTAACGCGTTGAGCCTATAGACAGAGTCACCCAAGCCCGAGGGAGAGCGTTAAACGAAAAACCTTTTCACCTTCCGCCTGTACAGCCATTTATAACCGAAGCCATGCAAACCCGTCCGGCCCAATCCACTGGCATTGTCAGAAATGCCTAACTCGGTCACAGCAACCTGTTGCAATAAAAACAACAGTTGCGCCGCTTATGCAAAGCTCTGAATCGTTGCCAAAGCTCCGTCAAGCGCCTTGCCCTCTTCGTCCATCAAAGCCGCCTCGCGCAGACGCCGTGCCCAATCCGCCGCATCGTCTCGGCTCGCAACCAAAGCGATCCCGGCCAGAACCCGATCGAACTTTGACAACCCGCGCGCATGGGTGTCCGAATAGCCTTTGACCAGCCGCCGACACTTGATCACTTCGACCGCGAGATCGTAATTTTTCGGCAGATACCCCAGCGCCACCGCCAACCAGCGCTCCAAATGCGCCATTTCCTGCGCGTGACGCAACGACCCCAGCCGCCGCCGTTTCATACCGCCCAAAACGTAAAGCATCAGATACGCCCGCAAACTGTCCGTCCGCATCCGCCGACCCTTGTTGAACCAGCGATCCAACCGCGCCATCCAAGCCGGGTTCGCCTCAATCTTTGCTCCCAATTTCGCGGGTAGTAGCCCAACAATTTCTTCCGCCCGAGGATGCATAAACTCGGTCAGTTGCACCACATTGCCCGGCTTCGCGCCCATCTCTGCGGCAATCCGCTCCGCCCGACCCGCACGCGTTTTGAGATCAGCCACCCGGATCACATCGTCATAAGCCATTGCATTGGCTGTATATTTAGCCGCCTGCTTTGAAAGCTCAAACGGCGCGCGATCCCGCGCCAGCACCGCCTCAACACGGTCCAAGTAAACCGCGCCGTAGGCCAAATCCTGAAATTCGACCACTTTGCGCAGACCCAAAACCACCATCTCTGCGACCGCCGCTGGCATCCGCCCAGCCCGATCCGCAAGCGCCTGCCACTTTGCCAACAACCGCGCCGACCCAACCGGAGCCGCCGTCACAGCAACGGTAACTTTTGGCAAACTCACCGGCCCTTGCGCCGCAGCGAACCCCGCCGCGAACGCCCTCAAAGACGCCTCCGCCCCTTTACCACCCGATTTGATAGCCGCCTCAAACGCCTCCCGCGGAAACGGCAGCACTTCTGCGCCCGCAATCGCGCCAAACATGCTCGCCGAAATCACCGACCCCTCGGCAAGCGCCAGCGCATCAAAATCCGCCGCGATAAACCGGCGCGCCGCCACTTCCGCCGCCGCAATCACCTCCTCGGATGAGGCAATTCCATCCCCCGGCACCATCTTTTCGCTGACAGCCAACGCCCGATGTGTCGAGGTGATCAGCGTGGTGCGATCCGGCGTCACAAAGCCGCGAATGATTGAGCGTCCAGCCTCCATCATCTCGGCGGTAACCATAATATCGACATCACCCGCCGCTGGCATCAGCGAGAAGACCGGGTAGCGCGGCCCAGCCGGGGCCATCTCAATATAGTAAACGGTGGCACCCGTCCGCTGCGCCACGCCCGCCACCGAAGTGGCCTGACAAACATAGCCATTTGCCCGCGCAACCGCCTCAATCCAAGCCGTCAACACGCCGCCGCCCTGCCCGCCAACAGCAAGAAGCGCCAGTTTGATCACGGCATCCATGCCCTTGCCACCCGCAGGAATCGCCTGATGCAAGCTCATGTCGCCCCCCCAAACACCAAGCGTTTAGCGTCACGCCGCCGCTGCAACCAGCCGATCATCCGCGCCCGAAAACCGGCCAAACGCATCTCAAATTTTGACGGATTATGCACCACATCGGCACGGTAAAAGCTGGGGCATAGCACTGCCGCATCAGCAACCTCACCACAATTTCCGCAACCGACGCACGATTGGTCAATCGAAGCCACCGGATCATCACGCAGCGGATCGTCCAATCTTTTCAACGACAAAGACGGGCATCCCGACAACCGGATACAGGCGTGATCGCCGGTGCAAACCGCCTCGTCAATGCCAAAACGTGGCACATCGACCCGCCGACCTTCCCTGATCGCCGCCGCCCGCAACGGCTTTTCACGGCGCTGTTTGTTCAACATACATTCGCTTGAGGCCACGATCACTTTCGGCCCCGGCGCGTCCGTTGTCAGCGCCTCGCGGATGGTGTCGCGCATCTTTTTGACGTCGTAGGTGTGGTCAATCTGGCGCACCCAATCAATGCCGATGCCAGCCAGCGCCTTCGAAATCGGGTTTTTCGTGGCCTTCGTCGCATTGTCGGCGCGGCTTGACATCACATCCTGCCCACCGGTCGCCGCCGAGTAAAAATTATCGACCACAATCGCCACGCCATCGGATTTATTGAACGCCATATTGGTAAACGAGCTGCTCAAACCGTTGTGCCAAAACCCGCCATCGCCGATAATCGCAACCGGACGCCGCTCACCGCCGCCATCAAACGCTGCGTTCGCCGCAGGCCCAAGCCCATAGCCCATCGTAGCGCCGCCGATTTCAAACGGTGGCAGGCTCGCGAACAAATGGCAGCCAATATCGGCGGCAATCTGGTGCTTGCCGAGTTCTTTTTCGACCAATTTCATCGCCGAAAAAATCGGCCGCTCGGGGCAACCGGTGCAGAACCCCGGCGGGCGAATTGGCACGGTTTTGGTCAGGTCAGGAATGGCAGGTCGGTCCATATTCGGTGCGCGCACAACCGCCGCCAGCATCGCAGGGGCTGCTGTTTTCAAGAACCCCGTCACCGCCTCCAACATCACCGCCCCGGTGTACTCCCCGGCCAAAGGAAATAGCCCTTTGCCGTGCAATTTCACCGCAGATTCCGCGCGATAAAGGAAACTGCCAAGCTGGGTTTCAATAAACTCCGGCTGGCCTTCTTCAATCACCAGCACATGTTCCTTGCCGGCGCAGAACTCCAGAAACTCCGCCGAAATCAACGGGTAAGTCACGTTTAACACGTAGATTGGCACCTCAGACGTGCCGTAGATATCCGCCAATCCAAGCCGCTGCAACGCCCGGATCAGCCCATTATACATGCCGCCCTGCACCACGATACCGAAGTCGGATTTTGGCCCGAAAATCTCATTCAAACCGCGCTCACGGATGAATTTCTCCGCCGCAGGCCAGCGATTTTTTACTTTATCCTGCTCATGCGCAAAGCTCATCGGCGGCAAAACCACGCGTGCAAAATCGCTGCGCGGGTTCGACAAAGCCTCTTTCACCGTCAATTTCGGCCGTTGATTGTCGCGGGTTTTGAACGACCCCGTGACATGGCAGGACCGGATCCGCACCATCAACATCACCGGGGTATTCGAGACTTCCGACAGCTCAAACCCGTCGGAAACCGCCTGCACAATCGAGGGCAGGTTCGGGCGCGGATCAAGCAGCCAGAACTGCGATTTCATCGCAAAAGCGTGCGTGCGCTCTTGCATAATTGAAGATCCCTCGCCGTAATCCTCGCCGACAATCACCAAAGCGCCGCCGGTGACGCCCGACGAAGCCAAATTCGCCAGCGCATCCGACGCCACATTCACCCCGACCGAGCCCTTGAACGTCACCGCCCCGCGCATCGGATAATGCACCGATGCCGCAAGCATCGCCGCCGCCGCCGCCTCGTTCGCATTGGCCTCAAACCGCACGCCGAGTTCGCCCAAAAGGTCTTGCGCATCCGCCAAAACGTCCATCAGATGCGAAATCGGCGCGCCCTGATAGCCGCCAACATATGCGACGCCGTTCTCCAAAAGCGCCTTGGTCAACGCCAAAATTCCCTCGCCGGTAAAGGTTTCGCCCGCGCCCAAACGCAGATCTTCGACTTCGGCTTTGAAAGAACGCTCTGCCATCTAAATCTCGTGCTTTCTGATATTTGTCAGCATTTTCTGAAGGGTAGCGGTGAACGCGCGCCGCTCATCCTCTGGGATTCCGCGAAACATTCGCGCCTGCGCCTGCGCCATATGCGGCCACAAACTGTCGAAAGCCGCACGCCCGGCGTCGGTGATAAACACCCGCACCGCACGGCTGTCCGCACTGTCAACCTCGCGCCTGATCAGGCCATCCGCCTGCAACTGGTCCAAACCGCGCGACAGCGTCGAGGGGTCAATCACCGTATAAACCGCCAACTCGCGGATCAACGGCCCTTCGACCACCGAAAGCACCGCCAAAGCCCGCATTTTCGGCGTCGAAAGCCCTAAGCCGGCCATTTCCTCACGCAAGCTGGCGTTGTATCGCCCCATGATGCGGTTCATCAGATATGGCGCGAAATTGGTTAACCCAATCTCGCCCAAACGCGGCACAATCGGGGTTTCATCGTTCATGCGCCCAACCTCTTTGCCGCGTTAAAGCCCGATCCGCCACCAAGACCCGGCCCCGGATGCGTCGAAGCGCCGATATGGATCAACCCGCGCACCAAGCCTGTGCCATTGGTCGAATGCGCGAAGGGTCGCCAGATGAAAAACTGGTCAATCGAGCACGCCCCGCCATAGGGATCACCGCCGACAAGGTTGCAATTCATCCGCTCCAGATCGACAGGAGAATAGGCTTTTCGCGCCAGTTTGATCTTATCAAAGTCATTGATATGGTTAGACAAGATCGCCTCGATCCGGTCCGCAAACGCCTCACGAGCAGCGTCCCAATCCTGCCCTACAATCTTTCCCGCCGCGTCGCCTTTGATCTGGCGCGGCGCGTCGGGAACCTGCACCCACAAGATCGCTTTGCCCTCAGGACAGCGGCTCGGGTCCAACCGATGTGGTTGGCCCACACAGATCGTCGGCACCGCAGGCAGCATCCCACGCTCGGCTTCATTGGCAGATTTCGACACCGAATCCACACCGTCCGCCAAATGGATCAGCGCCACATCGTCCAAACCCGGCGTTAACCACTCCGGGTGCCGGTCCAGTGCATAGTGCAACTGGAAGTTGCCGCGCCCATGCCGAAACTGCCGCACCGCCACCTGATCTTCAGGCAAATTCACATCCAAGAGCTGCCCATGAAGTTGGCTAGGATCAACCGACGCCAGCACCGAAGCGCAAGCAATCTCCTCGCCCCCCGCCAGCCGCACTCCTGTAACCCGACCCTGCCGAGTGGTAATCTTTTCGACCAAGGCCCCGGTGCGGATCACCCCACCATGCGCCTCGATCAACCTGCGAAACGCCAAAGCCGCCTGCCCCGCGCCACCCTTTACAATCGGTGCGCCCGCCGCTTCCAGCGCAAAAGCGACGACTTTCGCCATCTGTGCCGAATAAGCAGACTCGGGCGTCAGCCCACAATGCAGCACCCAAGGCGCCCACAACGCCTGCACCATCGGGCTTTGATAACTGCTCTCAAGCCAGCCCCGCGCCGGCGCCAACGCACTGCCCATCCAAGCCGCAAGCCCGCGCAATCCGCGTCTGCGCACCTGCCCAAACAGCAGTTTTGCCGTCGCCCACGACCACAGATTGCCGCCCAGCAACGCGAACAAGAACGGCGCATCGGCCGTAATTTGGCCGACATCTACGCCATGCTGATCGCCGTCTCCCGCTGCCAAGCCGTTGAAACTAAATATATTCTTCGCGCGGTCCATCGTTAGAACCAAAGCCGTCCCATCGGGGCGCAGCACCGCCGTCGGATGCGGGCTGTGGCAATACTCAAAGCCATGCCGCGCCAGATGCGGCCCCAAAACAGTTCCTGCGGGTGAGGTCATAAACAACACAAACGTCGTCGCCATCACATCATGCCGAAACCCCTGCACAGTGATTTCGTCGGTCAATAGACAGCCGCCGATCCGATCCTCACGCTCCAAAACCAGCACGCGCGCGCCTTTCAGCGCCAACATGCTCGCCGCAACCAGCCCGTTGATCCCCGAGCCGATAATAACGTGATCGAATTTATCCAGATCGGCGGCCATTGGTTAACGCGCCACCAGCGCCAAGGCCCGAATGGGCGAGCCGGTGCCGTTCTCAATCTTCAACGGAGCCGCAATCAGGATCGCGCCCTTGGCAGGCAGACGGTCGAGATTGGCCAGCGACGCCAAGCCATAGCAGTTGTTTTTGTGCAGCAGATTATGCGCTGGAAACGGTGGCGTCATGCCGCCCGCTTGCCCCGCGTCAGTGCCGATACACTGGCTGCCCCAACCAACAATTCCCTTTGAAATCAGATACTCAATGACTTCGGCGGTCGGCCCGGGCGTGTGCGGCCCGGTTTCATTGGCGTTCAAAAACAGCGCCTCATCATGGCCGCGCTTGTCCCAATCCGAGCGCAAAACCACCCATTCACCCGCGTTAATCGCGCCGTGTTCGGCCTCCCAAGCCTGCACATGCGCGATGGTCAACAAGAAATCCGGGTCAGCCCCACACTCGGCCGCGAAGTCCAAAACGTTAACGGGCGCCACCAGCCGCTGCACCGGCAGCGTGTCGGTATAACCGTCGGCGTAATCTTTTCCGGTAATCCAGTGATGCGGCGCGTCAAAATGCGTTCCGGAATGTTCGCCGACCTTCAGCCAGTTCCACGCCCAAAACGGACCATCGGAATCATACTCCGAAATCCGGTGGATTTCAATTTTCGGCGTGTCTTTGGCGAAATCCGGCGGCAACTTCAACAGCGGCGTGTTCGGCCCCAAAACCCCGGTGCAA
Source organism: Cypionkella sp. (assembly GCF_028290025.1). Lineage (GTDB taxonomy): Bacteria > Pseudomonadota > Alphaproteobacteria > Rhodobacterales > Rhodobacteraceae > Cypionkella. The sequence continues at coordinate 7,417 of NZ_JAQGKQ010000003.1, read as the reverse complement.
TCAACCACTTCCACCCCGCCCGAGGCGAGCATTCCGGCCAGACCGGCCAACACATCAGCTGAACTCATCGCTATCTCCCTGATTGCGGCGGCTGCCCCGCCTTACGGAATAAGACTAGACAGAATTAAATGCATTTGCAAATATCCTTAAGTCAACCGGAGCCAAATATGCCCGACAGCTACGACGCGGTCTTCATCGGCGCGGGCCATAACAGCCTTGCCTCTGCCCTGCATCTGGCCGCTTCCGGTTGGAAAGTTGCGCTGTTTGAGCAGGCCGCTGTAGCGGGCGGAGCGGTGAAATCTGGCGCCTATACCCTGCCCGGATTCCAGCATGACTGGGCGGCAATGAACCTGTCTTTGTTTGCCGGATCACCGTTTATGAAGGCATATGGCGCGGAATTGGCGCGACATGGGCTCGAATTTGCTCCTGTTTCTAGCCCCTTCGCAAGCGTGTTTGCTGACGGAACTTGGTGCGGCGTCTCTACCGATGCCGCCGCCACCCGCGCCAGAATTGCCCAACATTCCGCAACCGATGCCGCCACTTGGGGCAGGCTTTGCGCAGGCTTCCCAGCCGAGGCTTCGCATCTGTTCGGCCTTCTCGGCGCAAAAATGAAATTACGTGCGCTTGCATATTTCGGGTTCAAAACACTCCGCGCAAAGGGTCTCATTGGCACGCTTGATATGGGCCAGTTCCTGCTGCAATCGCCACGCCAATGGCTTAATCACACCTTCGAGTCACCGAAAGTGCAGGCAATGCTGGGCGCTTGGGGGATGCACCTTGATTTCGCCCCCGATATCGCGGGCGGCGCGCTTTTTCCCTATCTGGAGGGTATGGCGGCCCAAGCTTTTGGAATGGTGCTGGGCAAAGGCGGTTCGGATACCATAATTCGCGCGCTTTGCGCCGCAATCACCGCGCGTGGTGGGCATATTGAGACCGGCCAAACCGTCACGCGCATCGTTCATTCCGGCGGCAAAGCCAGTGGTATTGTGCTGGCCGATGGCCGTGAGATCACCGCTCGCCGCGCTGTGATCGCCAATGTTGCACCGCGCGCTCTGCCGAAATTGACCGGCACCAAAACCGATTTCGACACCAAAATGACCGCTTTTGCCCATGCCCCCGGCACGATGATGATCCATCTCGCGCTGTCGGATCTGCCCGATTGGATGGCAGGCAACGATTTGAAATCGTTCGCATATGTGCATCTCGCGCCCAGCCTTGATCAGATGGCGCGCACCTATCAGCAGGCCAAAGCCGGGCTGCTGCCCGATGAGCCGATTGTTGTTGTTGGCCAGCCGACCAGCGTTGACCCCAGCCGTGCCCCTGCCGGAAATCACACGCTGTGGCTGCAAATCCGCATGGCTCCGGGCGAAATCAAAGGCGACGCCAAGGGCGAAATTGCTGCGAAAAACTGGGCGCAGGCAGCCGAACCCTTTGCACAACGCGCGCTGGATATTCTCGAAAACTACGCCCCCGGCACGCACGCAAAAATTCTCGGCAAGCGTATCGTGCCGCCAACCGAGCTTGAGGCCGACAACCCCAATCTTGTCGGTGGCGATCAGATTTGCGGCAGCCATCACCTTGCGCAGAACTTTCTGTTCCGACCGATGCGCGGCCATGCAGACGGCTCCACCCCGATCCGAAACCTGCACCTGACCGGAGCCGCCGTCTGGCCCGGCGCCGGTCTGGGTGCTGGATCAGGCTACCTTCTCGCCCAAAAACTGACCGGAAAATAACTTCGGCATCAACCATAACCACAGGGAATCGCTATGAAACTTAACCGTCGTGCCCTTTTGCAGCTGTCCGCTGCCACCGTTTCACTCGCAGCCTTCAGCCTGCCCGCCCGCGCGCAGGCCATCGAAGAACTGGTGATCGCTTACAACGTCAACCTGCCCGCTTGGGACCCGACCACCGGGCCATCGGCGGTCAATCCGACGATCCAAGGCATCTATCAATCGGTGTTTGACCAATACATTCTGCAACAACCCGATCTCAAACCCGCCCCCGGCATTCTGACCGAATGGGGCTGGAATGATGATAAAACCCAAGTCTGGATGACCGTCCGAGACGGCGTCACTTGGCATGATGGGTCGCCTTTGACGGCGGAAGATGTCGCTTGGAGCCTTGCCCGCGTTGCCGATCCAGCCACCGGCAGCCCGATCCAGTTCGTCTGGGGAACCCTGAAAAATCATCGGGTTGAGGGCAATAAGGTGCTGGCCGATGTCGCGCAATTTGACCCCACGATCTTCAAATGGATGTATTTTCTGACCGGCTATGTGCTGCCGAAAGCCTATTATGAAAAGGTCGGTGCCGCAGGATTTGAGGCCGCCCCAATCGGCTCCGGTCCCTATATGGTTGAGAAATTTGAGCGTGACGCCTATGTGCGTCTGAAAGCCAACGCCAATTATTGGGGCGGTAAGCCCGAATTTGAGACCGTCACCATCAAGTTCGTCACCGACGCGGCGGCTCGGGTGGCTGAGATTGAATCCGGCAACAGCCATGTCACTTTGGAAGTTCCCTACGAGGAATATGACCGCCTGAAGGCCACGCTGACCGGCACCGCGATCCCGGTTTCCGATATCGGCATGATTTTTCTCAATGATATCGACGTCATGCTCGACCCGAATGTGCGCAAAGCCGCCGCCCATGCCATCGACAAACAGACCATCATCGACCGCTTGCTCAAGGGCTACGGCGTGGCGATTGATACGCTCGAAACCCCAGAATATGACGCTTACGATGCCAGCATCAAAGTGCCTTACAATCCAGATTTAGCGGTAAAACTTCTGGCCGATTCCGGTTACTCCGTTGATAATCCTGTAAAGTTCAAAATCCAAACCACCAAGGGCTTCAAACCCAAGGACTATGAGATGATCCAGGCAATCGTCGGCCTGTGGCGTAAGGTCGGCATCGAAGCCGAGATCGAAACCTACGAGATCGCCAAGCATTACGAGTTGCGCGCCGCCGACCAACTTGCCCCCGCCGCCTTTTACAACTGGGGCAATTCGGTGGGCGATCCGACGACTTCGACCGGTTTTGCGATGTTCGGCCCCTCGCCGCATTCGGTTTGGGACGGCAAGGATCTGATCGACATGATCGTGCCGTTGTGGGGTGAGGCCGATGAAAGCAAGCGCATCGACGGTTGGAAAAAAGTCGATGCTTTCATCGCCGAAAACGCTCTGGTGATCCCGTTGTTGCAATATGTGCAGCCGATCCTTTCGGCCAAGGGCGTGGTGGTGACGCCGCATGCCTCGGGCGCCCTGCTGCCTTATCTGATGAAACGAGCCTGACCGTAAACGCCAAGCCCGGGCGTTAACTTCCATGTCACATTGGCCGATCAAAAGGCCGATGTGACCGCCTCTGTAACGTGTTTTCGCCAAAAAATTCCGCTTTGGGCTCGCACCAAGGCAATCTCGGAAGTTTACAATTTATGCAGTTTTTCCAATCGGTTCTGCTCCGATTATCTACCACCTTCGTCACGCTGCTCGGCGTGGCGGTTATCGTGTTTTTCGTCATTCGCGTCGTCCCCGGCAACCCGATTGCGATGATGCTGCCGCCGGGTGCGACCGAGTCCGATGTGACCCGGCTAACCGCGCTATATGGACTCGACAAAAGCATCCCAGAGCAATTCCTCATCTGGATTTCCGGCGTCATCCAAGGCGATTTTGGCACCTCAATCACCACAAAACAGCCGGTTTTGCAGCTGGTGCTGAACCGTCTGCCCGCCACGTTAGAGCTTTCGGTTATGGCGCTGATCATCGCGATCATTCTCGGCGGTTTGATGGCACTTACTGGAACCCGTTTGCGCGGCACCAAGACCGAGGCGGCGATTGATGTGACCAACGGCATGGCGCTGTCGGTGCCAGATTTCCTTTGGGGCCTCATCCTGATCCTGACATTCGGTGTGCTTTTGCCGATTTTTCACATCTCAGGCCGCGTCACGCCATCGCTGCAGCTGCCTTTCACCACGAATTTCTACCTGACCGAAGCCGTTTTGCGCCTGCGCTTTGACCTATGGCTGGATATCGCGGCCCATATGTTCATGCCCGCCCTTGCCCTTGCGATTCCCCTTGCGGCCATCATCGGCCAACTTCTTAAACAATCTCTTAAAGAAACCATGCATCTCGATTACGTCACCCTTGCCCGCACCAAGGGCTATTCGGAAACCCACGTCATCCTGCACGAGGCGCTGCCGAATGCGATCCTGCCGACCCTGACTTTGGTCGGCGTGCAGTTCACCTTTCTGATCGGAGGCACGGTGATTATTGAGCGGCTGTTTTCCTATGAGGGTCTGGGCAATATGGCGATTGATGCGGTGATCAACCGTGATTTGCCGCTGATCCAAGGTATCGTGATCTTGTTCGCGGTGATCTTTACCGGATTTAACCTGTTGGTAGACCTCACTTATGCCGCGTTGAACCCAAGGTTGCGCCATGCTTGACGGACGCAGCGCAATAAAACGCAAACTCCCGGCGCGGCTGGTTTTATCCGCCACATGGCTGATCCTGCTGACGCTTGCCGCTATTGCAGCACCGCTCATTGCGCCAAAAGATCCCCTCGCGCAGGATTTATTCCTCGGCCAACTGCCGCCATTCTGGGTGCAGGGGCATGAGCCCGGCTACTTGCTCGGCACCGATTCCTTGGGCCGCGATGTCCTTAGTCGCATCCTATATGGTGCGCGACTGGCGCTAACCGTGGCGCTGACTGCCGGCACAATCACCTGCATCATCGGTGCCACAATGGGTCTGCTCGCCGGTTTTCTGCGCGGCTGGGTCGATGTTTTAATCAGCCGCGCCATTGATATTTGGATGGCCTTCCCGCCCGTTTTGTTCTCAATCCTGCTGATCGCCGTGCTCGGCCCCGGCCTTTCATCCATCATCATCGCCATTGTCGTGATCGACTGGACCCGCTTTGCCCGGGTGATCCGGGCCGAGGCGATGACTCAAGGTGCGATGGATTACGTGGCATCGGCGCAAGTCGCGGGCCGCAGCCGCATCTCCACCATGTTCACCGAGATTTTGCCCAACGTCCTGCCCACAATCGTCGTTCTGCTCACCTTAGAGATGGGAATTTCCATCATTGTCGAGGCCATCTTGTCTTTCGTTAACCTGTCAATCTCCACCGACGATCCGACTTGGGGCGGCATGATCGCCGAAGGCCGCACCTCCATCCACCAAGCCTGGTGGGTACTGGTGTTCCCGCTGGCGACGTTGTTTCTCACCGTTTTAAGCTTTTCGCAACTCGGCGAAGGATTGAAAGACCGCTTCGATCCGGTGCTGCGATGAGCTATCTGTCGATCCATAATCTATCGGCCCGCCTGAAAGGTCGCCCTGATCAAATCCTGCGTCGTGTTTCGCTGGAAGTGGCGGCAGGCGAGGTGCGCGGTTTGGTTGGCGAGTCCGGTGCCGGTAAGTCAATGATCGGCAAAGCTATTCTGGGCACACTGCCGCATGCGGTTGAGATCACCAGCGGCCAAATCCTCTTGGACGGTACCGATCTTTTGGCGCTGCCGCCTGCACAGCGCCGGGCTTTGGTTGGGTCGAAATGCGCGCTGATCCCGCAAGATCCGCTCACCGCGCTTAATCCCTCGCGCCGGATCGGCCCGCAGATTACCAACCGTCTGGTGGATATACTGCGCTGGAGCCGCGCCGATGCAGAAAAACGCGCTCGCGAACTGCTGGCCGAGGTGCAAATTCCCGACCCCGAGCGGGTCATGCGCAGCTATCCGCACGAACTTTCCGGAGGTATGCGGCAACGCATCCTGATCGCTTCTGCCTTTGCCGCTGAGCCAAAGCTGATCATCGCGGATGAGCCGACCACAGCGCTGGACGTCACCGTGCAAAAGCAAATCCTGAAGCTGATCGCGGCGATGCAGGCGCGCCACGGCACCGCTTTGCTGTTTGTCACCCACGACTTGGGCGTCGTGAGCAAAGTTTGCCAAAGCCTGTCGGTGCTTTATGCGGGCATTGTGCTGGAAGACAGCACGATCCCAGATTTCTTTCATGCCCCCAAACATCCCTATTCCCGCGCCCTTTTGGCCGCGACGCCAAAATACACCGACCCTGACGGCAGCCTGACCCCGGTACCAGATGCCGTGATCGCGGCCACCCGCGCCGAAGTTGCAGCCGCCGATCGGAGCGCACATGTCTGATATCTACCCTGCAAAGCTTTACCAAATTGATAATTTGCGGCTGTCATTGGCAGATATGACGCAAAAGCCGCTGATTGGCGCGGCGCCCCGGCTGGAAATTCTGAAAGGGTTGAGTTTCGACATTCCGAAGGGCGAGATTCTGGGCATCGTCGGCGGCTCCGGCTCCGGTAAATCCACCCTCGGCCGCGCTTTGGTCCGCCTGTTGGAACCTTCCAGCGGCACGATCAAATTTGACGGTCAAGACATCACTCACCTGCCCGAAACTGTGCTTCGCCCGCTGCGCCGCCGCTTTCAGATGATCTTTCAAGACCCGATGAGCAGCCTCAATCCGCGTCACCGCGTTGGTCAAATCATCGCCGCACCGCTGAAGTTGCACGGCATCAGCAACCCCAAGCAATGCGCGTTGGAGGCGCTGGACCACGTCGGACTGCCGCGCAAATTCGCCGCGCGCTACCCGCACGAGCTATCGGGCGGTCAGCGCCAGCGCATCGGCATCGCCCGCGCCATCGCTCTGAAACCCGAGTTCATTCTCGCCGATGAGATTGTCTCGGGTCTGGATGTCTCTAGCCAAGCGCAAGTGCTTAACCTACTGGAAACGCTAGTGAAAGATCTTGGCCTGACGCTCGCTTTCATCAGCCATGACCTCTCCGTCATCCGCCGTCTTTGCACCCGCATTCTGGTGCTGCATCAAGGTCAGATCGTGGAAAATGCCGCGACCGCCGAACTGTTTGCCAACCCACAAGCCGCCTATACCCGCGAATTATTGGACTCCATCCCACTGCCCGACCCGAACCAAATTTGGACTTAACGGCCCCCTTCGGCGTCTATTTGATCGCTCCCGCCGCCATGCCCTTGATGATATAGCGTTCCAGAACCACGCCGATCACGATCAGCGGCAGGATCGCGGCCCAGGACAAGGCCGCCATCGACCACCACGAAATCCCTTGGCTCCCGGTTTGCGAGGCGACCATCACAGGCAAGGTATTGGCATGGGTTGAAGTCAGCAGCGCCGCGAAGAAATACTCATTCCACGTCAGCACCAAAGACAGGATGAACGCCGCCACCATCCCCGGCAGAGCAATCGGCAGAATGATAGTGATGAATGCGCCCCAGATCGACAACCCATCGACCAAAGCCGCCTCCTCCAATTCGGTCGGGATTGAGGAAAACTGATCGCGCATGATCCAGATTACAATCGGCAGCACCGACAGAGTATAGAGCAAGATCAAACCGATACGGGTGTCGAGCAGCGCCAGTTCCTTATAAAGC
>NZ_JAQGKQ010000083.1 GCF_028290025.1 Cypionkella sp. | reverse complement strand
GCAACTGGCTGACCCTTATGGGTCCGCACCGGCATATCATCACGCGGTCGATCAACCACACGGTTCTGCCCCGCCGACTTCGCCATCGCATACCCCACGTAAACCGTGGCAGCCGCCACACCAAGGGCCACGAGCGTCGTCTTATTGTCGCTCAGAACAGATCGAACATTGCTGGGGTGCATCTCGGTCCTCCAACTTGCAGCAGGCCCACGCGCAGCCAGCCTTCGCTCAGCAACGGCGTTCAACGCTTTCGGTTCCGCTCGTTATCCGAAAGGCGCGCCCTGACGACAAGGTGGCCACCAGCGTGCAGGCTAAATCTGCAGCGCTGTCAAAGTTCAGACAGTCCCTTCTCAAGAGCCTCATCCACAGTGGTTAAGGTGACCTGTGCCGAAAAGCGTAGCCGATATATTTTCATCGCAGCGTCATGGGTCTCATCCATCGTGCTGCAAAGGGCGTCGGTCGCCAAGACGACGTGATAACCATGATCAATAGCCCCCAGCACGGTGGCCATCACGCAAACATCCGACTCGCCGCCGCTGATCAACAACCTGGTAGCACCGCTGCCTTGCAACATTTTCGCAAGCTTGCCGTCGCTCCATGGTGAATAGACGACTTTGTCGACGACGCGGGCGGGCGGCACGAATTTTTCGAGTTCAGGAAATAAACCGAGCCAATGCGCGCCAAGCATTTCACCGGTGACCTCTCGCCATTTCGAATAATACTCACGCCACGCGCCAACTGCATCGGCGGGTGACTGAGGCGGAATGAAGCGGGTGAAAATAGTTCGCTCAGGGTGATGCGCAGCCAGACGAGCTACACCGCCCAGTATGCGCTCGGTCCAAGGCACGGCCCACGGCGACCCTGGACCAAAAAGCCTTTGCATATCGACACTTAGGTGAAAAAGCATCTGGTTGTCCGTGTCTCGCCGCAGAAGGGCTAAGAGCATCTCTCACCCCTCCTGCGATCAGTTGTTATCTGAGCCCCTGCCGCCCGCAGTGCTGCTGCAAAGTGCCACCGTGAGACCGCTGCCAGCTTCTACGGTAGGCGAAAAGCCACCACATGCCATCAATGGCCCTGCGGACCTTGCGACCTGTTGCGGTCGGCCACGGTCTCCTCTCATTAGTGATCAACCCGGTTGCCGATCTTAATACCAATTTCCTACCGAAGGTTCGGTTCCAAGTTTGACTCCAAAGCGCGCTCACAACCTCAGCAGGACTGGATGACCCCTGACCGACCAAAGTTCGCCCCAGCCAGACCGTTGGCCGCTAAACCTCAATGCCGAACGAACACAATTCCATCGAGCGCGATCGTTTTCACCGGCCACTGAAATACGCCAACCCCGCCTGACCATTGGCACCCGATGTGTTTGGCTAACTCAAGCGTCTCAACGTCCACAGAATGATTACCGTCGGCGTAAATTTCTTGTCCCGCAGGTCCAACATCAAGGATGACACCCGTTTCGCCATCACAGGTCAGCCAACGAATGTTCTGATCTCTACCCTCGACATACTCAAATTCAACTTTGTATATCATTTTACTCTCCTCACTGGATTACGCTGACTTAACTCAGCCTATGCTACAGCTATTACTGCAAGATGTGAAAAGGTGATTTCAGGTTGCTTGAGGCAACCTAGCGTAAAGATGCTGACACACGTGAGCAGCTATGTCTCCGTGCAGAGCGAGTAGTGATCTTTACTCCTACCGCCGGGGATGACATTCTCCCATGCTAAAATCCAACGAGGAATCCATTGGAGCATTTTGTCACCACCCCGACCCGTCCGGTCCTGACCGGCAGTGCGCGGGCGGTGTTCCAGCGGCTTGTCGAGCAGGGTCCCTCGACCCGGCCTCACATCGGTCAATCACTGGGGCTGTCTCGTCCTACGATGTCTGCCGCCATCGCCGAGCTTGAGAAGCCGGGCTATGTCGAGATGATTGGAGCGATCCGGGGGCCGCTGGGACGCAGTGCGGCGGAATACCGGGTGGGGCAGGGCGCAGGCTATGTGATCGCAGTGGACGCGGGATCAACTCATGTGCGGCTGCGCGTGTCGACGCTGGACCGAAGGCTTTTGACCAGTCGCCAGCTGCGCTTCCCAGTCAGCCACATCGCCATTGATGCTGACGTCAGCCAAGCGGTAGCTGCTGAGGTGGGTGCCGTCATCGCGGAGTCACTGCCGGAATGGGGGCCGCTTAGGGTGCTTGGCATTGCCACCCCAACACGGGTGGTCGGCCCAGAGGGCGATACAGAGGCCAGCCGTCAAAACGTGGTGTTCTGCGCGTTCACCCCGCCCAAGGGCGCCGCGATTGTGCTGGAAAACAACGTGAACTGTGCAGCCGTCGCGGAGATGCACTATGGCGCGGCGCAAGGAGAGGCAGATTTTGTCTATGTCCAAGTTGGGCTAAAGATCGGCATGGGCATCATTTTGGGCGAACGCCTGATACGCGGTCGCAATGGCGCTGCGGGCGAGATCGGGCATCTGAGCTTCCCGCTCGCACCAAATACCAACCCGCTGCGGGGTGAGGCCGAGCATTTCTTAGGCACTGAGGCGTTCTTGGCGCGGGTTCGTGCCGACTGGCCTCCGCAGGCTGGAGCTGCGCCAACAGATACCGCGGAACTGCTCAAGCTGGCCGGAACTGGGCATGAGAAAGCGCAGCGCTGCGTGGCGCGCCATGCCGCCGATATCGGTGCCGTCGTCGCCAGTTGTGTCAGCGTGGTTGATCCTGGGCTGGTGGTCTTGGGCGGTGGACTTGGTGCCTCGCCTCTGCTGCTGCCCGGCGTGCAAGAAACGGTAAACCGTCTGTCCTATGCAGCGGACATTCGCAACACCCTACTTGGCCCTGACGCAACGGTGTTGGGGATAGAACGTCTGGCGATCGAAAAAGCGCTACTGCTTCTCATCGGGCAGAGCGGCTGATCTCAACTGCCGCATTTGCGAATATGTGCAGGAAAGCCTTGACTCATCCTCAATCGCTTTTATTAGTTAAGGTGCCTAACGTTGATAGGCAGCTTGCCGTGTGATGCGGCGCAGGGTTCCCACAGGAGGAAACATGAAGACGCTAAGCATACTTCGATCCGGCGCCGTCGGACTCGCCACACTCGCTGCCACCTCGTTTAACAGTATGGCACTCGCCCAAGACGTCGCGCTGCAATACTGGGTCTATTCGGATTTCGCCCAAGGCGACGCACTTGCTATGCAAGAGGAATTCGTCAAGGAATTCACGGCTTCGCACCCCGGCGTGACTATCGAGATCGTTGGCAAGGGTGACGATGATCTGACCGCCGGCCAAGTGGCAGGCGCTGCCAGCGGTACCCTGCCCGACGTATTCATGAATTCCCAATCGGTTGGCGCACAACTGGTCGAGGTCGGGGCGCTGGCCAATATCTACGAAAAGTGGATGGCAATGCCCGCTGAATATCGCGCGCAATTTGACGAATCGGCGCTAAACGCCTGCATGCCTCGCCCGAGCGAGCTGTATTGCCTGCCTTACACTGGCTTTGGCTCGCTGTTGTTCCGCAACCTTACCGTGCTTGAAAAGGCCGGGATCGACCCGACCCCGCCCACGACATGGGACGAGTGGCTGGGCCAGATGAAGAAGATCAAAGAAGCCGGTTTCTATGCGGTCCCGGACCAAACTGCGGTCTTCAACTCCATCGCCGAGATCTATGCCACGACAGGCAGCGCAGACAGCTGGGGCTTTAACTGGGATACCAAGACGACCAAGATCGACCCGGCAAATATGACCAAAGTTCTCGCTAAATTCGTCGAGCTTGTGCCTTTGAACTCGGGCACCAGCCGGAACGATCAGGCCACGAAAGATCTGTTCATCTCGGACCAACTGGCGTTCCACACGATCGGCCCATGGGTGAATCCCACCTACGCTGAAGCGGCCAAGGCTAGCGGTCTGAAGTACGATTTCGTGCTGATCCCCGGCGATACGGCGGGAAAGACCGGCGGTATCCGCAGCTACGAGATGGTTGGTGTGGCTCCCGGACCGAATGCCGATGTGGCGTTTGAGTTCGCGGCGTTCCTAACCGAGAAGGCGCAGATGGCACGTTGGGCGAAGCTGCTGTCGCGCTATAATGCGAACGCGGCCGCAATGGCGGACCCGGATGTTTCGGCTTTGCCACTGATCAGGGTTTCCGTCGATGCCGCACATGGCGCGATGGATGTGGCGGCACCGTACTTCATCGGTTCGGTGCCAAGCTGCTACAACTCAACCGTGATCGACATCGCCTCTGCCACCGCTGACGGAGAATATACGCCCGAAGCCGGTGCTGCCGAGATGATCACCAAACTGAACGAGTGTCTGGCCGAATAGGCTGGCGATAATGCCACCTGCGGTCGGTCCCAGACCGACCGCAACCTTGACCGGAGCTTCTATGTCTTTGCGCCGACATCTGCCCCACTACATGATGATTGCGCCGTTCATGGTGCTGTTTGCTGCGTTTTTTCTGTATCCGATCATCAGCGGTTTTTTCTACAGCTTCCACGACTGGAACGGCGCCAGGCCGCCCGAATACGTTGGTGTAGCGAACTATACGAAGATCTTGCACTCGCGTGATTTTGCGACCGCGATGGGCAATCTGGCCGTCTACATCGCCATCACGGTGCCGCTTGGCATCCTTGTGGCGCTTGGACTGGCACTGCTGGTTGACAGTTTCACCGGGCGCTGGGCGAACTTCTTTCGCAATGCCTATTTCATGCCGGTGGTTTTACCCGCGTTTCTGGCCGCAACGATCTGGCGGTGGATTTACGCGCCGAATTTCGGGCTGCTGAATGTCGCCCTCGGCTGGTTTGGCTTAGGTTCGATCAACTTTTTGAACAATTCTAGCACCATGCTCTATTCGCTGATCGCGGTGGATGTTTGGGTCTCAGCCGGTTTCAACATGGTTATCCTGCTGGCTGGTTTGAAGAATATCCCCACCGAGCTTTATGAGGCCGCGCGGCTGGACGGCGCCAACAAATGGCAGCAGATCGTCCATATCACCGTGCCGATGCTGGCACCTGTGCTGTTCTTTGTTGTCACCTACAGCCTGATCTCTGCCATGCAGGTGTTCGACAAGCCGTGGCTGCTGACCGGATCGTCGTTCACCAGCTACGGCGGTCGGCGCAACGCGCTGCTGTTTCCGGTGATGGACATGATGGGCCGCGCCTTTGGTGGCGTGAAGTTCGGCGAGGCTGCCGCTTATGGCTTCCTTCTGACCCTCGCCATCGTGACCGTCACCGCCCTGATGTTCGCGCTGCGCAGTTGGAGTGCACGCAAATGACCGTTGTAACGACCCGCCCGACGATCTGGACCGTGCTCAAATGGGCATTGGCGATCCTGATTGCCCTCATAGCACTTTTCCCGATCTGGTGGATGGTGAACGTGGTCTTCTCGATGCCCGGAGAGCCGGTGTCGTTGAACCCGCGCCTGTGGCCGACCTCACTGTCAGCCGGGATTGAGAAGATCCGGGTCATTTTTACCGAGACCGAATATCTGCGCGCCTACGGCATCTCGCTGATTTATGCAGTGCTAACCATTGCCGGTGTGCTGACCTTCGGCTCGCTGGCTGCGTTCGAATTCTCGCTGTTCGATTTTCCGGGCCGACGCATCCTGTTCGGGATAATCCTGCTGTCGCTGATGGTGCCCACGGCGGTGACCATCATCCCGACCTATCTGCTGACGTCGCAACTTGGCTGGCTGAACACCATGCACGGGCTTGTCGTGCCCGGTCTGGCCTCGGCCTTTGGCCTTTTCATGCTGGTTCAGTTCATGCGGGCGGTGCCAAAGGACATGATCGAGGCGGCGCGTTTGGACGGGGCCAGCCATTTCCAGATCTACTGGCACATCGCTTTGCCGCTCTGCCGCAATGCAATGGTCACGCTGGCGATCCTGACGTTCATGCAGACCTGGGGCAACTACATGTGGCCACTGATCGTCAGCTCCAAGCCGCAACTGTATACGGTGGGGCAGGTGGTGGGTCTTTTCAACTCTCCGCTGTCACACCAGACCGTTGACATGGTGATGACGGCCAACCTGCTGGCCGCAATCCCGCCGCTGCTGTTCTTCCTGATCTTTCAACGCAAGATCGTCGAAGGCGTCGCGATGTCCGGAACCAAGGGCTGATCGGAGCACAACATGCCATTCCTCGACATATCATCCGTCTCGAAATCCTATGGCACGCAAGGGGTTCTCGAAAATATTAACCTGTCCATCGAAGAGGGCGAGTTTGTCGTCTTTGTCGGGCCGTCAGGCTGCGGGAAATCCACGCTTCTAAGGATGATTTCCGGGCTGGAAACCATAAGCTCTGGCACCATCGCGATCGAGGGCAAGGTGGTCAACGACATCGAACCTGCCGCGCGCGGCACGGCGATGGTGTTCCAGTCCTACGCGCTTTACCCGCACATGACGATCTTCGGCAACGTCTCGTTCGGGCTTCGCATGGCGCGCAACACGAAGGAGTTCATTGCATCCAAGGTGGCGCAGGTCGCGGGCATCCTGCAACTAAACAAGCTTCTGGAGCGGCGACCGGGACAACTGTCCGGTGGCCAGAAGCAACGTGTTGCCATCGGCCGCGCCATTGTGCGCGAGCCTCGGGTGTTCCTGTTCGACGAGCCTTTGTCCAACCTTGATGCCGAATTGCGCGTGCAAATGCGGGCGGAGCTAATGGACCTGCATCGCCGTCTTGGCACCACGATGATCTACGTGACCCACGATCAGGTCGAAGCAATGACCCTCGCCGACAAGATGGTAGTGATGAGCGGTGGGCGAGTGCAGCAGGCGGGGCCGCCGCTGACGCTTTACGACGATCCCGACAACCGCTTTGTCGCGGGCTTCGTAGGCTCGCCCAAGATGAATTTCCTGCCGGTCAAAACCGTCGAGCCCGCTTCCGGCGGCGTGCAGCTGTCGGGCATTGCAGGCAACGGCACTGCGTTTTTGCCGCTTGAAGCGCCCGGTTTGATCGGCCCGATCGAGATCGGCCTGCGCCCCGAACACATCCGCATCCTTCCCGCCAGCGGGTCGGAAGCGGGTCTGTTTCTAGAAGGCCGCGTCACGCTGATCGAGGAACTGGGATCGGAAAGCTTTGTCCATCTCGACCTCGACGACGGTACACGGATGACCGTCCGCGCTGGGCGCGACGCCGACCTTTCAGCTCCGACCCTGCGCTTGGCCATCGATCTGAGCCATGCGCTTTTGTTCGGTATCGACGGCGACCGCATCCGCAGCCAGAGCGGGCCACGGGCATGACCTTGAGCAATCCCATGCCGGGGATGATCGTCGGCATCGACATTGGTGGCACCAAGACTCATCTGCGCATGGAACCGCTGGACGGTGGGCCGATGCGCGAACAAGTGCTGCCGACCAAGGAATGGCGGGTGCGCGACTGGGATCGGGATGCCCAGCGCCTTCTGGAAATCGTAACGGCTATGGCTGACAGCACGCCGATCGCTGCCCTCGCGGTTGGCGCGCATGGCTGTGACGATGCCGAGGAATGTGAGACGTTCCAGCGCGCTTTTGCCGCTTTGACCGCCATTCCTTTGCAAGTCGTGAACGATGCCGAACTGATGCCATTGGCGCTGGGCCTGACCGGGCAGATCGGCGTGGTGGCAGGAACAGGCTCCATTGCCGTCTGTCGACCGAGGCCAGATCGAATGCTTGTCGCGGGTGGCTGGGGCTGGATCGTCGGCGACGAGGGCAGCGCTCCGGCCTTTGTCCGCGAGGCGGTCCGCGCCATCGCCCACCATTTCGACGCTGGCGGCGGGCGGGATGAACCGCTTGTCGTGGCGATCTTCGAGGCGTTGCAGGTGCCTTCGATACCGCGTCTCGGCAGCGCGCTGTCCGATATGCGCTCCGCTGCCGAAGTTGGCCGCCATGCCAGCGCAGTGTTTGAGGCTGCCGAGGCCGGTTCCGTTCTCGCCGCAGGCGTAATCCGGGCGGGCGGGCGTGCTTTGGCCGAACTCGCCGCATTGCTGTCGTCGCGCGGTGCCGGGGCCAGTCATGCCATTGCCGGAGGCGCCGTCATCGCCGCACAACCGCGTCTGTGGCAAGCTTTCGCGGAAACCCTGACCGAGATTACCGCTGGGCGCATCGCTCCGCATCTGTTCACCGGCAAGCCCGTCGAGGGCGCCTGTCGCCTCGCCGCAAGCCTTCTCACTCCCCAAAGCGCCACTGCTGCGCTCTCACGATTCTAAAGTAAGGACTATCACCATGAGCTATCGTTCAACCGTTTTGCGTCAACCGCAGTCGCTGGCAGACACCTATGCCTCCGCTCGCGATGAATTGGCAGGAATGGACCTGAAACCGCTGGACCGCCCGCTCATCGGCGTCACCGGCATCGGCGCAAGCTTTGCCGCTGCGGTCGTTGTGACCGCCGAACTGCAGGCGCAAGGCCGCCGCGCCTTTGCCATCCGCTCGGTCGATATGGCGGCGGGACATGACCTCTGCGACACGCTGGTCGGCCTGTCGCACCGCGGCCGCAGCGTCGAGACCGTCGCGGCTTTACAGAAACTGCCGCAGGCAGCGCGGTTGGCGATTACCAATGACCCAGAAAGCCCGCTGGCCCAAGCCGCCAACCTCCACCTGAAGTTGGCGAACGGCGAGGACGCCACCCCGTCCAGCACCGGCTACACCGCCACCTTGATGGCCGCTGGCATGGCGTTCGAAAAGCTGTTGGGTCAGGCCGACAGCTTTGGCGAAGTGCCCGCCCTCACCGATTCCGTTTTGGCTGCGGCAGCTCTGAAGATGAAGCGCTTAGGCCAACTGATGCCCGCGCGTCGTGCGATTGACTGCGTCGGTGCCGGCGCTGCTTTGGGCACCGCCGATGGAGCCTCGCTTCTGATCCGCGAAGCGGCGCGCATTGCGGCTTCCGCCTACGACACGCGTCACTATCTGCACGGCCCAATGGAAAGCATGGATGCGAATACTGCCGTCGTGCTGTTCGGCGCCGACCGCGAGGTTGAACTGGCCCTGCACCTAGAGCGCATTGGCTGCCCCGCGCTGCTTGTCACAACTGCTGACGGCGTCGAAGATGGCGAACTGCTTACCGTGGTGAAGGTGCCGAAGGTGAAAAACCTGATCGCACAAGGCATCATCGACATCTTGGTGGCCCAACTTCTCGCGGCAGAACTCTCCGATGCGGTCGGGTTGACCGACACCAAGTTCCGCTACCGGATGGCCGACACTAAGGTGCCGCAAACCGAGACCACGGCAGCACCGCTCTGACATCTTCAGGTTAATCTATACGTGACATGCTACAGTCCTTCGTAATTTCAGATGCTTGCGGTCGGTTAAATCCAAGGCCGCAAGCACGGCGCGTGACAGGGCGGCGCTTTTTTTTCAGTGGAAAGCTGGACGGAAGATCCTGTTTAGGCGAACGGCCAACTCTTTTCTACGACCAAACACCACGTTCAACACGCGGCTTCAGATGCGCTTGCCTGTCTCGATCGAGAACAGATGCAAACGACCAGGAAACGGGGCTACATTCAAACGGTCACCGCGTTGCGCGGTTGATGTACCCGGCAAGCGCAACGTTAGCAAAATATCGGAACCGACAATCACACCATAACCGAAGGCATCCGCGCCCAGATGCTCGACCGAGCGCAGGTCGATTGGGATTGAAGCAGTGTCTGCGTCAGTAACTTCCAAATCTTCTGGCCGCAGACCCAAGCGCACCTCACCACTGGCAGGGATCCCTGCAATAGCCAGCCTATGACCGCCCGGCAAAATTGCTGTGCCAGCTTCGGCACGGATGGTAAAAATGTTCATCGCGGGCGAGCCAATGAAGCCTGCAACAAACTCGCTGGCCGGCGTTCTATAAACTTCTGAGGGCGTGGCAATCTGCTCGGCTATGCCCTTGTTCATCACGATAAGCCGATCCGCCAGCGTCATGGCCTCTACTTGATCATGCGTGACATAAAGCGTGGTTTGTCCGGTGCGAAGGTGCATATCTTTGATTTGCAGGCGCATCTGCACCCGCAGTTTGGCGTCAAGGTTTGACAGCGGCTCGTCCAGCAACAGCGCCGAAGGCTCGCGCACCAAGGCACGCCCCATGGCGACCCTTTGGCGTTGTCCCCCTGACAAAGCACGGGGTTTGCGATCTAGGTATGGTTCAAGCTCCAGCATGGTGGCGGCACGGGCTACGCGCTGTTCAATTTCGGGTTTCGGCATTTTGGAGATTTTCAAGCCGTAAGCCATATTCTCGCGCACGCTCATATGCGGATAAAGCGCGTAGTTTTGAAACACCATGGCAATGTCGCGATCGCGTGGCTCCAGATCATTCACCACCCGGCCACCGATTTCAATAGTGCCCGCTGTGATACCCTCCAGGCCCGCCACCATGCGCAGCAAGGTTGACTTGCCACAGCCCGAGGGGCCAACGATCACCACGAATTCACCGTCAGCAATATCCATGCTGACGCCGTGGATTACCTCTTGTCCGGCATAGCTCTTACGCAATTCTTTTAACAGGATATGGGCCATTTATTTCTCCGTCTCGACAAGGCCCTTAACGAACCAACGCTGCATAAACACAACAACAAGGATCGGCGGCAGAATAGCCAGCACCGAAGTGACCATCACGAGACTCCAGGGTGTATCCGCATCGGCAAAAGAGATCATCTTCTTCAACGCGATCACTATGGTGTTCATCTCATTCGAGTTTGTGACCAAAAGCGGCCAGAGATATTGCGTCCAGCCATAGATGAACTGGATCACGAAGATCGCCGCAACATTGGTTAAAGACAGCGGCCATAGAATGTCTTTGAAAAACCGCCACGGCCCCGCACCGTCGACGCGAGCAGCTTCCAACAATTCATGCGGAATGGTCATGAAGAATTGGCGAAACAGCAAGGTGGCGGTGGCCGAGGCGATAAGTGGCAGGATCAGCCCGGGGTAGGTGTCAATCAGCCCCAAATCCACCATCACTTTGTAAGTGGGCTGAATGCGGACCTCAATCGGCAGCATAAGCGTGATGAAGATTACCCAAAAACAAACCATCCGCAGCGGAAAGCGAAAAAACACGATTGCATACGCCGATGCCATTGAGATGGCGATTTTCCCAATCGCGATGCCGAGCGCGATCAGAGTGGTGTTGCCCAAAAGCCGCCACAGGCTGACACCGCCCATTTTACTGATGCCGCCGGAGAAGGCGTTTTTATAGTTCGAGTATGCCTCAGCACCGGGCAAAAGCGGCAGCGGCGGCCGCAGAATGGTTTGCGTGCTATGCGTTGACGCGATCACGACGTAATATATCGGGAACGCCACCACGATCACGCCCAAGATCATCCATAAATGCGCCAGGGCTTTGCTTGATGCCCGAGCAGCAAGCGGGCCGTCCGATGTTTCAGCCATAATGTACCCTGCGTTCGATGAAACGAAACTGGAAAGCGGTAAGCCCGATCACGATGACCATCAAAATCACCGATTGCGCGGCCGAATCCCCCATGATCAGGTTCACAAAGCCATCATTGTAAACTTTGTAGACCAGCGTTTCGGTGGACTTGCCGGGGCCGCCACCTGTCACCGCGTGGATGATGCCGAAGGTATCGAACAACGCATAAACCGTATTGACCACCAACAGAAAAAACGTTGTGGGAGCCAGCAGTGGAAAGACGATAGTCCAGAACGCATGACGGCGGCTTGCTCCGTCGACAGCGGCGGCTTCTTGCAACGAGCGCGGAATGGCCTGCAAGCCCGCGACAAAGAACAGGAAGTTATAGCTGATCTGTTTCCAGGTTGAGGCCGCGACCACCAATCCCATCGCTTGTTCGCCATCAAGCAGCGGGTTCCACGCGATGCCAAGTTGGCGCAGCGGCCAAGCCAAGGTACCGAACGACGGGTTGAACATGAACAGCCAAAGCATACCCGCGATGGCCGGGGCGACGGCATAGGGCCAGATCATCATCGTGCGGTAAAATCCTTTTCCGCGTACGATTTTCTCTGCCTGAACCGCAAGGAATAGCGCTATCGACATTGCGCAGAATGCCACCAAGATCGAAAAGATCACAGTAACCTGTAAAGCGTTTAAATAGTTCGGGTCACTCAACACACGTCGGAAATTGGAAAATCCGACAAAGCTGGTACTGAGGCCAAAAGCATCCTCTCTAAGCATGGACTGTCGAAATGCTTGCGCGGCAGGCCAGTAGAAAAAAATTACCGTAATTGCCAACTGAGGCGTAACGAGCAGCCACGGCAATAGTTTATGCGGAAACACTGTCCGGTTCATCATCGATCCTCGTTACGAAACATCGGCGCGCACAGGTTCATTGTGCGCGCCGGGGCGATAGGATCAGCCGCCCGATGCTTGCTTGATCGCGGCATTGCCACGCTCCACGGCGTTCTTCAGTGCCTGCTCGGCAGTCTGCTGACCGGCCAACATCTTTTCATATTCCTCGTTCTGAATGTCGCGCAGTTGCGGCAGATTTGGCGCGCGCACACCCTTCGAGTTTTCAGTTGGGGTTTTGCCAGACATTTGCAGAATAGGCGTCTCACGCGCTGGATTCTTGTCGTAAAAACCCGAAGCTTTTGTCGCCTCATATGCCGCATTGGTGACTGGCAAATAGCCAGATTGTTCGTGCAGGAATTGCTGCACTGGTGTTTGCGACAGGTAGTTGAAGAAGGCCGCAACACCCTTGTAAGCCTCTGGTGACTTGCCTGCCATCACCCAAAGCGACGCACCACCTGGGGTGGTGTTTTGCGGCGCACCTTCTGCAGTTTCATCATAGGGCAGTTGGCCGATGCCGTAGTTCATTCCCGACTTCACGATATCGCCCAAACCACCGGAGCTTTCCGTCAAGATACCGCATTCACCCGAGGTGAAGTTCTGTTTGGCTTCCGACGTACGCCCACCGTAGACGAAGACACCCTCTTTCGCGAGGTCCGCAAGCTCTTGGAAATGCTTGATAAACAAAGGGCCGTCGATTTTCAACTCGGGCGTGCCAGCCAACCCATTTTCATTGGTGGCCCAAGGCAAATTGTTCCAAGCCGCAAAGTTTTCCGTATGTATCCATGTCAGCCAAGTCGACGTATAACCGCAATTTGCAGCACCGCTTTCTTTGATCTTACGCGCAGCCGCCCAGACCTCTGCCCAGGTTTTTGGCGGAGTATTGACGTCCAGCCCGGCTTTCTCGAAGATATCTTTGTTATAGTACAGGATGGGCGAAGACGAGTTGTAGGGGAACGACAGCATCTCGCCCTCGGGGCTGGAATAGTATCCGACAATACCCGCGAGATACTGACTTTTGTCAAAAGTGAAACCGCCTTCGGTCAGCACTTCGGCTACGGGTTTGATCGCACCTTGCGCTCCCATCATCACGCCGGTGCCAACGTCAAACACTTGCATGATGTCTGGGGCTTGTCCGGCCCGAAACGCCGCAATGCCAGCGTTCAGTGTTTCTGGATAAGTGCCTTTGAACACCGGTTTCACCACGTATTCAGACTGGCTTGCGTTAAAGTCGCTGGCAATTTTCTCGACGACTTCGCCGTTCGCCCCGCTCATGGCGTGCCACCAAGAAATCTCGGTTTGCGCATGTGCCGCAAATGGCAGCGACACAAGACCCGCGACCCACAGAGATATAGCTTTCATTTCAGTCTCCTCCCAAATCCGCTTGTCCGAAAGAGTTTTTCATAATCTCCGGCGCAAGTTCCACTCACAACGTTTCTTCAATCTTAGCTGATCCGATCAAAGATCATCGGGCAATTTTTAACTCCGCAATACAAAGGATTGAAGACAAAGCCGTCGCACCGATGCCATTTCAGCCGCAAGATGAGTAAGACAAGTAAGTTATAGTCTGCCGCAAGCTGAGTATGGCAGACAAGTTCTAGCGTACCCTGCCTGATTTTCAATCCGGCGTCTCACATGGTTGACGAAACGGGAAGATATCCGCCTGCGGATGGTTCAGCAGGCGCACGCCCTACTGCGCAGGCGTTGCGCCACGCACGCAGGACATCGCGGAACTCGACAGTTTCAATTAAATGGATCGCCCCAAACGAAAATGCGCGCCGTTGGCGCGCATTTTGTGTTTCGGCGAGCGACGGGTTTACCCCCGCCCAACCGCGGTATGCGGTTAACCCAGCGACGGATCAATCGCCTTACATGCCGCAACCAAGCCCTTAACCGCATCCACCGATTTGTCGAACATCGCTTGCTCGTCGGGGTTCATTTTGATGTCCACGATGCGCTCGATGCCGCCTGCACCGATCACGGTGGGGACGCCGACATACATGCCGGTCAAACCCAACGCGCCGTCAACGTAAGCCGCACAAGGCAGCAGGCGCTTTTGGTCTTTCAGGAACGCCTCGGCCATTTCTATTGCCGATTGCGCCGGGGCGTAGAAAGCCGAGCCAGTTTTCAACAGACCGACGATCTCTGCACCGCCATCGCGGGTGCGTTGGATGATGCCGTCAAGGTTCTCCTGCGTGGTCCAACCCATTGCAACCAGATCGGGCAGCGGAATACCTCCAACTGTCGAATAACGCGCCAGTGGCACCATGGTGTCGCCGTGTCCGCCCAGAACGAAGGCAGTCACGTCGCGCATCGAAACGCCGAACTCAACGCTCAGGAAGTGGCGGAAGCGGGCAGAATCCAGCACGCCTGCCATGCCGACGACCATGTGGTGCGGCAGGCCAGAAAACTCACGCAGAGCCCAGACCATCGCATCCAGCGGATTGGTGATGCAGATCACGAAAGCGTTCGGCGCATGGGCTTTCAAGCCCTCGCCAACCGCTTTCATCACTTTGAGATTGATCCCCAGCAGGTCATCGCGGCTCATCCCGGGTTTGCGCGGTACGCCTGCGGTGACGATGCAAACATCGGCGCCCGCGATATCGGCGTAAGAATTGGCGCCTTTCAGGGAGGCATCAAAGCCCGCCGAAGGGCCGGATTGCGCGATGTCCAAGGCTTTGCCCTGCGGAGTGCCCTCGGCAATGTCGAACAGAATAATGTCGCCAAGTTCTTTGATGGCGGCGAGGTGGGCGAGCGTGCCACCAATTTGACCTGCGCCGATCAGCGCGATTTTAGGGCGTGCCATGTGCGTCTCCGAAGGGTTTGTATACTGTGGTATGCCTAAGCTCAAACCGGATCTGCTGCAAGCCCGCTGCAGTGCAGCAAGGCAAGCCGCTGGCCCGCTACGCGTGTTTGCGCTAAACGGCGCAAGCATAGGTAGCAGGCGATTCAGAACCGCTTTGGGTCGGCAACGCGGTGATCATGGGTGATTCCGCTGGCAGGGGAAAGAGCGATGATGGATGGAGTAGCATTTTGGATGCTGGCGGTGCTGGCGTCGGTGCTGGTGGGCATGGGCAAGGGCGGCCTACCGGTGGTGGGGATGCTGTCGGTGCCGGTGCTGGCGATGGTGCCGGGAATAAGTCCGGTGACAGCGGCGGGTCTGCTTTTGCCGTTGTATGTGGTGTCCGATATGTTCGGGCTTTACGCCTATCGCCATGCGTTTAACGCCCGGGTGCTGGCGATCATCATCCCGGCGGGGACTTTGGGAGTGGCGATCGGCTATTTCACCGCGACTTTGGTGTCGGAAGCGTGGGTGACGGTGCTAATCGGGGTGATCGGCGTGGTGTTCGCGCTGAACCTGCTGATCCGGCGTCAGGTGATTGTCGAGCCGAAGCGGGCGGAGGTGGCTCCGGGGATGTTCTGGGGGGCTGTGACCGGATTTACCAGTTTCGTCAGCCACTCGGGAGGGCCGCCCTATCAGGTCTACACCATGCCATTGGGTCTGAGCAAAGCGGTGTTCGCGGGCACCTCGACGATAGCGTTTGCCTATATCAACGCGATCAAACTGATCCCTTATTATATGCTGGGACAGGTCAATCTTCTTAGCCTTGAGAAGGTGTTGGTGTTGATGCCCGTCGCTGCGATCTCGGTGTTTGCGGGGGTTGGTCTGGTGAAACGTCTGCCAGAGCGGTTGTTCTTTCAGTTGGTAACATGGGCGCTGTTGCTGGTGTCGATTAAGCTGATGTGGGACGGGTTTAAAGCCATCTGAACTTCAGGCAACGTTGCTGCGCGCAAAGCGTGGGCAGCAAGGATTAACCCGGCAAAGCCGAGAGACAGGGCAAACAAGGTCTTTTGCATGAAGCCTCCGTTGTTGATCTTCAAGGGTGCGTCAAAACTTGCAACCAAGGCGTTAACGCGCCGCACTGGCTTTTCTGCGCTGCGGCAATTACGCCCTTGCCGGAAGTGCCGAATTAGGGCCACTTGACGCAACATTGTTGCTTGGAGAGAATCATGCCCGCCAAATCTTTGGCCCGACCCTACCGCTCGGTGCTGTATATTCCGGGATCGAATGCGCGGGCGCTGGAGAAGGCGCGCGGTTTGCCCGTGGACGCGATTATCTTCGATCTGGAGGATGCGGTGGCACCGGATGAGAAATCTGCGGCGCGTACGGTGTTAGCGCAGGCTTTGGCGGAAGGCGGCTATGGCAACCGCGCGCGCATTGTAAGGATCAACGGTTTGGATACCCCGTGGGGGGTCGAAGACTTGGCAGTGTTCGGCATGCATCAGGGTGTCGAGGCCGTGCTGGTGCCGAAGGTGAACCGGGCCGCTGATCTGGACGCGGTGGCGGCGGTGACGGACAAGCCGTTGTGGGCGATGATGGAAACCGCCTTGGGGATGCTGAACGCGGCCGAGATTGCGGCGCATCCGAAGCTTTCGGGCATGGTGATGGGGACGAATGATCTGGCGAAAGAGCTGGGCGCTCGGCATCGGCCGGATCGGTTGGCGATGCAGACGGGGCTGGGCTTATGTGTGCTGGCGGCGAAGGCTTATGGCTTGGTGATCGTCGATGGCGTTTACAACGCATTCAAGGATGAGGCGGGGCAGTTGGCCGAATGCGCGCAGGGCCGGGATATGGGGTTTGACGGCAAAACGCTGATCCATCCGGCTCAGGTCGCCATTGCCAATGACGCATTTGCGCCGTCCGAGGCAGAGATTGAGCTCGCTCACCGCCATATTGCCGCGTTCGAAGCGGCCAAGGCGGCGGGGCAGGGCGTGGCGGTTGTGGATGGAAAGATCGTGGAAAACCTGCATATCGTGACGGCACAGGCGGTTCTAGGGAAGGCCCAGATGATAGCCGCGCTGTCAGAATAGGATTTGGCGATGGTCTGGCTGATTTTGGGGTTGGCGCTGTGGATAGGCGCGCATGTTTTCAAACGGTTTGCACCGCAGGTGCGAGCGGAAATGGGCGAGCGTGGCAAGCTGCTCATTGCGGTGGTTTTGGTGCTGAGCGTGGTGCTGATGGTGGTCGGCTATCGCGGGGCGGATTTCGTGCCGATTTACACCCCGCTGCCGGGTATGGGTCACGTCAATAACACCCTTATGCTGGTGTCCCTGTTCCTGTTCGGCTTAGGCGGCACCAAAGGCACGCTCTATCCGAAAATCCGACATCCGATGCTGTGGGGCGTCGTGGTTTGGGCGGTGGCGCATTTGCTGGTGAACGGCGATTTGGCTTCGCTCGTGCTGTTTGGCATCATGGGTCTGTGGGCCGTGGTTGAGATGTTGCTGATCAATCGGTCCGAGGTTTGGGTGCGCCCAACCAATGGCCGTGGCGTCAAGGGCGATGCGATGAACTTGGTGGGCACCGTCGTTCT
The DNA here is from genome assembly GCF_028290025.1 of Cypionkella sp. Lineage (GTDB taxonomy): Bacteria > Pseudomonadota > Alphaproteobacteria > Rhodobacterales > Rhodobacteraceae > Cypionkella. The sequence continues at coordinate 89,579 of NZ_JAQGKQ010000083.1, read as the reverse complement.
ACTCGCAGTGATTGCGATGGTTCACCAATGGCTTGGCCATCCGGTGTTTTTGGGGACATATTCCTGATGCAACTTTATCGGTTTTTGTCGGACGACGACACATCTGCCTTTTGCCACAAAGTCTCATTGGCGCTCAGCAAAGGCTGGGCGCTGCATGGCTCACCCTCTTACGCTTTTGACGCCAGCCGCGGCGTAATGCGCTGCGGGCAGGCGGTAGTGAAGACTGCGACGGGAAGCTATGATCCCGAAATGAAGTTGGCCGAGGCATAGGTGCGTGATGTGCGCGCCCTGCTGGGGAGATGCTGGTGATTAAGACCAATGCGGGGCGGTTCTTTGAAGATTATCGGTTAGGTGAGGAAATCATCCACCCGGTGCCGCGCACGGTGAAAATGGGTGAGCGCGCACTCTATCACGCGCTTTATCCGGCGCGGCATGCTCTGTATTCCTCGGACGTTTTCGCGCAAGATTGCGGGCTGCCGTTCAGCCCGCTCGATGATCTGATCGCGTTTCATGTAGTGTTCGGCAAGACCGTGCCGGATGTGTCGCTGAATGCGGTGGCCAATTTGGGCTATGCCGAGGGCCGTTGGCTGCGCCCGGTGTGGCCGGGCGATACTCTACGCTCGCAAAGCACGGTGATTGGGGTCAAAGAGAACTCCAACGGGCAATCTGGTGTGGTCCATGTCCGCACGACGGGCTTGAATCAGCATGACGAGGCTGTACTGGAATATGTGCGCTGGGTGATGGTGAAAAAACGCGATTTTGCCTCGACAGCCCCAATGGCGGTGGTGCCGAACTTGGCAAAGGTGGTGGCACCCGGCGCGCTGGTTATCCCGCAGGGGCTTGATTTCACGCGCTATAATTTTGCTCTGTCAGGCGAGCCGCACCGGATGCGTGACTATGCCGTAGGCGAGGTCATCGACCATGTCGATGGCGTTACCATTGAAGAAGCTGAGCATATGCTGGCGACAAGGCTGTGGCAGAACACCGCGAAAGTGCATTTTGATGCGACACAGCGGCCCGATGGCAAACGGCTGATTTATGGCGGGCATGTGATCAGCCTCGCGCGGGCTTTGTCGTTCAATGGCCTGGCAAATGCTCAGATGATCGTGGCGCTGAATGCGGGGACACATGCCAATCCGTGCTTTGCCGGAGATACGGTGCGCGCATGGTCCGAGGTGCTGGATATGGTCGAGACGGATGCAAAAGGCGTCGGCGCGATCCGCCTTCGGCTGGTGGCGACGCGCGGCGCTGCGGGAGAATTGCGAGGGCTGGATGGCAAATATCTGCCCGAGGTGCTGCTCGACTTCGACCATTGGGCGTTGATACCCATTTAACAATTGCCTGCTATACGTAGCTTGAATGGCAGCCTTTAACCGCTCATCGCAAGCTTTGGCGATATAAAGCGATAACTTCGCGTGGCAGCAAAATATTTACGCGGATCATCGGCATGTGCGCAGACACGGTGTCGGACCTGCTTTGCGTAGTTGTTCGACGGATATGTAACGTTGTTCCTCAGATATGTAACACGACCCGCTGTTTGTGATCACACGAAAAATGTGTGTGATCACAAACCGAATAAAATCGCGATGATAGCGAGAACATTTCGCAGCGGCAGCATCGTAGGGGTGGCAGTTGTTCGATAAACGCTATTTAGATAGGCACAGCCGCGCAGCCGCCAGGCGTTTTGCCCAAAGCTGCTGGCCCCCGATGCGGATCAAACGAAGGGAACCGTCATGGCCGAAGTGAAGCGGGTAGAGCGCCCCTTGTCACCGCATCTGTCTATTTGGCATTGGCAAATCCATGCGATTACCTCAATTCTGACGCGGATCACCGGAAATGGCCTGATAATCAGCGCGCTGTTATCGGTGTGGTGGTTGCTCGCTGCGGCGACCTCGGACAGCCAGTTTGCGATTGCCAATGCTGTCGTCACCAGCTGGTTTGGCGATCTGGCATTCACCGCCTCGGCTTGGGCTTTGTGGTTTCATTATTTGGCCGGGCTTCGGCACCTTTATTTTGATGCCGGACACGGGCTCGATATGAAAACCGCAGAAAAGCTGAGCTGGGCGGTGGTGATCGGATCATTCGTTCTGACCATCCTCACCATATTCATCGTGTAAGGGGCAAGACATGCGCTATCTGACCGCCCGCAAACGTGTCGAAGGCAAGGGTGCCTCGCATACCGGGACCTCCCACCATTGGCATATGACGGTTAGCTCCGCCGTGCTGGCCTGTATGGTCCCGACTTGGATTTACGTCTTCGGTCACGCGCTGGGCAAAAGCCGCGAAGGCGTGATGGAGACGTTCTCGCACCCGTTCCCGGCCATACTGACCGCCTTGGTGCTGATCGTCGGGATGCGCCATTTCGCGATGGGCGCACAGGTGATGCTTGACGATTATGTTCACGGCACCGCGCGCAAGTTGTCGGTGATCTTTGTCCAATCGCTTGCCGCCGTGATCACGGCGACCGGGCTGTTCGCGCTGATTAAAATGGCGCTCTGAGGATTGATATGACCGCTTATCCCTATGAAGTGCATGATTATGATGTGGTTGTTGTCGGTGCCGGGGGCGCGGGTTTGCGCGCAACCTTGGGCATGGCCGAGCAGGGCTTGCGAACCGCTTGTGTAACCAAAGTGTTCCCGACCCGGTCGCATACTGTGGCGGCACAGGGCGGCATCGCGGCGTCCTTGGGCAATATGGGGCCCGATAGTTGGCAGTGGCATATGTATGACACGGTGAAGGGCAGCGATTGGCTGGGCGACACCGACGCGATGGAATATCTTGCGCGTGAGGCTCCGAAAGCGGTTTACGAATTGGAGCATTACGGGGTGCCGTTTTCGCGCACAGAGGAAGGCAAGATCTACCAGCGCCCGTTCGGCGGCCATACCACCGAATATGGTGAAGGCCCGCCGGTTCAGCGGACTTGTGCGGCGGCCGATCGGACCGGCCATGCCATTTTGCATACGCTTTACGGGCAATCTTTGAAGAATAACGCCGAGTTTTTTGTCGAGTATTTCGCGATTGATCTGATCATGACCGAGGGCCGCTGCACCGGCGTGGTGGCGTGGAAGCTCGACGATGGCACGATCCATGTGTTCAACGCCAAGATGGTCGTGCTGGCAACTGGCGGCTATGGACGCGCGTATTTCAGCGCGACGTCTGCGCATACTTGCACTGGCGACGGCGGCGGCATGGTCGCTCGCGCCGGTCTGCCGCTGCAGGATATGGAGTTCGTGCAGTTCCACCCGACCGGCATCTACGGCTCGGGCTGCCTGATCACAGAGGGCGCTCGGGGTGAGGGCGGCTATCTCACCAACTCGGAAGGTGAGCGCTTTATGGAGCGTTATGCGCCACATTACAAAGACTTGGCTCCACGAGATTACGTGTCGCGCTGCATGACGATCGAAATTCGCGAAGGCCGTGGGGTAGGGGCCAACAAGGACCATATCCATTTGCACCTGAACCATTTACCGCCCGCAACCTTGGCTTTGCGTCTGCCGGGGATTTCAGAAAGCGCGCGGATTTTTGCGGGCGTTGATCTGCACAAGGAACCGATTCCGGTGCTGCCGACGGTGCATTACAACATGGGCGGCATTCCGACCAACTACTTCGGCGAGGTACTCAACCCGACGCACGACAACCCCGATGCGACTGTACCGGGCTTGATGGCCGTGGGCGAAGCGGGCTGTGCCAGCGTGCATGGCGCGAACCGTTTGGGCTCGAACTCGCTGATCGACTTGGTGGTTTTTGGCCGGGCGGCGGCGATTCGTGCGGGCGAAATCGTCAATCCAAAAGATCGCATTCAAGACGTTAACCGAGCCGAAGTTGATCGCGCTTTGAGCCGCTTTGACGCTGCACGCAACGCCAACGGCAGCACGCCGACCGCCGATCTGCGGTTGGAAATGCAAAAGACCATGCAATCGGATGCGGCGGTGTTCCGCACCGATAAAACGCTTGGCGAAGGTGTGCAGAAAATGACCGCGATTGCGGGCAAGTTGGATGACATCAAGGTGACCGACCGCTCGCTGGTATGGAACAGTGATCTGATGGAAACGCTTGAACTTCAGAACCTTATGCCGAATGCGCTGGCGACAATTCACGGGGCATATGCGCGCACTGAAAGTCGGGGCGCACATGCGCATGAAGACTACGCCACGCGCAACGATACCGATTGGCGCAAACATACGCTCGCTTGGGTGGACGGAAGCTCGGTGCGGCTGGACTATCGCCCGGTGCATACCGCGCCACTGACTTCAGAAGCAGATGGCGGGATTTCGTTGCAAAAAATCGCGCCGGCCGAAAGGAAGTTCTGATGCGCGCTTTGCGCACCCCGGAAGTACCGCAGGGGTGCAAAGCCTGCCGAATGACAATGCTGGGAGGAGAGAGCTATGTCTATCAGTCGATATAGTATTCTGCACGGTTTCTTGTTAGTAAGTTTGGTCGCTGCCTGCGATCCGCAGGTTCTGGCCGACAAGGCGATGCGCCGCACAGCGGAATCCGTAGTGCGTCCTGTTATGTCCCGAGAGTTGTCGGGTAATGTCGCCGAGGCTGCAACGCAATGCGTGCTCGATGCGGCCTCACCCGAAGAAACCCGAGCCTTGGCGCGGGATGTCGGGGTCGAAGCCGGAACTTTGACGGTGCAAAATATCCGCAACCTTGCGACCCGGCCTACAGCCAGCGACTGTTTCGCCCGCTCTGGCGTACCACCGCTGAAAGGTTAAGATATGCGACTGGTCTTTGCCCTTATCGCACTTTTGCCGCTGATCGCTTGCGGACCGATCCCACGCGCGCAAGCCGAGCGTGAATGTCTGCAGCGCGCAAGGCTCGCGGAGCATCCGCGCGGAGAACTGGGCGTTGGGCTTGGCTCTGGCGGACGCCGCGATGTGTTTGGTGAGATCACTTTCAGCAATGATTACCTGCAAGGTAAAGACCCGTCGCAGGTTTACCAAAATTGCGTCGTTCAACGCTCGGGTGAGATGCCGTCACGCCCGTTCACCAGCATTCCCGACAGCCATTATTGAGTTTGCACACAAAAAGGTCTGAGACATGGTTCAGTTCACACTGCCAAAAAATTCGAAAATTCGCACTGGCAAGACCTGGCCAAGGCCGGATGCCAAAAACGTCCGCAAGTTTCAGATTTATCGCTGGAATCCTGATGACGGGCAAAACCCTCGGGTAGACACATACTTTGTGGATATGGACACTTGCGGCCCGATGGTGCTGGACGCTCTTATCAAGATCAAAAATGAGATTGACCCGACGTTGACGTTCCGGCGTTCTTGCCGTGAAGGGATTTGCGGATCTTGCGCAATGAATATCGGTGGCATCAACACGTTGGCCTGCATTTACGGTCTGGACGAGTTGAAGGGCGATATCAAAATTTACCCGTTGCCGCACATGCCGGTGGTGAAGGATTTGATCCCTGACCTCACGCTTTTCTACGCACAACATGCCAGCATCATGCCGTGGCTTGAGACCAAAACCAACCGACCTGCCAAGGAATGGCGCCAGTCGATTGAGGATCGCTCAAAACTCGACGGCGTTTACGAATGTGTGATGTGCGCCTGTTGCAGCACGTCTTGCCCCAGCTATTGGTGGAATGCCGATAAATATCTCGGGCCAGCCGCCCTGCTACATGCTTATCGCTGGATCATCGACAGCCGGGATGAGGCAACAGGTGAGCGTTTGGATGATCTGGAAGACCCGTTTAAACTCTATCGTTGCCATACCATCATGAACTGCACCAAGACCTGCCCGAAAGGCTTGAACCCAGCCAAAGCCATCGCTGACATCAAAAAAATGATGGTTGATCGGGTGGTCTAAGCCAGCGAAGCCAGCTCTGACCGATCGCACCGCTTGCGGATTTAGTGATCGGTCAAGGCAAGCAGTGCTGATTGCGTGCCCGGCTCGAAGCCTTCCAATCCTTCCGTCAACGCGTGCAAGTCATCGACGATTTGCCGAATATCCACACGCTCGGCGTCGGTGAAATCCGCTCCGCTTTTGGTCAACCCCGCAATAGTGCGCGAGGTCGATGCGCCTATCGCATAGGTCCAGCCATTGTGCAGCCCATGTGCCAACGCGTCCTTAATCACGCCCTGTGAGTCTTGGTCGACCAGATCTGCCCAGTTTACCGACCCAACATTGGTCAAACCCCAATGCACCACCGGATCGCTGAGCATAAAACCGCGTTCGCTGTAGTGGTCAATCCACCCTTGATGGTAAGTTCTATACAAGATTGAGGGGCGCGTGTAGCGAATGTGGATCGCAAGGGCAAAGCCACTATCACAATACGCACGTAACCGGGTTAACAATAGTGCAACCGCACCTACCTTGGTCGTATCCTGCACGTTCACTCATCCTTGGGGTGCTATATGTTGCGAATTACAATTTAACCGGGCAATGTTTACCCAGGCAGGCTATGACGTGGTAAAGTATTCGGCAACTGTTTTGAGCATATGACACTGCTAGACGCCATGAGAGAACAGATCCAACATATCGCGCCGGCGGGCTCTTATGTGGCACTGCGGGTAGGATTCTCTTTTCCCGAGGAAGAGATGAACAATCTGCCCGACATTTGGGTGGAGTTTTATACAACCCATGGGCTAGTGGTACAAGATCCAGCAATGCGTTGGGTCTATGGCAACATTGGCGGCATCAGGTTCTCAGAAATGACCTCTACCGATCCGCATCAGGTGCGCGCACATGCTGCGGTGTTCGGTCTGGGCCACGGCGCTGCGGTGTCTGTGATGGCTTCGCAAGACAAAGGCAGACGCAGTTACGGTCTGTTTTTTCGCGATGACCGCGACTTTGATAATGCCGAAATGGACGAGCTACTGCGAATCATGCAGCACCTCCATACCGGCCCCGAAGACGAGAAAAGCCTGACCAACGCAGAGGTAGAGGCGCTGAAACTGCAGTCAGAAGGTTTGCGGCTGAAGCAGATTGCGCTTCGGTTGGGCATTTCCGAAAGCGCAGTGAAGGCGCGGTTGAACAACGTAAAGCGTAAACTGGGCGCGCGAACGCAGTCCCAAGCGGCCTCAATAGCCGCCGCGCGCCGGATTCTTTGAGCGGGCCGAATTACCTACAATTTTAGGCAACACCCAATCGCCTTGTGTTTGCGGACAGTGCGCAAATGCAACTTCCGCGATATTGTCTCCATATCTGAAATAATTCAGCTTGTTTAAGGGACGATCATGGACAATATCCGCTTCGACTTCTCGGACTTTCATCGCTACGGCTCGGCATTCTATGATTTTCTGGCCCTGCGTAAACAGGTCTTTGTCGATCAACTCGGCTGGGACGTGCCGCATAACGACAAAGTGGAGATGGATCAGTATGACACGCCGGTTGCGCATTATTCGCTGGTTTTGAAACACGGTCAGGTTGTGGGCGGCGCGCGCGCGATGCCGACGACGGCGACTTGGGGTCAGCACACCTACATGCTGCGCGATGCCTATTCCGGCAAACTGCCCCACATCCCGTCACATGTGATGTCGGTCGAAATTGCCACGCCGCATGTTTGGGAATGCACGCGGCTGGTGATCTCGGACACGCTGACCACCGCTGCAGACCGCACCGAATGTTTGACGGCCATTGTCGATGGCCTTGTCGATATCACCCAAGCGCAAGGTGGTGAGGAGTTGATTTGCCTGTCCTCGCTGACACTCATGCGGGCCTTGCGCCAGATCGGCTATGAGGTGTCGCGACTGGGAGAGACCTATCGCAACGATGAGGACGGTAGGCAATATGCGGTGTTGCGGATGCCGGCGGAATACTCGCGCGCACGTCAGCAGCGGGTCGTCCCGATCCCGTTTCCAAGCCATCGCATCCGCGCCGAGGGCTTCTTGCAGGGTGCGACGGCTTAAGCCATGCTGAATAAGCCAAAGCGCAGCAGGATGAACAGGAGGCCGCATGCCATTACTTTTGCTGCTTCTGGCGGTGTCAGTCTTCGTCTACGGCTGGCTGGCACGCCGCAACTCGACTCTGACGCGGGATTGTCGCTGGCGATTGGACCGCACCTTGGGGGTGTCGCATTATCGCTGCGCAAGCTGCGGCGCTGAGTGTGACACCGGATCACCGCGTCAGCCGCGCCATTGTTTACGCCCGCAATAAGATACTGCGTCCGGGTACCCCAATGCTCGACACCAACCGCGATCGGGGGGGCATTGCCCCCCAAATCGCTTGGATTCACCGCCAAAGATGTGCGTTAAGAAACAATGGAAGCTAGCAATAGCGCTCCACCGCGAGCAGTTGGTGGTCGCCGTAGCGGTCGCCAGCAGCAAAGCCGGGCGGCAGGATACGGTCGATTTCCGCATGGTCTTCAGGCGTAAGCGTGATCTCGGGTGCCATTACCCAATGTGCAAGATTTTCCGCTTTGCGCGTGCCAGGGATCGGGATCAGATGATCGCCCTTCGCCAAAATCCACGCAAGCGCAGTGGCCGACGTTGTCCAACCACGCTTCGCACAGAAAGCACGGAATCCCTTGATGGCATTAGTGTTTTCGGTGAAATTAGGCTCGGTAAAGCGCGGATTGGTGCTGCGGAAACCGTCATCGGGGACTGCCAGCGGCCGCTCGCCCAACATGCCACGTGCGAGGGGTGAGAACGGAATAAACGCCACACCAAGCGCCTTGCAGGCTTGGATCATGCCAAGCTCTGGCTGGCGGCTCCACAGCGAATATTCATTCTGCACAGCCATGCAGGGATGTAACTTGTGGGCAGCGCGTAAGGTGTCGGGCGCAATTTCCGACATACCGTAGCCGCCAATTTTACCCTCTTCGATCAGCCGCGACAGCGTGCCGATCACTTCGGCCAAAGGCCGGTTGTGCTCGCGGCGGTGAATGTAGAACAATTCGACATGGTCACGGTTGAGAATCTTCAGCGAGGCTTCCAACTCGGTGCGCAGATGAATTTCGGAATTGTCGATGTAGCGCGGTGGCCCCGCAACGAAGCTGGCTTTGGTGGCGATAACCACCTCCGGGCGTCGGCTGGCCAGCCATTTACCAATGATTGTCTCAGAAATGCCCATGCCGTAAATGTTGGCGGTATCAATAAAGTTGATGCCGTGATCCCGCATGGCGTCGAGGCAGCGCAGGCTTTCTGTCTCATCGGTTTGGCCAAATATCCCGCCAAAGGACATCGCCCCCAAGCCGATGGCCGATACGTTGGGGCCATTCTGGCCGAGTTTGCGAGTTTTCATGGGCGTCTCCTACGCTAGGGCTGCGCAATAGACGCCCACGAATCGGTAAGGTCAAGGTCGCATGTCGTTGGCTCTGCAAAGCATTTTGCAGAGCCGAGCAGCGCGCTGCAATTGGATCGTGGCGGCGCGCGAACTCAAGACGTCGGCGATCAAAGCCGTTGAGATCATTAAAACATTCGGTGATCGGCAAACCGCAGGTCATAAAATCCGTCATCCTTTCGCGTGCGCATCAGGCGAAGGCAGCCTCTAGCGCCACCTCAACCATCGCGCCAAAGCTTGTTTCGCGCTGATCCGCCGGCAAGGCTTCATCCGTCAAAAGATGGTCGGAAATTGTTAAAACCGCCAATGCGCGCCGATTGTAGCGGGCGGCCAGCATATAAAGCTCTGCGGCCTCCATCTCGACACACAAAGTGCCGTGGCGTTGCAACTGATCCGACAGGTCGGGGCGTTCATCGTAGAATGTATCGGAGGAGAATATCCCGCCAACATGCACGGGCACGCCGATTTTTAGCGCGGCTCTATGCGCCGCTGTAAGCAGGCCAAAATCGGCGCAGGGTGCGAAATTGAGCTCTCGAAACACGCTTTGCGACGGGCTGCCGCATGTGCTGGCAGTCTGCGCCAAAACCACATCACGCAGCTTCACATGCGGCTGCATCGCGCCCGCAGAGCCAATGCGGATCAAGGTCCGCGCGCCAAAATCTTTAATCAATTCATTGGCATAGATTGACAGAGACGGCATCCCCATACCCGAGCCGTGAATTGTCACCTGATGCCCGCGCCATGTGCCGGTGTAGCCGAGCATACCCCGGACCTCATTCACAAGCACCGGATTTTCAAGGTAGCGCTGCGCCGCCCAACGAGCACGGTAGGGATCGCCGGGCAGCAGCACAGTTTCAGCAATCTCGCCAGGTTTGGCTCCGATATGATGTGTCATATTTTCCTCCGCTTTCGCCAAAACTAGGGTGTTTCGAAGCGCGAGGAAAGCAGTTAGGCGGCAGTCGCAGCCCTATCGACGAGCGTTACAATATCCATCATAATTCGGTTCATCTCAAAGTCTTTCGGCGTGTAAACGGCGGCGACACCCATGGCGCGCAGCGCATTCGCGTCATCTTCTGGGATGATACCGCCGACGATCAGAGGAATCTGCGACAGGCCGGCTTGCTGCATTCTTAACAGAGTGTCGCGGATCAGCGGGATATGGCTGCCCGACAGGATCGACAGGCCGATGACATGGGCATTTTGCTGTACGGCGGCATTGACGATCTCCGCAGGGGTCAGACGGATGCCTTCGTAGTGGATGTCCATGCCACAATCCCGGGCGCGGGCCGCTATTTGTTCTGCGCCGTTGGAATGGCCGTCAAGCCCCGGCTTTCCAACAATAAATTTAAGCGGCCGACCGAGTTTGGCAGAAAGAACTTGCACGGCTTCGCGGATCGGCTCCAGCCCCTCGGTACGGTTTGAAGGGTTGCGGGAAACGCCGGTCGGGGCGCGATATTCGCCGAAAGCACTGCGCACCATTAATCCCCACTCGCCCGTGGTCGCCCCAGCTTTTGCCGCCGTGATAGAGGCCGGCATGATATTCGCGCCGGACGCGGCGGCGGCACGTAGGCCGCGCAGAGCGCTCTGCACGGCATTTTCGTCGCGCACACTGCGCCATTCGCTCAGTCGAGCGATCTGATCGGCCTCCGCTTTTGGGTCAGCCACCATAATGGAGCCATCGCCTGCGGTCAGCGGGCTTGGCGTGGTTTCAATCCAAGCGTTGACGCCAACCACCGTGGTTTCATGCGACTCAATCTTGGCGATGCGTTCGGCGTTGGCTTCCACCAGCCGCGCCTTCATGTAGTCAATCGCCGCAACCGCCCCACCCATCGCGTCAATTTGTGCCAACTCGGCGCGCGCCCCGTCCTTGAGCATCGCGACCTTGCGCTCAATGGCCGGATTACCGTCAAACAGATCGTCGTATTCCAACAAATCGGTCTCATAGGCCAATATTTGCTGCATCCGCAAAGACCACTGCTGATCCCAAGGCCGGGGCAGTCCCAATGCTTCGTTCCAAGCAGGTAGTTGCACGGCCCGAGCGCGGGCATTCTTTGACAGTGTCACGGCCAGCATTTCGATTAAAATGCGATATACGTTGTTCTCGGGCTGCTGCTCGGTGAGACCCAGTGAGTTGACCTGAACCCCATAGCGGAACCGCCGATGTTTGGCGTCAGTAATACCATAACGGGCAAGGCAAATTTCGTCCCAAAGATCAACAAACGCCCGCATCTTGCAAATCTCAGTCACGAAGCGAATGCCTGCGTTGACAAAAAACGATATTCTGCCCACCATACTAGGGAAATCAGCGGTTGAAACTTTACCTTTTAGATCATCAAGCACAGCGCAGGCAGTGGCGAGGGCAAATGCCAGTTCCTGTTCCGGCGTCGCTCCGGCCTCTTGCAAATGATACGAACAAATGTTCATCGGATTCCATTTGGGCAAATTCTTTTGCGTGAAAGCCGCGATGTCAGTGGTCATCCTTAACGACGGCGCAGGCGGCGCAATGTAAGTGCCGCGCGATAAATATTCTTTGATAATATCGTTCTGAACGGTGCCTTGCAGAGCGGTCAGATCTGCTCCCTGCTCTTCCGCCACAGCGATATAAAGCGCCAAAAGCCAAGGGGCGGTAGCGTTAATCGTCATAGAAGTATTCATGCGTTCCAAGGGGATATCTTTGAACAACGCCCTCATATCGCCCAAATGATTGACCGGCACGCCCACCTTGCCCACTTCGCCACGGGCCAACTCATGATCGGAATCGTAGCCGGTTTGGGTTGGCAAATCGAAGGCCACCGAAAGCCCGGTCTGCCCCTTCGCCAAATTGTTGCGGTAAAGCGCGTTTGAGGCCGTGGCAGTCGAATGACCCGCATATGTCCGAAACAACCACGGGTTTTCCTTAGTCACCATCTCGGGCCTCCCTGGATTTGTGAAGCAAGTATATTGCGTACATGAAGCAATAAGCGCAATTTATCGAAAGTGTCAATTCGCTGCAGCGCGGCAAAGCAGTTTTCGCTTGAAGGCGCGGTCACCAAAAATCTATGCATTGCCGATTGAGGGCTTTGAAACCCAACCTCACACTGGCAATGATGCAGCATGACACAGCCCGTCGTGGTCCCATTCTGGTTGCTGCTTTTGATCCTCGCATTTGCTGCGATCACGTTGGCCTCGCATTTTCTGTTCCCATCTGTGCGCTGGTTCTTTCGCAAACGCGCCGAAAAGGCTCTGGCGCGGCTGAACAAACGCCTAGATCGCCCGATCGAATTCTTCAAACTTGCGCGCAGACAGGACATGATCGTGCGACTGTCTTACGATTTGCGCGTCCTCGAAGCGGTGGCCGACCACGCGGCCGAGACCGGAGTGCCGGGTTCGGTGGCGTTTGAGGAAGCCCGCCGCTATGCCCGCGAAATTGTGCCGGGGTTTTCGGCAACGTTGTACTTCGGCGTGGCAATTCGTCTTGCGCGCTGGCTGTCCCGATTGGCCTACCGGGTGCGGATTGGCAAAGTCGATGCCGCTTTGGCGCATATCGACCCCAAGGCCACGGTAATCTTTGTGATGAACCATCGCTCTAACATGGATTACGTGCTGATCACTTGGCTGGTCGCCAACCGCTCGGCGATTTCTTACGCGGTTGGCGAATGGGCGCGGATCTGGCCGCTGAGCGCGCTGATCCGCTCTATGGGCGCCTACTTCATCAGGCGCCGCAGTCGCAACACGCTCTACCGCCGGGTGCTGGCGCGCTATGTGCAGATGGCGACGGCGCAGGGCACCACGCAGGCGATTTTTCCGGAAGGCGGGCTGTCGTTGGATGGTCGCGTGGGTGCTGCCAAGATGGGGCTGCTGTCTTACATCGTCTCGGCCTACGAGCCCGGCGGGCGGGACGTGGTGTTTGTCCCGGTGGGTCTGGCCTATGACCGTGTGCTGGAAGACCGGATTTTGACCGACGCCGCACAGGCTGGCAGCCGTAGATTTCGCGGTAAGCCGCTGGCAACTATAAAATTTATTCTGCGCAATATATGGCGCAAGTCTCGTGGCCGTTTCAAGGGCTTTGGCACAACGGCGGCTGGCTTCGGCCCGCCGGTGTCGCTACGGCGCTTTCTCCGTGACGCGCCGGATGCCCCTACCGAAGAACTGGGTGCTCATCTGATGGCGGAAATCACCAAAGTCGTGCCGGTGTTGCCAGTGCCGTTAGTCGCCGCCGCGCTAACGCAAAACCCCGCGGATCGCGCGGCGTTGTTGGAAGGGATGATCGCTCTGCAAGCCCGCCTAAACGCACATGGCGCGGTGCTTAAGCTCTCCCCCCAAGGGGTGCAGGCCACCTTGGACGAAGGTTTGGAACCCTTGTTGCATCGCAGATTGATAGACGAAAACTTGGCGATCACCGCTGGCTCAGCCACGCTGATCGCATTTTACGCGGCCTCAGTCTTACAGCGTTTGGAGTAGTCGCCGCTACGCAGCAGACATAAAGTTACAAAATAGCCCTAAAGACTATTGCAAAGTTGCGCGATGGCTGGCTATCAATGCTTGAATCCGCATCGATTCTGCGACGCGGCATTTGTTGGAGGCTGGCATGGCTCTGGATACTGCTTCGGCGATCATTCCCTATGAGGCTCCGATCAAGGATCTGTACGAGATTGGCGAAATGCCACCCTTGGGTCATGTTCCGGCAAAAATGTATGCGTGGTCGATCCGGCAAGCGCGGCATGGCGAGCCCGATACCGCGATGCAGGTTGAGGTCGTCGATACTTGGAGCCTCGACAGCAATGAGGTGCTGGTTCTGGTGATGGCGGCTGGGGTCAATTACAACGGCGTTTGGGCGGCCTTGGGCGTGCCGATCAGCCCGTTTGATGGCCATAAACAGCCGTTTCACGTCGCGGGCTCGGATGCGTCTGGCATCGTCTGGGCGGTCGGCGACAAGGTGAAACGCTGGAAGGTCGGCGATGAGGTTGTGGTGCACTGCAACCAAGACGACGGCGATGACGAGGAATGTAACGGCGGCGATCCGATGTTCTCGCCCAGCCAGCGGATCTGGGGCTACGAGACCCCGGACGGCAGCTTCGCCCAGTTCACCCGCGTGCAAGCGCAGCAGTTGATGCCTCGTCCGAAGCATCTGACATGGGAGGAATCCGCCTGCTACACGCTCACCTTGGCGACCGCCTACCGGATGCTGTTCGGCCATGAGCCGCATGATCTGAAACCGGGGCAGAATGTTCTGGTTTGGGGCGCATCGGGCGGCCTTGGTTCGTTCGCAATCCAACTGATCAACACCGCAGGCGCGAATGCAATCGGTGTGATCTCCGACGAATCCAAGCGTGATTTCGTCATGGGTCTGGGTGCCAAGGGCGTGATAAATCGCAATGATTTCAAATGCTGGGGCCAATTACCAACCGTAAATACACCGGAATACAACGATTGGCTCAAAGAGGCCCGCCGCTTTGGCAAAGCGATTTGGGACATCACCGGCAAGGGCATCAGCGTCGATATGGTGTTCGAACATCCGGGCGAGGCGACCTTCCCGGTGTCGTCGCTGGTGTGCAAAAAAGGTGGCATGGTGGTGATTTGCGCTGGCACCAGCGGGTTCAATTGCACTTTCGACGTGCGCTACATGTGGATGCACCAAAAACGCCTGCAAGGCAGCCATTTCGCGCATCTGAAACAGGCGGCAGCGGCGAATAAGCTGATGATCGAACGTCGGATTGACCCCTGCATGTCGGAGGTTTTTGAGTGGGCACAGATCCCTGCGGCGCATATGCTGATGCGCGCAAACAAGCACAAACCCGGCAATATGGCGGTGCTGGTGCAAGCTCCCCGCACAGGTTTGCGCACATTTGAAGACACGCTGGACGCCAGTTTGCACCGTTAAAGTAGCAAAACGCCAATTGTTTCACATTGGCATAAATATTCCGGGGGAGCGCAGCGGGGGCTGGCCCCCTCCGCAGCTAACATCCGCGCCACGTCGCAGAACCCATCCCCGGCAGCGCCGTTTCAAGGGGCTCAATGCCCCGCGAAACGGCCATTGGGTTCAGGTCTGGCCCTTCACGGCATCCTCGCCTATGTTGGGCAAATGACCGAACTTGCCCCCATAAAGCTCACTTTCTCCGATGATCAGGCCGAAGCCTATGACCGCGTTTCGGCGGAATTGTTCAGTATGGGCGTTGATTTGGACAAGGGCGGGCTAGAGCCTCGTCCGGAAGATAAATCGTCGGTGCTGGCCGTCGTTGGTAAGGCGGGGTCCGGCAAAACCATGCTGCTCGCCAGCCTCTACAAGGCCCTGGTGGCGGCGGGCGTTGATCTGGTGTCCGGCGACTACGAACCGAAAAAGCGGAAGGAACGTCGGACCCTGGCGATTTTGGCCCCGACCAACAAGGCGGCTTCGGTGCTGCGAATGCGCGGCGTGGCTGCGACGACCATTCACCGCATCCTTTATTCCCCCGTCTATGACCCGCAGTATGAAAAGATCGCCGAATGGCTGACCGGGCAAGGCCCGCGCCCAGTGGTTGAGGGGCTGACCGAACTGGCGCTCGACCGTGCCCATGCGTTCTATCAAACCGTGGCCTCCATTCCGGGTGCGCTGGCTGCGGCGGGCCTGCGTGGCAGCGACTTCATCAAAGGCTGGAAGCGGCGCGAAGAACCGCTCGATATCGGTTTTGTTGACGAATCCTCGATGCTCGATGAACGCGCGCTGACCGATCTGCGGGAGATTTTCTCGACTTTGGTGCTATTCGGCGATCCGGCGCAGCTGGCTCCGGTGGGGTTGTCGGGTGAGATGGTGTTTGACCGTTTGGGCGAGGGCCGCAAGCTGGTTCTCAGCCGTATCCACCGCCAAGCGCAGGACAATCCGATCCTTGATCTGGCACACGCTTTGGGCGACCCGAACCTTAGCTTTGATGAGTTTGAGCGGATGGTTGAGGCTGCCTCGAAAAAAGATGATCGCGTGGTCTGGGCCGAGCGGGTCGATGCTGATCTGATGGCGCGCAGCCCGGTTTTGGTCTGGCGCAACGCGACGCGGATCAGGTTGATCACGGCCTTCAGGGCGGCGCATGGCGCGCCGATTGATCAGTTGTTGCCCGGTGAGCCGTTGATTTGCGACGGCATCGAATTGCCGCTGAAGCACCGCAAAAAGCGGATTGATCTGGAAGCGCGCGGGCTGATCAAGGGCGCGCAGGTAATCTACCTGGGGCCGGGCAATCGGCCCGGGTTTGCGAAGATACATGTCGTCGGGGCAGAAGATCCGCAGGTTTCCGCCGCCTCGATCATCAAGATTGAGCGTCCGGATGAGGATGAACCGTTCATCGCGTCGGCTGCGACGATGGGGGCGGCGTTCCTGCATGGGGCGGCGGTGACGATCCATAAGGCTCAAGGGTCGCAGTGGGAGACGGTGCAGGTGTTCGCGCCGGACTTGTATGCGGCGGCGGCTGCGGGGCGATCGGAGGCGGGGGTGCCGCTGTGGAAACGGCTGGCTTACGTGGCGATCACGCGGGCGCAGCATCGGCTGATGTGGGTGGTCCGCAACCGGCTGGCGCGGCCGCTGCAGGTGTTGACGGTGGAGGATTTGCGGCCGGCTTCGGTGCCGCTGACTTTATCGGCGCAGGGTGACGACTAGACTCTGGCTTTAGCTGGGGTAGGGTGACGCAAAGAATGAGGTTTCGATGATCTGCGTGTTCGTTCAATTTCGCTGCACCCCCGGCAAGACCTATGAGGTCGCGACTGCGATTTATGATCGCGAGGTGGTTTCGGAATTGTATTCGACCTCTGGCGAATATGATCTGATCGCGAAAATCTACATCCCCGATGATGCCGATGTTGGGCATTATCTGTCGGAAAAGCTGTTCGATATTCCGGGGATCGTGCGGACTTTGACGACGATGACGTTCAAGGCATTTTAGGCGGGATTCAGGTTGTTCACGCGCGGACAGGGGTGCGTCCCTATAGAAATCAATGGCTTAGCGGGGCGGGTCATATTTCGTTAACCTTCAAACACCACCGCCAGTTTGTTGCCGGATGGGTCGCGTAGGTAGGCTGCATACCAAGTCGGGCTGTAAATCTCGCGGATGCCGGGGGCACCTTCGTCTGTCGCACCCAGCGCCATTGCGGTGGCGTAGAACGCATCGACTTCATCGCGATTGTGGGCGGGTAATCCTAGCATTTGACCGTTGCCCGCGCTGGCGGCTTCCCCGTTGAATGGCGGGCAGACCCAGAATTTGAAGCCGATCCCGGTGCCAGCCTCAGAATAGCATTTCCAACCACCGGGGAAATCGGCGTGGGCGGCCCAGCCGATGGTTTTAAGCACCGCGTCGTAGAAGGCGTGGGCAATAACTGGGTCGTTTGCGCCGAGAGTGATGTAGGCGGGCATGGCGGTGTCCCATGTTAGGCTAATGTGAAATTGTGCGAACTAAGCGAGGACTGGAGAAGTTACAGCAACAGATCAACGTAAGATAGGCGGGCCGTTTTGGGTTGCAGCTTCAACAAAGGCGTTGATTTTGGCGGGGTCTTTGACGCCGTGGCCGGATTCTACGCCGGAGGAGACATCGACTTGCCGGGCGTTGGTTAGGCGGATGGCTTCGGCGACGTTGTGCGGGGTGAGGCCGCCTGCAAGCATCCACGGGCGCAGCCAACGGCGTTGGGCGACCAGCCTCCAGTCGAACGACAGACCGTTGCCGCCGGGCAGGGCGGAGTTCTTCGGCGGCTTGGCATCGACCAGAATTTGATCGGCGACCAGCGAATACTCCATCAGGGCTTCGAGATCGCCTTCGTCGGCAACGCCAATGGCTTTCATCACTGGCAGGCCGTAGCGGGCGCGGATTTCAGCGACACGCTCAGGCGTCTCATGGCCGTGAAGTTGCAGCATATCCAAAGGCATAGCCTCGGTTATCGCATCGAGCAGGGCGTCGTCGGCATCGACCACAAGCGCTACTTTCGCCAGACCCACGGGGGCGGCGAGGGTCAATTCGCGGGCTTGCGGAATGGTCAGATGGCGCGGGCTTTTCGGGAAAAACACAAAACCCGCATAAGCGGCTTTCGCCGCAGACACGGCGGCCACGTCAGCTAGGCTGCGCAAGCCACAGATTTTTACGCGAATATCAGGCATTGTTAATCTTTGGCATCACTTCTGCCGGGGTCGGTCAAGCAGCGCTATCACATCATCCTGCGGCACCGAGGTGGCGTCGCGCATGGTGGCAAGTTCACGCTCCAACCGGGTGACTTGGCGGGACTTGGTTGAGGCTGTGGCGCGGTGCTTATGCTCACGCGCCCATTCCCACAAAAAGCCAACCAGCACGCCCGCGACAATGCCAAAAAACAGCAGCATGAAAACCGGAAGCTCTAACTGCCACGTCACGCCAAGAAACGCGGCCAGATCATCCGGCATGGCTTTTAACAGCACGGGGGTGCGGTTGGCCAAAGCCACAATCAGCAGGGCCAAGCCCACCGCCGCCAGAATCAGATAGCGCAGAAAACGAAACATCGGACCGCCTTTTCGCAGGTGCTGCGCCTATATTGGAGCAGATTGGCCCGCATGCAATGCGGCTTATTTGGTGTTGAGCCGATCGCGCAGCAGTTTGCCAGTTTTAAAGAACGGAACCTTTTTATCCTCAACCTTGACCGCCTCGCCAGTGCGCGGATTGCGACCGACGCGGGCATCACGCGCTTTGACCGAAAAAGCGCCGAAGCCGCGCAGCTCTACCCGGTCGCCTTTGGCGAGGGCGTCAATAATTTCTTCGAACACCGTGTTGACGATGCGTTCAACATGGCGCTGCGTAAGATGCGGATTTTCATCCGCGATTTTTTGGATCAGTTCAGAACGGATCATCCGCGATATCCCCCTTGTGGTGCCGCGTCCCTTTTTGCTGGGATTCTCGGCCGTGCCAACCTGTTACGCATTGGACTATAGGCATAATTTCCAAATCCACAAACAAAAATGCAGTCAAAAGCTGCCAAAGCAAAGGGCCCCGCGTTGCCACGGGGCCCGTTTATTGACCTGTTCGGGTCAGATCAGTTCTTGTCGCCCTTCAGAGCAGCACCAAGAATGTCGCCCAGCGAGGCGCCCGAATCGGACGAACCATACTGCTCGACGGCTTCTTTCTCTTCAGCGATCTCGCGCGCTTTGATCGACAGACCCATGCGGCGGGTCTTCGGATCAATGTTGGTCACGCGCACGTCGATCTTGTCGCCAACGCTGAAACGCTCTGGACGTTGATCGCCACGCTCACGCGAGAGATCAGAACGGCGGATGAAGGATTTTGCGCCGTTGTATTCAACTTCAACGCCGCCTTCTTCGATCGCGGTTACGATGACGGTGATGATACCGCCACGTTTCACGCCATCAACCGCATCGGTGAAGGTGTCTTCGCCCAAAGCCTTGATCGAGAGCGAGATACGCTCTTTTTCCACGTCAACTTCGGTGACCGAAGCCGTAACGGTGTCGCCCTTGCGGTAGTTTGCAATCGCGTCTTCGCCACGTTGATCCCACGACAGGTCGGAGAGGTGAACCATGCCGTCGATGTCGTTGTCGAGGCCAACGAACAGACCGAACTCGGTGATGTTCTTGACTTCGCCTTCGATGTTGGTGCCGATCGGATGGGTTTCGGCAAACACTTCCCACGGGTTGCGCTGAGTCTGCTTGAGACCCAAGGAAACGCGGCGTTTGGTGCTGTCGATTTCCAGAACCATAACTTCCACTTCCTGGCTCGTCGAAACGATTTTGCCGGGGTGAACGTTTTTCTTGGTCCAGGACATTTCCGAGACGTGAACAAGGCCCTCAACACCGGCTTCCAGCTCAACAAATGCGCCGTAATCGGTGATGTTGGTGACACGGCCTTTGTGCACGGTGCCGATGGCGTAAAGTTTCTCAACAGCATCCCAAGGATCGGATTGCAGTTGCTTCATGCCAAGGCTGATGCGGTGGGTTTCTTTATTGATCTTGATGACTTGCACCTTGATCGTCTCACCAATCGCGAGGATCTCGGACGGGTGATTGACGCGACGCCAAGCCATATCGGTAACGTGCAGCAAGCCGTCAACGCCGCCCAAATCGACAAACGCACCGTATTCGGTGATGTTTTTCACAACACCGTCGATGGTTTGGCCTTCGGTCAGGTTGCCGATGACTTCAGCACGCTGTTCTGCGCGCGACTCTTCGAGGATGGCGCGACGCGACACCACGATATTGCCACGACGGCGATCCATTTTCAGGATTTGGAACGGCTGCTTCATGCCCATCAGCGGGCCAGCATCGCGCACGGGGCGCACGTCCACTTGGCTGCCCGGCAGGAAGGCGACAGCGCCGCCCAGATCCACCGTGAAGCCGCCTTTGACACGGCCAAAGATCGCGCCATCGACGCGAGTCTCGGTCGCATAGGCTTTCTCAAGACGATCCCAAGCTTCTTCGCGGCGGGCTTTCTCGCGCGAGATTTGGGCTTCACCGCGGGCATTTTCCACGCGGTCGAGGTAGACTTCCACGGTATCGCCCACGTTGATGTTGGGCTGCTCACCGGGGTTGGCGAATTCTTTCAGATCGATGCGGCCTTCCATCTTGTAGCCGACGTCGATGATGGCCTGGCCCGCTTCGATAGCGATAACCTTGCCTTTGACAACCGTACCCTCTTCGGGGGTGTCAATTTCGAAGCTTTCTTTCAAAAGTGCTTCGAATTCGTCCATAGCTTTGGAGTTCATGTAGTTTGGGTCCTTTTTTCGATATGTCACTGGCCATGCGGTTGGCTCCGCCGGTCTTGGCTGCAATGAAGACGGGGCGTGGCTTCAGCCTGACCCTGCAATCGTTGGCGTCTTTATGGCGAAAGGCAGGATTCTGCAAGCGATATAGGGGCTCGCGCTGGTTTTACTGCCCGAAATTTGCCGGGATTTGTCTGGCTGAGTTGCGTTACTTCATCGTCGCGAGATAGGCCGCCACGTCTTCAGCACCGTTGCCCATCTTAAACGCCATTTTGGCGGTCACCGAGGCATCACCAGATTCCTCTTTGACCCATGCGGTTGGGTTGGTGATGTAGGCCGCAAGCTTGGCTTCGTCCCAAATATCGCCCTTGGCATTCAGCGCCAACAGGCCGGTACCGTATTTGAAATCGGGATAGCTGCCAATCGGGCGACCGATTACGCCATACAGATTGGGGCCGGTTTTGCCGCCCATTTGCACCGCTTTGCCGTCGGGGGCGATGATGGAATGACAGGCTTTGCAGCGGTTGAACAACTTCTCACCTTTTCCTGCGTCACCCTCTGCAAGGGCAGGAGTGGATAGCAACAAGGTAATCAGTGCGGATCTCAGAGCGAATCTCATCAAGCGGGCTCCTTCACGGGCTGGCCAAGCGGGCGCAGCGGTTGCGCCTGTTCAAGAGGTTATAGCCCGCGCGGCGTTGATTGACATCAGTTCGTGCGAAGTGCTTCAAACCGCCGCGGCAGAGCTTCTGTGCGGGTTAACTCAGGTGGAAGTCGATCGGTTGCAGCGGTTTTGGCGCGGGTTGGCCCAGATGCGGTGCAAGGCTGATTTCGGCAGCGCGGCAGATTGCGTCGAGCGGCAGGGCGTTCAAAGTGGTGCCGAACGGGGTGCTGAGTTCTTCGGTGACTTCGGCAAAGCCTAGAAAAACGTAAGCGACGATGCCGACGAAAAGCGGCGTCAACCAGCCCGAGGTGCCGACCAGCGCCATCGGCAGCAGCAGGCAAAACAGGTAAGTCGTGCGGTAGATCAGCAGCGAATAGACGAAAGGCAGCGGCGTTCCGGCAATGCGCTCACAGCCGGCTTGTTGCAGCGCGATACTGCCAAGCCGAGAGGTCAGCGTGCGTGCGCCGAAGCCGTCCATTTGACCTGCGGCATAGGCTTGCGCCAGATCGGCGTTGATCAGGTTCAGCGCCGAGCAGGGTGGATGCGGGTCGGCCAGCAGCGTTGGCGAGCGCGATTGGGTTTCGGAATCATGGGTTATCCGGCGCAGTTGCGTGCGGTGTAGATGCAAAAACGCCAGCGATTGCAACAGGATACGGTGGCGGATGGTTTGGTCGGGTAGAAAGACCTCCAACTCTCGGGCAAGGCTGCGCAGGTCGGCCAACAGACCGCCCCACAGCTTGCGAGCCTCCCACCAGCGATCATAGGCGGCGTTGTTGCGAAAGCTGAGGAACAGCGAAAGTGCTATGCCAAACACGGTGAAGGGGATGCCCTCGATATGCGGCAGGACGCCGAAATGATGGTCGAGAAACACCATCAGGGCCGCGAATGCGATGACACAAAACAGCGGCAGCGCGATATGCGGCAACACCGAGCCGCGCATCGCAAAGGCCAATTCCCAAGCGCGGGGTCTGTCGCGGATGATCATGGCGGTGTCCTTTTGCGTAACGGTTACGGTTAACGGCAGCTACCTGAAGCGCAGTTGCGTGAAGCGAAAGGCCGCGACTTTCGATTTGCATTGTCGATATGATGTTAGCGAGTGCCTACGTCTGTTTGCGCAACCGCGACGGATTTCACAATCGCAAAGATCGGCTGACCGGGGCTAAGGCTCAAAGCTTTCGCAGAGCGGGCGGTGATGCGGGCCAGCATATGCTCGGACCCTACGGCAAGTTGGATCAGCGCGCCGTCGTCAGATAGGCGGATTTCGCTGATCGTGGCTTGCAGGATGTTCAGCGCCGATAACCCCTCTGGCCTCGTGCGCGACAGGATCACGTCTTGGGCTGCGATGCGGATGCGCAATGTTGTGCCAAGGTTTGCGGCGATTGTCGGCAGCCAGATCGGGCCGCCGGCACTTTGCAACTGGCTCAGACCGTCAGCATCTTGCGCGATCAGAGTGCCGGTAAGGGTGGCACCCGCGTCGCGCAATCCCAAGGCCGGGGCGAGATCGGGGTCGGACAGCAGATCAGCGGCGGAGCCAGCGCGCAGAATGCGGCCTTGATCGAGCACCACCAAAGTCGTGGCAAGGCGGGCGACTTCGGCAAGCGCATGGCTGACATACAGGATCGGGATCTGAGTGTGGTCGCGCAGGGCTTCGATATAGGGCAAAAGTTCGGCTTTGCGGGCTTCATCCAAGGCGGCAAAGGGTTCGTCCATCAGCAGCAGCGCGGGGTTCGACAGCAAAGCGCGACCGATGGCAACACGCGATTTCTCACCGCCCGAAAGTGCCTGCGGACGGCGGGCGAGCAGAGCGTTGAGGCCAAGCAGAACCACAATATCATCGAAGTTCGGACCTTTGGTTTTGGGTGAGAACCAGCGACCGTAGTTTAGATTTTGCCGCACGGTGAGGTGCGGGAACAGCCGGGCGTCTTGGAAAACATAGCCTAAGCGGCGGCGATGCGGCGGCAGGTTGATGGCGTGGGCGGTGTCGAGCAGGGTGATCTCGCCTGAGGTGATGCGGCCCTGATCGGGGCGCAAGATACCCGCTACAGCATTGATAACGCTGGTTTTGCCTGAACCAGATTTGCCAAACAACGCGGTTAGTCCGGGGGGTGCCGTAAAGTTCACCTCCAGCGTGAAGCCGGGAAAACGGTGGTCAAGGGCGACGGTCAGGCTCATCGGCCCGCAATCCTTCGGGCGACGGCGCGGCTGAGCAATTCCGACAATATCAGCGCAAACATGGCTACGGCGATGGAGACTAAAACCAACCGAAAGGCTTGCGGATCGCCGCCGGGGACTTGCAAAAACGTGTAGATCGCCGAGGGCAGGGTTTGGGTTTGGCCGGGGATGTTCGAGACAAAAGTGATCGTCGCGCCGAACTCTCCCATCGCTTTTGCAAAGCACAACACCGCGCCCGCGATGATGCCGGGAAGGATCAGCGGCAGGGTGACGGTGACGAAAACCCATAGCGGCGATGCGCCGAGCGTGCCTGCGGTTTGCTCGAGTTTAGGATCGACGGCCTCAAACGCCTGGCGGATGGCGCGCACCATCAGCGGAAAGGCCATCACGGCGGCGGCGAGGACGGCACCGCTCCATTTAAAGGCGAGCACGAGGCCGAACCATTGGTCAAGATATTGGCCGATAAAGCCTTTTCGCCCGAACGCCAGCAGCAACAAGTACCCGGTGACGACGGGCGGCAGGATCAGCGGCAGATGCACGAGGCCGTTCAGCAGTTGTTTGCCCCAGAACTCTCGCCGCGCCAAAACATGCGCTACATAGGTGCCCAACGGCAAACTGAGCACCGTCGCCCATAGCGAAACGCGCAGCGACAGCGCCACGGCGCGCCATTCATCGGCGGTAAACCAGTCGGCGAGGGTGAACCAGTTGGGCATTGAGCCTTATTTCAGAACGGTAAAGCCTTGGGCAGTGAATACTTTCGCAGCGGCATCGCTAGACAGCTCGTCAAGGAAGCTCTGCGCCTCGGGTTTGGTGCTGCTGGCCACAACGGCCGCAGGGTAGACGATTGGCTGGTGGCTGTCGCTAGGGAAGGTGCCGACGACCGTCACCTTGTCGCCCGCTTCATCATCGGCAATTGCATCCGAGGCATATACGATGCCATAAGGCGCCTCGCCCGCAGCAACCAGAGCGAGGGCGGCGCGGACGTTATCGGATTGCGCAACATTGGCTTCGACGGCGGCCCAAATGCCAAGGTTTTCCAGGGCTTGCTTGCCATATTGGCCCGCAGGAACGGAATCAACGCTGCCCATCGACAACTTGCCATCGCCAAGAAGCGTTTTCAGATCAAAGCCTTGGGTGATGCCAATCGGTGCCGCCTTGCCAGAGGCGACCAGCACCAAAGTGTTGCCGAGGATATTTTTGCGGCTGTCGTCTTTGATCAGCTTTTCGTCGGAGAGCGTATCCATCCACTGCTTTGAGGCCGAGATAAACAGATCGGCGGGCGCGCCCTGTTCAATCTGTTTGGCGAGTTTGGCAGTGCTTTCGTAGGAAATCACCACGGTGTTGCCGCTGGCTTTTTGCCAATCGGCGGCGATGATATCCAGCGCGTTCTTCAAACTGGCGGCAGCGAATACGGTGATTTCGTCGGCACGGGCGGGCAGGGCGAGGCTGACGAATAAGGCTGCGGTGGCGATGCTGCGGATGAGAATTGGCATCGTGAACCCTGTCGACATGTTTTGCCAAACATATCAGCAAAGTCGTGTGCCGATGCAAGCGTTATTTCCCGTCGGGAATATCGCGGAGCAGGGCTTGCAAGGCGGCGATATGCGGCGCGGTGGCCTGCGCGGTGGCAGTTTCGGCGGCGCGATATTGCGTGATCACCGTGATGCCGGTGGCAGTTAGCTGCGCGCCGCCACCCTTCGCGCCACCACGCACACTTTCCACCACGGGATCGGCGAACGCGGCATTCATTTCCTCGACCAGCATCCACGCCCGCTTGTAGCTCATCGCCATCGCGCGTCCGGCTGCGGAAATCGAGCCGGTGTCGCGGATATGTTCCAGCAACGTCACCTTGCCGGGGCCGATCATTGCGGCTCCGAAATAAAAACGCAGGAAGATTTTTGCAGGCAATGTGCTCATGCGGTCAGGGTTCAGCCAAACCGAACGCATTGCAAGCGGTTCATCGGGTCAGGTCTTGCCGATTTGTCTCTCGCAAATGATGGGTGAGGCTGATTAACTCCGCCGCGCGCCGCTCGGGTATCCAACCTTTCGCCTCGGCCACCACATCGGCTATCCGCTCCAGATCGGCGGCGTTGACAGCACCGGTGATTGCCAGCGTTGTGCGGCGCAGCACCAGATCGGCAAGGTGTTCGACCGATTCATTGCGGGCGAGCCAGTCAATTTCAGCGAGGCTGTAGGCTTTGGCATTGGGCAGGCGATCAGTGTCACTGTGGGCTGATCTGTGGGCGGAGAAACTGTTCAAGCTGGTGCCGTAGCGGGCGAAAAGTTCTGCCGCGCGGGTGAGGGTTAAGCCACCGGCTACGGCGGCGCTGGCGATCTGACTCGATTTTGCTGTATCATCAGTGGGATAGCGCTTGCCGCCACCAATCCCAAGATTGCGCGTGCTGATCTGGCGGGTGGAGTTCAGACGGCTCAAGCAGGTGTCGGCGACTTCTTCGGCAAACCCTCGGAACGTCGTCCACTTTCCGCCGACCATCGAAATAATCGCGTAAGGGCGCTGGCCTGTGGGCTCCAAAACTGGCGCGGAATGGTCGCGGCTGATCAGACCGGGGGTGGCTGCATCCGAGGCGGGCAGCGGGCGGATGCCGGAATAGGCGTAGATGATATGACTGGCATCGAAGCTCAAACCGGGCAGCAGAGCGCGCAGACTGGTCAGGAAATAAGCGATCTCGTCATCCTCACAGCGGACGTTTTCGGGGTCGGTGGCTTTGATATCGGTGGAGCCGACCAAGGCTTTGCCGAGGTAGTCATAGACCAGCAAGATGCGGCCATCGTCGGCCTCAAAGTAGATCATCTGGCCGTTCAGCATCGCTAAAAGTTCGGGGTGGTCGAGCAGGATATGCGAGCCTTTGGTGCCGCCGATCAGCTTGGTTCGCGCGCCCAAAATGGCATTTACGTGGTCGATCCACGGGCCAGCGGCGTTGATGACGAGCTTGGGTTCGGTGGTGAAACTGCTGCCATCCTCGCAGGTGAAGCTGATTTCACCGCCGTTATGGGCGGCAGGATGGGTGTAGTTCAGCGCCAAAGCATTGGCGTTTACGGCCATCCCATCAGCGAGCAATTCCCAAACCAGACGTTCTGGCCCCGAGATTTTTGCGTCGTAATAGAGGCCCGACGCGACAATGCGCGGCGTCATTTGCGGAAACTCGGTAAGGGTCTTGGCGCGGGATTTCATCCTGTGGCGCGGCATGACATTTGCGCGGCTGCCGTAATAATCGTAGATCGTGAAACCGATTTTCAACAGCAACGCGCCACGACTGCGCGCGGCGGTGGTAGAGCCGAACAGGGTGCGCAATGCCGCCCAAATCCCTTTGGTCCAAGAGAAAATCGGGATCACCGTTGGCAAAGGTGTCACGGCGTGGGGTGCGTTGCGCAGCAGCAGATTGCGCTCTAACGTCGATTGCGCCACCAGTCGAAACTCGCCGGTTTCAAGGTATTTCAAGCCGCCGTGTATCATCCGCGACGGGGCCGCCGAGGTGCCGCCGCCGAAATCACCCTTCTCGACAATCAGCACCCGCAGCCCCTGTTCGGCAAGGTCGCGGAACAGGCCAGCGCCGTTGATGCCAGCACCAATGATCAGCACATCGACGCCGTTTTCGGTCAAACTTTGCAGGCGGGCATCTTTATGCATAGGGTATCCGTTCGATCAGTTGCGCTCGCACACCTGCGGCTTTCAGCGGGTTTCTCGCTTTGCGTGTCATCATGGCACCAAAGCTTCGATTTCGGGCCAGAGCGGGGCGAGGGCTTGGGTGATTTTATTGTAAAGTTGAAAGCGTTTTTCATAGGCTGCGGAGCGGGCAGGGTCTGGGGTATATGTCTGACCCAAAAGCGCCATATCGCGAGGGTCGGCGAGGGGCGATGCGTATAGCCCAACCGCTGCTCCGGCGCATAACGCCGCACCCCAAGCGGCGGCTTCCTCGGTCTGGCTGGTGGTAACGGTCATCCCCAGAATATCGGCGAACATCTGCGCGAAGGCGGGATTGCGGGCGACGCCGCCGGTCAAACGAGCCTCTTGCACTGGGAAACCTGCGCGCAAAGCATCGACATGAGTGCGATGATTGAACACGATGCCTTCCAGCACAGCGCGCAGCATATCGCCGCGATTATGCCAGCCGCGCAGACCGATAAAGCTGGCGCTGGCTTGCGGGCCGTAAGGCGAGCCAAAGAGATAGGGGTGGAAGATCAACGAGGTAGGCTTTAGCAGCGCGGCGTTGATTTCTATCGCGAGGGCCGCGTGGATCGACTGACCCGAGGCGGTTGCGGCGGCTAGTTCCGCCTGACAAAGCGTCTCAATAAACCAGTCGTAATTGGCGGCAGAGGCGGGTGAGAGCGCCAT
Source organism: Cypionkella sp. (assembly GCF_028290025.1). Classification (GTDB taxonomy): domain Bacteria; phylum Pseudomonadota; class Alphaproteobacteria; order Rhodobacterales; family Rhodobacteraceae; genus Cypionkella. The sequence goes on along the minus strand of NZ_JAQGKQ010000083.1, from coordinate 61,494 downwards.
GTTGTTCCACTGGCCCGGCAGGATCGCATTGCGGCAAAGCCAATGCGGATCGGTGTTTGGGGCGTCGGACACCACCTCATTGATCGAATAGGTGCCTGCGACGATGGCGACCACGCCCGTCTTATGGCCGCCAATACCCAAGGCCGAGGCGGTCACATCATGCAGACCAGCGGCAACCGGAGTGCCCTCGACAAGACCTGTGAGCCCAGCAGCCCCGGCGGTGATATGGCCGATGATTTCGGCGGAACCCGCGATGTCGGGCAGGGCGTGCGCGATGTTCTCCAGGTCGAAAAGTTGAAGCGCATCAAGGGTGTAGTCTTGGGTTTGTACATCGGTGAAGGCGGTTGAGGCTTCGGTGCGGTCGGTGCCAAGACTGCCCGTCAGACAGAACCGCAGCCAGTCTTTGCAGGCGAGAATTGTGCCGATCTGGGCGAAACGATCAGGCTCATTGTCACGCACCCAAGCGAGCAAAGCCGCAGGAGAGCAGGCGGGCGGGATCTGGCCCGTCAGTTTCAACGCAGCATCGGCGCGGTCGGCGCATGCGGCGCAGATCGCTCCCGCCCGGCCATCAAGCGACAGGATGCCGTTGCCAAGCGGGCGATTTTCGTGGTCGAGCAGATACAAACCGTCGCCATGCGCGGTGGCCGCGACTGCGACAATATCCGACGCGGGACGGCCAGAAAGCTGGATGGCTTCGGCAATAGCCTCGGCGGTGGCGCGCCACAGTCCCTCCATATCGCGCTCGACATGGTGCGGTTCGGGCAGCAGTTGCGGCACACGGCGGCGCGCAACTGCGATTTGCTGGCCCGAGACGTCGAATATCACCGCTTTGGTCACGGTTAGGCCGTTGTCGATGCCCAAGATGCTGGTCATTTGCTTTCCTAACGCGTCTGGGCGGGCTTTCGCGAGTCTATAACTCGACATGGCATGATGGGGTTGCAACAACAACGGGCGTTGCGATTATTCCTCTTCGGCGACGTCCGCGACACGCGAAACGGCCTCAGTCGCGATAATCACGTTGATACCTTTGGCGCGCATCCGAGTGATATGGGCCGGGTTGGTGGCTTGGTCAACGATCACCACGTCAAATTCGGTCAGGTCGGCAAAGGCGTGCAAAGCACGACGCTCAAACTTGGTGTGATCGGCCAGCAGGATGCGTTTTGAGGCGCTATCAAACATCGCGCGTTTGGTTTCCACCATGTCGGGCGATTGGTGGAACACGATATCATCGGTGATTGCCGACATCGACAAAAACAGCGTGTCTGCCCGCAAGCGTTTGATTTCGCTTGTGGTCATCCTCCCCATGAAGGCGTTGCACCAGTTGTGAAACTGCCCGCCCAGACCCAGCAGGGTAAGGTCGCGGATGCCGTTCAGCTCATTCATCAGGATCAGCGAATTGGTGATCGCGGTCAGCGGCACCTTGGCGGGTAGGTGCGGTGCCATCTGCAAGACGGTGGTGGAATCGTCGAAGAATATCGCCTGACCGGGTTCGACAAACTGCATTGCAGCGGCGGCGATGGCTTTCTTCTCAGTAGATTGGCGCGAGAAACGATAGAGGTCAGAGGCTTCAATCAGGCTGGTGGGCGCGGCTGACACAATTCCGCGGGCTTTACGCAATAATCCACGCGCGACCAGTTCATCAAGGTCGCGGTGGGCGGTCATCAGTGAGATGCCGAAGCGGTCGGTCAGATCTTCAATCCGCATCGAACCTTCGGCCATCACGGCCTCGGTAATCAACTGGCGGCGGGCGATTTGGCGGGCGTGGCGACTATCAGACGGCAGCTGCGCAGGCGTAGGGCCAGTGGGCGGTCGCATATCGGTCATTCTCGCCCCCCTTTATCATGCGCCGAAAAGCTGGGGAGCGCCGTTGCCAGCGCCCCCCCAAGTTCAGATTATTGCGACAGAGTGAACGGGCCGGTGTAGTTGGCGACGTTGTCTTTGGTGATCAGCAGGCAATCGAACAGCTGCTTTTCAGTCGCGGCACCAGTAGCGCCGGTCTTGATAAAGCTGTCGGCTTGCTTCACAGCCTCGGCCGAGAACACAGCAACTGGCTGCAACACGGTGTATTGCATTTCGCCGGCAGTAATCGCGGCTACAGCGTCTGGCGAGCCGTCAAAACCGCCGACTTTCACGCCCTCGAGCTTGCCCGCTTCTTTCAAAGCCGCAATCGCGCCCAAAGCCATCTCGTCATTGCCAGCGATCACGCCGATAATGTCGGGGTTGGCTTGCAGGATCGACTGCATTTTGTCGTGGCCCTTGGTGCGATCCCAATCGGCAACTTCTTGGGCGGCTTTCACCAGATCAGGATATTGGGTCAGCACGGTCTCATAGCCGTTCGAGCGCGTTGCCGCATTGTTATCAGCCGGGTTGCCGAAGAGTTCGGCGTATTTGCCGGTCTCGCCCACAGAGGCCACCCATTGTTGCGCGCCCATAGCCGCACCTTGCGCGTTGTTGGACACGAGCTGCGCTTTAGCCAGACCTTCTTTGTTGATCTCAGCGTTAACCAAAAACACCGGAATACCAGCGTCAACAGCCTTTTGCACAGCGCCAACCGAGCCGTCAGCATTCGCCGGATCAAGGATAATCGCGACGGATTTGTTGGTGATCGCGGTGTCGATCATCGTCGATTCCGCATTGGTGTCGCCCTTATGCGCCGACACGGCGGCGGTGTAGCCGAGGCTTTCAGCGGTAGCAGCCGCCACGTCACCCTCGGTTTTCCAGTAAGGGTTCGCCGGGTCGTTAACGATAATGGTGATAAGGCCATCTGCGAAAGAAGCGCCTGCGAGCAGGGCGTTAATCGCCACTGCAGCGAGCAGCGCGCGCTTGGTCATTGTGAACATAGTCTCTCTCCCTTGGTTGTAAAAAGCAGTCTTGCCATTGTGGTGGCGGTCTTTCCGAAGCGGCGCACCGCCTCGGCGAAGCTCTTTAAATCTCAGACCTTTGCCTTGGCCTTCGGTTTATATTGGATGGAGTTCAACAGCACGGCGAGCACGATCACCGCACCCGTAAACACGGTTTGCCAGTAAGACGACACGCCGATAATGACGAGGCCGTCCGACAGAAAACCGATCACGAATGCGCCGAGCATGGTGCCGCGAATGGTGCCGCGCCCGCCGGTAAGTGCCGCACCGCCGATCACCACGGCGGCAATCGCGGTTAATTCGTAAGTGGTGCCCGCGGTCGGGCCAGCACTGGTTAACTGCGATGACAGCACGAGGCCCGCGATCGCCGCGCAGATGCCGGACAGCACATAAACCGTGATCTGCACCCGCTTGACCGGAACGCCGGAGAGCTCTGCCGCGCGCTCGTTGCCGCCTGAGGCATAAAGCCAACGGCCAAAAGCCGTGCGCGACAGCATTAACCCGGCGAGGATCGCCAGCGTCGCCAACACGACGACACCGATGGGAACGCTCCATTCGCGGGTAAAGCCGAGGCGGTTGAAGCCCAGCCAGTTGAAACCCTGATTGCCAAGCTCGGGTTTGCCGCCAAGATTGTTGAAAGTCAGCCCGTTGGTCATCAAAAGCGCCACGCCGCGCGCCACGTATAGCACGCCGAGCGAGGCCACAAAGGCGGGCACCTTGAACCACGCCACCAGCACGCCGTTAACCAAACCGACAAACGCCCCCAAAACGCAAGTCAGCACAGCGACCGCCCAAACCGGCGGATACAGGATAACGCCAAAGCTATCGACCTGCACGCCTTGCATTAAAAATCCCGCGACGCAGCCCGCAAGCCCAAGCGTAGAACCCACCGAAAGATCAATACCACCGTTCAGGATCACCAGCAGCATACCGATGGCAAGGATGCCATAAATCGCCACATGGCTCGCCATAATCAGGAAATTCGCCAGCGAAAAGTAGTGTGGAGACAGCAGCGAGAATACCACGATAATCGCGATCAGCGCAAAGAAGGCGCGGCCTTCAAGCAGCAGAGCAATCGGGTCAAACCCTTGTTTCGCCAGAGGTTTTGGGGTAGACGACATCGGATGCTCCTAGTGAACCACGGCTTCGCCAGAGGCGGCCATGATCTTTTCTTTACTAACTGTATGGTCAAACTCGGCCGAAATCCGGCCCCGGTGCATGACGATAATGCGGTGCGCAATCGACAGACATTCGCCGACTTCAGAGGTCGAATAGATCACCGCAAGGCCCTGTTTCGCACCCTCAGCCAGCAGCCGAAACACCTCCGCTTTGGCGCCAATGTCGATACCGCGCGAGGGTTCATCGAGCACGATAACCTTCGGATTTGTCGCGAGCATCTTGCCGATAACCACTTTTTGCTGATTGCCGCCCGACAGCGACCCAATCGGCGCTGCGCCGCTGGCATCCGTCTTCACCGTCACCTTGCGAATGGCATCGCTGATCACGGCTTGCTCGGCGCGGCGCGAGGTAAACAGCCCCTTGGTAAACGCGCCAATGCTCGCCAGCGACAGGTTTTGGCCGACCGACATGGTCTGCACAAGACCGTCGCGTTGACGATCTTCCGGCACCAAAACCAATCCCTTAGCGATGCGTTGCGCGATGGTCAGGCCCGATATATCGCGCCCCTGCAACATCACCCGGCCACCCGAAGGCGTCAGCCGGCCCGCGACACATTCTAGCAACTCGGTGCGACCCGCGCCCATAAGCCCATATATACAAACAATTTCCCCAGCCTTCACTGATAGGGAAAGCCGATCAACCACCGAGAAACCCACACCCGCCGCATCCGGCACCGACAGGTTTTCAATGCTCAAAGCTGTGTCGCCCATCGCATAACCGTTCGGCGGCGAGCCGAGGTCAAAGTTCTCACCCACCATGTTGCGCACGATCCATTCGAGATCAATCTGCGCGCGTTCAGCCGAGGCCGTCATCGCGCCATCGCGCAAAACCACCGCGTGATGGGTGATCTGCAAAGCTTCCTCAAGATGGTGCGAGATATAGACAATCGACACCCCCCGCGCCGTCAAATCGCGGATAACCTTGAACAAAACCTCAACCTCGGTGGCTGACAGCGCGGAGGTCGGCTCATCCATGATCAAAATGCGGGAGTTAACCGACAAAGCCCGAGCGATTTCAACGATTTGCTGCTGGCCAAGGCGGAGTTCTTCAACCGGCGTCAGCGGGTCAATATCTTCCTCAAGCTCGGCCATCAAAGCCCGGGTTTGGCGTTCTTCCTCGGCATAATCGACGCCAGAGCGGCCCATAATCTCACGGCCCATGAAGATATTGTCGCGGACGTTCATATTGGTTGCAAGGCTAAGCTCTTGGTGGATAATGGAAATCCCCCGATTGCGCGCATCGGTGGAATTGGCGAATGTCACAGGCGAGCCGTCCAGCACGATCTGCCCGGAAGTCGGCTTCACCACGCCCGACAAGATCTTCATCAGCGTCGATTTACCCGCGCCGTTTTCGCCGAAAAGCGTCGTCACCTGACCGCGATGGATGTCGAAATTCACGCCTTTCAGCGCGTTGATATTGCCGTAAGCCTTGGCGATATTGCGCGCTGACAGCACCGCCTCGCCGTGGGGGGCATCAAGGCTCATTTCACCTCCAACGACACCGGGGTGATCATCCAGCTTTTCGGATTAACCAGTTTGAACGCACCAACCACAGCGATGGTTTTGCCGGTCAAAGCCGCATTATCAATGCCGTCCAGTACCAGCTTTTTCATCTCTTTATTCAACGCCGATCCGGCATCCTGATACTCGATCTGGTTGGTGAATTGGCTGAAACTGATCTCGCCTGTAGCGTCGCGCAACTCGGTGCCATTGATCGCGGGGCCGGTCTGCACACGCAACCGCAAAGGCGCAGGAATCCCTGCAATATCAACGAAGTAAAGCCCGGATTTGCCTTCGCCCACCACGCCTTCAAGCTTCACCGGATAGACGCCCCCAACGGAATATTTCGCCTCCGCAGCCTTAGGATCAGCCGCAATCGCCGTTGCCAATTCGACCGCATCCACCGCGCGGCTGGTCACATTGGCCTGCACTTTTGGAAAGGTTTCCGCACCAAACGCCTCAGGCGAAAACACCGCCGCACGCACGTCCTGATCCGAGCCGATGCGGACCACCGTGGTATCCAGCGCAATCGCGGCCAACACGGCGACGACGATCGCCGCAGTGATCAAAGTTGTGCGGCTGGGGCGGTTGGGCAATGGAGCGAGATCGGAGTGTTGGCTCATTGTGAAGTGACCTCAGAGAGAGAGAAATTTGGGGTTCGACGACGATGGGCTGTACAGCGCAGGTCCACAATACCGCGCAACCAGCGCGGCTTGTCTGCCGTTCACGCGCACGAAGCCGGAATGCGGCGGCCAACTCAGCATGACTTCCCCCCACTTCTGCCGAAACTCAAGCTTAGGCGATTTCCTCCCGCCCAGCTGGTTCGCTCGTGTCTAACCATGATAGAGTTATGGTATCAACTCGGCGGATATTGTTATAACTTTCCAAGCCTGTCAATCGAGTCTTTCGTAAGCCTCTCACCATGCTCCGTGTCCGAAAGTCGCGAAATGTGAGCCGCTATCTTTGCATATCCGATTTTCTGCAGCCGCGAAAACCGCTGCGATGCGGCGAGGCTTTCGAAACAAAACCGAGCCAAATGTGAAGCAATCACTTGATATACATAGGTTATCAAGCTTTTGACCGAGCCTCACTCCGACGTGAAATCATCGGAACACCAACCTCGCCACGAATCCCAACTTGCTGCAGCTCAACTCCGCTTACGCCAATTGACAGCCTTCAGTTTATCTGAAAGAAATTGCGATGTCCGTAAAATAATTCAGTTTGGATGTTATCTCTATGCGATAACATGTGAAGCCAGCGGAGGGCCTATGGCTTTTGTGGTGACATGAAAGCTACGCAAGGAGGGGTGATGAAAGAGCTTTTGATCGGCATCGACTCAGGCACTTCGGTGGTCAAGGCGGTTGCGTTTGATTTGCACGGCGTCCAACTGGCGTCGCACGCCGTACCGAATGTCTACATCAGCGGTGCCGATGGTGCGGCCACGCAATCGCTGGTGCAGACTTGGGCTGATTGTGCGGCAGCCTTGCGCGGGTTGGCGGAAAAGGTGCCGAACTTGGCTGCGCGCACGACGGCGATCTCGGTCACCGCGCAAGGCGATGGCACTTGGCTGGTGGGGGCGGGCAACAAGCCAATCTGTGACGCTTGGCTTTGGCTTGACGCCCGCGCCGCGCCGACCGTCGCACGCTTGGCCGCAAATCCCGCCAATCGCGCCCGGTTTGAGGCTACAGGCACCGGGCTGAACACCTGCCAGCAGGGCACACAGATGGCGCATATCGACAGCTTTCACCCCGAGCTTCTGAACGCCGCCGAAGTGGTACTGCATTGTAAGGATTGGCTTTATCTGAACCTGACCGGAGTGCGCGCCACCGATCCCTCCGAGGCCAGCTTCACTTTCGGCAACTTCCGCACCCGCCTTTATGAAGATGCGGTGATTGATGCTTTGGGGCTTTCGCACCGGCGAAACCTGCTGCCGCAGATCATCGACGGCAGCCAAATCACGCATCCTTTGACGCCCGAAGCCGCCGCGCAAACCGGCTTGCTGGCGGGCACCCCGGTCAGTCTCGGCTTTGTTGATATGGTGATGACGGCGCTTGGCGCGGGCGTGCATACCGGTGCCGCGGGGGCTGCGTGTTCCACTGTTGGCTCGACGGGTGTGCATATGCGGGCAACTCCGGTGGACGGCGTACATCTGAATGCCGAGGGCACTGGCTACGTGATTTGCCTGCCAGTGCCGGGGATGGTGACGCAGGTGCAGACCAATATGGCGGCGACGCTGAACATTGATTGGGCGCTGCGGATGGCCGCTGACCTGATGTCGGACTTCGGCAAACCCACCAAACACGCGGATTTGGTACCGCTGATCGAAAGCTGGCTGGCGGCCAGCAAGCCCGGCGCGCTGCTCTATCATCCTTATATTTCGGAGGCGGGTGAGCGTGGACCGTTCGTTAATGCTGACGCCCGCGCAGGCTTTGTTGGCCTGAATTTCAACCATCGTTTCGCTGACTTGTTGCGCGCCGTGGTCGAAGGTCTGGGCATGGCAACGCGCGATTGCTATGCGGCAATGGGCGCTATGCCATTGGAGCTGCGGCTTACAGGCGGGGCTGCGCGCTCCAAAGGGCTGCGTGGCGTGCTGTCGGCTGCAACCGGCGCGCCAGTGCGGGTATCCACGCGCGAGGAGGCTGGTGCCGCCGCCGCCGCGATGATGGCGGCCGTCGCGATCGGCGCATATCCTTCGATGGATGACTGCATCGCAGAATGGGTGACGCCCCTGCTGGGTACGCCCGAAGCGCCCGATCCGGCGCTGACCGCCACCTACGCCCAAACCTACACCGCCTATAAATCCGCCCGCGAAGGGCTAACTGCCGCATGGTCCGGCCTTGCCGACCTGCGCGCGACAGCCCGCCACGCCACAGACAGGATAACACCATGAGCCTGAGTGAATCTCACCTTTCTACCGACAGTTTGTCTAACAATGACCGTATCTCTGATCCCGCTCTGGTTGATCTGTTCGTGATTGGCGGCGGCATCAACGGTGCGGGTATCGCGCGCGATGCTGCCGGGCGTGGGCTATCGGTGGTGTTGTGCGAAAAAGATGATCTGGCACAAGGCACCTCGTCACGCTCGGGAAAACTGGTGCATGGCGGCTTGCGCTATCTGGAGTATTACGAATTTAGGCTGGTGCGTGAGGCACTTATAGAGCGCGAGGTGTTGCTGAATGCCGCACCCCATATCATCTGGCCGATGCGTTTCGTGCTGCCGCACTCTCCCACCGATCGTCCGGCATGGTTGGTGCGGCTCGGGCTGTTTCTGTATGATCATCTGGGCGGTCGGAAAAAACTTCCCGGCACGCGGACGCTTGATCTTCGACGCGATCCGCAGGGCGCGCCGATCATGGATCAGTACAAGCGCGGCTTTGAATACTCCGATTGCTGGGTAGATGACGCCCGGTTGGTGGTGCTGAACGCTTTGGACGCCGCCGAAAAAGGCGCGCTGGTGCTGACGCGGACAACTTGCACGGGCGCGCGGCGTGAAAATGATGCTTGGACTGTAGAGACCACTGACCAGAACGGCGAAACGAGGGCGTTCCGGGCGCGCTGTATTGTCAACGCGGCTGGCCCATGGGTGACCGATATCGTTACGCGGGTGGCGGGGTCGAACTCCTCGCGCAACGTGCGATTGGTGAAGGGCAGCCACATCATCGTGCCGAAGTTTTGGGCCGGCGATCATGCCTATCTGGTGCAAAATCACGACAAACGGGTGATATTCATCAACCCATATGAGGGCGACAAGGCGCTGATCGGTACCACCGATGTGCCTTACGAGGGCCGCCCGGAAAAGGTGCAGGCCAGCGAAGCCGAGATCGAATATCTGATCGCTGCCGTTAACCGTTATTTTAAGGAAAAGCTGCGCCGCGCCGATGTGCTGCATCATTTCTCCGGCGTGCGACCGCTGTTTGACGATGGCAAGGGCAACCCCTCTGCCGTCACCCGCGACTATGTGTTCGATCTGGATGAAACCGGTGGGGTGCCTTTGCTCAACGTATTCGGTGGCAAGATCACCACCTTTCGCGAACTCGCCGAGCGTGGGCTGCATCGCCTGAAAGCCGTGTTCCCGCAGATGGGGCCCGATTGGACCGCAACCGCCAAACTGCCGGGCGGTGAGATGCCAAATGCCGATTACGAAAGCTTTGCCAATGACTTGCGCGTCGCCTACCCATGGATGCCCCGCAGTCTGATCCGGCACTATGGTCGTCATTATGGTGCCCGCACCGGTGATCTCGTGGGTACGGCGCAAAGCCTTGGCGATCTTGGCCAACACTTCGGCGGCGATCTTTATGAGGCCGAAGCGCGCTACTTGATCGCCCGCGAATGGGCGCAAACGGCGGAAGATATCCTAACCCGTCGCACCAAGCACAACCTGCAACTGACCGCCGAACAGCAAGCCCACTTCACGACTTGGCTGGCGCAGGAGGCTTAGATGTTAACGCTTTCGCTCAACACCAACCCGCTCGTTAACCGTTTCGCCGACCCGGATGAGCTGATTAACACCGTCGCCCGCGACTTGCGCATCCGCGATTTGCAGCTGACGCATGAGTTCATTAACCCGTCGTGGCCCGCCCCGGTGATACGTCGTTTGACCCGTCAAATGAACGCCGCGTTGCAGCGTACCGGCGTCCGTGTGACCTCTGGAATGACCGGTCCGTATGGCCGTCTTAACCATTTCGGTCATCCCGACCGCGACGTGCGCCGCTACTATGTTGACTGGTTCAAAACCTTTGCCGATATCACCGCTGATCTCGGAGGCACCTCGGTCGGAACGCAGTTTGCAATTTTCACTTACGCCGATTTTGACGACCCCAAGCGCCGGGAATCTTTGATTCAAATCGCCATCGATTGCTGGGCCGAGGTGGCCGAGCATGCCAAATCTGCGGGCCTTAACTATGTTTTCTGGGAGCCGATGAGCGTCGGTCGCGAGTTTGGCGAGACCATCGCTTCCGCACTTGCGCTGCAGACCCGCCTCACCAACGCCCGCATGGCGGTGCCGATGTGGATGATGGCCGACATTGATCATGGTGATTTGACCAGCCCAAACCCTGATGATGTTGACCCCTACGCCTGGGCACGCGCAATACCAAAGGTTTCGCCGATTATCCATATCAAACAAAGCCTTATGGATAAGGGTGGCCACCGCCCTTTTACCGCTGCCTTCAACGCCAAGGGTCGGATTCAACCTGAACCGCTGCTCAAGGCTTTGGCGGAAGGCGGTGCGCAAGACAACGAGATCTGCCTCGAACTGTCGTTCAAAGAACGCGACCCGAACGACCGCGAAGTGATCGCGCAAATCGCCGAAAGCATTGCGTTTTGGGCGCCGCATATCAGCAGCGGTGTGGACGATCTTAATATCTGACGGGGGATTTATGACCGCTTTCGCCTTCCTTACCGCCACGGAAATTATGTTTGGCCGCGGGCAAGCGGCGCAAGCGGCTCCGCGCATCCGGGCCCTCGGCACGGCGGTCTTCCTGCTGCACGGACAGCCCGGCCGCGCTGATTGGCTGGCGCATGCGCTCGCAGAGCAAGGCTGCAATGTCACCCGTTTTGTCGTGAGCGGCGAGCCTGATGTTGCGATGATCACAGCCGCAACTGACGCCGCCAAAACGGCGCAAGTTGTCGTGGCGCTGGGTGGTGGTGCGGTGATTGACGCCGGAAAAGCTGTGGCTGCCATGGTGCCAGCTATACGCCCGTTGATGGATCACCTTGAAGTCATTGGAAAATCGCTGCCACTTGACCATCCACCGCTGCCCTTCGTCGCGCTCCCGACAACCGCAGGCACCGGTGCCGAAGTCACCCGAAATGCGGTCATCGGCTCTCCCGAGCATGGCCGCAAAGTCAGCCTTCGTGACAAGCGTATGCTACCCACGCTCGCGATTATCGACCCTGCCTTGACCGACAATACACCGAAAAATATCACGCTCGCCTCGGGCCTCGACGCCATCACGCAAGCGATCGAGCCCTACATTTCCACCCGCTCCAATCGGCTGACCGACGCGCTTTGCCGCGATGCAATCCCGCAAGGTTTGCAGGCTTTGCGGCGATTAATGGTTAACGAAGATGCCGCCGCGCGCGACGATATGGCCTGGGTCAGTCTCTGCGGCGGTTTGGCGCTGGCCAATGCCGGGCTGGGGGTGGTGCACGGGCTCGCGGGCCCGTTGGGCGGTTTGATTGCGGCTCCGCATGGTGCGATCTGTGGCACGCTGCTGCCGCATGGCTTGGCGCTGAATGCTGCCCGCGCAACCAACCCGGCGCGCATAGATCAGGTGATCAAATGGATCGCGGAAGCCTTTGAAACTACACCGGAAAATGCGCTGACTGCGCTGACCGTGTGGTCGCGCCGGCACGGTTTGCCAACGCTTTCACAAATGGGTTTCACTCAAGCCCATCTGCATCAAGCCGCCGCAGCTGCGGCCTCATCGTCTTCGATGCAGGCCAATCCAGCCCAACTTTCCGCGCAAGATCTGCTGTCTCTGATGGCCGCCGCATGACCCGCGCGATTGATCCCGAGCAATCGCTCGCCATCCGCGCGGCTTGGTTGCATTACGTCGGCGGTCTGACGCAAGCGGCCGTCGCCAAACGGCTGGGCATCGCTTCGGTGAAGGCGCATCGCCTGATTGCACGCGCCGTGGCCGAGGGTGCGGTGAAGGTCACCATCGACGGCGATATTGTCGAATGTGTCGAGTTGGAAGCCAAACTCGCCGCGAAATTCGCGCTCAAGTTTTGCGAAGTTGCACCGGATTTGGACGAGGTAGGTCTGCCGACCCGCACCTTGGGTATGGCGGGTGCGGGCTTTCTGCGCCGACAAATAGAGCAGGGTGCGGCTCCGATAATCGGGTTGGGGCACGGTCGCACTCTCGCCGCCATGGTGCAACATTTACCACGTCTCGACGCGCCCGATCTAAAATTTGTCTCGCTGCTGGGAGGACTTACGCGAAATTACTCGGCCAATCCGCATGACGTAATGCACCGCATTGCCGAGAAAACCGGCGCGCGGGCCTACGTCATGCCGGTGCCGTTTTTCGCCAATACCGCGGACGACCGTGAGGTTTTGCTGCAGCAACGCGGAGTGGCAGAGGTGTTTGCGATGGCGACGCGTGCTTCGCTAAAACTGGTTGGCATCGGTACAGTTGAGCCGGATGCGCAGTTGGTATCGTCGGGCATGATAGAACCAAAAGAAATCAAAGCGATACAGGCCGCTGGGGGAGTGGGCGAGTTGTTGGGGCATTTCTTCGATGCGCAAGGCGAAATTCTGCAAACCCAACTTACAGCGCGGACTTTGGCGGTCAGTTTTGACGAAGTGGGCGATCAAATCGTTGCGATAGCGGGTGGGCCTGACAAGGTGCAGGCGATCCGCGCAGTGCTATCTAGTCGCCGCCTGAAGGGGCTGATCACCGATGAAGTGACGGCGCGGGCTTTGGTTAACGCGGTTTGATTGATTAATTAACTGACATCGCTCTGCTTATCCAAAATGCTCTGACAAAATTAGGCCGGGCTGGCCCACCACGGTCGCCCGGCCTTCGCAAGCGTTTCGAGTTTGACCTCGAGACGCCCTTAAAGAATGCTCTGGCCAGTGGCCGCCCAGTCTTTGGCGAACTGCTCAAGCCCCTTATCGGTCAGCACGTGATTGGCCAAGCTCTTGATAACATTGGCAGGAATCGTCGCCACATCGGCACCGGCGAGGGCCGCCTCTTTAACATGATTTGCGGTGCGGATTGATGCCGCGAGGATCTGCGTCTCAAACCCATAATTGTCGTAAATCTCGCGAATGTCGCGGATCAGGTCCATGCCGTCGACGTTGATATCGTCCAGCCGGCCCAGAAACGGCGAGATATAGGTAGCTCCAGCTTTCGCTGCGAGCAGGGCCTGATTGGCGCTGAAGCACAACGTCACATTGGTTTTGATACCTTTCTTGCTGAAATGCCGACACGCCTTGAGGCCAGCCAGAGTCAGCGGCAGCTTAACCACGACGTTATCGGCGATTTGTGCCAGACGCTCGCCTTCGGCAACCATGCCGTCATATTCGATCGAGGCGACTTCAGCCGAGACGGGGCCTTCGACCAGCGCGCAGATTTCTGCGATTACCTCTTTGAAATCACGACCAGATTTTGAGATCAGGCTCGGATTGGTCGTCACGCCATCCAACAGCCCATAGTCGTTCAACTCAGTGATATCTTTGATTTCGGCGGTGTCTACGAAGAATTTCATAACGCTCTCCTCTGCGGGAATCGATGGGATTTGCTTTGGGTTAACTCTACCGGAGCGGGCGAATTATCACAAGTAAAAATCACAAAATCACAAATTTCACTTTTCATTCATAATAGGTAATGTTAAAACAAGCCAAAGCTAGGGGGAATCTGGTGAAGCGCGAAGATCGCAAGCAGGCGATTATGGATTTGCTGGTAGAGCAGCATGCGGTCGATCTTGATGATCTGGCGGAGCGTTTTGCAGTCTCGAAAATGACCATTCACCGCGATCTGGACGATCTGGAGTCCGAAGGTTTGCTGCGTAAAATGCGCGGTGGGGCGACGATTGAGTCCGGCACCCAGTTTGAATCCGACTTCCGTTTTCGGGCCCGGCAAGAAGGCAACGCCAAGGCTCGGATGGCCCGCGCGGCGCTTGAAATGGTCGAACCTGGCATGACCTTAATGGTTAACGACGGCTCAATGGCCGCGGTGTTGGGCGCGATGCTGCCGCAGAAACGCCCGCTGACGGTGATCACCAACAACGCCGCCATAATTGATGCGCTGCGGGCCGAGCATGGCATTACCCTCATCGCCTTGGGTGGCATTTATTCCTACAAATTCAATGGCTTCTTTGGTGTCGTCACCGAAGAAACCCTCGCCCGCTTGCGCGCTGATGTGGCGTTCATCTCAACGCCTGCGGTACAAGGCACCCGCGCCTTTCACATGGATGACAACGTGGTGCGAACCAAACGCGCGATGATCGCCAGCGCCGCCAAGACCTGTCTTTTGGTTAACCACCAACGCTTTGGCCGCCAAGCCCTGCACGTTTTGGCCGAGCTTTCCGATTTCGATATCATTATCACCGACGCCCCGCCCGAACCTGAAACGCGCGCCGCTCTGGACCGGGCCGGGATCGCGCTGCGCATCGCAGGAGACCACGCATGAGCAAACACGTCTGGATTGGCACCAGTTGGAAAATGAACAAAACGCTGGCCGAGGCGCAGGCGTTCGCGCACGATCTGCCGCCTGAAGGCCATCCAAACATCCAACGATTTGTGATCCCGCCGTTTACCGCAGTGCGTGAAGTCAAAAATATCCTCGCCCACACCTCGGTAAAGGTCGGCGCGCAGAACATGCATTGGGCGGACGACGGCGCTTGGACTGGCGAAATCTCACCGCTGATGCTGCGTGATTGCAACTTGGATATTGTCGAACTAGGCCATTCAGAGCGCCGCGAGTTCTTCAATGAGACCGACGAAACTGTTGGTTTGAAAACTGAAGCCGCTGTGCGCCACGGGCTTATCCCATTGATTTGCATTGGTGAAACCCTAGCGCAGCGTGAGGCTGGCTTGGCGACTGAGACGCTTACGATGCAGGTCACCGGTGCGTTAAGCAAACTTTCGCAGGCCCAAAAATCGAGCGCGATCCTGCTCGCTTATGAACCCGTATGGGCCATCGGCGCCAACGGCATTCCCGCCACTTCGGACTATGCCGACGCCCGTCAGGCCGAGGTAATCGCTACCGCCGAAACCATTCTGAACCGGCGCATTCCCTGTCTGTACGGCGGCTCGGTCAACCCCGAAAACGCCGCCGAACTTATCGCTTGCCCAAATATCGACGGGCTGTTCATTGGCCGCTCGGCTTGGAATGTCGCAGGCTACCTCGACATCCTCGCCCGTGTCGCCGCAACTTTGTGAAGGAGAAACCGATGAAACTTGCAATCGCTGGTGACAGTGCGGGCGAAGGTCTTGCCAAAATCCTCGCCGAACACTTGAAAGCGACGCATGACGTTGCGGAAATCTCGCGCACCGAGGCTGGCCCGGACGCTTTTTACGCAAACCTGTCTGACAGGGTGGCGAATGAGGTGCTGCAAGGCAAATACGACCGCGCCATTTTGGTCTGCGGCACCGGCATCGGCGTCTGCATTGCGGCGAACAAAGTGCCGGGCATCCGCGCCGCACTCACGCATGACACCTACTCTGCCGAGCGTGCGGCTTTGTCGAATAACGCGCAAATTATCACCATGGGTGCGCGGGTGATCGGCTCTGAGCTGGCAAAAGCCATCGCCGACGCTTTCCTTGCGCAGAATTTTGACGAAAATGGCCGCTCTGCCACCAATGTCGATGCGATTAACGCGCTCGATAAAAAATACTCGTAACCCCCCATACGGCCCTGCGAGGGCATTTCCCCCGCGAGGCCGTTCAAGCCCGGCTGCCTCCTCGGCCGGGCTTGTCTTAACCCAACGTCCAAGCCATCTTGCGACAAACGGAGGCTGCGATGCTGACGCAAAAGCTGATTAACGACGGCAATCACGCGGTGGATGAGATGCTGCGGGGCGTTCTGGCCGCGCATCCCAAGCACCTGACCCTCGCATCGCCGCGCGCAATCGTCGCCAAACATGGCCCACGCCCGGGCAAGGTGGCGCTGGTGATAGGTGGCGGATCGGGCCACGAGCCGACGTTTTTAGGCTTTGTTGGCAAGGGCTTGGCCGATGCCGCTGCTGTCGGTAACGTCTTCGCCTCACCCCCGCCACAGCCCATCGTTGATGCCGCGATGGCTGTCCACGGCGGCGCGGGCGTGCTGTTCATGTACGGCAATTACGCGGGCGATGTGATGAATTTCGACATGGCCACCGAACTGCTGGAGATGGAGGACATTGAGGCCCGCACCGTGCTCACCACCGACGATATCGCCTCGTCGCCCGACCGCTCTAAACGTCGCGGTGTGGCCGGAAATGTGTTTATATTCAAGGTCGCCGGGGCCGCCGCCGACTTGATGCTGCCGTTGGATGAGGTCGCCCGCATCGCCGCCCACGCCAACGCCCGCACCTATACGATGGGCGTCGCGCTTTCTGCCTGTTCGCTGCCGCAAACCCGGCGGCTGAACTTCGATCTGCCCGCCGGAGAGATGGAAATCGGCATGGGCATCCACGGCGAACCCGGCATCCGGCGCGGGCCTTTGAAGCCCGCCAATGACGTCGCAGACGAGATCATCGACGCGATTTTGGCCGAGATGGCTGCGCCAAAAGGCGCCAACGTCGCAGTGCTGGTGAACTCGCTGGGTTCGACGCCACTGATGGAGCTTTACATCCTTTATGCCCGCGTCGCGGAGCGTCTCGCCGCCGCTGATCTGACGGTTCACACCGCCCTCGTCGGCCCGTATTGCACCTCGATGGAGATGGCCGGCGCGTCGATAACCATCATGCACCTTGATGAGGAACTGGCGCAACTGCTCGACCATCCCTGCGATTGCGCCATGTTCCGGGTTGGCTAAGCGATGGATTTCACGACACAAGACCTCACGGATCTGTTCGCAAACCTCGCCGGCCGCATGGCCGCCGAACGCGACGCCCTCTGCGCGCTGGATGGTCTGATCGGAGACGCCGATCACGGCATTGCGATGGAGCAGGGTATGCAAGCCGCAGCCGCAGCCGTGCCCAACCTAGCCACCCTGCAAGACCAATTTAACGCAGCCGCGAAGGCTTTCCTGAACGCGGTCGGAGCCTCATCCGGCCCGCTTTACGCTACGGCCTTCATGCGCGCGGCAAAAACAGCAGGCCCGCGCGCCGCAATGCCTGGCGCTGAAACGCCCGACCTGATCACCGCTATGGCCGAAGGCATTGCGCATCGCGGCAAAGCTGAACCGGGGCAAAAAACCATGATCGACGCATGGCACCCTGCGTCAGAAGCCGCCAAATCCGGCGCTACCTGGCCCGAAATACTGCGAGCCGCCCAAAGCGGAGCCGATGCCACTGCGCAAATGCAAGCCAGTTTAGGCCGCGCCGCACGACTGGGCGAACGCAGTTTGGGCCACAAAGACCCCGGAGCCGTCAGCGCCTGTATGATCATCGAAGAATTCGCCAAAGTCCTAAGCTAAGTGTCTAAAACTTATCTAAAATTGTTTCATCTACTCATAAATATCCCCGCCGGAGGCATCCTACATCGGCCAAAATGGCCTCCGTCAGAACATATGACCATAATGGAGCGAGCCTTAGTGATGCGCGATCACATCCGCCGAGCGCGCGATATGTGCCTGCATCGCTGCCACCGCGCCATCGCCGTCCCGCGCCGCAATCCGCTCGATGATCCGTGCGTGCTCCAACAGCGTCACTTCTTCCTTGCCAGACCAGTGCAGCAGCGCCGAGTGATAGTGAAACAGCCATTTCAGCATCGCCTGCGATACAGCGAGCATGATCGGATTGGCGGTCATCGCCGCGATCCGAGTGTGAAAGGCCATGTCGGCGGCAATAAAGGCGCGCGGATCAGCAAGGCAGCGACGCTGTTCATCCAAAATGTCTGACAGATCGACCACGTCCGCCTCGACCGCCCTCGCAGCCGCAATCCGCACCATGCCGGATTCGAACAGCCGCCGCGCCTCTTTCAGATGCGCCAAAGCTCCCGGTTCCGCCGACAGCAAAAGCTGCGCCACCGCGTCGACTTGGTCCAAAACAGCGCCTGCATTCAATGGCTTAACCCGGCTGCGCTCACCATGCGCGATGGTGATCAGCCCCATCGTATGCATTTGTTGCAGCGCCTCGCGCACCGCAGGTCGCCCGACGCCGAACCGCAACATCAGCGCGCGTTCCGACGGCACCACCTCTCCCGCAGCCAACTCACCAGTCAAAATCATCGCGCGCAGCCGGTCAAACACCTGATCCGAAAGCTTTTGCCGGGTGATCTTTTCCGAACTCATTTTGCGCCCAATTCCTGCGACCAGCGGTGTTCCGCCAAGTCTGCCCGCACAGCGCCACCCTCAAAATGCAAGCTCGCGCGGCGTTCGGGCACGATTTCAGCCCGGACCTGTTGCCCCGCCCGCTCCGCCAAAACCGCCAAAACCTCAGCCAATGGATAGACCTGCCCATCCCAATCCATCACCCCGCGCGGGCCATAAAGCCCAGCCGGAGTCCAAATCTCCACACCAGAACCGACCAAAGCCGCCGCCAATCCCACCGTATAAGCCGCGCCAAAAAGCTCGCGATGGCGCGGATCGTCGTCGGACATGCAGACCCGCGCCTGCTCTGGGTTCGGGATCGTGCGCGACCCATACGGGTTCTGCCGCATCGCAATCGTGCTCGGGCCCAGCCGATATTGCTTGGCACCAATGATGCTGCGGGCGGTCGCGGTGATATGCGGCACAGCCTCCAAAGTCTGCATCACGCCCGCATCGCTCGCATCATGCACAATAGGGCAAAGCCCGTGGCTGACGAAATCCAACAGCGCAACCGGCGGCGGTTTGCGGTTCAGTTCCGGGAAAAAACTGACCATGCCGCCGCCCAAAATCACGCCGGGAAACGCCAACCGCGCCGCTTTACAAACGTCGGCCAAAGCCGGGCAGGGCGGCCAAGCCGAACCTGGCGGCGTCGATTGTCGGTCCACCGAGGGGCAAACCATGATCGAGGCCACCCGCAGGCCAGAAATCTCCAAGTCTTTGGCATGGCGAGCAAATTCAAGATCTAAGTCGCCATCACAGCGCGCGATCAGCTCCAGATCAAACTCTGCATGATACACTGCCTGCAACGCCGCGAAGGCTTGCAACTCGGCCAGACCATGCAAAGTCGCATCAAAATGACAGAGCAGCCGCTGCGGTTTTACCACGTCCAAATCAGCGGGCAGGGTTGCAGCCAGCAAAGCCTCTTGCGCAGTGATCACAAGCGCAGTTTGCGGGAAAACCCCTGCGATTTGCGGCTCGGGCGGGGCGGTTTCAACCGAACCCGCAGCTTGCCATCTCAGCCGCACCGCTTGGCTAAACGCTGCGCCATCCGCGACCACATACGGCCAAGGCAGCGCCAACGGCCGCACGTAAGTCTTATAACTCGCGTCGCCCCACTGCCGCTGATCCTCCATTTCAAACGCGTCGCCCTCCATCCGACAGCTGATTTGCCAGCCGCCAGCGTGATGCGTCAGCGCTCGCAAGTCTTGAAACGGCTGCCACGGCGCGATCAACTTGGGGAAATGCGCCGCCCGAATGCTGCCATCGCAATGCTCAACCGTCACCGGCGCCCCCGCCACGCCACTGATCGGATGCAGCACCGTAAAGCCCGCGCGATTGGTTTCAAAATCGCCCATCGCCCGCGCCTCGGCGGTGAAATCCAGCCCCTCCGCAAAGTCGATAACCACGCTAACCACCAACCGCGCGCTATTGCTCTCATAAGTCGCGCTGTAGGAAATCCGTTTATCTTCAATACGTTCATCGTATATTTGCGGCACCAACGTGCCCCAATCCTTGTCACGCACCAGATAGGCGATGCCGCGAATGATCTCAACCTCGCCAAGGCAAATCCGCCGCAGCGCGCCGCTGTCATAGTCGAAATTCAGCGCACCCGCAGTGATTTTCATAGCTCTGCCAGTGCCACACTACGGCCCTCGGCAGCCGACAAATAGGCGGCCTCAACCAGCGCCAAAGTCTGCAAATTGTCCGCGCCCGAGGTTTCCGGCTGCACGCCCGCCGCGATGCAATCTAGAAAATGCCGCTGAATATGCAGCACGCTCTCCTGAATATTGTGCCAAGGCTTGCTCGCCCAGGCCAGCACCGGCGGTGTTAGATTTTCCACCCGATTGCCCATCTGCAACCGATAGCCCGCATCCAGCCGCAAACTGCCCAAAGTGCCGTCAATTTCAATCAAACTTTCCGGAAACGTCTCTGGGCTGCGCTTTGTGGCATAAGAACAATCGACCACGCTGGTCGCACCCCCGCCATGCGTCAACAGCATCGTCGCAACGTCCTCGCCGTTGATCGCAGGATTGATCCGCTTGGTCGTGGCCGTCAACCGCACCACATCGCCGAACAAAGCCCGAGCAATATCAAGGATATGGATGCCTAGATCCTCAATGATAAAGCGTTCACCCTCGGCCAGATAAGGCTGGCCCGAGAACACATCAAAGCCCGACCGAAAGCTCACCCGGCCAAAGAAAACCTCACCCAACGCACCCGAGCGCACGATCTCAATCACCCGTCGCACTGCAGATTGCCAGCGGAAATTCTCGTGTACCATCAGCGTCTTACCGGCAGCATCCACTGCCGCCGCCATGGCGCGCGCATCCGTCATATTAGCGGCAAACGGCTTTTGGCAGATCACATGCACCCCAGCCTGCGCCGCGATTTTTACCAGGAGCCGATGCGAGGCAACCGTGGTTGCGATATCGACAAAATCCAAATTCTCGGCGGCAAACATCTCACCCGCATCGGTGTATGTGCGCGCAATGCCAAACCGCGCGGCAGTTTCCGCCAACCGCACGGGATCGCGATCACATAAAGCTACAATCTGAGCATCGGCCAGGTCCGACCAAGCATGAAGTTGATTTTGCGCGAAAAATCCGCAGCCGATCACGGCACCGATCAAGGGTTCAGGCAAAGCGCGCTCCTTACAAACTGGCTGAACTCTGCCACGCTAGGTGCTTGAATTCAACAGGTATGATGAGTATGCAAGAGCAACACCCGACGAAAGGCCAGCCCATGCCCGAAGACTTGATCCGCGTGATTTATCGTCTGGAAACCTCCGGCGACATGGCGGCTTTGGCGGCGAAAATCGCCTCGGATCAATCGACAGGCACCTTCACGGATCTGCCCGGCGAGACTGCCGAAGTCAAAGCCCGCTGCGCCGCGCGCGTGTTGAAAATCACTCCGCTTCCCGACACGGAATTGTCGTCTTTTCCGTCCGAAGGCCACAGATTTCACCGCGCCGATGTGGTGATTGGCTATCCGCTTGAAGCTGTCGGCACCGATATTGCGGCGCTAATGACCATCACGGTTGGCGGAGTTTTTTCGGTGCGCGGCCTGTCTGGCGTGCGGGTGATGGACTTCGATCTGCCACCTGCTTTTGCCCGACATCCCGGTCCGCAATTCGGTATCGACGGCTCGCGCAAGTTAACCAATGTCTATGATCGCCCAATCATCGGTTCGATCATCAAGCCCGCTTTGGGCCTCGCGCCGCCCGAGACTGCACTGATGGTGAAAGAGCTTTGCGAGGCCGGAGTTGACTTCATTAAGGATGATGAAAAGCTGATGAGCCCCGGCTACTCGCCGCTGGCTGATCGCATCGCCGCCGTGATGCCGGTGATTGATGCGCATGAACAGCGCACTGGCAAACGCGTGATGTATGCTTGGGGGATCTCGTCGGCTGATCCAGATATTATGATGGAAAACCATGATCTTGTGCTTTCCGCGGGTGGCAATGCGGCCGTAATTAACATCAATTCCGTCGGCTACGGCGGCATAACTTACCTGCGAAAACGCTCCGCTCTGTGCCTTCACGCCCATCGCAATGGCTGGGACATCTTAACCCGGCATCCCGGTCTGGGAATGCAGTTCACCGCTTGGGGCAAAATCTGGCGGTTGCTCGGGGTAGATCAGTTTCAGATCAATGGCATAGCCGCGAAATACTGGGAGCCTGACGAGAGTTTCGTACGCTCGTTCCACGATTGCATGACCCCAATTTTCAGCCCAGCCGACCGTCCGCTGCCCGTAGTGGGATCTGGTCAATGGGGCGGTCAAGCGGTCGAAACTTACGCTCGCACCGGTCAGACTACCGATCTGATGTATCTCGGCGGCGGCGGTATTCACGGCCATCCCGGCGGTGCGGCGAGTGGAGTGGCTGCCATTCGCCAAGCGTGGGAGGCCGCAGTAGAAGGCGTATCGTTGGCCGATTATGCTAAGGATCACAAAGAGTTAGCGCAAGCCATCGAGAAATTCGGCGACAAATGAAAATACCCCCGGTATTTCTACCGAGGGCGCACTAGTTACTTCAACTACCTCAGGTAATTCGTTGAATAGACGCAGTAATCTCGTCCCATTCAAATACTTTTTTCCAGTCATCGCGCATCAGCATTGGCTTGCCGAACTCAATCGCTTTGTTGCAAGCGTCAGAGAACACGCCCGGCTGTTCGTCAAAGATTACAGCCGCCAAGATGTTCATATGCCCAAGCAAAAAGTCGCGGGCTGCCGCTTGCGGCACACCGCGCGCCACACATTCGTCCATCGCCTCGCGCATCACCACCAATAGCGACGCCACGACGGTCTCGGAAAGCCCCGGCTCCAGCATCGCCATTTGCTCAACCGTCACCCGATGGGAGCGCGCAACTGGCGCAAAAATCGCCTTCGCCACCGCCTCACCCACCGCATAATGCGCATCCGGTCCCTGCATCAAAGCGTTAACAACGCCCTGTTTTGCAGCCACACCTCCGAAGAAATCGCGCTTGGCTTCCGGGTCGGTTTCATCGTTAAAAATCGGCGGATGGCAGGGGTGGGTGACAAAATAGGTGATGTCTTCGCGCGGTGGCAGATGCCCGGCAAAGGGTGCGGCAGCATCCAAGCAGATCACAATCGTCCCCGGTGCCACCATCGGTACCACCATCGCGGCAACTTTGCCGATCGCGGTATCCGGTACGGCCAGAACCACCACATCGGCACCCAGTACAGCCTCCGCTGCAGTCACACAATCTGCCCCAACGGCGTCCTTTAACCGCGCTTGCCCGGCTTCGGAAAGCTCAACATGGGCCACGGTATAATCTGTCTTCGCGAGGTTGCGCGACAGCCGCACGCCCATCTTCCCGCCCGCTCCAAACAGCGCAATTTTGGTCATTTTCGTCTCCACCATTCGTCTATTGCTCAACTGGTATGATGAGATAATATGACAAGGTCAAGTCGAAGGAATAAACATGGCTCAATCGCTGCCGAATGGCCTGCTGCTGACGTGGTACGGCGATGATTTTACTGGCTCGGCCGCGGTCATGGAGGCATTAACCTTTGCGGGCCTGCCATCGATCCTGTTCTTCGACACCCCGACACCGGAGCAACTTGCGCGATTTCCCGGCGTCCGCGGCCTCGGCATCGCTTCCACTGCGCGCAGCCACGGCCCTGAATGGATGGCGCAAAATATGCCAGTGCCGCTGGCCTTTCTCGCTGCACTGAACGCACCTTTCCTGCACTATAAAATCTGCTCCACCCTCGATTCCGCGCGCCATGTTGGCAATATCGGAGCCGCGATTGATCTTGCCCTGCAAGCGCGCCCGTCGGCTGGCATCCCTGTGTTGACCGCCGCGCCCCGGATGCGCCGCTACCAAGCGTTCGGCCATTTGTTTGCGGGTACACCGCAGGGCGTGTTTCGCCTCGATCGTCACCCGGTGATGGCGCAACATCCGGTTACACCGATGGCCGAATCCGACGTCTTGCGCCACCTCGCCACGCTGTCTGCGCTACCCTCGGCGTTGCTGGATTTAGAGGCTTTGGCCGATTCCGAAACCGCTCAAGCCGCGCTAAATGCCGCACTGAAATCCTCCCGTTTGCTCAGCTTCGATGCGATGACGGCAGAAACTGATGCGGCCGCAGGTCGATTGATCTGGCAGAATCGCGACAATTTGCGACTGCTGGTCGGGTCACAAGGCATTGAATATGCACTTATCGAACATTGGCAGCGTGAGGGGCTTCTTCCGTCCGCCAGCGCAACCGCTTCTGCTGGCAAGGTCGCGCAGATCGTCGCGGTCTCCGGTTCGGTCTCGCCGACCACCGCGGCGCAGATCGAATGGTCCGCCGCAAATGGCTTCGGCCTTGTTCGTCTGAACGCCGCAACTCTGCTATCCGACCCCACAGGCGGCGAAGCCGAGGCGACCGCTTCGGCGCTGACCATCATCGCGCAAGGCCAAAGCCCGCTGATCCTGACCGCCGCTGGCCCCAGCGATCCTGCCGTTGCCGCATTCCGAGCCGCGCTCAGCCATACCGAAATCACCGTCGAGGCTGCCAATCAGCGCATCGGCGAAAGTCTTGGCCGGGTGCTCGACGCCACGCTAAAGACCTCCAACATTCGCCGAGCAGTGATCTCGGGCGGCGATACTTCTGGTCACGGCGCGCGTCAGCTGGGCCTGTTCGCGCTTTCCGCACTGGCCCCCACCATCCCGGGTGCTGCGTTGTTCACAGCCCACGGCGATGGCGTGCATGACGGTTTGCAACTGGCGCTGAAGGGCGGCCAGATGGGCAGCGCCGACTACTTCGGCTGGATCAGGCAGGGCGGTGGGCCGCGCTAGACCATCGACACGGGCTGCGAAATCCAGCAGTCTCGCCGCAAGCAAATCAAAGGCGCAATGATGTCCGAAAATGCAAATCTCACCCTGCCGAACGGCATTTGGCTTGGCCGCATTTGGCGCGCTGGCATCGGCCCCAGCCTTGTTACACTGCGCGATGGCAACGTGATCGACATCACCACAAAAGCCGCGCCGACTATGCGCGATGCGCTGGAACAGCCTGATATCGCTGGCTTTATCTCTGGTATCCAAGGCGAACCTATAGGCCAACTCACCGATCTCGCCGCAAATTCCATCGAACCCGACCAAGCCCAAACCCACCTGCTTGCCCCGAATGATCTGCAGGCAGTCAAAGCTTGCGGCGTTACTTTCGCGCGCTCGATGGTGGAGCGGGTGATCGAAGAACGTGCCGCCGGCAACCCCGCGCGTGCCGCCGAAATTCGCGCCCGCGTGGCCGATATGATCGGCAATTCCTTGCGCGATCTGATCCCAGGCTCCACCAAAGCGGCCGAGGTTAAAGCCTTGCTCCAAGCCGAAAATCTGTGGAGCCAGTATCTCGAAGTCGGCATCGGCCCGGATGCCGAGGTGTTCACCAAGGCGCAAGCAATGTCGGCGGTGGGCTACGGTGCGTCGGTCGGCCTGCACCCGATCAGCAAATGGAACAACCCCGAGCCGGAGGTGGTGCTGGCGGTCAACTCCACGGGCCAAATTGTCGGCGCAACTTTGGGCAATGATGTCAATCTGCGCGATGTCGAGGGCCGCTCTGCGCTGCTACTTGGCAAGGCGAAAGACAACAACGCAGCGGCCAGTATCGGCCCGTTCATCCGCGTTTTTGACGCCGATTTCACCATGGATACCGTTCGCAACCTGAACCTCACCCTGACCGTCACAGGCGAAGACGGCTTCCATCTGACGGGTGCTTCCTCGATGAGCCAAATCAGCCGCGACCCCGCCGATCTGGTGGCACAAACAAGGGGCCGCCATCACCAATATCCCGACGGTTTCATGCTTTACTGCGGCACGATGTTTTCACCGGTGCAAGACCGCGACGGGCCGGGGCAGGGCTTCACCCACCATCTTGGCGACGTGGTCACCATCGCCGCACCCGAACTCGGCACCCTGCGCAACACCGTGCGCCTGTCGACAGAAGCCCCAGAATGGACCTTCGGCACATCCGCCCTTATGCGCAATTTGGCCGCCAGAGGCTTGCTCTAAATACCTAAAACTTAGCTAAAATTGTCATCCTCTCTGCTCAAATATCCCACCGGGGTCCGGGGGTGTGAAACCCCCGGCGTTTGATGCAGAGCACAAGACTTTGAAATTTAAACCAAATCCGCCGGAAACAACTCCGCTGGCAGGTTCTGGAACGCCACCGGACGCAACCAGCGCCGGATTGACAGTGTCCCTACGCTCGTCGCGCCAAAGTTGGTCGAGGCCGGATACGGCCCGCCATGCACCTGCGCATCGACCACCTCAACGCCAGTCGGGAAGCCGTTGGCGAGGATCCGGCCCGCCTTGCGTTCCAGCACGGGCAACAACACGCGCGCCTGCGGGTAATCCGCAGGGTCGATGTGCAACGTGCAGGTCAGTTGGCCCTGCAACGCGGCCGCAACCGCCTGCATCTCAGCGAAATCGCGCACCCGCACGATCAGGCCCAAAGGCCCGAACACTTCCTCGCCCAAGGCATGATTGGCCAGCCAATCAGCACCCGAAACTTCGAACAAATACGGGCTGGCTTGGCGCATGTCGCAAACCGAGGTCAGCACTTCCTGCACGCCTGTCGCCGCTGCGATCTTGTCGCGCCCGGAACGGTAGGCTTGCGCGATACCATCGGTCAGCATGGTCTGCGCGCCAACTTTTGCCAGCGCCGCCTTGGCCGCGTCGATGAAGCCTTGCGTCTCGGCACCGTCGATCACCACCACGATGCCCGGGTTTGTGCAAAACTGGCCAGCTCCCATCGTCAAAGATCCAGCCCAGCCCGAACCCAGCGCCTCACCGCGCGCCGCGACGGCAGCGGGCAGCAGGAACATTGGGTTGACCGAACCCAACTCCCCAAAGAACGGAATCGGTTCAGGACGCTGTGCGCAAAGGTCAAACAGCGCGCGGCCACCGCCCAAAGACCCTGTAAAGCCCACCGCTTTGATCAGCGGATGCTGCACCAAAGCCTCGCCGACATCGCGGTTACCACCTTGCACCAAAGAAAACACGCCGGGATGCAATCCCGAAGCTTTGATAGCCGCCTCAATGGCTTGCGCGATAATCTCACCTGTGCCCGGATGCGCCGAATGGCCCTTAACCACCACGGGGCAGCCCGCCGCCAGTGCCGAAGCGGTATCACCACCCCCCGTTGAGAACGCCAGCGGGAAGTTAGACGCCCCAAACACCCCAACTGGCCCAACCGGAACCTGCATCATGCGGATTTCCGGCCGCGCAGCTGGCGCGCGGTCCGGTTGCGCTGCATCGAAGCGGCGATCGAGATAGTCGCCCTTGCGAATGTGGTTGGCAAACAGCCGCAGCTGGCCCGTGGTGCGACCGCGCTCCCCCTCCAGCCGCCCCGCTGGCAGCCCGGTTTCAGAGGTGCCAATCGCGGTAATTTCCGGCCCGCGCGCTTCAATCTCGTCAGCGATCTTGTCGAGGAAAGCCGCCCGCGCTTCCCGGCTCAAAGCCGAATAGCTGGGATAAGCTGCCTCGGCGCCCTTCGCGGCCGCATCAATATGCGCCGGAGTGCCGACCGCAAAAGCCAAAGCCTCGCCCGTCGCCGGAGAGGAGAGAAAAGTCGCGTCGCCCGCGACCCAAGTGCCCGCGATGAGGTGTTTGCCAGTTAGCATGGTGGTTCCTTTCAGCAGCGGCTGGGGGTTTCACGCCCCCCGAGCCATTTGTTCTTTAACCAATGGCGAATCAAACGGCTCACCCGTGGGATATTTAGGCCAATGTGAAATTAGAAGTCGAAGGCCGCAGTTTCAATGCGTCGGCCCAAAGTCAGCGCATCAGCGACATGTACCATTGGCGCGAGATCAACCTCTGAGCCACCTTGCGCCACCAGTTCGGCCATGCGTTTATAAAGCGCCGGATACTCGCCCATGATGGTATTTTCGCCCGCCGAGGGCTGGCCCGCGATTTCCAGCACATTGCCACCCATCCGCAAAGCCATCGGGCCTTGGTCGGTGTCGATCTCAATGTCCCAAGTCTGCGGCCCGGTTTGCCGCCAATCGAAATCGGCGGTGACATTGCCCGAGAAGGTCAGTTTGGCGGCAATCGGAGTTTGACGGTTCGACGGAAACTCAAGGCTCGCAGCGGTCAGATGCACCGGCGCGGGGAGGATTTCGGTCAGGATCGACAGCGCGTTAATGCCCGGATCAAACACCCCCATGCCGCCCGGTTCAAACACCCAATCCTGCCCCGGATGCCATTTCCGCACATCCTCGCGCCAAGTGATATGGGCTTTGAGAATGCGTTTATCCGCCAGCCAAGCCTTTGCCGGGGCCACCGCATGTGCCATGCGGCTGTGCCATGTGGTGTAAAGCGTCAGCCCCTTAGCCGCTGCAAGTGCCTGTAAAGCATGGACTTCGGCCAAGGTTGCTCCCGGCGGTTTCTCCAGCATCACATGCCGACCCGCCAGCAGCGCGGCTTCGGCATAGTCGAACCGAGGCACTGGCGGCAGGCACAAAGATACCACCGACACATCCGGGCGAGCCGTCAAAAACGCTGCGAAATCGTCAAACGCCTCGACGCCTTCAACCGAGCCTTTGCGCGATACCGTCGCCGACAGCTCCCAATCCGCCGATCCAGCAATCGCCGGAACATGCTGATCAATCGCGATCTTGCCGATGCCAACCAGAGCCACTTTCATTGGATTGGGCATCAATGCGAATCCTTGCCCACCGCATTGCCGCGCGCGCCTTTGAGGAAATCGAGGTCAGCCCCGGTATCGGCCCCCTCAACATGGCGCTGATGCAGCCAGCCGTAACCGCTTTGATACAAAGGATGGATCGGCACCCATTTCGCCAACCGCGCCGCAAGTTCCTCATCCGAAATATCCAGATGCAGGCGACGGTTCGGCACGTCCAACTCGATGAAATCGCCGTTCTGCACCACAGCCAACGGCCCACCCGCAGCCGCTTCCGGCGAGGTGTGCAGCACAACCGTGCCATAAGCCGTCCCCGACATCCGCGCATCGGAAATCCGCACCATATCGGTGATGCCTTTACGCAAAATCTTCGGTGGCAGGCCCATATTGCCGACCTCTGCCATGCCCGGATAACCCTTCGGCCCGCAGTTTTTCAGCACCATGATGCAGGTCTCGTCAATGTCGAGATCCTCGTCGTTGATCTTGGCTTTGTAGTCGTCGATATCCTCAAACACCACGGCGCGACCCCGGTGGGTCAGTAGCGCCGCCGTCGCAGCCGAGGGCTTCAACACCGCGCCTTTCGGTGCCAGATTGCCCTTCACCACCACCACGCCACCCGATTGCGCCAGCGCCTTATCGGCAGGCAGGATCACGTCGTCGTTGTGGTTCACCACATCCTTGACCTGCTCCCAAGCCGTCTCACCCGAAACCGTCAGCGCATCCTTGTGCAGCAGACCCGCTTCGCCAAGCCGTTTGATCACCACGGGCAGACCGCCCGCGTAGAAGAATTCCTCCATCAGGTATTTGCCCGACGGCATCAGGTTCACAATCGTCGGCACATCGCGGCCGCAACGGTCCCAATCTTCCAGCGTCAGATCAATGCCAACCCGGCCCGCAATCGCGAGCAAATGGATCACCGCATTCGTAGACCCACCAATCGCCGCATTGGTGCGGATGGCGTTTTCAAACGCCTCCTTCTTCAGGATATCGGACGGTTTCAGATCATCCTTGACCATCTGCACAATCCGCCGCCCGGTAATCTGGGCCATCACCCGACGCCGACTGTCCACCGCCGGAATAGCCGCATTGCCCGACAAAGCCATGCCCAATGCTTCCGCCATCGACGCCATGGTGCTCGCCGTCCCCATAGTATTGCACGAACCGGGCGAACGGCTCATCGAAGCTTCCGCGTCAACGAACTCCTCTTTGGTCATCGTCCCGGCCTTCACGGCCTCAGAAAACTTCCACAAGTGAGTCCCCGAGCCAACCCGCTCATTCTTGTAATAGCCGTTCAGCATCGGCCCGCCGGTCACCACGATCGACGGAATATCGGTGCTCGCCGCCGCCATCAACAACGAAGGCGTGGTTTTATCGCAACCGACCATCAGCACGCAGCCATCCATCGGCTGCCCGCGCATCGCTTCCTCAACCGCCATCGCGGCGAGGTTGCGGAACATCATCGCAGTCGGGCGGAACGCGCTTTCCGAAGCCGAAAACACCGGAACCTCAACCGGGAACCCGCCCGCCTCATAAATCCCATGCTTCACCCGCTCTGCCAGATCGCGCAAATGCGCGTTGCAGGGGGTCAATTCCGACCATGTGTTCAAAATCCCGATCACCGGGCGGCCATCGAACAAATCCGGTGGGAAGCCTTGGTTTTTCATCCAACCACGGTGATAGATATTGTCCTTCGACGTGCCGCCAAACCAAGTTTGCGAGCGCAGTTTGCGGGGCCATTCGGCGGGTTTGAAGGTCATGTTATCCTCAGAGTTGCTTAACGGTCACCGCACCCTGCAGGGCAGGGGCAACGGCCAAAGTATTGCGCAGCGGCAGACCGAACGCATCGACTTGAATCTCAAACACATCGCCGGGCAGCACATTCAGCCCATCCGCGAAACTCAAGGTCGCGGTGCCGAACATATGCACATGCAGATCGCCGGGCTGACGGAACAGATCATATTTGAAGTGGTGATGCTCCAAGTTCGCGAACGTATGCGACATGTTCGCCTCCCCCGACAGGAACGGCTTGTCGAAAATCGCCTTACCATCGCGGTAAATCCGGCTTGCGCCGCGCACATCCATCGGCAGATCGCCGACCAACAACTCCGGTCCGAACGAGGCTTCACGCAGTTTGGAATGCGCAAGGAACAGATAGTTGATCCGCTCGGTCACATGGTCGGAAAACTCATTCGCCAAGGCCCAGCCGACGCGGGCAGGGCCGCCATCCGCGTCAATCAGGTAAATCCCGGCGAGTTCAGGTTCTTCACCACCATCCAGCGCAAACCCCGGTGAGGTCAAAGCCGAACCTGGAGCAACAGCAGTATAACCGTTGCCCTTATAAAACCACTCCGGCTGCACGCCGACTTGCCCCGGCGCAGGCCGACCATCGGCCAGCCCCATCTGGAACATCTTCATCGAATCCGTCAGAACCGCTGCCTCGCCCAACTTGGTATGCATCGCATCGCGCGTCGCAGCCGAGCCCAAATGCGTCAACCCGGTGCCAGTCAGATGCATATGCGTCAGATCCGGGTGGGTGATCGGCAACGCCAACCGCCCAGCCGCAGCCAAACTCACAAGATCGACCGCCTCACCCAAACCGCGCGCGGCAATCACTTCGGCCAGACCACGACCCTGCGCCAAAGCCTCAGCCGCGAGCGCATAGGTGCTGACAGCACCGCGCACAATCGCCGCTTCCGAGCCTTCACGCGCCACAACACTCAGCGACCCGTCTACATTCATTATCTGAGACAACAGCATGACATTCCTGCCTTATTTCGCTTTGTTATAGACGTCAAAGATCACAGCGGCCAACAGCACCAAGCCCTTGATCATCTGCTGATAATCAATGCCGATGCCCATGATCGACATGCCCATGTTCATCACGCCCATGATCAGCGCACCGATCACCACGCCGACAATCTTGCCCGAACCGCCCGTCATTGACGCGCCGCCGATGAACACCGAAGCAATCGCGTCCAACTCAAACCCGGTGCCAGCCTTAGGCGTTGCCGAGTTCAACCGCGCCGTCACCATCATCCCCGCCAAAGCCGCCAGAACGCCCATGTTGACGAAACAAGCGAACACCAGACGGTCGCTGCGGATACCCGACAGTTTGGCGGCTTTCTCATTGCCGCCCACCGCGTAAATCCGCCGCCCCATCGTGGTATTTTCGGTGAAGAACGCATAGAGCACGGTCAGCACGATCAGCACCACCAACACGTTTGGCAGACCTTTCAGATAGGCCAACTGGTAGCCGACAAACCCCGTCGCCGCCGCGATCAGCGCAGTGCGGCCCATGAACAAAGCCATCGGCTCGGCTTCAATGCCAAACTCGGCATCGCGCGCCCGCGCCCGGAAACCGAGCCAAAACTGCGCGCCAATCGCCAGCACCACCAAGATCACCGTCAGGCCATGCGGCTTATCCATCCCGGTCAAATCCGGCAGGAAACCGCTTGAAATCGCTTGGAATTCTTTTGGAAACGGCCCGATGTTCTGCCCGCCGAGCATCCACATCGTAGCCCCCCGGAACACCATCATGCCCGCAAGCGTCACGATGAACGAAGGGATGCGCCAGAACGCCACCCAATAGCCTTGAATAGCCCCGATACAGCCGCCAACCACCAGCGTCGCCGGGATCACCACATAGAACGGCCAGCCCAGTTTCACCGTCAGATAAGCCGCAACCGCCCCGGTAAACGCCGCAACCGAGCCCACCGAAAGGTCAATATGCCCCGCCACAATCACCAGCAGCATCCCCAAAGCGAGGATAATCACATGGCCATTCTGCAAGAAAATGTTGGTGATGTTTTGCGGCTGCAAGAACGTTTTGCCCTGTTGTGCCAGCAAAATCGAGAACAGCGCCACGATGGCGACCAGCGCCAGCAACATACCATTTTCGCGCAGACGTTCGCCCAAAGCCGAGCCGGATTTTTTGTCTTGTGCCATTATGCAGCCTTCCCTTCGCCCTTCAGGATCAACGCCATGATTTTCTCTTGGCTTGCCTCATCCCGGCCCAATTCTCCCACGATCCGCCCCTCGTTCATCACATAGATGCGGTCGCACATGCCCAACAGCTCGGGCATTTCCGAGCTGATCATCACGATGGAACGGCCCTGTTCGGCGAGTTCCTTCATGATGGTGTAAATCTCAAACTTCGCGCCCACGTCGATGCCGCGCGTCGGCTCATCGAGGATCAGCACTTCAGGGTTGGTGAACAGCCATTTTGACAACACCACCTTTTGCTGATTGCCGCCCGACAGGTTCATCACCTTTTGCTGCACCCCCGGGGTGCGGATGGCGAGTTGCTTGCGATAGCCTTCAGCCACCCGGGTTTCGCGCCGCTTGTCCAGCACGCCGCGCAACGACACCCCCGGCAGATTGGCCAGCGTGACGTTCTTCACAATCGGTTCTTCAAGGATCAGTCCCAGCCCCTTGCGATCCTCGGTGACATAAGAAATCCCCGCCCTCACCGCTTTGGTCACTGTCGAGACATCGACTTCCTTGCCATGCATCTTGACCGAGCCCTTGTGACCCTTGCCATAAGACCGCCCGAAGATCGACATCGCAAGCTCGGTCCGCCCGGTGCCCATCAGCCCCGCAATGCCGACGATCTCACCCTTTTTCACATTCAGCGACACATCCTTGATGATCTGCCGATCCGCCTGCTCGGGATGCCAAACGCTCCAGTTCGCCACCTCCATCAGCGTCTCACCGACATTCGACACCCGCTCGGGGTAGCGATGCGCCATATCGCGCCCCACCATGTCGCGGATGATGCGGTCCTCGGTGATCTCATGCTTGTCCATCGTTGACACCGAAGCGCCATCGCGGATCACCGTGATACGGTCAGCCACGCGGGAAATCTCGTTCAGCTTGTGGCTGATGATGATCTGAGTAACCCCCTGCGCCTTCAACTCCAGCATCAGGTCGAGCAGTTTCTGGCTGTCATTCTCTTGCAAAGCCGCGGTCGGCTCATCCAAGATCAACAACCGCACATCCTTGGCCAAAGCCTTGGCGATCTCAATCAACTGCTGCTTACCAACGCCGAGCTTTTCCACTTTGGTGGTCGGCAGTTCGTTCAAGCCGACCTTCTTCAACAGCCCCTCAGTGCGCTGATAGGCTTCGCCCCAGTTAATCACACCGTTCTTCGCCACCTCGTTGCCAAGAAACAAGTTCTCGGCAATCGACAGCAACGGCACCAGCGCAAGTTCCTGGTGAATAATGATAATCCCGCGCGCTTCACTGTCGCGGATGTTGCGGCAAGCCAACGTCTCGCCGTCATAAATTATATCGCCCTCATAAGAGCCAAACGGATAAACCCCTGACAGCACCTTCATCAGGGTGGATTTGCCCGCGCCATTCTCACCGCAGATCGCGTGGATCTCGCCGGGCTGAACCGTAAGCGACACGTTATCCAACGCCCGAACACCCGGAAAGACCTTGGTGATCCCCCGCATTTCCAACAATGCTGTCATGATTTCCTCCTAAAATCCGTGCCCGCCCAAAGACGCCAATGGGCGGGCACGGAGTTCGCTTATTTCAGCTCGTCAGCGGTGTAGTAGCCCGAAGTGACCAGCACAGCTTCGTAGTTGGTGGCGTTGACCGGCTGGCTTTCCAGCAGATACGACGGCACAACTTTGACGCCGTTGTCATAGGTTTTGGTGTCGTTGATCTCTGGCTCTGCGCCCGAAAGCACCGCATCGACCATTTTCACGGTGACTTTCGCCAGCTCGCGGGTGTCTTTGAAGATCGACGAATACTGCTCACCAGCGATGATCGACTTCACCGACGGCACTTCGCAATCCTGGCCAGTCACGATTGGCATTTTCAGATCGCCCGAACCGTAGCCGACGCCCTTAACTGACGACAGGATACCGATCGACAGACCATCGTAAGGCGACAGCGCGCCGTGCAGAACCTTGTCGCCGTAGTTCGACGACAGCAGGTTATCCATGCGGGATTGGGCCACAGCCGCATCCCAACGCAGAGTGCCGACAACCTTCATGCCAGTTTGGCCCGACGGAATAACGATCTCGCCCGAGTCGATCATTGGCTGCAACACCGACATCGCGCCATCATAGAAGAAGAACGCGTTGTTATCGTCCGGGGAGCCGCCGAACAATTCAACGTTCCAAGGCTTGGTATCTGGGAAGCGCTCTTTCAGACCTTCAACCAGCGAAGTCGCCTGCTGCACGCCGACTTTGAAGTTGTCGAACGTCGCATAGTAATCGACCGAGCCAGAATCGCGGATCAGACGGTCATAAGCGATGATCTTGATGCCAGCCTTGTTGGCCGCGTCCAAAGCGTTCGACAAAGTGGTGCCGTCGATCGCTGCAATCACCAAAGCTTTGACGCCATTGGTGATCATGTTTTCGATCTGGCTCAACTGGTTTGGAATGTCATCTTCTGCATATTGCAGATCGGTGGTGTAGCCAGCGGCGGTGAACTGATCCACCATCGATTTGCCGTCCGAGATCCAACGTGCCGAAGATTGCGTCGGCATTGCGATGCCGATGGTGCCTTTGTCTTGCGCAAAAGCTGGCAGACCGAACACGGTCGTTGCAGCCGCAGCGCCGCCCAGCGCCAAAAGCGCCCTTCTTGAAACTTGCATTCTATATCCTCCCAAGCGGCACATTGGCCGCGATATCCCTACAGGTCCAACCGAGCAGCGCCCCTCGGAACCGTGCGGCACTCTTGCAACAGGCTAACATATCGGTCAAATGATGAAATGGTATGGACACATGGCAGGATTGATATGTCAAAACCCCCAACAAGCGATTTGTTGATTCAGCGCGGCCTAAAACTTAGCCATTTGCGCTTGCTCGCCGCCTTGGCCGAAACCAGCCATATTAGTCTTGCGGCAGATCGGATCGGCTCCACCCAGCCCGCCGCTTCGCGTCTGCTGGCAGAGGTGGAGCGTATCGTAGGTCAACCGGTTCACCACCGCACCGGGCGCGGGATGAGCTTGACGGCTGTGGGCCAAGCCCTAGCGACCCGCGCCCAACGTATCCAGATGGAGCTGCGCGATGCCGCCCGCGATATGAGTGAAGTGGCCTCTGGCACCAGTGGCCATGTTCGCATCGGTGCGGTGACTGGCCCGGCCATCGACCGCGTGCTGCCAACGTTGCGCAACGCGCGGCTGACCGCACCGCAAGTCACCGTCGAAGTCGTGGTGTCACCCTCAGATCTTTTGTGCGAACAACTCCTCGCCGGACGTCTCGATTTTGTCATCGGTCGCCTGCCCGAAGGACCAACCCGCGACCTGTTTACCCTGACACCCATCGCCACCGAACCCGTCAGCCTGGTGGTACGCAAAGGCCATCCGCTCGCCAATCATCCGAACCCGCAGCCCGAAGACCTGCTGGCTTACGATTGGGTGATGCCGCCGCCGGATTCGCTGCTGTCCCGCGCCGTGCACGCCCGCCTGCACGCAAGCGGAATGCCCAGCCCACCGCAACGGCTTTCGACCGCGTCGTTCCTGTTGATCTTCGCGCTCTTGCAACAATCGAACGCCATCGCCCCACTCGCCCGCGCCGTGGTGACCAGCTTCTCCGCTTCACCCGACGCGCCTTACACCGAACTCGCCATTGATCTCGGCATCGAAGTCGAACCCTTCGGCCTCGTCACCCGCGCAGGTGCGATCCTGCCACCCGTCGCGGCACGGCTGGCACGCGAGATTCAAAACATGGTGACGCTGTAAATAAGCCAGAGATTTTCTTGCATGCTATCGCAACAAGCTGCCAGCGCCGGGGGTTTCACACCCCCGGACCCCCGTGGGATATTTGTGCCAATGTGAAAGAGCTAAGAACAGCAGAAGAGTGAGCCGTGCGAATTGACCGCCCACCAAACCCCTCAAATTTTAATCTATTTGCATTCACATTGGCTTAAATATCCTCGGGGTCTGGGGGTGAGCCCCCAGTGGCCTGCCGCAATTCCCCAAGTTTCAGAATAATCTCTGCGACCACCATCTCCATCGGCTGATCAATATCTACCACCACGGCGCGCTCGTGAGCCGCCGGCACCTCCAAAGTCGCAAACTGGCTATCAAGCAAGGCGGGCGGCATGAAATGCCCGGTCCGTGCCCGCATCCGCGTTTCAATCACCGTCCGCGAGCCGGAAAGATGCACAAACACCACCCCGCCGCCCGCCTGCCTATCAATCAACTCCCGATACACCCGCTTCAAAGCCGAACAGCCGACAATCCCCGGCGCGCGCAAAGCCTGCCCGACCAGTTCCAACCAAGGCCAGCGATCGGTATCCGTCAGCGGCTCGCCCCGCGACATTTTCACGATATTCGCCGCCGGATGCAGATCATCGCCGTCGCGGTAGGGCAGGGCCAAAGCCTGCGCCAAAGCCACCCCGACCGAGGATTTTCCGCAGCCCGCCACCCCCATCAACACGATTTTCATCAGCCCTCACAAACTCGCCGTAATGCCGCCATCGACATACAAACACTGACCATTGACGAAACTCGACGCAGCCGAGGCGAGAAATACGCAAGCCCCGACGAGTTCTTCAACCTTGCCCCAGCGCCCCGCTGGCGTGCGCTTTTCCAGCCATTCGGTAAACGCAGGGTCCGCGACCAGCGCCGCATTCAACGGCGTGTCAAAATACCCCGGCGCAATCGCATTGCATTGCAAGCCGTGCTTCGCCCAATCCGTCGCCATGCCCTTGGTCAGATTGCCCACCGCCCCCTTGGTCGCGGTATAAGGTGCTATCCCCGGCCGCGCCAAAGCCGTCTGCACCGAGGCGATGTTGATGATCTTGCCCGCACCGCGGCTGATCATATGCCGCGCCACCGCTTGGCCTACATTGAACACCGATGCGATGTTGGTCTGCAACAACCGCTGAAACGCTTCCTCGGGGAATTCCTCCAGCGGCCCGCGATGCTGCATGCCCGCATTGTTCACCAGAATATCGATCGGCCCCACAGCCACCTCAAACCCATCCACCGCCGCCCGAGCGCCCCTGTAATCCGTTACATCAAACACCAGCCCGAGCGCGCCCGGCACCCGCGCCACCGCGCCCTGCAACCGCACAGCATCGCGCCCGTTCAAGACCACCGCTGCCCCAGCCTCCGCCAGACCCTGCGCCAGCGCCAGCCCAATGCCCTGCGACGCCCCCGTCACCAGCGCCCGCTTGCCCGTAAGATCAAACAACTTCATCCTGTCCCCTCGACACATCGCACGCACCCCAGTTAGGTAACGCCAACCCCCGCTGTCAACCGGAGCGCACCATGCCGAAACCCCACATCCTCCAGATCGCGAGCTACCCCGCGCCCGACCAAACAGCCCTTGACGCCGCCTACACCACGCACCGCCTCTGGCTAGATCCCGATCTGACCCAAATCGGCCCGCAGATCCAAGCCATCGCCACCAACGGCGGGGCAGGGGTCGCCTCCGACGTGATCCGAGCCTGCCCCAACCTCAAACTCATCGCGATTTACGGCGTAGGCTACGATGCCATCGACCTCGCCCTCTGCGCCGAACGCCACATCCAGATCACCAACACCCCCGACGTCCTCACCGGCGACTGCGCCGACCTCGCCCTAGGCATGATGCTCAGCCTCGCCCGCCAAATCCCCGCCGCCGACCACCATGCCCGCAGCGGAGCATGGACCCAAACCAGCTTCCCCCTACAGCGCCGCGTCTGGGGCGCTAAAGCCGGCATCCTCGGCATGGGCCGCATCGGCCAAGACGTAGCCACCCGTCTGCAAGGCTTCGGCATCGACATCGCCTACTCCGCCCGCCACGAAAAACCCTTGCCCTACAAATACATCCCCGACCCGATCCACCTCGCCACCCACGCTGACTTCCTGTTCGTCACCGCCGCAGCCACGCCTGAAACCCACCACATCATCAACGCCGCCACCCTTGCAGCCCTCGGCCCCAACGGCTTTCTCATCAACATCTCCCGCGCCGCCAATGTCGACGAATCCGCCCTGCTTGACGCCCTCGAATCCCATCAAATCGCCGGAGCCGCCCTCGACGTGTTCGACGCCGAGCCCCACATCAACCCCCGCTTCGCCGCCCTGACCAACGCCCTGCTGCAACCCCACCACGCCTCCGCCACCCATGAAACCCGCCGCGCCATGGGCCAACTGATGCGTGACAACCTCGCCGCATATTTCGCCAACCGCCCGCTGATTAACCCGGTTACATAACAAACCCCCGCCAACCGCCCGCTCGCGCCACCCGATGTTAACCACGCCAATGCTCCACTCCGCCCAAACCAACGGAGCATAAAATGACCCTCATCCCAGCCCTACTGAACACCCCAATCCTGATAAATACCGCCGAGATTGACCCCAATGCCCTGCCGCGCGACCGCACCCAACTCGACGAGGCAGCCATGGCCGAACTCACCACCTCCATCGCCACCACCGGCCTGCGTATGCCGATTGAGGTCTGGACACTCAGCCAACCCACCGAGCCATTCCGCTACGGCCTGATCTCCGGCCTGCGCCGCCTCACCGCCCACCAGCGCCTCGCCACCCTGCGCCAAAACGGCACATTCACCGAAATCGCCGCCTTCATCCGCACCCCCGAAACCATCCCGCAAGCTATGGCCGATATGGTGGCCGAGAATGAAATCCGCGCCGAAACAAGCCCTTGGGAGAAAGGTGCCACGCTTTTAGCCGCCACCCGCGCAGGTATCTTTGACACGCTGGACGATGCCACCCAAACCCTGCACGCCAGTGCAAGCCGCCAAAAACGCGCCCGCCTGCGCGCCTTCGCCGAGGTTGTCGAAGATCTCGAGGGCACCATCGCCACCCCTGAACGCCTGACCGGCCGCCAAATGCACCGCCTCAGCGCCGCCCTGCGCGCCGGCCTGTCCGAACTGATCCACCTCACCTTACGCGACCACCACCGCTCCGCCTTGCCCGCCCAATGGCAAGCCCTGCTGCCGATATTGTCCGAAGCCCTCACCGACCCCACCGAGGAAGCCACAACCACCACCCCCGGCCGCCCCCGCAGGCTGTTGCAGCTGAAACAGGGGTTAACCATTAGGCGGGAGCGGTCGGGGAGCGACTGGATTCTGCGGTTCTCAGGGCCAGAGTCGAAGAAGAACGGGCTGATGGACGACGTGATCGACCATATAGAGCGATGGTTTCAGCCGGAGTAGAAATGCTTGATTTTTACGCGCCAAACAGCGGCGCTGGCTTGGCTTCATCCGTGTGAGATTTCACAGCGCTCGCAAGTTGTCCGACAATCACGTCCACCTCATCTGCATCCACCACCACTGGATTCAACGGGCTAACCCGAAGCAGCTTCTGCATTTGCGCGTACTTGGGAAGCAACGCGGGGTTCGTCGGTTTCCCGGTGACAAAATAGGGCTTTAGGTCTACGCGATATTGTAAACTTTGCATATTTCCCGCCCACTTAGCACCTTTCAGCTGCATTTGCTCTTCATCGACAGAGTCAAATGATACTGGCTGAATGCAATGGAGCTTTCCGTTTTGAATGGTGTGAGCAAAACTGATTTTTGCGAACTCGGACGTCACTGTCGTGGGTTGCATCAGGTGAAGTAGTTCGGCTCGTTGCAGCTTATCTTTTACGCGCTCAAAGACCATTTCGTCCGTAATGGCGTCTCGGCCTTCTTCTTGCTCATACCGCGTCACCATTCTAGCAAATATAGCTTCATGAGCGGCGGCTGGGTCTAAAGCTAACCCACTTCCGCTACTAAACCACCGTAAGCTGCTATCGTCATCAGCAAGCACCGAACGCCCAAAATCCAAAGCTGAATCTGGCCTTGGAAGAAAGCCGTTCTTCTCCAACCGATTTGCGAAGTATTTTTCTAAGCCTTTAATCGTTTGTCGAAGTGCACCATGATCAATGTCGGGATATACCCGACCCAGTCGTGCCCGGCCTGTCCGAACTTTCAGAGATAAGTAGGAATGCGACGGGCAAAACATCAAAACGCCTAGGTTCAGAGCTTCCCCTGTCCAAACGTCGTGACGATACTGAAGTATCGTGTAAGAGTATGATGCCATGTTCATCGTGAGAAATTATACTCTATCAGTGCGGTTATTTCGTCTATTCTTTGCGTTGCATTCGAAAGATAATCGGCGATCGCGAATGTGGCGTGTGATGACCAGCATGCCGGTGCATCTCGTGCATAGAGCGTGAAAGCATCCGATGGCAAGCGTTTCCAAGTGGCAGCTGCCTGTTGGAAATCGACCTGCGTGGCTGGATGCAGTTTTCGCCACAAGGGGTGTTCAAGGTCGTACCCCGTGTGATTGCTGATCGCTCCCCGCACCCACGGAGCCTTTTGGTAGTCTTTCTCAGCGTCCGATCCAGTTGCTTCGACAAATGCCTCTTCATGGTCAATGAGAAGGAGATCATCGCCTTTTTGAAGAAGATTGGGATTTGGCATGCAGCGATCCCAGTTCTGAATTACGGTATCGAAAAGATATATACTTGTCGCTAGCGCCAGTTTGTTCCGGGGCATATGCGCCGCTTCAGTCCATATGTTCCAGCCGGAACCCGCCGACAGGGAACCGAATATTATTTCTGGCCCTGACAAGAGCTGACGCTGTAGTTGTCGGTCTGCCATGGAAGCGATAAACTCTTGCGAAAGATGCACCTTGACTGGCGGCGCGCAGGGTAGGTCAAGAGCGAGTGCAAGTTTTGCAGCCATCCATTCCCGTTCAACAACGAAACTAGATTTTTTCACATGAAAGTGTGGGCTTTTCAGATACACCTCGAATAGTTCGCCGCCATTGCCCCTTACGATCACCATAGGTGGGTTTGCTCTGCCAGTGCCTGCGCGTCCAACGCAACTCATAGCTTCACAAATCAATGGATTTTAACTCCAGTCCTGTAATTCTAATCATCTTGCGCAGATTATCAACGCGACGCCAGATGAAGTTTTTTTACTGGTAACAAAAGCTATTCGTTGAAATACCTTAACAAACCCTTAGCAAACCTCCTAACCCCTTGAAATCCCTAGCCCCACCCCAAACGCCACACGTGGACACACCCCCTCAACTCTGAGGCCGGGTCTTCTTTGGATCATAAGCCGAAGGGCCCACAATCCGCGCCGGAAGCCGTTTTTGCTGGCCGTCGAGTTTGCCGATCTCCACCGCAGTCCCAAGCGCCGCATGGGCCAGATCAACCCGGGCGAGGGCGATATTCTTGCCCAACAAAGGCGACCGCATCGCCGAAGTCACCACCCCAACTTTGGCCCGCCCCAGATAAATTCCGTCGCCATGCCCGACCTCCACAGCCGCCTCAATCTCCAGCCCGACAAACTTCTCACGCGGGTTTTCCTTCCGCCGGATCAAAGCCTCGCGCCCGATAAAATCGTCGGTCTTCGATTTCAAAGGCACGGTAAACCCGATCCCGGCTTCAAAAGGATCGGTCTGGTCGGTGAAATCATAACCCGCAAAGATCAACCCCGCCTCAATCCGCACCATATCCAGCGCCGCCAGCCCCATCGGCCGCAGCCCCTGATCGGCCCCACTCTCCCAAACCGCATCCCAAACCGCAGCGCCATCCTTGGGGTGACAAAACACCTCAAACCCCAACTCGCCCGTATATCCCGTCCGAGAAACCACCACAGGCGCGCCATCCGGCCCCCCAAGCCGCCCCACCGTGAAGCGGAACCAGCCGAGTTCCTCAATCGTCGGCTGGTGCGGCGCAGTCCAGATCATCCGCCGCATAATCTCACGGCTGTTCGGCCCCTGAACCGCCAAATTATGCAGCTGATCGGTCGAACTCCGCACCATCACCTTCAACCCGAGTCTCTCAGCCTGCTCGCGCAGCCAAATGCCGGAGTAATCATCGCCACCGATCCAGCGGAACTGATCCTTGCCGAGCCGGAACAAAGTGCCATCATCAATCATCCCACCATGTTCAAAACACATCGCAGAATAGACCACCTGACCCACCGACAACTTCTTCACATCCCGCGTCAGACAATATTGCAGCAAAGCCTCCGCATCCGGCCCGGTCACCTCAAACTTCCGCAGCGGCGACAGATCCAACACCACCGCCTTCTCGCGGCAGGCCCAGTATTCCTCAATCGCGCCATTCGAGGCATAAGTCTGCGGCAGCCAGTAGCCCCTGTATTCCACCAGATTGCGGGTCTTCTCAACAATCCGCGTGTGAAAAGCGGTTTCCTTGGTCATCACAGGCTCCGATGTGGGGGTAGGGCGGTGGGCGATGGACCGCTGGAACGTTTCCGCGCCCGAATAGGTGCGGACATGGATATCCGACAGATACCAGCCATTCGCGGGCGAGGTATCATCCGGGCAGGCTGAATTCACGCAGACTAGATCGGTCAGCGCGCGCAACAGAACGTAGTCACCCGGGCGCGACCACGGCTCATCGATGATCAGCACGCCGTGGGCGTCGATGTTGGTGTTAAAGAACATGTTGACCGCCATCCAGCCGGGACGGGCCGTGACGCCATGCGGGGCGAGGGCGGTGTTGAAATTGTCCGAGCAGTTCACATGCCCCGGATAGCCGATCTCGTCGTAATATTTGGAAGCACAGGCCATCGCGAAAGCGTCGTGCCGACCGACGGTGTCTTGGATCACCTCGACCAGTGGCAGCCAGTCCTGATCGTAATATTTCGCGTGCAGGCCGGGCATCGAATAAGCATGTCCCATCAGCGTGCGTGAGGTGGTCACGTCCAGCGGATGCTCTAGCCCCTTGTCCAGTTTACGGGCGGAGAAGCATTGGAAGTCCGTGCATTGGCGGCCATCGACGTCGATGATCTGAATATAATCGCCCGCCTTGACGAAGTAGCTTTCCGCCGTCGCCGACTTTACGCGAAGGTCTAGAACCGGGTTTGCCAGCGGATCAGGCAGCTCATATTTTTTGATCCCCGCCAAAGTTGAGCGTTGCAAGCGCACGCCGATTGGCGTCGAAGTATCCTGCGCATCGGGCGACATTGTGTTGCCGGGGGCTGCGATAATCAGCACGCCGTCACGGGTGGCGGTGAAGCTCTGCACATCTCCGGCGGGCGAGGTTTCGCCAAAACAGGCTACCGCTTTCGCGTCAGAAAGATTAATGCCGCGCCGTTCGATGCCCAGCCGCAAGCCGCCAATTCCGGCCCCTTTGCCCGAGGCCAACAGCGCCTTCAGTCCGGCCGCGTCGGAGTTAGAAGCAGCCCCAAAAATCCCCGGATCAATCCGGCCTTGATCGTCGGCGGCGAGCAGTTCGGCGCGCTGACCGCCCTCCACGTTAACCACGGTTACCCGATCGCCTGTACCCAAAGCGATCAGCCAAGCGCCGCCGCCGGGGACGGTAAATCGTTCCAATCCCGCGCGCACACCTAATGGTTCAGGAGTGATTATCTGGCTAGGGCGCGGCGGAC
Organism: Cypionkella sp.; assembly: GCF_028290025.1. Lineage (GTDB taxonomy): Bacteria > Pseudomonadota > Alphaproteobacteria > Rhodobacterales > Rhodobacteraceae > Cypionkella. The sequence continues at coordinate 17,578 of NZ_JAQGKQ010000083.1, read as the reverse complement.
CGGGTTGGACAGCTGGATATGAGTCGAGCATCGGAGCCTCATTTTTGCATACACGGCAAAATTGTTTCTTTTCAAGAATATCGCGCGCAGGGATTTGCGCAAGCCATTTGCGCGTATAGTTTGTCACGGATCAGAGAGCGGGGGAATGTTATGCAGTCGCTGTTGCTAGGTTTATGTGCCGCGTTCTTGTGGGGATTGCATGATTTTAACGTGCGCAAAATCGGGGCAAAGACAGATGCGGCGGCGCTTTATCTGATCGTGCTGCTCGTCGGGGCGCTGTTGTTGCTGCCATTGGCAATTTTGGCGGGCGGTTGGTCAACGCTTAATTCACATGTGATGGGGCTTTCGCTGGCGGCGGGTCTCGGCGAAGCGGTGGCGGGCTATGGGCTTTACCGGGCGTTTGCGATTGGCCCAGTGCGGCTGGTAGCGCCAATTTGCGGCTCATTCCCGCTGCTGTCAGTCGGTTTTGCAGTGGCGCGCGGTGCCGAGGCTGGGCCGCTGGTTTGGCTGGGCGCTGCTGCGGTGGTGGGTGGAATTGCCATCGTCGCCCGAGGCGAAGACGACGCGCCGACAGGCGACACGCGGGCGGCTGTGGGTTGGTCGCTGCTGGCTTGCGTCAGCTTTGCCGCTACCTTCGGTCTGCTGCAATGGGCAGCCGAGCGGGGCGCGGACTTGCCGGTTTCGCTGGTGGCTAGGCTGGTTGCCTGCGTTGCGATGCTGGCGTGGATAGTTCAGCAACATATTGATATAAAACCAACTTATGGAATTCTGCCGAGCCTTGCGCTGCTCGGATTTCTGGACGTAACCGCGCTTACCGCCGTGACCATCGCCGCAGGTTTCGCGCGGCCCGAGTTTGCCTCGGTCGCCTCATCAATCTTCGGCCTTGTAACCATACTGCTCGCATGGCGGTTTCTCGGCGAGGCGTTGAAGCCGCTGCAATGGCTTGGGGCGCTTGTCGTCTTCGCTGGTATCGCAGTTTTGGGGCTTGTCTGAAATGAAAGATGGCGAGTCGGGAATGAAAGCACAATCCTTCCGGCTTCGGCCCATATTGACCCAAGACGGGACATGGGAATACCACATGCGCTATTCGGGTTTTAGGGTGATTGCCGAGGCTTTGACCGGGCATAAGGGCTGGAAACCGGCGTGGCGCGATGCGGCACCGCAGGCTGCTTACGACTACATTATCGTCGGCGGCGGCGGGCATGGCTTGGCGACCGCCTATTATCTGGCGAAGGAGTTCAAGCAGGCGCGGATTGCGGTCGTGGAAAAGGGCTGGATCGGGGGCGGCAATGTGGGGCGAAACACGACTATTGTGCGCTCCAACTATCTGCTCGACGGCAACCAACCGTTTTACGAATTCTCGATGAAGCTGTGGGAGGGGTTGGAGCAAGATTTCAACTATAACGCCATGGTCAGCCAGCGCGGAATTATCAATCTGTTTCATACGGATGGCCAGCGCGACGCCTATACGCGGCGCGGCAATGCGATGATCATGCACGGCGCGGATGCAGAGCTTTTGAACAAAGAGCAGGTGCGCAAAATGTATCCTTACTTAAACTTTGACAACGCTCGCTTCCCGATCAAGGGCGCGTTGATGCAGCGCCGCGGCGGCACCGTGCGGCATGATGCGGTGGCTTGGGGTTATGCGCGCGGCGCGGACCAGCGCGGCGTCGATATCATCCAGAACTGTGAGGTTTTGGGGATGCGGATTGAGAATGGCCGGGTGCTTGGGGTCGAAACCTCTCGCGGCTTCATAGGTGCGAAAAAGGTCGGCGTGGCGGTGGCGGGGTCTTCGTCTAAGGTGATGGCGGGTGCTGGGATGCGTCTGCCGATGGAAAGCCATGTGCTGCAAGCCTTTGTGTCCGAAGGGTTAAAGCCGCTGATCGACGGCGTGATGACCTACGGCGCAGGGCACTTCTACGTCAGCCAATCCGACAAGGCCGGGCTGGTGGTTGGCGGCGATATCGACGGCTATAACACTTACGCACAACGCGGCAACCTGCCGGTGGTTGAGGACGTGGCCGAGGGCGGCATGTCGCTGATGCCGATGATCGGGCGCGCGCGGCTGCTGCGGATGTGGGGCGGCATCATGGATATGTCGATGGATGGCTCGCCGATCATCGACAAGACCCATATCGCCGGGCTCTATTTCAACGGCGGTTGGTGCTACGGCGGCTTCAAAGCGACGCCCGCCAGCGGCTTTGTTTTCGCGCATCTGCTGGCGAAAGACACCCCGCACAGCACCGCCACCGCCTACCGTTTTGATCGTTTCGCCAAGGGCCTGATGATCGACGAAAAGGGCCAGGGCGCCCAGCCGAATTTGCACTAGGAGCAGACCATGATCATCAATCATCCGCTGCTGGGGCCTCGGGACTCACAAGAGTTCGTCTACCTCGGCGATGCCGCGCTGATCCATCGCCCCGATGGCATGGCTGACGGCAGCTTGGACAAGTTCATTGATTACGCATACTTGCGCGATAACCCTGCCGGGGAGCACCGCGAGTTATGGTATCACGAGCAAGGCGACCGCTCTTGGCTGGTCGTCACCCGCAACACCGTGACCCATGAAATTACCGCCGTAGAATTGGCCCGCGATGTGGCCCGCAGAGAAGGCCGCAGCAAATGAGCCGTATTTCCGGCGGTCAGATCGACCGCAGCAAAACCCTGCGCTTCAGCTTTGACGGCGTCAGCTACACAGGCCATCCCGGCGACACTCTGGCCTCGGCTTTGCTCGCCAACAACGTCCGCCTGATGGGTCGCAGCTTCAAATATCACCGCCCGCGTGGCGTGATTTCGGCAGGGTCCGAAGAGCCGAACGCCATCGTGGAACTGCGTAGCGGCGCGCGGCAGGAACCCAATACGCGGGCTACGGTGATTGAGTTGTTCGATGGCCTGCAAGCTCAAAGCCAGAACCGCTGGCCCAGCCTCAAATTCGACGCGATGGCGATCAATGACCGCCTGTCGCCGTTCTTTGCAGCAGGGTTTTACTACAAAACCTTCATGTGGCCGGCTGCGTTCTGGGAAAAGATCTACGAGCCGATCATCCGCCGCGCCGCAGGGCTTGGCTCGCTATCCAAACAAGACGACCCCGACACCTACGACAAAGGTTTCCTGCATTGCGATCTGCTGATTATAGGGGCTGGTCCGGCTGGCCTTTCCGCTGCCCTGACTGCAGGCCGGGCAGGCGCGCGGGTCATCCTTGCCGATGAAGATTTCCGCATGGGCGGCCGTCTGAACGCCGAAACGCTGGAAATCGGCGGCGCTTCGGGTGCAGATTGGGCGGCGAAAACCGTGCTGGAACTTGGTTCAATGCCCAACGTCCGCCTGATGCCCCGCAGCACCGTCATGGGCGCGTTCGATCATGGTATCTATGGCGCTGTGGAGCGTGTATCCGACCACCTCGCCGAACCCCTCCCCGGCAAACCGCGGCAAACCTTGTGGCGCATCTACACCAAGCACGCCATCCTCGCCGCCGGTGCCACCGAGCGCCCGATTGCGTTTGAAAACAACGACCGCCCCGGCATCATGCTGGCGGGTGCATTGCGGGCCTACGCGAACCGCTGGGGCGTTGCGGTGGGTGAGAAAGTGGCTGTATTCACCAACAACGATGACGGGTTGCGCACTGTGGCCGATCTGAAAGCCAAGGGCCTCGACGTCACCCTGATCGACGCCCGCAAAGGCGATGAAATCATTGATTCCGCAGGCCGTCTGGGGCTGAAATCCATCACAATCCGCCGCGCCAATGGTCAAACCGAGACGCTGCACGTCACCGCCCTCGGAGTTTCTGGCGGCTGGAACCCCAGCCTCAACATCGCCTCAAATCATCGCGGTCGCCCGATATGGGATGATCAAATTGCGGCCTTCATCCCTGCGCCCGAAAGCATCGCGGGCCTGACCTGTGCGGGTGCTGCGGCGGGCGCGATGTCCACCCATGCCGCGCTGACCACTGGCGCGAACCATGCGATTGCCGCCCTCGCCGATCTGGGGCTAAACGCCATCGCTGACATTCCGCAGGCTGAAGATGCCCCGCTCAACCTGACCCCCGCGTGGTATGTGCATTCCGGCAAAGGTCGCGCTTGGGTGGATCAGCAAAACGACGTGACCGTCAAAGATGTGAAGCTGGCAAAGCAGGAAGGTTTCGTTTCGGTCGAACACCTTAAACGCTACACCACGCTTGGCATGGCCACCGACCAAGGCAAAACCAGCAACGTTCTGGGCCTTGCGGTGATGGCCGAACTGACTGGCAAATCCATCCCCGAAACTGGCACCACAATCTACCGCCCGCCCTATACGCCTGTGGCAATGGGTGTGCTGGGAGGCCGTGCGCGCGGCCATGATTTCAAGCCGATCCGCCAAACCCCGAGCCATAAATGGGCCACCGAGCAGGGCGCGATTTTCGTCGAGGTCGGCTATTGGCTGCGCGCTCAATGGCTGCCCCGCGCGGGCGAGACGACATGGCGGCAATCGGTGGACCGTGAAGTGCTGCAAACCCGCAAGTCGGCGGGGATTTGCGACGTGACCACGCTTGGCAAGATAGACATTCAGGGCACCGACGCGGGCCTGTTTCTGGATCGCGTCTATGCCAACACTTTCGGCAGCTTAGCAGTCGGCAAGGTTCGCTACGGGTTGATGCTGCGCGAAGATGGCATGGTGATGGATGATGGCACCACGGCGCGGCTGGGTCAAAATGAATATGTGATGACCACGACCACCGCCAACGCCGTGCCGGTGTTCCGCCATCTGGAATATTGCCGCCAAGTGCTGTGGCCGGATCTGGATGTGCAACTGATCTCCACGACCGAGGCATGGGCGCAGTATTCCGTCGCTGGCCCGAACGCGCGGAAATTGCTCGAGAAACTGGTCGATCAGGATATCTCTGACGCCGCTTTCCCGTATATGGCTTGCGGGGCGATCACCGTGCAAGGCACCCGCGCGCGGCTGTTCCGCATCAGCTTTTCCGGCGAACTGGCTTACGAAATCGCCGTGCCGACCCGCTACGGCGATGCGATGATCCGGGCTTTGGTTGAAGCTGGGCGTGAGTTTGACGCCGTGGTTTACGGCACCGAGGCGCTGGGCGTGATGCGCGTGGAAAAGGGCCATGTCGCTGGCAATGAGTTGAACGGGCAATCCAGCGCGCTCAACATGGGCCTTGGCAAAATGGTGTCGCGCAAGAAAGACAGCATCGGCATGGTTCTCAGCCAGCGCGAAGGCATGACCGCTCCCAACGGCTACCGCCTCGTCGGCGTCAAACCCGTGAACCCCAGCGAAACCCTCACCGCAGGCGCGCATTTCTTGGCCAAAGGCGCTGCGGCGCTGGCCGAGAATGATGGCGGCTGGCTAACCTCGGTGGTCTATTCACCGCATCTCGGCCATTCCATCGCCCTCGGCTATCTGAAATCCGGCGATAATCGCAAGGGCGAACGCCTGCGCAGCGTCAATCTATTGGCAAACACCGATGTCGAAGTCGAAATCGTCAGCCCGCATTTCGTTGATCCAGAAGGGGAGCGCCTCCGTGGCTAATCCGTTGAAATCCCTCACGCCCTTGGGCCACGACGCGCCGATCACGGAAACCATCGGCGCGGTAACGATCACCGAGAACACTGGCACTGCGCTGGCCTCGCTCGCCGCCCGCTTGGGCTATGAGGTCGAAGTCGCCAGCATCGCCCAAACCGCAGCCATCCCGCTACCCGGCCCCGGTCGCATCGAGTTCGCCGAAACCTACGCCGCAATTTGGCTTGGCCCCGAGCAATGGATGATCGAAGCCCCCTTCGCCACCCACGAAGATATCACCGCCATCCTGAAGCCGATCTTCACCGAAACCGCCTCAATCACCGAGCAAACCGACGCTTGGGTGCGCTTCGATATCACCGCCCCAGACCTGCCCGCGCTGTTCGAACGCCTGTTCAACTACGATCTACGCCGCGCCGGGGTAGGGGCCGCAACGCGCACGGTGATCGACCACCTTGGCTGCTACGTCATTCGCCGCGCCGACACCGAAGTCAGCATCCTCGGCCCGCGCTCTTCGGCGCACAGCCTGCACCATGCGCTGACCACCGCCGCCAAAGCGACGTTCTAGGCTTTCACATTGGCATAAATATCCCACGGGGGTCCGGGGGTGTGAAACCCCCGGCGACCAGCCCAAATTCTAATCATTCGGAGGCATCGCCCCCGCCAACCCCCGCAGGCCCACGAGCCGCCTGCGCTCATCATTCGGATTGACCCCAAACGCCTCGGCGTAATGCTTGGTCATCGGCGTCGAACTCGCATAACCCACCGACTGCGCAATCTCGCGGATGCTTTGCGTGGAATACAGCACCCGTTGCCGCGCTTTGCGCAGTCGCATCAGGCGGTAATATTTCAGCGGACTTTGCCCCGTCGCCTGCTTGAAACACCGCTCCAGATGGCGCTCTGACATCGCCAAAGCCTCGGCTACATCCGCGATCTGCAACGGGTCTTCGATGTGATCGCCGAAAATCGCAATCGCTGCGCGCACGGTGTCGGGCAGCATATCATCGGTGCCACCCTGCTTTTGCACCGGCACTTTTTGCGCTGCATCCTCGGTCCGCACGAACGGATGCTGGAACCAACAAGCCACTTCGGTCATCGTGTCGCGCCCCAAACGCTCCTCGATCAGCCGCAGCATCAGATCAAATACCGCCCCCGCACCCGAGGCCGTGTAGCGCCGCCGATCCCGCAAAATCACCGCTTGAGACGCCGCCATATCGGGGAACTCAGACTTGAACGCCGCTTCATAACACCAGTGCACCGACACAACATGCCGCTCCATCACGCCGGATCGCACCAGCGGAAATATCCCGCCCGAAAACCCGCCGAGCACCACGCCCGAACGATCCAACCAACGCACCTGAGCATTGCCGCGCTTGGGGTTTTCGAATTGCGAGGTCGGGGTGGACAGAAAAAATAGGTAATCCAAGCCCACCGCATCGCTCAAAGTGACGTCCGGATCGAAACGCACCTCGGCCGAAGATCGCACCGGGCTTGCCGCCTCACCAATCAGCTTCCAAGCAAATTCTTTCCGCCCAGTGATTTCATTCGCCGCCCGCAACGGTTCAATCGCCGAGGTCAAACAAGCCATTGGAAACCCCGGAAATAGCAAAAACCCCAAAGTTGCGGCGGTATCGCGGTGCATATTCATGGTGCGGGATTTTCTGTTGAGTGGGGCTGTGTTTCACAGTAGTAAACAAGGGTAGCCATGCCACAAAGAGCAAAATCAATGGACATCGAAACCGACGACCCCATCCTGCCCCGCGCGAAGCCAGCCTTCGACCAAGACCCGCACCGGGTGCGTGAATTGTCGGAGCGCAACTTAGAGATGGCGATTGGCCGCTCTGTCCGCGCTTTTCGCCGCGCGCAAGGCATGACGGTTGCCGATTTGGCGGGCGTCACCGGGCTTTCCATAGGTATGCTGTCGAAGATCGAAAACGGCATCACTTCGCCCTCTTTGACGACGCTGCAAATCCTGTCACACGCGTTCTCCACCCCGGTCACCTCGTTCTTTCGCGGCTTTGAAGAGCGCCGCGAGGTGCAGCACGTCAAGGCTGGCGATCACATTGAAATAGAGCGTCGCGGCACCCGCGCGGGCCATCAGTATCACTTGCTCGGCCATATCGGCTCGAACGATTCCGGCGTGCTGGTCGAGCCTTACCTGATCACCCTCACCACTGAATCCGACGTATTCCCGGCGTTCCAGCACGACGGCATTGAGCTTTTGTATATGCTGGAGGGTGAGGTCGAATACCGTCATGGCGATCAGCTTTTCCATTTGAAACCGGGCGATAGCCTGTTCTTTGACGCCGACGCCCAACACGGGCCAGAGGTCCTGGTGAAACTTCCGGCCCGCTATTTGTCGGTGATTTCCTACAAGCAAGCGTAAGGCGCTTTGTGAATCCGGCCTTCGCATTCACCCGTGGATCGGGCCAATGCGAAGTGGTCATTTGTTCGCAACAACAAACCTACTCCGGCGCGAACCCCGGCGAGGTTGGCTGCCCATCGTCAAACGGCGCGAGATATTCCAGCATCAACGGCTTGTTGCGCAGGAAACCCTTATACGTCGCCAACTCGTCCGGAATATCGCGCACCACGCGATGCAAACGCCGCGCCCATTTCGGCACCGTCACCAATTCCTCAAACCGGATCAGATAGCAGCGGATCGGGAAAGCGATGGCGTTTGAACGCGGCAAGCGGTGCAGGGTCTGCAATTCCACCCGCAAATGCTGCCGATGCCCAATGGTTTGCGGCGTCATCGTGGTCTTGCCCGGCCCCCATTTCGGATAATTCTCTGGGCTGGTATCCAGCAGCGGATCGACCGTCATCGTCCAGTTGAACCGACGCACTGGCGCGCCGTGTTGCAGCTTCAGCAGGAATTTCAACGCGCGGTCAAAAATCCCCATCTGATGCGCCAAAGGCACCGGAGCGTGCCATTGCTTAAAACTCATCCCAATGTCAAAATCCAATGACCAATCGGCTTGCGTCGTCACCATGCCAGCCTCAATCCACAGGTCATCATCACGCTGATCTTGCAGGGTAAAATCGCCCTGCGTCTGCCGGGTGATATATTCCATCGGGCCGTAGGGCAGGGTGGAGGCATCCAGGAACGTAAACTTTTGCTCAATCTGCAACGGCCGATTGACCCAATGCCATTGGTTGCCATCTTTGGTCAATGAAAACCAATGCGGATAGTCGCGCGCCTTGGACTCCATAATCAGTTCCAGCAAATCCCAACCCGCCAGTTCCATATGCGGCAAGCTTTGACACCGCAAAGGATCATCTGCCAACACCTGCGCGCGGTCGCGCATTTCCGAGACATAATGCTCATCCACATCGAACATATGCTCAAACACCGAGCCCACAGGCCCCGGCACATGCGGCTCCATATTCACCGAATACATGTAGCTGTCTTCCGGGAACGGAAACGGAAACCGCTTAATCGCCTTTGCGGAGTTCTTAAACGTGAAGTCGCCCCGAAAGGTTTCGTCGTTGAAATCCAGTGACATAAGCGGTCCTCCTATCGGTCCAGGATCAGGGCAGTGCCCCGAAACCGCGACACGCATGGCATGATTTTGGTGTTCGTCGCCTTTTGCTCATCGGTCAGCCAGTGATCGTTGTGCTCAATATGGCCGTCGCAGCGCAGAACATTGGTCTCACACTGCCCACAAGCGCCACCCCGGCACAGATAGGGCGCTTCAACCCCCGCCGCTTCAATCGCCTCAAGCAGCGATTGGTTCGGCTGCACTGTTATGCTTTTGCCCGAGGCCGCAAGTTGCACCTCAAACGCCTGACCCACCGGAGGTGCCAGAAACTCCTCCGAATGAACCGCCCGATCCGGCCAGCCCATCGCCTTGGCAGTAGCATGGACCCAAGCGATCATTCCCTTTGGCCCGCAGGCATAAATATGCGTGCCAAGCGGCTGTGATTTCAACAGCGTTTGCAGATCAATCTTCTCACCATGCTCGTCGTGATAGACGTGCACCCGAGGTCCGTAATGCGCTTTCAGATGCTCAACATAAGCCCCCAAAACCGGCGAGCGCACCGAGTAATGCAGCTCAAACCGCCCACCCATCGCCTCAACCTGCGCCATCTGTGCAACGAACGGCGTGATACCAATGCCGCCCGCGATCATCAGATGCTTCTTCGCGCGCGCATCCAACGGGAACAGGTTGACGGGCTGGCTGAGCACCATCTCCATCCCCGGTTTCACATGGCGGTGCATGTAAAGCGAACCGCCACGCCCCGCTTCATCCCGCCGCACCGAGATTTCATAGCCCATGGTATCCGCCGGATGGCTCATCAGCGAATAGGGGTTCATCCGCCGCACACCATGGTCGTCCATCTCAACCACCACATGCGCGCCGCCCGAAAACACCGGCATGGCCCCGCCATCGCGGCGCACAAAGCGGAAACGTTTGATCAGGTCGTTGACCTCAACCACCTCGGCCACCACCACCGGGATTTTAGGCGCACCCACGCTCATTTGAACCGCTCCACCGAAGCCGGAACCAGCCCGGGGTCTTCCGCATCAATGTTGACGCCCTGAAACGCCGCCAAACGTCGCGAGAAATGGTCGCGCACGAACAGGCTCAACCCGCAATGACTGCACACAAACGGATCAAGCGTCACGTTCTCGGTCACGCCCTTGCAATGCACACACTGCACCCGCCGCGCCAGCGACCCACGATGCTCCATCTGCACCGCCTCATAAGGCAGCCCAGCGTGTTGAGCAGCAGCCGCAACCTGCGCCATCAGCCCCTCGGTTCCTGCCGCGTAAACCTGCAATCCCATATGCGCATCGGCCAACACCTTCGCCAACCGAGACTGCGCCGCAGCAAAACTGGGCGAGCGATGAAATTGCGGCACCCCCAAAGCCTGCAACGCCGCCGACCTATCACAACCATTCGCGCCCGGAATATAGATGATGTGGCTCGAAGCCTTCAGCCCCTCGCCCTGAGCAAACAAATCGCAAACCGCATCCGCGCCCTCGCCATCCGCCACAAACAAATGCGCCGACCCCACGCCGGGCGTCAGCACGCCATAAGTCGGGCGGCTGGGAATAGCTGGCTCAAACACCGTCTTGATCATCGTCGCATCAACCTCAAACTTTCCGCGGATTTCATCAGCTCTTAAATATCCCCGCCGGAGGCATCCGACACATCGGCGGAAGCCTCCGGCGGGAGTATTTAAGCCAGTCTGAAAGCCCTAGCCCTTCGCAGTCCGCCGCTTTTTCTCCACATCAAAAAACGGCATCGCCTGGGTGGTTGCCGCGATCTCGCCATGCGTGGCGCAGTTCACCAACAGCTTGGTGCCATTGTTGGCGCAATCGACCGGCAGCCGCGCAATCGCAATTGTCCAATCGTTCAACGGTGAATACATCGCTTGCGTCACCACGCCGACCTGATTGCCATCCTTGAACACCGGCGCTCCATTGCCCGGGGCATTCTTGCCCTCCAGCTTTAGCCCCCAGATTTTGAAGCGTTCTTTCCCCTTCAGCCGGTAATGCTCCTCAGCACCCCGGAAGCCGGTTTTCCCCGGGGACACTGTGAAATCGAGCCCCAATTCCCACAACGTATCGCCCGGGCCTTCATTGTCGAACGGATACATCTCGGAATTATCAAACGGGAAGAACAACAAATATGACTCTGTCCGCAGCATATCCAAGGTTGTGAAGCGGCACGGAATGATCCCCATCGCCGCACCTTCCTCCAAGATACGATCCCAGATCATCGGCGCATCCTGCCCACGACAGAAAATCTCATAGCCGCGCTCGCCAGTATAACCAGTGCGCGAGATCATCACCGGCTTGCCGAACAGGCTCGTCTGCATCTGCGCGAAATATGCGAGGTCACGGATTCCCGGCACATGGCCCGCCAGATAATCCACCGCTAGCGGCCCTTGCAGCGATAGATCGTGCAGGTTGTCGTCGAACCGCACCGAGACATCGCGACCCTCCGCCGCCATCGTCAACTGCTCAAACCCCTGACCCGAGCCATGCACCACCATGAACGCATTAGGCCCGGTGCGGTAAATCACGCAGTCATCGACGAACTTGCCAGCATCATTGAGCATCGTCGCGTAAACTGAGCGCCCCGGCATCAGCTTTTCCATGTTCCGCGTCGTCGCGCGTTCAATCACATGGCTGGCTCCATGCCCAACAACATGCACCTTCTTCAGTCCCGACACATCCATCAGCCCGGCTTTGGTGCGGATCGCCATATACTCGGCATCCGGGTCGCCCTTCTCGTAGGACCAAGCCGTGCCCATGCCCGACCAGTCTTCCAGATTTGAGCCCAAAGCGCGGTGGCGGTCAGCGAGCGCAGAGAATCGCCAAGAATTAGTCATGTAGCCCCCCAGAAGCGGATAATTTCTGTAAGCAGTTTGCGAGCAGACCCCAGCAATATCAACCTTGATGTGCAAAATTATTTCCTGTCAGGGAAGTTTTCAGGCCGATTCTCGCGTAGCCCGCCAGAAAACGAAAGGAGGCGGCCCGAAGACCGCCTCTTTGCACGATTTAGTGGCAGATTGCGCAGCGCCTTGCTTACGCAGCGCACGACCATAGCAACGAGCTGGTTATGCAGCCACTGGCAGCACGAAGAACCAGTTCGCCCAAAGCACGACGGCCGCGCCCGCGACCAATGCAAGATAGGGCAACATGCCCGCTTTGCGCGGCCCAAGGTCGCCGTGATCGGTCAAGCCCAAATCCTCCATCGCTTCCTTCGGGAAATGACCCTTGTCCTGCACGTAATGGCGGAACCAGAACACCGGTAGGATGAATGCTGCGAACACCAGACCCGACCACAACGCGTTCTCATAGCCCCAGACTTTCGCGCCAGCACCCAAGAACAGCGCGTTCACGAATGCCAACACGGTGTTCACGCCGATTAGCCAGCTCGGCGCTTTCCACGGACGATCCAGATGCGCGCTATCAATCCGGTGAATCCAACCTGCATTAAGATTGAGGAAGTTGAAGATGATGTAGCCAACGTTGGAAATCGCCAGCACATAGAAGTAACCGCCAATGTCCGACGCAAGCGCCAGCAATATGACGTTAAAACCAAAGTCCGTCCACATCGCCCCAACCGGAGCACCGTGGCTGTTGGTTTTGCTGAGGTATTTCGGCAGCCAACCATCGCGAGAGCCTTGATACAAGGTCCGCGAAGACCCGGCCATCGCGGTCATAATTGCCAAAAACAGCGCCAGTACCATCAAGATCACAAAAATCTGGATGAAGATCGGGTTGCTGCCGACCATCGCGCCCAAAGCCGCTGCAACGCCGGTGCCGTCAATCACACCGGGCGTCAACATGCCGTCCAAACCATAGACGCCTTGGAACGAGAACGGGATCAGGAAGAAGAACACGATGCAGAGCAGACCCGAGTAGAAAATCGCCCGGAACGTATCGCGCTTGGGGTCTTTCAATTCGGCGGTGTAGCAGACAGCAGTTTCAAAGCCGTAGGTTGACCAAGCGGCGATATACATACCGCCCAAGAACAACGTCCAGCCGCCGACGTTCCACTCACCATTCACGCCGGAATAACTAGAGGTGGGCGGCACGATGCCGGTGACGTTCATGGTGTTGATTTCACCGGTCAGGATCGGGATCAGACCAACCAGCAGCAGCGGCACCAAGACCACCACCGCCAGCACCTTTTGCGCGCTCGCCGTGGTGGCAATGCCGCGGTGTTGAATGGCCAGCATGATCAACATCAGCACGACGCCAATCACGAAGGTCGAGTTGAAATGCAGTACGCCAAGGCCCGGAATGTTCAACGCGTAAGCCTCCCACACCCGGAAAGCCGGGGTCAGGGCCGCGACGCCATCAGCCGAAGCCACGGCGGTGATTGCATCCGCAGGCGCGGTGCCAGCGTTGGCGGCTAGGTAATCAACCACGGCGGGTGTGGCGGCGGTATATTCCGCCAAATGCGCCGTCACCCAAGCGACGACTTGCGGAGCCGTATCGAGGGGGATCGGGAACAAAGCGTTCAGGATATAGCCCGCAGCGATAGCACAACCGAGCGACAGCACTGGCGACCATGCGAACCAGTTGCACCATACCGATAATGGCGCGATCAGCTTGGAATACCGCAGCCATGCGGTAGCGCCATAAATGCTGGTGCCGCCGGACTTATTGCCAAACATGCCCGCCATTTCGGCGTAGGTGAAGCTTTGCGAGAAGCCCATGATCATCGACAGCATCCACACCACGAACGCGGCTTGCCCAGCCACCCCCGCAATGCCGCCGATAGAAAACAGCACCAGCGGCGGCACCCCTGCGGCAACCCAGAAGGCGCCCTTCCAGTTGAGCGTGCGATGCAGTTCGCCCGCCTTATTTTCAGATGACATGAGGTATTCCTTTATCCCTGTTGTTGTCTGGCCTTGAACTGGCCGGATCGTTTGGTTTCGGCAGATCGTTTGGCTTCGCCAGATCATCCGCCTTTGATTGCGACACATTGAAGCGGCAGCGGCCAAGCGCAAAGCAGTTTTTCGCCTGCGAGGAATAATTTTTAACTTTTGATCGGATGCGGTTTTGTTTTGTTAGGCGCGGGGCGAGTTTTCTGCCGCAAAATCAGGCGCTCACCTGGGCTGCGCGTGCCGCCAAACCTCGAATCGCACCCGGGCGGTTTTGTACGCATCCATCATTGCCAACGCCCAAACGAACAAACCGCCCGCGAGTTTGCCGACCAGCGACACCTCCGGGCTTGCCGTTTTCAGCGTAAACGCCCCCAGCAGAATGATGAAGAACACAAAAGTCAGCCCCCGGATCGGCTGACGGTTCAGCACTTGCCCCGATCCCGGCAGTATCGTCGCGACAAGCAAAACAAGACGCGGATTCAGCGGTTGCTTCATGGTAATTCCCTCAAATCATCCTGCATCGACAATAGCGCGGCCAGCAAAGGCTCCAACACCGCAGGAGCCAGCGCCACCCGCCCCATCTCCGCATCACGAAACGCCAGATACCGCGTCCGATCCGCCTCCTCGGCCAACCAAACCAGCCGCAGACCTTCCGGCGAGATCACCAACTCCTTCAGCAAGCCCGCATCCAACCGCTCCAGGTGCGTCAGCACCAGTTCAGCAGGCACCGCAGCCTCCGGCGCATCACTCCGAATGGCGCAATCCTCGGGAAACCCCGGCGGCGTCGCGATTTGCACCGCCAAATCCCGAAAGTTGCTAAACGGCTCCACCCCACGCGGGCGCAACATCACGTCCAAAGTCGCACGGGCAGCGGTCTGCTCAACCAGCGTCACCAGCAACCACAGCGCCGGCAGCTTGCGGTAGGTCAGCGTATCCGGCACCACCTGCAAATCAAACAACGCCCCCTGATAGCGCCCCGATAGCCGAGGAAATCCGGTCGGCACCACCGCAACAACAGCCGCATCAAACAGCCCTTCGACCGCCGAGAAATACCGCCCCCGCACCACCAACCGTTTGGCACTCTGCCCACGCAATCGCACCGCAATACCGCAACCGATTGCAACAACCAAAGCCCAGATCAGTAATTTCATACGCTATCCCTAGATTGATCGGGCCCTAAAAAAATCCGGCCCGCGAACAACGCGGGCCGGGAAGCGATCTCAATACCCGCGCGGACGCGGCCACGGCATGGTGAACTGATCAGCGCGCTTCACAAACCGATAGCGCCAGAAGTGGAACCACAGGCTGACCACGATATAAAACCCAATCATCGCGATAAGCTGGGTGCCATAGCCCAGAAACACCGCGAAATAGGTCACCGAACACAGTGCCATCAGCGAGATCGCAGGCAGCGGATGCAACGGATGCTCATACCCCCGCTTGATCGTATCCAACGGCCATTTCTTGCGGAACATGATCATGTTGATCGGCATGAACGTATAGCCGAGCAACCCCGACAGGATCGAGAACGTGATCACCTGATCCAAAGGCGCGCCCAACGCAAAGATCAGCGCAATAGGCACCAGAAAGATGATCGCGCGGTAGGGCGTGCGATAAACCGGATGCACCGCGCCAAACCACGCGGGCAAATAGTGATCGCGCCCCATCGAGAACCACGCCCGGCTGGCATCATTGATACAGCCATTCGCGCTCGCCAAAGTCGCGAACAAAGTGCCGATCCCCAGCAACCACACCAAGGCGCTAGACCCAGAGATCTGCGCCGCCGAGAACAACGGTGCCACCGCCCCATTCACCCCGTCACCGAGATATTCCCACGGCATCAGCCCCGAACACACATACCAGGTCAACGTCGCCGCAATCAGCAGCGTCATGATCCCGGCCAAAGTGCCAAACGGCAGCGACCTCGCAGGTGAGCGCACTTCCTCCGCCGCCTGCGTCGTGCCCTCAATCCCGAGGTAATACCAAAGACCAAAGTGCATCGCCGCCAAGATACCCAACCAGCCGTAGGGCAGGGATGCCTGACCGCTCATCAGATCCTTGTGCAGCATCTCCCCGGCCCCCAGCAAAGGCGAGGTCGCGAGGAAAATCGTGATAATCGCCACAAACGCAATCGCCGTGATCACCAAGTTGAACGTCAGCGTCGCCAACACCCCGCGATAGTTCAGCCATGCCAGAAACATGATCGCCAGCACGATAAACGGCCGCTGATCAAGGCCACCCTCATGCCCGGTCATGCCCGCCACGGTATCCACGAGGAAACCCAAGGTGATCGCATTGCCAGCCTCAAGCATCGTATAGGCGAACACCAGATACAGGCCCACGTTGAATGCCATCAGCGGCCCGATGATGTGCTTGGCTTGGGTATACTGGCCCCCAGCGGCGGCCACCGTCGAAGTCACCTCCGAGTCGATCATCGCCACGCAAGAATACAAAATCCCGGCAAACCAGCAGGCGATCAGCGCAGCATAAGCCCCGCCTTTGCCCACCGCAAAGTTCCAGCCCATGTACTCGCCGACCAGCACGATGCCGACGCCAAGCGCCCAAACATGCGCAGGGCCGAGCACGCGCAGCAAGCCCATCGACTGACCGTGTGCCGTATGGTCCACGTCCGTATCAGAGTGTGCCATCTGAGCCCTCCAGCCGATGTTTCTCGGTCATCGCTTCCAACACGCCTTCGCGCGATGAAGTCAGCATTTCCTCTGAATATGTCGTGTCGATCTTGATCCAGTCGATCAAAATCAACAGCCCGAACAGCGCAGACAAGCCCCAAGCGCCGTATTCGATGTAATTCCAGGTATCCATCATCGCCCCCTATTTCTCACCGAATTTCTCAGCGATCACTTCGCGGTATTCGATGTCGGAAAACCGGATCATCATCACGAAATAGCCGACGATCACGATCACCATCACGGCCAGCGAAACCCAGCTAAAGCTGTAATCATACCGCGCCGTGATCATGTCATGCGCCGAGGCCGCATCTGGAAACCCGAGCTTGTTCCATTGCTGCACCATCACCGGGTTCTGCCCCAAACTCTCCCAAGTTGGGTTTTCTACCGGAACGGGCAGCTTGGCCGAGCCCGCAAGCCCAAGCCACAGCGGCACGAACAGCGCGCCAACTGACAGCACCACCAGCACGATCACGTCGATGATCTGGCCCAATTTGCTTTGAACGGGAGGAACATAACGTGCCATCTATTTCCCCTTCGCGGCGCGGGCGGCATCCATGAACTGAATGTCCAAGCCATACATAAAGTCGCGGTCCTCGCGGTAATGCCGCAGCATCGCCATGATCGCGGCAGTGTTATAAATCAGCACCAGCGCGCCGCCGATTAGCAGCATGACCCGGGCTCCGGGCGAGGGCGCAAGATCCCACGTGCCATACGCCACAAAGCTGATCGCAAGCCAAAGGCCGACCACAAAAGCCCACGCAATCCGCGTGTCGCTTCGATGCATCGCCTCGATCCGTGTGTTCAGATCAGACAAGATTTCCTCCCAAGGCCCCCTCCACCTGACCGCGCTTAGGGCCATAGCGCGGCAGTCGCAGCAGGGTACGCTCCCCACGTGAATTCTCCGCTGATTTCTCGCGTGTGAACTTTATTGTCTGACAGGAAACACCGCCTGCGACACTCTGTCAAAGGTTTTGATGAGAAAACAGGCGAAATGAAAATCATTACCCACAGGTAAAAAAAGTTTC
>NZ_JAQGKQ010000069.1 GCF_028290025.1 Cypionkella sp. | reverse complement strand
CGAGAAGCGGCCGATCGCGCAAGAACATTCTATTAATGATCGCCAGCCCACATCCTGCAGTGTGCGGCGAAGCTGCACAGTGGCCCCTCTGGGCAAGTTTTATCTTAGCGGGACTCGCATTCGCGTGTCTGCGTGATCGCTGGCCCGCGCGATGCTGGGGCTGACACCCGTGACCTCGGGGGAGGTGATATTCGACGGGCTTAGTCTGACCGAAACCGCAACGCTACATTGAAGCGGCTGCGGTCGGATGCCGCGATGGTGTCTCAAGACCCGTTCAATTCGCTCAACCGCGGATGACCGTGGGCGAGACGCTGGCTGAGGTGCTGCGCATTCAAGGCGAAACGCCAAAGGCCCGCATTCAGGCCCGGAGCTTTGAACTTCTGGACATGGTGGGGTTGGAGCGCAGCTTTGCTGACCGTCGCCCGCGCAGCTTGTCGGGCGGGCAATGCCAGCGCGCGGGAATCGCGCGGGCGCTGGCTGTGAACCCCCGCGTGATCATCGCAGATGAGTGTGTGGCGGCGCTGGATGTCACCATTCAGGCCCAATTTGTCGATCTGTTCCGCGAACTGACCGCCAGCAACGGCTTGACGCTGACATTCATTGCCCCTGACTTGGCCATCGTGCGCAATCTCTGCGAGCGGGTCGTGTGATGCACCACGGCGAACTGGTCGAGGATGGTCCTTCGCACCGCGTCTTTGACCATCCTGAAACCGCCTATACGGCCGCACTGATCAGCCATACCAGACATAGACCCAGACCGCCCCATCAACGGCGGCACCCAATCAACGGGAGCTTACGATATGATAAAGAACTGGACAAAGGCCGCGCTTTGAAGCCCCGCGATGTCAACAGCGGCGATATCCTACGCCGAAGCCCAGGGTGTGCTGACCATCGGCCGCCGCGAGGATGGCACAACTTTCGATCCGATCGCCACTGCGCAGAACGTTGATTTGTGGGTGTTTTCCAATTTTCCGACGTGCTCGTGCGTGGACAAGACCGGCAGCCTCCTAGTACCCGGCATCGTTCAGTCGTGGGAGGTCTCGACGATGGGCTGACCTACACATTCAAGCTGCGCGATGCCAAATTCTCGGACGGATCGCCCGTCACAACTGAAGATGTGGCCTACTCGCTGACCCGCATTCGCGACAGCGAACTGTCGTTGTGGTCGGACCGCTACAAAATCATCGGCGACATGCAGACGCCGGATGCGAAGACGCTGATCGTCACGCTGACTGGCCTCTCGGCACCGTTCCTTTCGACGCTGGCGATGTCGGGCGCATCCATCGTCTCGAAGGCCGCAATGGAAGCCATGGGTCAAGAGGCATTTGCCGAAAAGCCAGTCGGGTCGGGCGCATTCATGGTGGAGGACTGGCGGCGCGGCGACCCAGTAATCTTGAAGAAGAACCCCGAATATTGGGACGCGGCAACGGTCAGTCTCGACGGCGTGGAATGGATTTCCATTCGCGATGACAACACGCGGATGCTCGCTGTGCAGCCGGGCGAGCTGGATGCGGCGATATATGTGCCGTTTTCGCGCGTTGCTGAACTGAAGGCCGACGTAAGGCCAAGGCATTGCTGGCCGAAGCTAATGTCGGCCCGATCTCGTTCAACTCCGTTGTGGATGCAGGCGATCAGACGCTCGAGCAGATCGCCATTCTCGTTCAGCAGCAACTTGCAAGTGTGGGCATCCCGGTGAACCTGCAAAAGGTGGACCCAAGCCAGACCTAGGACATGCTCTTGAATGGTGACTATGACATGAACGTCAATTGCCGGACCAATGACATACTGGACCCCGACCAGAAGAGCACCTTCGTTCTGGGCCATGATTTAAACATGAACTACATGACACGTTACAAAAACGAAGGCGTCAAAGCTCTGGTCGCCGCCGCTCGGCTGGAAATGGACCCGGCCAAGCGCAAAGCAACGTATGCCGACGTCCAGAAACAGGCCAAAGCCGATGTTCACTGGATTGACCTTTACTACAGCCCCTTCATAAGCGTGACCAACAAGGGGGGTTCAGAACTTTGGCCAGAACCCGCTTGGCCGGTTCTGGCTGGAACAGACAGTAAAGACCAACTGAAAAGACCAACTGAGTTCGCTCGTGGCGGCCCCCTTTCGCCGCCGCTTTCTCAACAACAGGGGACATGCCATGACAATCGACATCGAAGGCGTGACTGCGGCTCTCGACAAGTTGCCAAAGCTCTATCCCGGTCCGGGTGGCGTGGCGGGTGTAATGCTGGACGGGTGATTGCCGCCCGCGCCTGGGGTCATGCGAATGTTGATACAGCGCAGCCGATGACCATCGGCACGCGTTTGCCGATCTGCTCGATATCGAAGCAGTTCACCTGTCAGGTGCTTCTGGCGACGGTGGCTGATCCGGCCGTTTTGGATGCCAAGGTGGCAGGGTTCCTGCCGCAGTTCACGGGGACGCTGCCAACGGTCAGACAGCTGTGCGACAACCAGTCTGGCTTGCGCGACTACTGGGCGTTGACTGTTCTGCATGGCGCATTTGCCGAACAGCCGTTTCGGCGCGAAGATGCGCTGCCGCTGATTGCCCGGATGAAGACCGGGCATTTCCCTCCCGGCACGCAATACTCCTATTGCAACTGCAACTTCCGCCTCCTGTCCGAGATGATCGAGGCGGAAACCGGCGTAGCTCTGGATGAGCTTTACAAGCAGCACGTCTGGGGTCCGGCGCAGATGAAAACGGCCGTGCTGACAGCTGACACCAGCCAACCCGAAGACGGCGTGGTCGGCTACGAAGGCAGCGACGCGGCTGGGTTCTTTCCCGCCCAGAACGCAATTTATTGGGTGGGGGACGCGGGGATTTCAGCTTCGCTTTCGGACATGCTCGCCTATGAAGCATGGATCGATGCAACCCGCGACGATGAAGGCAGCCTTTACCGCCGCGCTTCGGTTTCACCTCACTTCATTGATGGCAAGCCCGCCGCTTATGGTTATGGAGTTTCACACGAATCGATTGCCGGGCTGGATTTCAGCGGTCACGGCGGTGCCCTGCGCGGCTTTCGTGCGCATCGGCTGAATGCACGTGAGGCCCGGTTGTCGGTGGTGGTGATGTTCAACCATGAGGCCGATGCTCATGGCGCAGCGGAATCGCTGGTTCATGCTGCAATGGGCCGGATAGCCCCGGCAGAGGCTCCGTTGCCCGTTGGATGGGATGGTCAGTGGATCGGCCCCAACGGACTTCTCACGCGCGTGAAAAGCGGGCGCAGCTATGCCAGCCTGAACCATGCCGGTGGGGCGGAGCGGCTGACACTTGCCGCCGAGGGGACGCTGACCTCGCCGGGGGCGACGCTTGCACGTAAAGCTGATGGTCTGACACTGACGCGCGTGAAGGATAACACAGAAGCCACGCTGGTGGCTCTGGCGATTCTCGACAGCGCCAACGTGGACGAAATTGCCGGGCAATATCATTCGACCGAGCTAGAAGCCTTGATGGAAATCGTGGCGCACGACGGCGCGGCACATGTGCGGTTTTCCGGCCTGCTGGGCAGCGGCCGAATGGAACGAGTTGTCCCTGCCGGCCCTGATGTGTGGACAGTCGCGACGCGCCGGTCAATGGACGCCCCCGCGCCGGGCGACTGGACGATGATAATGAAGCGGAATGCCAAAGGAGCTGTAATTGGGCTGACCCTTGGCTGCTGGCTGGCGCGAGAAATTGAATACAAACGTGTCTGAGTGTCTGACTTGTTGATGGCTTGCGGCTCGCTTCCCGCTACGTCGGGTAAAAGACCGTCCAGGGGCGACGCATAGTGCGCCGATCACCAGCACTTTCGGTTAGGCTCGTTGATCTGCCGCGCCATTATGTTGAAGAGAGTCTACGTTGCGAGATAACTTGCTCGCAACGTATCTTAGTTGGACGGCGCGCGTTCAGAAAGCTGACGCCCGGCTCAGCGCCAGCCGAGACCCGGCGCGACATGGGTCAGGATGCTCTCCAGCACATGCACATTGTACTCCACGCAGAGCATGTTCGGCACCGTCAGCAGCAGCGTATCCGCGGCGGCAATGGCCTCGTCCTTTTGTAGCTGATCGATCAGACGGTCGGGCTCATCGGCATAGCTTCGGCCAAAAATGCCGCGGAAATTGTCGATCTGGCCGATTTGGTCAGCTTCTTTGCCGCGACCGAAATACTGCCGGTCCATATCACTGGTAAGAGCAAAGATCGACCGACTGACCGAGACGCGCGGCGTGCGCGCGTGGCCCGCTTGCTTCCAAGCCTCGCGGAAGGCTTCGATCTGCTTGGCCTGCTGCACGTGGAAAGGCTCGCCCGTCTCGTCGACCTTCAAGGTGGAACTTTGCAGGTTCATCCCCATCTCAGCCGCCCAAACCGCCGTTGCGTTTGACGCCGAACCCCACCAGATGCGATCCTGCAAGCCGGGCGAATGCGGCTCTAGCCGCAACAGGCCCGGCGGGTTTGGAAACATTGGGCGCGGGTTGGGCTGGGCAAAACCCGCGCCGTCGAGATGCTTCAAAAAGGTCTCGGTATTCCGGCGCGCCAGCTTTGAACCATCGCCGTCCTCATCCGTACCATACCCGAAATTACGCCAGCCACCGATCGTCTGCTCGGGCGACCCACGGCTGATGCCCAGTTGCAGCCGACCGTCCGAAATCAGGTCGGCCGAACTGGCATCTTCGATCATGTAGAGCGGGTTCTCATACCGCATGTCGATGACACCGGTGCCGATCTCAATTTTTGAGGTCCGCGCCCCGATGGCCGCCAGAAGCGGAAACGGAGATGCCAGTTGCCGGGCGAAATGATGCACGCGGAAATACGCCCCGTCGACGCCAAGTTCCTCGGCAACCACTGCCAGTTCGATGGATTGCTTCAGTGTCTCACCAGCGGATTTCAGCGGCGAGCGCGGCTCTGGGTCCCAGTGCCCAAACGACAAAAATCCGATCTTCTTCATGATCTCTCCGGAAGCGAAGGGGCTGGTGCCCCGTTGCGCGTTACCTATTTACTCAGGCTCGCCTCCACCAGATCAGGCACTGCACAGCGTTGGTTCGCCAAAGCACACCTTCCATAGCGCTGAGGATTGTCACACACTGCAGACGCGATATATGCGGCGGTCTTCAGGCAATTCCAGACATTCAGCCGCTCGTGTTGGATCGTCGGAGTTCGTTCTCTCCGGAGGCAATCTCATGCACCGTGATCTGCGTTGATCGCTTCGAGAAACGTCCGGCTTTACTCGCCTCAAAGCTTCCCAAGGGTGGTGCGATTAAATGTTGCGATGCAGTCGGGACGGGTATCCACCCATCATTTTATTGGTTGCGAGGCTGTTTACTTAATCGAGCATTGTCTGACATAAAATAAGACCGGATCGGCGTGAGACGTCGATTGTTGTGGAAAGGCAAAAGTGTGCAAGAGATTTGGAGTACGCTCATCAGCGAATTTTCCGACATTCCCGACTTACCAACCATGACGCGCATCGTGGTTCGCCTAATGCTCGCAGCACTTCTCGGCGGAATTATCGGGTATGAACGTGAACGCAAAGCGAGAAGCGCTGGTGTGCGGACGCATATGCTGGTTGCTGTCGGGTCGGCACTTTTTGTCCTCGGACCAACCCAAACTGGCATGGACGTTTCGGATTTGTCGCGCGTTTTGCAAGGCATTGTGCAAGGCGTCGGTTTTCTTGGGGCTGGCGCCATTATTGTTCGGGCTGGACAACACAAAGTTGAAGGTCTCACCACCGCGGCGAACATTTGGGCCACCGCTGGTATCGGAATTGTTGTCGGGCTGGGCCTCGAGGCCACGGCGGTCCTGTCAACGATCATTGTACTCATCATTTTGGCAGCCGTTCCTTTCATTCTGCCCGCAGCCGGAACTGATGATGGTGATCAAAATGAAAGATAGAAATTGCCCCTTGGGTTCAACGGCTTCGCATAATGCAGCATTTAACTGTAGCGCGATGTCCATAACCTTTGGTGGCATGGTCTCATGCCTTGGCCAGGCAGATTGCATTGAGGCCCGCGACTTTTTTCCTTGGCTTTATCGAGACCAGCTGGGGTGTGCCGCCGACCTGACGAACCTGTGTCGATCACAATCGTAACAGTGACGAACCATCTTTAAAGAACCGTCTGTTAGCTTGAAGATCACCAGTCATCAATCTGGTGTCGCCCCCGACGCCAGCGTTCTGTGGGAGCCTTAGCTGGTAACGAGCGGACACGCCAACAACACCCTGCGAGATACTCACCACGCATACAGCTATCGCAGTTGTTCAGCGCAAGCCGGGCTCTGCACCTATTCTTTCATCCAGCCACGACCGCAGCCCGGTGGTGAGTGATCCGCCCCCAACGGTGAACCGCCGGAAGGCGGAGTTTCTTCATTTCGGTTGACAACAGCCCGGCGTATCGTTTCTTCCAGTTGAAGTAGGTCGCCGGACTGCGCGTCCGAAAATTTGCTCGCCTTCACCCGATTCCGCTCCTCTCCCAACCGGAAAAGCGTCGCCGAAAACTCGAGCTCCAAACTGTCCAGTTTGCGGGGATAAGAGCAGACGCCGCACGATCTCCGAAGGTGCAGCCTCGGTGTCAGAGCTTCGCGAGCGCCGTGGCAAGATCCTGCAAAGAGGCTTTCACCAGCGTTTTTGGCACTTCGAGCGTGATGCGCTTCCTCAACTCAGCATGATACAGCGGACGCATCTGACCAAGCGAAGACGGATCGGCCACGATGACAACCTCGGCAGGCAGCGCATTCGCCAACGCCATCGCGTTCAATCTGTGCACAAGCTGGGTGGTGAAACTTGCTTCACCATGCTCCTGCGGGCTCTGCTCGACCGGAGCACGCCCCGCCACGCCTTCCGCATGCGACAGGCTATTTGGCGTCACCGTTTCGAGATGCTCCAACGAGATAGCATCGTGGCCGATGTTTTTGTAGAAATGCGCGGATGTGCCGTCGGCAACGACGACGAAAGCATTGGTGGCAAGCATGGGAAGATCCTTTGAAATCTGGCGCCGTGACGGCACGCTAACGTAATAATGATTTGAGTTGTCGTTTGGTTCCGGCATACCCGATAAATGCGCACATCGGAGCAAGCAGTCTTCGGAGCAGATGGCGGGGCCGGCGACGGTGGTCTGACGCTGTCCGGTGGCGGTGTGATCGGGCCGCACTTGGCAGAGGGCACCGCGCTGTCGAGTGATGACCGCTGAAAGAGACATGGCTTCATTGATTGCTCTTCTGCTGTTTCGCTGGAAAGCGATGAAACTCACCGGATCCGATCTCAACGGCGGCTGCGCAGGTGACAGTTGCTATGGTTCTACATGCTTCGTGTGGCCCATCGCCTCAGACACCCGATGGCCTGTTTCGCCGCGCCAAAAGGCAAATCGCATTGACCGCTATCAGAGCCAGCCCTGCGTTTTCAAGGAAGAAATTGGCGCGGACATCCAGAACGTGTGTGTTGATCAACGTTTCGAAATGATGGAACCCGACCGCCCTGACTGCAACATACCCTGCCACGACTGCCAGCCCGAGCAGTCCCGCGCCGTTGCGTCGCAACGCCTGGCGCATCAGATATACCCCAAAGCCGAGGCCGACGACGATCGAAACGAGCAGGACTTCGATGACGAGATGTTGAACGTCGCGCCGCGCGCCATACCAACCTTGGAGCTGCGCTATGCAGCGGCCAGTTGCTGTCAGCGCCGATTGTAAATCCAACTGCTTGTTCACCGCCAAAAACAGCATCAGCGTCAAAATCAAACCCCAAAACCGTCGCTCGCGGCGCGGTTGCGCCCCACGCATCAGCAGCGCCACTGCAAGGGCCGCGCAAACCAGATAACTGCCGACAGTCAACCATCCCGTCAGGTTTGGGTCGCCAATTTTCGGGGTCCAGCGCGCTTGGACGCAGAGTTGGAGATCCACCAAATTTATATTCTGAAACATTTTGTTCCGATTCCTTGGCCGAGGGCGGTGTCAAACAAACGCCGCCATTTAGTCGTTGCTTCAAATGTGGCGCGGGGTTTGCAGCCTAATTAGCAGACTCCGCACATTCGAGACCTGCCATCCACCCCGCCGTGTCAGCATCTCGCCTTCAGTCAATGCGACCGCAATGGCGCGCAGCGAGGCAGCTCCATTATGCGCGATATCGGCCACCACCGCACGCAAGTCTTGCGTGTGTCGATCGGCATGGACCTGACCGTCATAGCAAGTCGGCCGATCTCGCGCGTCCAATAATCCATGAAGCGCTGGCCTCAATCCCGACCCCGAGCAGGACGATACTATGGCAAAGAAGCGCACCTCCGCCCAACGCACACCGAAGGGGCGTCCAAAGAGCCCAGAACTCGGAATTTTGACCTGGATCCGACCGTCGCATCAGCATACCGGCCCGCGGCCCGCGGCATGTGGCAAGCCTTACCATAAGGCCTGACACCTGAACGCACCCGATCATTGCTCGGAAGGCCCGAACGTCAGAAATGCCTTGCATCCTGGAAGCATCCACACATGCATGCCGACTGACACGCTTTTCTATGTGCGGTGAGATTCAACGGAAAAGGCTCGCATCGGCAGCGACCTTGCAGCTCAGAAGCGTCCCAACTGGGATAACCCAACTGGAAAATCCTCGACCGCGGACGTTTGCCGAGCTTGATGTACAGATTCACTGCGCGCACTCGCTCTTAGTCCAAGTTTTCGTCCGCACCCCGCATATGCGGGATTTTGGCACGCGAGCATACAGCTACTTATCGCTAAAACGCCGCCAGCCTGCACAGCCGCGCATTAATCCAGCCGAGGTTCTGTTGACGCGCCTCGTCGCCCGGAATGACCGAACCGCGCTGCGAAGCTTTGATGCGGCAACTAGATAAGCAAGCTGAATTGCAAGATCAAATTCGATCCATAAAAAGCAGGACAAGCCTATTTCGACAATGACAGCGCCGACATTGGAACTAATCTTACATTAGCTGGTTTGCCTCCATAATGTGGGAGGACACCATGCGACCTAGATCGATCGGGATGCGCGATACCAATCGAGACGGTGGACGACCGTTTCGAGCTAATAACCGGGCTGGACTCTCCATTCGGTGTGGCATGGACCGACGACACGCTTACGTCGCAGCGACGGACACTATCTTGGCCTCTCTCTACCGCTTGGGTGAGACCAAGATCAGGATAGGAGGCTGATATGTCGACCTCGAAGAAAACTCCCGCCAGCATCCGGCAAGGTGGTCCGGGCGCGTCGCATGAGAACGCCAAGATGCCGCTTGATCCCAAGAAACCGCCTGCGGACGATGACAGCCGCACCCGCAGCAACGTCTCGGGAGGCGGTGGCGAGCAGGACCGTCACCACACCCACGAGCCGCACAAGAAAGGCGGCAACTGACTTGGTAAGGATCTCTAAATGAATAGCCGCGTCGCTGATCGCGATCAGCTGACTGAATCATAACAGCGCGGCGCGGTTGCAAAATTATGGTGTCGCGGACGGCAACCCATGTGGCTCGTCCGCGCAAGTCTGAAATCCCGAACTGAAAGGCTGAACATGGAAAACGTAGATACCGCACATGAAGTGTATCTCAGTGGGCTGAAGAACGCTCATGCAATGGAAACGCAGGCTCTGTCGATTATGCAGCCGCAACTGAACCGGTTGGAAAATTACCCGGATATGTCGGCCATGTTAAGCCGCCACATCCGCGAAACCGAGGGTCAGATCGCCCGGTTGGAGCAAATTTTGGACGGCATCAACGAAAGTGCATCTGGGCTAAAGGACACGATGCTGTCTTTCACCGGCAGCATGGCGGCCCTGGCGCATACCGTCGCACCAGACGAGGTGCTGAAGAACTCGCTGGCAAATTTCGCTTTCGAAAACTTCGAGATCGCGGCTTACACGTCGCTGATTACGGCGGCGCAGCTGAGCGGGGCATCATCTGCCATTCCATTGCTGGAGCAGAACCTTGAAGAAGAGCGGCAAATGGCGGCATGGATCCAAGACAACCTATCGGCGGTAACCCAGCAATACGTGACTCTCAGGGCAAGCGGTCAACGAGCTGATATCTAAGTCGGTTCGGCCAGATCGTCTGCTTTGGCAAATGTCGCGCGCTGCCGCGATGGCTTGGTACCGGCTTCTGCGGCTCTCTTGTCGGCGGGCACAATTCTCCAACTTTAGCACCGGAGCGAACTGAATGATTTCTCCAAAACTTCACGCAGTTCTCGACGCTCTATCCGCTGCTGGCCTCGCCGTTGCGCCAACTGCGTTAGGCTGGCCCCGTGCCTTGCGCGCGCCGTTAATAGCCGCTGGCGCTGGAGTTGCTGCGTACAGCCTCGCAACTCGTTACCGGGCCGAAGCCCGAGGCGCACTGACCTTGGATCAACATCTTGCGTTGGACATGGCGCAGGGCCTGGCGTTCCTCGCGGCAGGGGCGAGCCTGCGCGCGCCCAATGATGTACGTCTTGCTCTTGCTGGCTACGGCGCTTTTTCACTGGCCGCCGCTGCCCTAACCCGACCGCCAAAGGCGGAGCGCATCGATCAGCAGATTGCTTTGCCGCCCAATGCCATAATCCCTTCGCGCAACGATGGGTTGGCAGGATGGGTCGCACCGGGGGTGGCGTATCTGCGCCTCGGGATCGTCAACGTTGCGTTTTTGGGGCTAAAGAGCGCTGGCGATCGCGGGTGGGTTCTGGTTGACGCTGGTCTGCGCGGTACGGCGAGCCGAATACAGCGGGCGGCTGCGCAACGCTTCGGCCCCGAGGCCCGCCCTGCGGCCATCGTGATGACTCACGGCCACTTCGATCATGTGGGAGCCTTGGCAGACCTTGCGCGCGAGTGGAACGCGCCCGTCTATGCGCATCCCTCGGAAATGCCTTACCTGAACGGCACTCGGTCTTATCCACCCGGTGATGCGTCGGTGGGAGGCGGTTTTATGGCGGCGCTCGCTCCGTTCTATCCGACTGCGCCCACCGATGTCGGCGATGTCCTGCGCCCGCTACCGGAAAGTGGCGAGGTACCGGGCGCGCCAGGGTGGCAATGGTTGCCAACGCCGGGTCATTCACCTGGCCATGTTTCACTGTGGCGCGATGCTGATCGCTGCCTTGTCGCGGGCGATGCCGTGATCACCACTGGTCAGGAATCCGCATATGCGGTCGCAGTGCAGCGGGCAGAGATGCACGGGCCGCCCGCTTATTTCACGCCCGATTGGGATGCAGCGGGTGCATCGGTTCGCAGCCTTGCCGAGCTTGCCCCTAACATCCTACTCAGCGGTCACGGCAGGCCGGCAAAAGGCGCCGCAATGACCGCAGCACTTCATAAGCTGGCCGCAGAGTTTGACCGCATCGCAGTGCCGCACGGGCGGGGACGTTAGCGCAACGCATCGCGCAATGCGCTTTGGCACAGTCAACGGGGCTAGTGACTCGCAGCGCAATCAAAGCTCTGTTTCAAGCGAATAATCAGCGCCCTCTTTTCGCAAAGCTCTCAGGTTTCGAGCGCCATAGCTGTTACAAACGCGTTTGTGCGCCTTTAATAAATTCATAAACCTCTGGCGAAACTAAACCCTGAATTGTGTCAATTTGCGCACTATTCAATCTCTAGCTTCATTCAACTACCGATGTGATTTGAATTTGGGCTGAAAGCGC
>NZ_JAQGKQ010000057.1 GCF_028290025.1 Cypionkella sp. | reverse complement strand
ATGTTGGGCATGTCGGAGCCGCCCATGCCGGCCATCGAGGTGTCGCCACCCTTTTTGCCGTATTGCACATCGCCAGTCTGGGCCATGAAGCCGTCGATCACGCGGTGAAACACCACGCCGTCATAAGCGCCCGACTTCGCCAAGGCTACGATTTGGGCTGCATGTTTTGGCGCATCTTTGGTGTCGAGATCAATTACGATCTCACCCTTGGCGGCACCAGAAACTTCGATCACCAAGTTCGGGCCGGGGCCGTCGCCTTCGGCAAAAGCGGGTGCGGCGGTCAGCAGCAAAGCTGCGAGGATATTACGCAACATCGGCAGCCACCCGCACAGTGATCATGCGATCGGGATTGGCTGGCGGCTCGCCCTTGGCGATTTTATCAACAAACTCCATGCCTTTGATCACGCGGCCATAAACCGTGTATTGGCGGTTCAAGAAGTGGTTGTCGGAAAAGTTGATGAAAAACTGGCTGTTGGCCGAATTCGGGCTGGACGAACGAGCAGCACCGATGGTGCCACGGTCATGCGGGATGCCGGAAAACTCGGCTGGCAGATCGGGATGCTCGGAGCCACCGGTGCCTGCTTTGCGCAGGTTGAAATCGCTTTCCATGTTGCCATTGGCGACATCGCCGGTCTGCGCCATGAAGCCGTCAATGACGCGGTGAAAGCAGACGTTGTCGTAAGCCTTTGCGCGGGCAAGGGCTTTCATCCGCTCAACGTGCTTGGGCGCAATGTCGTTCAGCAGCTCAAGAAACACCTCGCCATCCTTCAGGGTGATGATGATGGTATTCTCTGGGTCTTTGATCTCGGCCATGGGGCGCATCCTTATTTTGATCTGGGGCGGAAAGTAACCATCCTGACTGCGAAGGGGAAGGGCTTAAGCGTGTTGCGTTGATTGGAATTCACTCTGCGCCCGAACACGTTTGCAAGAGCAATCGCTGCCTCGGGCGCAGAGTGAATGCGAGACCCCGATCCAACCCAACACGCTCTAGGTTGACGAATGCGTCAGATCGGCGGAAACAGTTGCAAACAGTTATGGAGGCAACAATGGCCTGGAAGACGATCGACGATATGGGCCTTGCCGGCAAAACCGTGCTGACCCGCGTGGATATCAATGTGCCGATGGAAAACGGCGTGGTGACGGACGCGACGCGGATCCAGAAGATCGTGCCGACTGTGGAGGATCTGATCGCGCGCGGGGCCAAGGTGGTGCTGTTGGCGCATTTTGATCGACCCAAGGGCAAGGTCGTGCCGGAGATGAGCCTTATCCATGTGAAAGCTGCGTTAGAGGCGGCTTTGGGGCGCAAGGTCGTGTTTGGGGCCGATTGTGTGGGGGATGCGGCGAAAGCTGCGATTTCTGAGGCTGCGCAAGGCGATGTGGTGTTGCTGGAGAACACGCGATTCCATGCGGGCGAGGAGAAGAACGATCCGAAATTGGCAGCTGAAATGGCGGCTTTGGGCGATGTGTTTGTGAATGACGCGTTTTCGGCTGCTCACCGCGCCCATGCTTCGACGGCTGGGGTAGCTGGGCTGCTGCCGTCGGCTGCGGGGCGGTTGATGGAGGCGGAGTTGAAGGCGTTGGAGGCCGCGTTGGGCGATTCGGTGCGGCCTGTGGTTGCGGTTGTGGGCGGTGCTAAGGTTTCCACGAAGCTGGAGTTGCTGGGCAATCTCGTCGGCCGCGTTGATCATTTGGTGATTGGCGGTGGGATGGCGAATACGTTTTTGGTGGCGCAAGGGATTGAGGTGGGCAAATCTCTGGCCGAGCGGGATATGGCGGCTACGGCTTTGGAGATTGTTGAGAAGGCCAAGGCTTCGGGCTGTGTGATCCATTTGCCGGTCGATATTGTGGTGGCTCGGGAGTTTAAGGCGGGGGCTGACAATGAGACGGTTGGCGTCAAGGAATGCCCGAAGGATGCGATGATATTGGATGCGGGGCCGAAAACTGTGGCGGCACTGGCTAAGGTTTTTGAGGGTTGCAAGACTCTGATCTGGAACGGGCCGCTCGGGGCGTTTGAGATTGAACCGTTCAATGCGGCGACAAATGCGGCGGCGCGGGCTGCGGCGCGGTTGACCAAGGCGGAAAAACTGGTCTCGGTGGCGGGCGGCGGCGATACGGTGGCTGCGTTGAATCAGGCCGGGGCTGCGTCCGATTTCACCTTTATCTCGACCGCTGGCGGGGCGTTTTTGGAGTGGATGGAAGGAAAGACTTTGCCGGGGGTTGCGGCGCTCGGCTAAGAATGTCCACGTGTGGACACGGCGCTGGTTTATTATATATCAATGGCTTAGCCGGTCCAATTACGGGTTTGTTAAGACTTGCACACGTATTCGGCGCGGTTTGGAGACCATTGGCGTTCGGGACGCTTGCGGGTTTGGCACGCCAGAAGCGGCACCCGTGGGGGGCGGTTTTCAAATGACTGCCGCTGCCATTGGGGCGCCTTTCGAGATACACCCGGGAATTGGGCGTCTGGGTTTGGTGGCGCCTCGCGGCACTTCAACGGTTAAACGCAGTTTGCCTTCGTTCCGCGCCTGATCTCGCACCTTTCTCAGCATGTTTTTCACCGGCATTCGCGTTAAACAACTTTGGTAATACGTTGTTAGCGCAACCAATATTGCGCGAAGCCGAGAACCTTTCTACCACGAAACTGACCTATCCCGGATGGAGCCTTAAAATGCGCGCGACCAGTACAGTTCAGAAGATCCTTGCCAATTATGAAGGCGAAACCCCCGGCGTGAAGGCAAATCTGTGCCGGATGCTGATGGAGGGTCGCTTGGGTGGCACCGGTAAGATGATTATTCTGCCAGTAGATCAGGGCTTTGAGCATGGCCCTGCGCGCAATTTCGCGGTCAATCCAGCCGGGTATGACCCGCATT
Source organism: Cypionkella sp. (assembly GCF_028290025.1). Classification (GTDB taxonomy): domain Bacteria; phylum Pseudomonadota; class Alphaproteobacteria; order Rhodobacterales; family Rhodobacteraceae; genus Cypionkella. Next base: position 31,503 of record NZ_JAQGKQ010000057.1, on the reverse strand, counting down.
ATCACTACCAACTGGCGATTGATGCGGGCCTGAACGCGTTCGCTTCGCCGTTGGGGATGCTGGAGGCTGGGGCGGATACCTTCGCCGGGCAGATCCCAACGATCTTGAAGGTAAACTCGGCAAACTCGCTGATGAGTGACACGGCGGGGAAGAATCAGGCGATAACCGGGTCGGTTGATGATGCTTTGCGGCTCGGCTGTGCGGCGATTGGCTTCACGATCTATCCGGGCTCGGACATGCAGCTGGATATGTATGAAGAAATCGTTGCGATGCGCAAAGAGGCTGCGGCCAAGGGTGTGGCGACGGTGATCTGGTCGTATCCGCGTGGTGAGGCGATCACCAAGGACGGCGAGACGGCGATTGATGTGGCGGCCTATGCGGCGCAGATCGCGGCACTTTTGGGCGCGCATATCATCAAGATCAAGCTTTCCACCGATCATCTGATGCTGCCAGAGGCTAAGAAGGTCTATGAGAGCGAGCATATTGATATCGCCACCCAAGCGGCGCGGGTGAAGCATTGCATGGATGCTTCGTTCGCGGGTCGGCGGATTGTGGTGTTCTCGGGTGGCGCGTCGAAGGGCGTGGATGCGGTTTATGACGACGCGCGGGCCATTCGTGATGGCGGCGGTAATGGCTCTATCATCGGGCGGAACTCTTTCCAGCGCAAACGCGAAGATGCTTTGGCGATGTTGTCGAAATTGGTCGATATTTATATGGGCAAAGCCTGAGCTATTCAGGTTGCTTTTCGGGGGAAGCGCGCTGTGATGGCGCGCTTTTTCTTTGCTGCGACGGGTATTTACGGCGTTGGGTATTTTCCTGTTTCCCAAGGCTTTGGCTTTGTGGCATCATAAGTTCAACCACCCCCGCTGATGAGGGGCGGAAGCTGAGGCGAGACAGATGATCCAAACCCAATCCCGGCCAGCACTTGGCGGCATGTTGTTTTTCATGGCAACGTTTACGCTCGGCAGTTATTTTGCTTTTGCCGCCATTCAGGGCGATTACGGCGTGTTCCGCCGGGTGCAGATCAATGCCGAAGCGGTGGATTTGCGCACCGAGCGCGATCAGTTGAAGGCAGAGTTGGCGCGGACGCGGAACCTGACGCTGCGGCTGTCGGATGATTACCTCGACGTTGATTTGCTCGATGAGCAGTTGCGCGACGTGCTGGGATATTTGCGCGCCGATGAGGTTGTTATTCGCTAAGGCGGGCGGTGACGCGCTGTGATTTCCAACGGATTTGAGCTTTCCTGATAAGGATTCACGGCTGAGATGTTGGATGCCTCCGGCGGGGATATTTTTGCAGAGAGGATGACCAAGCAAGTTTGGCCGGAGTTGGGCGCGTTTTTGCGTGGCGACCCTGCCCCGCTGGACCCACTTCATTTTCTGTTTTGCGTTGTTTCTCCGATGCGGTATAGATAGTTTAATACTGAACTATATCGCAACGTTACGGGAGGACGCCGCTTTGGCATTCAAGAAAGCCCCTGAGAAATCGAATGTCTCGAAGGAAGAACTGCTGAAGTTCTACCGCGAGATGCTGCTGATCCGCCGATTCGAAGAAAAGGCCGGGCAGCTTTACGGCATGGGTCTGATCGGGGGGTTCTGTCACCTCTATATCGGGCAAGAAGCGGTGGTTGTGGGTCTTGAAGCCTGCACCAAGGAAGGTGACAAGCGCGTTACCTCATACCGCGACCACGGGCATATGCTCGCCTGTGGCATGGAAGCCAACGGCGTGATGGCCGAGTTGACCGGCCGCGAGGGCGGTTATTCGCGCGGCAAGGGCGGCTCGATGCATATGTTCAGCCGCGAGAAGCATTTCTACGGCGGGCATGGCATTGTCGGGGCTCAGGTGCCAATCGGCGCGGGGCTGGCGTTTGCCGATAAGTATAAGGGCAATGACAACGTCACGTTTACCTATTTCGGCGACGGGGCGGCGAACCAAGGCCAGGTTTACGAGACCTACAACATGGCGCAGCTTTGGGCGCTTCCGGTGATTTTTGTCATTGAGAACAATCACTACGCCATGGGCACCTCGCAACAACGCTCTACTGGGTCTGAGACATTGTTTGGTCGCGGGTTGGCTTACGGCATCCCGGGTGAGCAGGTTGACGGCATGGATGTGCTGGCGGTGAAGGAAGCGGGCGAGAAGGCTGTGGCGCATTGCCGGGCTGGCAAGGGCCCCTATATTCTTGAGATGATGACCTACCGTTATCGCGGCCATTCGATGTCTGACCCGGCGAAATACCGCACGCGCGAGGAGGTCGAGAAGATGAAATCCGAGAAGGATGCCATCGAGCATGTGCGCGATCTGCTGCTGACCGCTGGTCTGTCCTCGGATGAGGATCTGAAGGCGATTGATAAAGAGATCAAAGAAGTTGTGAACGCCTCGGCTGAGTTTGCCAAGGCCAGCCCAGAGCCCGCACCTGCCGAGCTTTGGACCGACATTTACGCCTGAGGGGGAACACCATGGCAGTTGAAGTTTTGATGCCGGCGCTTTCGCCTACGATGGAAGAAGGCACTCTGGCGAAATGGATGGTCAAAGAGGGTGATGTGGTCAAATCGGGCCAAATCATCGCTGAGATTGAGACCGACAAGGCGACGATGGAGTTTGAGGCGGCGGATGAAGGCATAGTGGGCCGGATTCTGGTGGCTGAGGGCACCTCGGGCGTGAAGGTTAATACCGCGATTATGGTGCTGGTGGAGGCTGGCGAGTCTGCGGACGCGGTGGTGGCTCCGGTGGCTGCGGCTCCGGTCGCAGAGGTGGCTACTCCAGCGGTGGCTGCTGCTCCGGCGGCGCTTGCGGCAGCGGTGGCGGTGGTTTCAAAAGCTTCGGCGGATTGGCCGGAAGGCACGCCGATGAAAACCATGACCGTGCGCGAGGCTTTGCGTGAGGCGATGGCGGAGGAAATGCGCGCCAATCCGGCTGTGATGCTGATGGGCGAGGAAGTTGGCGAGTATCAGGGCGCTTACAAGATTTCGCAGGGGCTTCTGGCGGAGTTTGGCGCGAAACGTGTGGTCGATACGCCGATCACCGAGATGGGCTTTACTGGCATTGCGGTGGGGGCTGCCTGGGGTGGCTTGAACCCGATTGTGGAGTTCATGACGTTTAACTTCGCGCTGCAAGCCATTGATCATATTCTCAATTCAGCCGCGAAGACCAATTATATGTCGGGCGGACAGCTTGGGTGCCCGATTGTGTTCCGCGGTGCCAATGGCGCGGCGGCTCGGGTTGGGGCGCAGCATAGCCAAGATTTCTCGGCTTGGTATGCGGCTATTCCGGGCTTGAAAGTGGTGGTGCCGTATTCGGCGGCGGATGCTAAGGGCTTGCTGAAGCAGGCTATTCGCGATCCGAACCCGGTGATCTTCCTTGAGAATGAGATCATGTACGGGCAATCGTTTGAAGTGCCTGATCTGCCGGATTTCACCATCCCGTTCGGCAAGGCGCGAATTTGGCGTGAGGGCAGCGATGTGACGATTGTATCGTTCAGCATTGGGATGAAGTATGCGCTGGAAGCCGCTGATTTGCTTGCGAAAGAAGGCATTTCGGCTGAGGTGATTGATCTGCGCACCCTGCGCCCGATCGACTACGATACGGTGCTGGCAAGCGTGCAGAAAACCAACCGTTGCGTGACGGTGGAAGAAGGCTTCCCGGTGGGCTCGATTGGCGACCATCTGGCCAGCACGATCATGCAGCGGGCGTTCGATTACCTTGATGCTCCGGTGGTGACTTGCACCGGCAAAGACGTGCCGATGCCTTATGCGGCTAACCTTGAAAAGCTGGCTTTGGTTACGACCGCTGATGTGGTCGCCGCCGTCAAATCTGTTTGCTACCGTTAAGGAGGGGATGATGGCGATTGAAATCTTGATGCCCGCACTTTCTCCGACGATGGAGGAAGGCACACTGGCGAAGTGGCTGGTGAAAGAGGGCGACGTGGTGAAATCCGGTCAGATTTTGGCTGAGATTGAGACTGATAAGGCGACGATGGAGTTTGAGGCGGTGGATGAGGGCACAATTGGCCGGATTCTGGTGGCTGAGGGCACGTCTGGCGTGAAGGTTAATGCCGCGATTGCGGTGTTGCTGGAAGACGGCGAAAGCGCGGATGCAGCGCCTGCCCCGGCGGCGAAAGCTGCGGAGGCTCCCGCTGCTGCTGCGGCGGAGGCTGCTCCGGTTGCGGCTGTAGCCGCAAGTTCTGCTCCGGCCGCGAAAGCTGGCGGCGCGCGGGTGTTTGCTTCGCCTTTGGCGCGGCGGATTGCGGCGGAGAAGGGCTTGGACTTGGCTTCAGTCAAAGGCTCTGGTCCGCATGGTCGGATTGTTCGGGCGGATGTTGAGGCGGCGAAGGCTGTTGCGGCTCCTGTTGTGGCGGCGGCTCCGGTGGCGGCTGTTGCGGCAACCGCTTCGACTTCAGCTTCGGCAATGCCAACTGGGCCTTCGACGGAAACCGTGCTGAAAACCTATGCGGATCGGCCGTTTATCGAAGTGAAGCTGGACGGGATGCGCAAGACGATTGCGGCGCGTCTGACCGAGGCCAAGCAAACCGTGCCGCATTTCTATCTGCGGCGTGACATTGAGCTTGATGCGCTGATGGCGTTCCGGGCGCAGTTGAACGCGCAGTTGGAAAGCCGCGGCGTGAAGTTGTCGGTGAATGACTTCGTGATCAAGGCTTGTGCCTTGGCCTTGCAGCAAGTGCCGACGGCAAATGCGGTTTGGGCCGGCGACCGGGTGTTGCAGTTCGAGAAATCGGATGTGGCCGTGGCTGTGGCGATTGAAGGCGGGCTGTTTACGCCGGTGCTGCGCGATGCGGAGACGAAAACTCTGTCGGCTTTGTCGGCTGAGATGAAGGATCTGGCGAAGCGCGCGCGGGACCGGAAATTGGCTCCGCACGAGTATCAGGGCGGCAGCTTTGCGGTTTCCAACCTCGGCATGTTCGGCATTGATAACTTCGACGCGATCATTAACCCGCCTCATGCTGCGATTTTGGCGGTAGGGGCTGGGGTTGCCAAGGCCATTGTTAAAAATGGCGCGGTGCTGGTTGGCACGGTGATGTCGGTGACGCTGTCGGTGGATCACCGCGTGATTGACGGCGCGTTGGGTGCGTTGTTGGTGAATGCGATCAAGGACAATCTGGAGAACCCGCTGGCGATGCTGGCTTAGGGTTTTTGGGAGACATTGAGCCCGCCGAGAGTAATCTTGGCGGGCTTTTTTATGGGGTGTGCGATTTGGGATGGTTAAGCCGGGGGTTTCACACCCCCAGGTCTCATTGGCTCAGAGCCAATGTGACCTGACCCCCGTGGGATATTTGGACCAGTGCGAAAGCAAATTTTAGATAAGTTTTAGGAAGTTAGCGGGTTAGATTTCGCCGTTGATCAGTTGATCCATTGTGACGGAGGGCTGGGCGCAGCCAGCTTCGCCGATCACTCGAGCGGGGACGCCTGCAACGGTGGTATTGTGCGGCACGTCATGCAGTACGACGGAACCTGCGGCAATACGAGAGCAATGGCCGACGTGGATATTGCCCAGCACTTTTGCCCCTGCCCCGATCATCACGCCGTCGCCGATCTTCGGATGACGGTCACCGTCTTCTTTACCGGTGCCGCCGAGGGTGACGGAATGCAGCATCGAGACATTATCGCCGACAACGGCGGTTTCGCCGATCACGATAGAATGGGCGTGGTCGATCATAATGCCTTTGCCGACTTTCGCGGCGGGGTGGATATCGACGCCGAAGACCTCGGAGACGCGCATTTGCACGAAATACGACATATCGCGGCGGTTGTTTTGCCACAGCCAATGGCCAATGCGGTAGGCTTGGATCGCCTGATAGCCCTTGAAGAACAGGATCGGCTGGATGAATCGCAGGCAGGCCGGGTCGCGATCAAACACCGCTGTCACATCCGCGCGGGCGGACTGGCCGAGTTCGGGGTCGGAGGCGTAAGCCTCATCAGCGATCTCGCGCAGGATTTGCTCGGACATCTCGCCTGACGCCAGTTTCAGCGAAAAGCGGTATGCGAGGGCGCGCTCAAGCGTGGAATGGTGCAACAGACTGGAGTGGATCAGGCCACCAAGCAATGGCTCGGCGCGGACCATGTCGAAGGCTTCCTCGCGGACTCGGCGCCAAACTGGGTCGAGTGAGCTGATTTTTGCACTGACTTCGGCCATGATTGATCTCCTGCTGGCAAAGAGATTAGCATATGGCGCGCGTTTGCAATAGTGCCAAGAGATGATTTTGGCTTTTCGTGTGGTGGCTGCGTTTGCGGGTGGCAAGCAGGGTTGCGACGAGGGCAAGGGCATCGAGGAAATTTGGCGCGGTGTGGCTGTGACAGCGCGGGCCATGCTCGGCGAGGGCGCGGGCCATCAGGCTGCCATTGCCCCAAGCCGGATGCGCGCGGCCGAAGCGTTTGGCGTAGCGGTGCGCGGCGTCGGTTTGATCGAGCAGGATGGTGATTAAGTCTGCGGGGTTGGCGGTGTTTGAGGCCGCGAGCAGGGCTGCGGCCTCAAATAGATCACCGGGAAGGCAGCGGCGCATGGTTATAGCGCGGCGGTGATGGTTTGGAACGGGCCGTTGCCGTAGCTTTGCGAGACTTGGGCTACTGAGAATTGAATGTCTCCATTGGCGCTGTCGGTCAGTTGCATTGCTTGGGTATAGCTCCAGAACGGCGAGGTGGTTGTGGTTTGGCGCAAGGTTGCCGCGCCTTGGGCGACTTTCACCGCGTAAATCTCGCTGGCCTCGCCCAATGGCACTTCTAGCGATTGCCATGTGTCACCATCAATCCGGGTGCGGCGGAGCCATGTGATATCCAGCGCGCCATTTGGTTGATTGGTCGCGGTCAGGTGCGACACCGGATAGGGCCGCAGGCCGATGCCGTCGAAGCTTTCGGTTACGAGCACGGTGGTGGTGCTGTCGTAGCCCTTGGCGGCAGGACCGAAGCGGTAGAAACGTGGCAGGGCTCGGGCGGACAGCGGCAGGTTGATTTGTTGCACCGCATCGTTGAGCAGGACGAACGTGCTGCCGATTGGCCAAGTTGCGGGCATCAGGCCATCGGTGCCAGCTTGACCGCGTAGGCGTAGGGAGATGTCGTAGGTGTTGGGGGCGATTAGGACGGCGTTGGCGAATTGAAACACCTCCCAATTCGCCGGGCTGCCGTTGCCGATGGCGGCTACGTTTGCGCCGGAGAGCACGGAGAGCGGGCTGACCGAGGATAAAGCGCCGGATTCGATGCGGACGCGCAGGGTGGCACCGCGATCCCAGAGGCCGGGTTCGGCGGCGTTTAGGGCGGATTCTGTGGTGCCGATGATTGCGGATTGGGTGAGCACCGTGTTGAGGCTGTAGCCGTCGTCCGATACCGAGCTCCACACCGCGACGTCGCCGGGCCAAGGGGCGGCAGCGACGCAGACGTGGGGGGCGTAATCGACCTCGGTGCCCTTCAGCAGTGGCAGGTCGAGGAACAGCGGATAGACCGGGACCGCGGCTTGGAACGGCACCCAGCCGCGCACGGGCACAGAGATATCGGCCGGCTCGTAGACGTTGGGATCGACGCGGACGGCCTCGATGGTTTGCAACTCCGACAGTTCGGCGCGGTCGATGCGGTAAAGCTCGCCTGCGACGCTGACGGTATCGCCGACGCCTACGGCAAGTTGCGATTTCGGCAAGGCGAACCGGGCGGTGTCGCGGGAAACGCGGGTTTCGGCCATCCAACGCTCGGCAATCGCTACGGCTTCGGAGGCGGTGAGGGTCAGCGGCAGTTCGGATTGCGAGACAACATCGCCTGTGCGGTCAGGGAACGAGGCCGAAACGGTTGATACGGCGAAATCGGTTTCAGCCTCGTTGAAGGTGAGGCGGATATGTTCGGGGGTTTCAACATCGGCGGCACGGGTGCGCTCTATTATGCCGTCGATTTCAGTGGAGACTGCCAGAGTTTCAGGCGCAAGAGCTTGCGCGTTGAGCGCGGTGCGGGCCTGGAAGCGCAGGCTGCCTTCGCGCTCTATCACATCGGTCGGGAAGGCGAGGATCAGCGGCTGCAAAGCCGCGCGCGCCGAGGTTACTTCGGAGATTGAGTAACCGCGCACGATGCCAAAGGCTTCAGACAGATCAATTGGTGGCATTCCGGTCAGGTCGCAAATGTCTGCGATCACAGCAGCAAGCGGCTCATTCGAGGCGCGACCGTTCAGCCAATGTCCCTTGTCGTAGTTCGGCGCATCCGACCACAGATCTTTGTTGCCCGGAAAGGTTGGAAACGGCCGTGCATCCCACGCCCAAGCCAGCGAACTGCCGAAATCAACCATTTGCCCGCTATACAGATAGGCGCTGGGGTTATTGAGCGGATCGGTCCAGTAGCTGTGCATGGCGTGGAAGTAGGACAGTTGTAATAGATCATCACGCAGTCCGTTGGAATGGTTCGGCAGCGCGGATTCCGAGGATTTCGGGTCGAGAAATACGTTCGGCTGGTTGGTGCCTTTGTCCACAGCAGCGCAGCCGAACTCGGTGAAGCGGATCGGTTTGGAACCGGCAATCCAAGCGGTTGGCGTGGCTTTGCGCAAGCCTGCGATACGTTCGTGATGTGAGCTTGACCACCAACCGCGCAGGTCTTTGTGGCGGTAAACCCAAGGCTCGCCGTAAGCGCCGTCGGTGATCGGCGTGCGGGTTTGTGCGTCGCGATGGGCTGGGCTGGCGTAATACCAATCATAGCCCTCACCACCCGCGATATTGCTTTGCAAATAGGCCGGATTGTGGATGTCACCCCAATCGGCATCCAAGTGAGCCGTGCCATCGCGCCAATCCGAAACCGGCATGTAATTGTCGATACCGATAAAGTCGATGGCGGGATCGGCCCAGAGCGGGTCCAGGTGGAAGTAGAGGTTGTCTGCGGTATGATAACCGAAATACTCTGACCAGTCAGCCGCATAGCTGATTTTGGTGTTAGGTCCGAGGATGGCTTTGACCTCGGCTGCGAGTTGGCGCAGGGCTACGACGGTGGGAAATGTATCGCCAAAACCGCGGATTTGCGTCAAGCCGCGCAGTTCGGTGCCGACGCAGAACGCAGCGACGCCGCCTGCGGCTTTGCACAGGTTGGCGTAGTGCAGGATGAAGCGGCGATAGCTCCACTCGGCAGGGCCGGAGTAGCTGACGCTCTCGCCAGTGAGAGCGAAATGCGCGGGCGTGACGGTGCCGAAGAAGGCGACGACCTCGGTGGCGGCAGCGGCTGTGCGGTCTGTGGTGCCAGATTGGCCGGGTGCGCGGTTTAACGTGATGCGGCCGCGCCAAGGCAGGACGGGCTGGGAAGTGGCATCGCTCCAAGGGTCGGACAGGCTATTGCCGGGAAGCTGATCCATCAGGATGAAAGGGTAAAAAGTGATCGCCTTGGCCGCCGCATTCAGCGCCTTGATCGCTTCAATCACAGATTGGTCGGTTGGGGTGCCGCCATAAACAACTGAGCCTGCGAGCTTTGGCAGCTCTTGCGCGGCGCTGCGCAACAAGCCCGAGACCGTCCACGGCATCGGATTGCCGTCGGTCAGCTTTTGCTCAACCTTCGGCCGCACTTGGCAAGACGCACAGCGCAGGTCATCGCCGAACCACGACACCACCAGCGAAACACCGTTCGCGTTGGGGAGTTCCTCGGTCAACTGTTCCAGCGACGAGGCGAAATCGGTCTTGCCAGTCGCCGAATTGACATTGGCCGAGCGGTTGCTACCTTTGCCATAGCTGTAATGCACTGGAGTGGTGGCAAGCGCATATTCGCCGGTGCCGGGGATCAGACACACGCCGGGAATGATTATCGACAGGCCGGGATAGGGTGCCGCAGCGGCGCTTTGCGCGGCCCATATCACCTCGAACGAGATTTGCGGCACCCGGTTGCCGAAGCGCGCTAGATCGAGGTTTTCGATCACCACGTAAGCGGTGCCGCGATAGCTGGGGGCATTGCCCGCACCCTCCACCGCTTCAATCTTGGGGTCGGGCAGCTGCGCCTCACCGCCCTTGTAGATGCGCAGGTTCACGCTGTCCGGCTCTATCTCATTGCCATCGGCCCAGATCCGACCGACCCGCGTGATCTCGCCTTCGCACAGGGCGACCGCCAGACTGACCGAGTAGCTGAAGCTATTGCTCGACGGCTTCGGCGTGCCCTTGCCGCCACTCGAATGCGCGACATTCTCCTGAAAGCGACTGGCCCAGATCACCTGCCCCGACACCCGCACCCTGCCCCAGATACGCGGGATCGCCGCGCCCTCGCTGGCCCCCATCACCCGGAAGCGATCCACACGGCCAACATCGACAGCCTCCGAGCCCGAGCCGAGGATTTTCTGATCAATCACCCGCCCCACCGTAGCCCCAATGGCGCGGCCAATCACGGCACCCGAAAGTCCCAGCACGGTTCCGCCAAAGCCCGCGCCCAAAGATGCGCCAACAGCGGAGAGAAGGATCGTGGCCATGTTCAGGCTCCTGTGGGGAATACAAATCGCGCGACGATCTTGCGCCGCCACGGATCACTTAGCGGTGTCTCGATAACGCCGTGGCCGCTATAGGCGTGGATAAAGCTGGCTTGCGTGCCGTCGTGGGCCGCTATGCCGAGGTGCTTTGCGACAGCGCCGGAGCGCATCCGAAACAACAGCACATCGCCGGGGGCTTCATCGGCGCGGTCTTTCTGGATCAGCCAGCGCTGGGCTGCGCAGAGCAGATCCTCGCGGCCCGAGGGTTCCGACCAATCCTGCGAATAGGCCGGGATGGTTTCCGGTTCGGCACTGATCACCTCACGCCAGACGCCGCGTATCAGGCCGAGACAATCGGCCCCGGCAAGGCGGAGGCTGGCCTGATGCAGATAGGGCGTGCCGATCCAAGCCCGCGCCGTCGTCACGATCAGCGCGGGCGTCATCGCCCAAGGCTCCCACCGTCATTGGCGCGGGAGCTTACCGGATAAGACGCCAGCCAATCCTCGCCGGGGATATGGGGAAAGCCGCGAAAATTGCCGAAATTGGCGAACTTCGCGCGGCAAGTGTCGTGAATCCGGTCACAGCCAACCTCAAGCCGCACCTGATCGCCAACTGCGATCTGCGCGCCAAGAGCGTTCCACAGATCGACAATGCGCTGGGTCGCTGAAAGGCGATCAGACTTGATCACCCCGACCAAGCCCGCCGCAGCCCCCGAAGTAACCACAAAGCGTCCGCGCTCAAACCAGCGATCCGCAAACGCGCCAAGCCCATCGAAGATCACCCGGTTCAGCGCATCGAAGCCGATAATGCTGGTTGCGGCGAAATTAACCGGCGCGGTCAGATCAACCTTGCAGCGCGCATCGCCCAAAACCGCCGTGCAGTTGCGCTGGAAAATCCGGCCCTGCGGTTGGTTCAACCGATCCGTCAGTCCGCGTAATTCGGCTTTGAACGCGCCACCCACCCGAGAAATCTCACCCAGATTGCCACGAAACTGCTCAACGCGCTGGGCGCTGTCGGCCCAATTCACCAACCAAGCCCGCACCTCTGCGCCATCAAACCGCCCCGCGATCAGGTCAGCCTCCTCAACCGCCGCATCCGACAGCGCACCGAGGGTTTCCGAGTTATCGACCGCCAAACCCGTGGTCTGCTGCAAGGTGCGCGCAGTCATGCCGGAACTGGCTTTGAAGACATGGCCATCAAATCGAAGGTCCAAATCATGATCGGTAAAGCCAAACTGCACACCATCGCGGCGCGTCACCAGCCAGGCCCGGCACACTGTGGTCACACCCTGCCCCAGATGATCGAGCAACTCTTGCCGCGCGCTCATACCCGCACCTCGACAATCGGCACATTCGGCACATCACCCGAACGAAACGACGCCAGTAAGGTCTTGATCACATCGGCATCAAACCGCACCGGCACGTCAAACTCATACCCAGCCGTAATCAGCGCACCGATATCTGGCGCCGTAGTAAAGGTGACGATCCCGGTTGTGGAATCGACGCAAAACTCCAGCCCTTCGACCTTCGGATCGCTGGCAATCGCCACAATCACCGTGCCAGCTACGGGCTTCGCGATAAGCCGCACATAGCTGGCGGTCCCCGAAACATAAGTCTTCTTCAACCCGAACGTCAGCGTCACCCCATCGCCGACCCCAATCGACTGATCGGTTTCAGCAATCAGCGCACTGGCCCCGCACGACTTATAATCCGACCAATCCCTCCAGCGGAACGCGTGCAAACGCGCCCGCCGTGCCTCGAAGAACGCCAGCAAGGCGTCCACATCGTCCAAACTGCGCAGCCCAAACCCCGCATCATAGCGTCGGCGAGAATGTTCCCACGGCGTGTTGCGCTCCTCAAAGCCGTTGGCGAGGGTGACGATCTCGGTCAGCCGCTCTGGCCCGCCTTGCGAGCCGAAACTGACGCTTGCCGGAAACCTAATGTCGTGAAATGCCATGTTTTATCCTCACCGATTGCGTTGGCCGCGCGACAGCATCCGCTGCGCCTGCGCGGCAATTTGAGCTTGGCTGCGCTGAAAGCCCTGCACGTCTGGCGTGGTGATGTTCATCACCACCGTCACCGCACGCCCACCCGAGCTTTGCACCCCAAGCCGACCATCCGCACCGCGCGCCAGTGGCATGATTGCTTCCGGCCCCGCCTCGCCCATCAGGCCCTGCCCGCCGCGCATCGCAAACGGCGTGGCTTGGCTGACAACGCCACCTTTGGCAAACGGCATCACCCGGCCTTGAGAAAAACTTCCGCCTTTCTCAAACGGCATCCCGCTTAACAACCCGCTAAGGCCCGAAGCAATCGCCCCGCCCAAAGCATTCTGCACCGGCTTCATCGCGATGCCGTAAACCGTATCCGACAGCGATTTCGCCACCGATTTCAATGCGTCCGACAGCTTGGCCCCATCAAACACCAACCCGTCAAACGCCCGCCGCAGACCGCCACCGATGCCGCTCGACAGCACATTGACCTCGCGCCCGGTGAACATCATGGTTTCCCGCATCCGCGAGAGTTCACCCTCAAACGCGCCGACCATGCCCGTGGTGCCCGACAGCGTGGCCTCAAGCGCCGCTATCTGGTCTTGCAACTCCTCTACCGTCGCCATCGCCCGCCCCTTTTGTGAAATATGGATAAGCTGCGGCCAATTCCTCCAGCCGCGCCCGCGTCAGGGGCGGCAAAGCCGCTTCCGCCCCCAGCATGATCCTCAACTCGATCGGCGACAGCGCCCAAAACTGCGCCGGGTTCAGCCGCAACGCGCCCATCCCCGCCCACATCAGCCCCGGCCAATCAATCCCATTAAGCGCCGCGATCTTCATGCCTCGCCCGGCAGAGCAAAAGCCCGCGCCAGCAATTCCGCCGCCGCCCGTGCCGCTTCCACCGGACCACCACCGATCTCAACCGTGCGCAGATGCTCCGCCGTGCCCTGCCAACCGCCACCACGCAAGCCAGCCACGATCAGCGCCAACACATCACGCGTAGAAACCTTGCCAGACTCAAACCGCTCGACCATCTCGACCAGCGATCCCGCCTGCAACGCGCCCTCTAACTCGGCCAAGGCCCCCAAAGTCAGCTTGGCGACATGCGCCACGCCATCCAGAACAATCGCCACTTCTCCCGCATAGGCATTCGCCATCAAAGCGCCGTGAAGGTCAAAGCCCCAGCCGAGGCGAGGGTCATTTCATAGGTCGCCTCGCCGTTATGGCTGCCCGCATATTCAATCGCGGTGATCTGGAACGCACCCTCCACCTCGCCAAAACTGGGGATCACCACCTGAAATCGCGGCATCTCGGCGTCAAAGAAAATCTGCCGCGCCCGCGCATCGGTCGTCGCATCGCGAAACACGCCAGAACCCGAGATTGAAGCCGTCTTCACCCCCGCCCCCGCCAGCAGTTCACGCCAGCCGCCCGCACTTTCCAAGCTGGTGACATCGACGGTTTCCGCGTTGAAACTGATCCGCGTTGCCCGCAACTCCCCGGTAAACGTAGATAACCAATGCGAAATCCCCGCCGTCACCCGCGCCACCAAGGGCAGCACGGTCAACCGATAAAACGCCCGGTTGGCTTCCTGATAATTCGAATAGGTCGCATCGCCGGGTATCCCCATCAGCATCGGCGGCACCCCGAAAGCCGTGGCAATCTCGCGCCCCGCCGCTTCCTTGGTCTGCTGAAACTCCATGTCCGAAGGCGAGAATCCCATCGGCTTCCAGTCCAAACCGCCCTCCAGCAACATCGGCCGTCCCGCATTACGCGCGCCCTGATGGTGCATCTCCATTTCGCTGACGAGGCGATCATACTGATCGGTCGAAAGCTGCGCCTGCCCATCGGCGCCCTTGTAAACAATCGCCCCCGACGGCCGCGCCGCATTATCGAGCAGCGCCTTTGACCAAGCACTCGCCGAAGTATGCACTTCAATCGCCACCGCCGCCGCCTGCAACGGGCTAAAGCCGTAATGATCATCCGACGGATGAAACGTCTTGATATGGCAAATCGGCTGGCTTTCCGGCGTCATCGCAAACCGATGCGTCCGCCCGCCCACCGAGTAATCGTAGGCCACCGGCCAACCATCCGCCCCTGGCACCAACGACATCCGATCCGAGCGCAAAACATGCAGCTCGCCCGGCACCGCGCCCGCCCCCGGCACCGCCTCGATATAGGCATTGCCCGACAGCAGCAGATGGCCATACACCGCCTCCAGAAACTCCGCCCGGCCCTGCGCACCATTCGGACGGCGGATCAGATCGAGCACCGGATGGCTGTCATAGCGCCGGGTATCATCCTGCAAAACCAAGGGCATAGCCGAGGCGGCTTCCGAGATCAGCTTGACCGCCCGAAACCCCATCGGATTGCCCTGAAACCCGACCTTCGCCAGCGACACGAGGTCACGCGGGCTCCAAGCCACCCGACCCGAACCGCCCCAAGCCACGACGCGCCCAGTAGCCGAAGCCTTCTTTTCCACCACCACCGGCGCGCGCTTTAGAAAATCGAACACCATCTGCACTCCTATCTTCCCGACGCCAACCAACCGTCGGATCGCGCTTGTCTGAAGGCAGTTCTAATTCTGAAACCCTAACTTAACGCCAACCCACCGCGCGCAGCCCCCGCGCCCACGCAACATCCCCATCCCACGCCGCCCCGGACTTGATCCGGGGCCTCATGGCGGGCGAGGCGAGGCTTGAAATCACGTCCCGCACCGGAGCCACCCGCTAAATCTTCCGCACCTGCGGCCTGCGATACTTCTCCGCAGGCTCCACAATCAAATCGGTCAACGCCCAAACCAGCGCATCCACCCGGTCAGGCGAGCCGCGCCCCAAATAGCCCTGCGGCGCCATCTGCAACATCTGCGCCTCCAGAGCCGCCAGCCCCCGCACATGCGAAACCCGGCCCTGCTCGTACAATGCCGACACCGGCTCGGCCCGGATGCCTTTGCCTTTTGAGGCCCGCACCGCCCGATACGGCACCAGCGGATCAATCTGCCGAATGACCCCCTCCACCAGATCGCCGCCCTGATTGACTTCCGCCACCAGTCGATCTGCGCTAAAACGCTGCATCGCCGCAATCGCCGCCCGCGCCCATTGGTCCGGGCTCGCCCCCTTAACCGAAGCATCCGCGAGCACCACCGCATGCCAATTCTGCGGCGGCCCTTCCGTCATCGCCCCCACCACGATAATGCCGCACTCATCCGATTTGCCGTGACCGGTTACCGGAGGGTCCACCGCCACCACGATCCGCTGCAAACGCGGCACCTCGCTGATCCGGCCGCTTTCCAGCATCGCCGTCGTCCACAACGCCCCCGCCGCATCCTCGATCAGTAAGCCATCCAACTCCTGCGCGCCTTGCGTGGTGCCAGCATACCGCGCCCGCACTTCCTCAAGAAACGAGGCCGCGAGATACGCCCGGTTCGCCTCGGTCGGCGCATGGGTCACCACGGTTGAGGGGTTTTTCAGAATATCCTTCAACACCCCAATATTCTGCGGCGTCGTCGTCACCACCTGCCGGGGGTTGTCGCCCAACCGCAAAGCAAACTGCAACTGATCCCAAGCAGCTTCGGCCTTCGGCCACTTCGCCAACTCGTCAACCCAAGCCGCGTCAAACTGCGGCCCGCGCAAACTGTCCGGCTCATGCGCCGAAAACACCTGCGCAATAGCGCCATTTGGCCAAAGCAACCGCTTCTTGGTCGCCTGCCACTCTGGCCTGCGATCGGGCGGCGAGCAGGCCAAAATCCCGCTCTCACCCTCGATCATAACCGCCACC
Source organism: Cypionkella sp. (assembly GCF_028290025.1). GTDB lineage: Bacteria > Pseudomonadota > Alphaproteobacteria > Rhodobacterales > Rhodobacteraceae > Cypionkella. The sequence continues at coordinate 15,331 of NZ_JAQGKQ010000057.1, read as the reverse complement.
ACCTGATCAATCGTTTCACCCACCAGCGCCACCCGACGTGAGCGTCCAGCATCCATTGGTCCCGCGCCCTCAACTTCGGTGCGCACCCACTCCGACCCGGCGCGCGTCTTCCCCGCCCCGCGCCCGCCCATAACCACCCAAGATTTCCACGCCCCCGCAGGCGGCAACTGATGCGGGAACGCCCAAAACTCGAACATCCACGGCAGCGCCAACAGCGCGTTCTCGCTCAGACCATCGAGAAAATCATCAACTTGCAGCGGCGTCGCGGAGGCGAGCCAATCGGCTCCCGATCTCATCGCGTGCGGCGTATAAATCGAGGGTGCCGGTTCCGACAGCCCCGGCAACTTGTTTGCGAAGTTTTTCAACGCGTCCCCTTTCTTTGTGAACCAAATCCACCGTCAGCATCAAATCACGCACCGTATTCGGCAGCGCCTTTGAGACTTCAAACTCGCCCGCCTTCAGCGCGTTCACCGCCTTTAGCAAAGTCAATGTCGTGGTTTCATAAAGTTGCTCTGCATCCGCCAGCAGATCGCTTGGCGGCTGTTCTCCGATGGAGAAAGTGATTGTCATGCCTGATATGCCCGCCTCTCATGCTGCCTCCGCAGGCGTAAAATGAAAAAACGGCCCTCAGGGTCACCCCCTCGGCCGCTTGCCCACCTCTTCCAGCATGACAAATCTGTAATTCAGAGCGTTCGCAAAGTCAAGTTAAACCGTTTATTATCAGAGTGTTGCGCACGCTGCGTTAACCTGTTGGTAAGAACTAAGCAGCTCCACCAACAACGCCAACGCCCCCTACCGCTGCATCGCCACCGCTAATGCCTGCGGCTCGGAACTGACGATCCGCTGATGGCTGATCAACCACGAGAACGGCAGCGACAGCACCATCTCATCGCCCGCCTTGATCCGATTTGGCACCACCGCGGGATCAACCTCGGCGTAACCCACCGAAAACACGATGGCTTTGATCTGTGCCACCGCAGCCAAAGCCGGCACCCCGTCATAAGGCAACTGCTGATCCAAAAGCCCCGGCAGCATCACCGAACCCTCCAGCACAGCCCCCGGCCCGAGCACCCGCGCATAAGCCACCTCCGGGCTTTCAACCTTCTCCCCCACCGGCACCTGCGGCACAAACTTCGCCACCCGAAACACCCCATCCGCCTCCAGCCAATGCCACGCAAACGCGGCATCGACCGAGCGATAACCCGTCACCGAAGTCCGATACAGCCGATCAAACACATAGACCTCAGCCGCCCCGCCATTGCGCACCTGGTAGCGGCCAACCACCCCGGACTCGAAGGCTTCCCATGTCACACTCACGCTGACATCGCCGTCATTCAGCACATTCATCACTTGCTCCTGTGCCTCGGCACCCGTTGCCGCCACCAATCCAAAGATCGGGACCAATCCCACCATCAAAGCCAACCCGCGCATCTAGTAAGCGGTGCGCGGCGGTTGGCCCAGTTCCGACCGCATCTTGTTCTCGGTATGCGGATTGTTCTGATAGGGCGGCAGACCCACCGCTGCCAGCTCATCATTCTCCACCCCGCCGGTTTTATTACCGCTCCAACCGCCATTCTGCGCCTGCTCGCAATGCACCAGCTCATGCCCCAACCCCACCGCAGGCGGCCGCGTCATATAAGGTTGCGAGCCATCGCCGATCTGCGTCTTATCGGGGTTATAGTTCAGCGTGCTGCCCGAGCCCGGCCCCGGCGTGCCATCCGGCTTCAAATTCGCTCCCGGCCCGGTGCCGTCAACCTTGTTGCCCCCCGTCGTAGCCACGATCTTCACCGGCCCCTTGCCCGGCGCATTCAGACTGTTGAGCAGGTCATGCCCAGTCGGCGTCGCATCCAACCGCTGCAAATCCCGCGCCACCGCGTCCCGGTAGTCTTTGCTACCGACAATCGTGATGTTGGAGCCTACATGCGTGACAGTGGTGCCGTCCGCCAGCACCTCTTCCCATATATTCAACGCGCCCGGTTCTCCGGGCGACGGCGTCGCCACAATCCCGATCAGCACGGTGGGCAGGCCAAGAATAATCAAGCCGCCCTTCATCGTCGGATCAAACTGCCGCGCCGCAGCCAAGCCGCCGATCAAAACGGTAGGCGAGCCGAAAGCGATCGGATCAACCGACGGGATCGGCACCAAGGCGGGGATGATACAGAGACAGAGATCAGTCATCCGAGCGGCGGGGAGGCCGCCAATCATCACAGTGATCATCGCAGGCGGCATGATCGGAAACGGCGCCCCCGCACACATCGGGCAGGTGTGCATATCCGTCATGCGGGCTGCGGGAAATCCGACCACGTCAAAGCCTTTGAAAGTATAATGAGGGCAGGCTAGGCTTGGGGAGGCGATGTGTCAAGAAATCGCTGGGGTTTGGGAGGGGGTTGGGGAGCCTCCCAACTTGGGAGCTTTTTTATGTGGGGGATATCAATGGGTTGGGATGGCGGTGTTAAGGGTTTGTTAAGGTTTGGGGAGGTTGTGCGAGAGCAAACGGTACGCTCCAACATTTTTTTGAGTGCATCTTGCACAGATGTTCTCGAATACAATATTGTGTATGATATATGCGGCCAGTTGCTAGATTTTGTATTAGAATAATTGTTTAATTTCGTTTTGGGGACAAATGAATGGGAAAAGACGAAGTCGCGAAGAGACCTGAGGAACCTGAGGATAAAAACTGGAAAAAGCTTGCTCGTGGAGCGCTTCAAGTAGCGGGTGCCGTTCCTTTTGCGGGAGGAATATTTTCGGCTGCTGCCGGATTTTGGTCAGAACATGAGCAGAACCGTTTGAACGAGTTCCTCAAGCAATGGCTTAGAATGCTCCAAGACGAGTTGCATGAGAAACAAAAAACCATTGCCGATATCGCAATTAGGCTTGATCTAAACGATGAGAAAATTTCTGCTCGCGTGCGCTCCGACGAATATCAGGGATTGGTGAAAAAAGCATTTCGGGATTGGGCCGGAACAGAAAGCGTAAAGAAACAGGAGTTCGTCAGGAACGTTTTGACGAACGCCGCCACCGCTAGTTTTTCTTCTGATGATGTCGTCAGTCTTTTCCTTGATTGGCTACATACCTACTCCGAATTGCATTTTGCGGTGATCGCGCAAATTTACAATCATGATGGAATTACTCGCAGTCATGTCTGGCAACAGCTTGGCAAGGGACGCCCACGCGAAGACTCTGCGGAAGCAGACCTTTATAAGCTTCTGTTTAGGGATCTCTCAACAGGCGGAGTTATCCGCCAACATAGAGAGACTGATTACGCTGGGAACTTTATTAGGAAAGAGCGCTCAAAAACGAGTACTCGCAGTGTTCCGCATGTGAAATCCGCTTTTGACGATGATGAAGGATATGAACTGACCGCGCTGGGGAAGCAGTTTGTTCATTACGCAATGAGCGAGATCACTACCAAGCTTGAATATCGCGATGATGCCAAGGGCGGTGATCGAGCCGCTGATGAGGGAGCAACCGACCATGAATGATGATATTTTATTCTGGAAACATGAGTGGATGAGTATTGTTGAAGCTCAGAAGGCGGCTCTCCGAAAAGATGTCGACCGATTGACAAAGTCGGATTTCGAACAAACTGGTGAAGAAGAATTGGCCAACCAGCTTTGTACGAAATACTCGTTAGAAGTCCCTAAGCTTGGCGTGGACGATATTTCGGTTAAGCAACGTGAAATTAACATCGACGTTAGTCGCGACAGAATGCGTTATTCATCCTCAGGCGGACCACACTATTTGAAGGGAACCGCCATTGATGTTCGAGTGCCATTTCAAGGCGATCGCGGAATGTTCGAAATTAAGCCTAATACTTGGACCACAAGCATACCTCGCGGGCGCTTAGAAGGTAACTCAGTACTATTTACCATCAGCGGAATCGATCTATCTCCAGCACAAGTAAAGTCAGACATCGACCGTCAAATTGCTGACCTGCAGTTGTGGCTAGGCTTTCAGGAGCAGAGCGTCGGCAGCTTCCCTGTGGAGTTGGCTCAGGTCGCTAAACAGGCACTTATTGTACGGAAAAAGAAACTGAGCGCAGATGCAGACCTTATTTCGGGGCTCGGGTATAAGATGGAATAGCTAGCTGCCCTTCCCTTTGCCCGATTTGTTCTTAAACAAATCGGGCCGCACCTGCCTGCCCCCGGCAGGTGCGTTCCGCACCAGCCCAGTCAGGCGCGCCCCGATTTACATAGCGATGGCTTGTGGCACGACGCCCCTCGCTCAACGGCGTTCCGCCTTGTGAGCAATGAACCGGAAAACTCTGCCCCGCAGAGTTTTCGGTCGGTTCGGTAACAGCAAGCAGGGTTACTCCTGCACCCCAACAGCCGCTTCTTCGCCCTTCGCAGCCTCAATCGCGCGCCACTTGGTCACGTTCTCATTATGCTGCGCCAGTGTCTCGGCGAACGCATGGCCCCCGGAGCCATCCGCTACGAAATAGAGATACGGCGTGGTGTCCGGGTTCAGGGCGGCCTCGATGCTCAGCCGACCGGGGTTGGCGATCGGGGTTGGTGGCAGGCCGTCGATGACATAGGTGTTCCACGCGGTGCGGCGTTTCAGTTCGGATTGGCGCAGGCCACGGCCCAAAACGCCTTCGCCTTTGGTGACGCCATAGATCACCGTCGGGTCGGTTTGCAGCTTCATGCCCTTGGCGAGACGGTTGATGAACACCGAGGCCACCTGCTTACGCTCCTCGGGGATGCCGGTTTCTTTCTCGACAATCGAGGCCATCACGAGGGCTTCTTCCGGGGTTTTATAGGGCAGACCTTCGGCGCGGGTCGCCCACAACTCGGCGAGGGTTTTGGCCTGACGGGCTTCCATATCGGCGACCAGAGTGGCGCGGTCAAAGCCTTTTTCGACCTCATAACTATCGGGCGACAACGTGCCTTCGGCGGGCAGTTTGTCGATGGCCCCTTCAAGGAAATCGGCGCGTTTCAGCGCGTCAATCACCTGCCACGAGGTCACACCCTCGGCCAAAGTGATGCGCCAGCGGATATCCGGGGCCTGTGCGGCATCCAGATAAGCGGTGGGCGCGGCATCCTTAGCGGGGTCGAATTTGGCGACCTCAACATAGCGGTTGGTGGCGGGGTCAAGCTCGCGCAGAACGACTTCGGCGGTGGCGACCGAGATGCGGAAGTTGACTTCGCGGCCACAAGTCGATTGGCCGCCTGCGGTCAGCGCCGTCAGAACATTCGCCATCGAGGATTGCGGTTGGATCAAATAGCTGCCGAATTTCAAGTCTTTAGCGGCTTGCGAATAATCCGCCCCGATACGGAAAATGCGGGCATCACTGACAGCCCCCTCAGCCTCCAGCCCCCGGCTGATCTGCGCAAGGCTGGCGCCCTTATCGACCTTGAAGCAGATCGCTTGCGCAAGCGGCCCCGGCCCGGTGAAGGCTTGCCGCCCCCAAGCGATCAGCCCGAAGGCGAGGATCAGCACCACGATGAACATCGTCAGCGCGTTGGAGGCGACCGCGCGCCACATTAGTTTGCGACCTTGCCGATGATCAGGCTGGCGTTGGTGCCGCCGAAGCCGAACGAGTTGGAAAGTGCGATGTCGATCTTGCGTTTGACGGCTTTGTTCGGCGCAAGGTCGATTGTTGAGGCCACCGCCGGGGTATCGAGGTTGATCGTCGGCGGCGCAATTTGGTCACGGATGGCGAGGACGCAGAAGATCGCCTCCACCGCTCCGGCAGCACCTAGCAGGTGGCCGATGGAGGATTTCGTCGAGGACATCGTGGCGTTGGCGGCAGCATCGCCCATCATGCGTTCTACAGCGCCCAACTCAATCGTATCGGCCATCGTCGAGGTGCCATGCGCGTTGATGTAGTCGATGGCCGAAGGCTCCAGCCCCGCCCGTTTCAGCGCCATTTTCATGCTGCGAAAGCCGCCTTCGCCATCCTCTGACGGTGCAGTGATATGGTGAGCGTCGCCCGACATGCCGTAGCCCAGCACCTCGGCGTAGATTTTCGCCCCGCGCGCTATGGCGTGCTCATATTCCTCCAGCACCACAACGCCAGCACCTTCGCCCATCACAAAACCATCACGGTCAGCATCATAAGGGCGCGAGGCTTTGGTCGGATCGTCAGCGCGTTTGGTGGACAAAGCTTTGCAGGCGTTAAAGCCCGCGATGCCAATCTCTGAAATCGGCGCTTCGGCACCGCCTGCGAGCATCACATCGGCGTCACCCCATTGGATCAATCGAGCGGCGTCGCCGATGGCGTGGGCTCCGGTGGAACAGGCCGTCACAACCGCGTGGTTCGGGCCTTTAAACCCGAAACGGATGGAGACTTGGCCGGAGATCAGGTTGATCAACGAGCCGGGAATAAAGAACGGCGACACCCGGCGCGCGCCTTTTTCTTTGATCAGCACGGCGGTTTCGGCGATAGAAGTCAGCCCACCGATGCCCGATCCGATCATCACGCCAGTGCGCTCACGGTCCTCATCAGTGACAGGCTCCCACCCCGAATCCCGCACGGCTTGCACGGCGGCGGTCATGCCATAAAGGATGAAATCATCGACCTTGCGGCGGTCTTTCGGCTCCATCCAATGATCCGGGTTGAAGGTGCCATCAGAACCATCGCCATAGGGGATTTCGCAAGCATACTGCGTGACAACGCCAGAGGCATCAAACCGGGTGATCGGCCCTGCCCCGGACTGACCAGCCAAGAGGCGGCTCCAGGTTTCTTCTACGCCACAAGCCAGCGGCGTGACCATTCCCAGACCCGTTATGACTACCCGACGCATCTATATCCCCCAGAGTGGTTTTCCGCCTGATACACGCCCCAAAGCCCGCGCGCAACTTAAGCCGGAGTTAGGTGGCAAGGCTGCGCCACCTAAGATTTCTCTCGCAACCGTGAAGTATCTTGACCGTGCAGGTGCAGCATGATAATGAATGAACGTTCATTCTGATTGAAAACCAGATCCCTGATAGATGCGATGCTCTGATGCTACAAACCCCGACTGCTACCAATGACACCCCCGCCGATGCGCGCGTCGCCGAAATTCTGGCCGCAGCGCGGCAGGCATTTGCCGAAAAAGGCTTTGACGGCGCATCAATGCAAGATCTGGCCCGTGCAGCGGGAATGAGCGTTGGCAATTTCTACCGCTATTTCGCCTCGAAAGCCGCCATCGTGCAGGCGCTGATCGCCTCTGACCTAGAGGAGATGGGTCGGGATTTTGAGCCGGTTTTGGCGTCGGATGACCCGATTGCGGCGATGCGCCAGAAGGTTCGGATAAAGCTGGTCGAGCATCAATGCAGCGATAAAGGTGCGCTTTGGGCAGAGATCACTGCGGCCTCGCTGCGCAAGCCCGATATCGGCACAGCTTGTGGCCATATGGAAACCACCATTGCCGACTATATGATGCAAGCATTTGCCACGGCTACAGGCATCAGCTTAAACGAATCCCGCCAGCGATTTGGTGCCCATGCGGCGCTGATTATGATGCTGGTGAAATCGTCAGCGATGATGCCGCAGCAGGATGCGACGCTGCGCCATGATTTGAATACTCTGATTTTGCGTATTATCGACCAAACCTTAGACGAGATTGCCGCCAACGGCGCGAAAGGCTGATGATGTTTATGTCCCGTATTGTTCTCGCTTTGGTTGCCCTGCAAGCGGTGTCGCCCGACTTGGCTTTTGCCGAAGCCACGACCGAAGTCGCCATCTCAGAAACCGCCGCAACTGAAAAGCCCGCGCAAGTTTTACCCGCGATCACGGTGTCTAAAGTGGAAACCCGGCATCTGCGCGATGTGGTGCTGGCCTCTGGTCTGGTCGCCCCGCAGGAAACCATTCAGGTCGCCCCGCTGATTGAGGGCCAACCGATTGAGGCTTTGCTGGCAGATATCGGTGACAAGGTCGAAGCCGGGCAAGTGCTGGCCAAACTCTCCACCTCAACCCTCGATCTGCAAAAGGCGCAGTTGGCGGCGTCACTGGCTGCGGCCAAGGCGCAGATTGCCCAAGCCCAAGCGCAGTTGATTGAGGCGAAATCGTCGTCGGACGAAGCGCAACGCACCTCTGACCGTACCACCAAGCTGAAAGCGCAAGGCTCGGCCAGCCAAGCCGCAGCCGATACGGCGCTTGCTGGTGCCGTTTCCGCCCAAGCTCGCGTCGCTGTGGCCACCCAATCGCTAGAAGCCGCAAAGGCGCAGCAAACCTTGGTCGAAGCGCAGCTTGCCAATGTCGATCTGCAACTGTCGCGCACCGAAGTTACCGCGCCCTTCGCTGGTGAGATTACCGCCCGCAATGCGCAACTCGGCGCGATTGCCTCGGCAGCGGGTCAACCGATGTTCACCCTGATCCGGGGCGGCGCGTTAGAACTGCGCGCCGATGTGGCCGAAGCCGATCTGACCAAGCTGATCGCCGGCCAAACCGCCGAGCTGCGGCTGGTTGGTCTGACCACACCGCTAACCGGCACGATCCGTCTGGTGGAACCGAGCATCGACGCCACCACAAGGCTCGGTCGCATCCGCATCGCGATTGACGATGCAACGGCGGTGCGCCCCGGCATGTATGTGGAAGCCAGCATTCTGGTGCATGAAGGCGACGCCGCTGCCGTGCCGATCACGGCGGTGAAATCGTCGGGCGGCAAAACCTCGGTCATGCAGGTTCAAGGCGCTGTGGTGACGCAAAAAGACATCACCGCAGGCGTGCGCGATGGCGGTTGGATCGAAGTGCTCGACGGTTTGAAAGTTGGCGACGAAGTTGTGACCAAAGCCGGCGCCTTCGTGCGCGACGGCGATCATATCAATCCTGTGGTGGCTGCTGCCACCGATAGCAACTGAGGGCTTAGCGCATGAACATTTCAGCTTGGGCCATCCGAAATCCGCTAGCACCGATCTTGGCTTTCTTCATCCTGCTGGTGCTGGGCTGGCAGTCGTTCAACGCGCTGCCAATCACCCGCTTCCCTAATATCGACGTGCCGGTGATCGCCGTCACCGTCACGCAAGCGGGCACAGCCCCGGCCGAGATGGAAACCCAAGTTACCAAAATCGTCGAAGACGCTGTTGCGGGTATCACCGGCGTGAAGAACGTCACTTCGACTGTGGTTGACGGCCAATCGACCACGGCTGTTGAGTTTCGTATCGAAGTGCCAACCGACAAAGCGCTGCAAGATGTGAAGGACTCGGTTGACCGGGTGCGCAACAAGCTGCCCGCAGCCGTGGACACGCCGAAGGTCACGAAGATCGACGTCGAAGGTCAGGCGATTATGACCTTTGCGGTGTCGGCCCCCGATATGACGATCGAGGAAGTTTCGTGGTTCGTCGACGACGTGATCGTGCGGGGCTTGCAAGGCCGCCCCGGCGTCGGTCGGATTGACCGCTTCGGCGGCGCTGATCGTGAGATTCTGGTGGCGCTCGACCCGGTAAAGCTGAACAGCTTTGGCATCTCGGCGGCGGCAGTGAACGCGCAATTGCGCGCCACCAACGCCAACCTAGGCTCGGGCCGGTCCGAGATTGGCTCGGGCGAACAAGCGATCCGGACTTTGGGCGACGCGGGCACCGTGCAGGGGCTCGCCAGCACCACAATCGCCCTGCCCTCGGGCCGACATGTGCGCTTGGCCGATTTGGGCGATGTGCAAGACAGCTTTAAGGAACTCCGCAGCTTCTCGCGGCTGAATGGCGAGCAAGTGGTGACATTCTCGGTGTTTCGCGCCAAGGGAGCATCCGAGGTTTCCGTCGCCGAAACCGTCAATGCGACGCTGGACCAGATACGCGCCGCGAACCCCAACGTCGGCATCAAACTGGTCGATGAAACCGTGTTCTACACCTACGGCAACTACGAATCCGCGCTGGACACGCTGATGGAAGGCGCTCTGCTCGCGGTTCTGGTTGTGCTTGCCTTCCTGCGCAACTGGCGCGCGACCCTGATCACCGCCGTGGCGCTGCCGCTGTCGGCAATCCCGACGTTTTGGGCGATGGATATGCTGGGGTTCTCGCTGAACCTGGTGTCGTTCCTCGCGGTGACACTGGCGACGGGGATTCTCGTTGACGATGCGATTGTCGAGATTGAGAACATCGCCCGCCACATCCGCATGGGCAAAACCCCGTATCGCGCGGCGATTGAGGCTGCAGATGAAATCGGTCTGGCGGTGATGGCAACTACGGCGACGATCATCGCGGTGTTTGTGCCGGTGTCGTTCATGGGCGGGATACCGGGGCAATATTTCCGACAATTTGGCCTGACAGTTGCCATCGCCGTGGCGTTCTCGCTGCTGGTGGCGCGATTAATCACGCCGATGATGGCAGCGTATTTGATGAGCGCCAAGGATGCCAATGTCGGCCACCATGAGGGCGAGCAAGACGGCAGGTTCATGCGCAACTATCTGCGTTTGGTGCGCACCACCACCCAAGGCCCACGACTGGCGTTTCTCGGCCACAACAAAGCCGGGGAAGTCCGCCGCCTGCCCGTGTATTACTTCACCCTGCTGACAGCGATTGGCGTGCTGATCGTGTCGATCTTCTTCATGCTGAAGGTACCGGGCTCGTTCCTGCCGCCCGAAGACGTCAGCCGTATTTCGATCTCGGTCGAACTGCCGCCGGGCGCGACATTGGCCGAAACCGACAAGACCACCGCCGAAATACGCGATCATATCAAAGATGTCGAATGGGTGGACAACGTCTTTGTCATCGGCGGCACCTCGCCAAAAGGCGACCTTGATGTGCGCCGCGCCTCGGTGACGGTGACCCTGGTAAAACTCGATCACAGCCTGCTGCTAAAGCTATCGCAACTGGGGCGGCGGATTCCGCTGCTGGGTGCGCTGGTACCCGAAAAGCAAAACCACGGCCGCACCGTACCGCAAAACATGATCGAGGCTGAAATTTTCAATAGCCTCGCCACCGTGCCCGACATTCGCGCCTTCAAGCTGAATGACCGTGGGGAGCGCGACCTTGCCTATTCCATTCTGGCGAACTCCGAGGCCGATCTGAACACCGCGACGGCTGCACTAGAGCAGGCGCTACGAGCCGAGCCCCTGCTGGCCGAGGTCAGTTCCGAAGGCGCGTTGCCGCGTCCCGAAGTGCAGATCACCCCGCGTGCCGAGGAAGCCGCGCGTCTGGGCATCACCACGCAAGACATTGCGACCACAGTGCGGGTAGCAACAATTGGCGATCTCGATGTGTTGCTGGCCAATCTTTCGATCGACAACCGTTTGATCCCGATTCGGGTGCAACTGGCCAATGCCTCACGCGAAGATCTGAACCGGATTGCGGCGACGAAACTTGCCACCAACACCGGGGCTACCGTGCCGCTGTCAGCGGTGGCTGACATCGAAATCGGTGAAGGTCCATCGGTGGTGAAACGCTTGAACCGCCAACGGCAGGCGATCATCGGTGCAAGCCTGCCCGTCGGCGTGGCGCTCGGCACCGCCAGCGCAAGACTGGCCGAGATCGTCAAAGCCACACCGCTGCCCGCAGGCGTTACGGTCAGGGAATCCGCCGATGCGGAGGTGCAGACCGAGTTGTTCGCGAGCTTCGGCAAAGCCATGCTGATGGGCCTGATGCTGGTGCTGACCGTGCTGATCTTGTTGTTTAAATCGGTGATCCAGCCCTTCACCATCCTGCTGTCGCTACCCTTGGCAATCGGCGGCGTCGCAGCCGCCCTGATCCTGACCAACTCGGCTTTGTCGATGCCGGTGCTGATCGGCATTCTGATGCTGATGGGGATCGTTACCAAAAACGCCATCCTGCTGGTGGATTTCGTCATCGAGATGCGCAAACAAGGGCTCGACCGTCTGACCGCGATCATTGAGGCCGGCCACAAACGCGCGCAGCCGATTGTGATGACCTCGATTGCAATGTCAGCGGGGATGTTGCCTTCGGCCTTGGGCGTCGGTGAAGGCGGTGCCTTCCGCGCACCGATGGCAACTGCGGTGATCGGCGGCATTATCGTCTCAACCGTGCTGAGCCTTGTCGTGGTGCCGTCGTTCTATCTGATCATGGACGACCTTTCACGCCTGATTTCGTGGGCGTTTCGCGGCATTATCGGCCCGCGCGAAGTCGAGCCGCAATCGCCCGCCCCCGAAGCTTTGGAAGCCCGCATCGCGGCGCTTGAGGCGGAACAGCAGCACAAGGCCCCACCGCGCCTGCAAGGTCTGGCCGCGGAGTAAACAAACCAGCGGCGGTCTTGGGCGGCATTGAGCCCCCCGCGACCGCTGCTGCCGCAAGATGGATTTTCGAAGGTAGCGCGTGCGGCTACGGGGGAGCCTCCGGCGGGGATATTTATGAATAGGTGAAAATACTTAGCCCGAATAGGTTTTGGCAGTTGGTTTGGACAACAAAAAAGCACCCCTTGAGGTGCTTTTTCTTTAGCTATGCCGATAAGACAGGCTGCTAAATCAGGCTGCGGACGAGATGAACTTCACCGCGTCGCCAAAGGTCTGAATGGTTTCCGCCGCATCATCCGGGATTTCGATGCCGAATTCTTCTTCGAACGCCATGACCAGCTCGACCGTGTCGAGGCTGTCTGCGCCCAGATCATCAATGAACGAGGCCGTCTCGGTCACTTTTTCAGCTTCGACGCCCAGATGCTCGACGACGATCTTCTTCACACGATCAGCGATGTCGCTCATATTCTTTCCTCATATCGTTTAGGGGTCGCCCCCGGTCTTTTGCCTGCCCGTCGCCGGGCGCTCTTTCCTGCATCGGCAGGCACCAGTGACGACGGCCGCTGGCGTATTCTTGCGCGCCTATAGCAAGGGCGCGGACGCATAGCAACTCTGCTCATACATGCAATCAGAACATTCTGCTGTTATCAGAGCATTCTGCGTGGTCGCAGGTCAAGCCTGCTGTGAACCCAAGTCTTCGGTGTCACCCATCGGCCTGATTGCGGCAAAATTTGCAGCGTTTGGGTGTCGCGATGAACGCTGGATGGATCAGGATGTGAGTAAGACGGCACAAGCGGCTCACCTCACGGCAAAGGATCGCCCGAGCCACCCGTTGGCAGGCTTGTAGGCGCAGTCTTTGCCTCGGCAGGTGACGATGCGATTGAGCGCCGCAGGGCATAGTTTTCCAGCAAGCTTTGATAGCGCGGCGCTTTCAAACGGCTGACGCGGTGCAGCTGTTTAATCTGTGCCAAGCCAGCGCCCTCTCAAATACCGCCTCCTGAAACGTTGCATAGGTCTTGGCCTCGGTAAAAATCTGCGTCGCCGGATGACCTGCCCCCGGTAGGGCCAAAAGCCTTAGGTTTGGCGCAAGCTGGCCTAGCACCCGAGCATAGGCCCGATCCCGACCGCGCCCGACATAGGATCATACAGCACGATACCCCGCATCCTGCTGGCAATTCCCGCAAAGCGAGGCTCCTGACCCCCCGGTAAACACTTCAGCTTCCTCAACCATATCGACGGCAAACGGCGATTGGTTGGGGAAGTCCAATCTCTGCGGCGACACCAACACAACATGATCAAGGCGCAACGCTTTTGACAGCAGCAAAGCGCCAAACCCGCCCATCGAAAAACCAATGCCACAGACTTGCGCGAAGGGCTTGGTAAAGCGGCGCAGCGCCTTGCACAAAGCGGGCAGATCGTCGTTTAGGTAATAATCGTTGTCCCGCACTTGCACGTTCAACTGACTATATTCGCGATTGATTGCGAGCTTCCACGGCGTTACCGGTGCGAAGGACTCGCGGCTGAAGCTGCGGTGGTCGAACGCCACCAGCAGCCGTGACTGATGGGGGTTCTGGCAGATCGCGCGCGAAAACTTGCCCTCAAACACGATCTGTGGCGGTGCAATTGACATGCCGCTTTTCACCTTTACACCCACTCAACCACGACTGAACAAACACTCAACTGACCGCAGACGCTTAGAGATCATCAAGACATATCGCCGCCGCCGTTGATATGCAGCGTTGTGCCGGTGATATAGGCGGCCTCTTGCGAGGCGAGATACAGCACGCCCGCGGCTACCTCTTGCGGCTTACCCATCCGGCCCGCAGGCACGCCGACCAAGATCTTCGTGCGCTGCTCGTCGTTCAGCTTTTCGGTCATCGGCGTTTCGATCAACCCCGGAGCGACGCAATTCACCGTAATATTACGGCTGGCGACCTCTTGCGCCAGCGATTTTGATGCGGCCAATACCCCAGCTTTGGTGGCGGCATAATTCGCCTGCCCCGGATTGCCGGAATGTCCTACCACCGAGGTTATATTGATGATCCGCCCCCAGCGCGCCTTCATCATGCCGCGCAAAGCCCCACGCATCAGCCGGAACGTCGCGGTAAGGTTAACGTCGATCACCGCCTGCCATTCATCATCCGACATCCGCATGAACAGATTGTCGCGGGTGATCCCGGCGTTGTTGACCAGAATATCAACCGAACCCATCGCGGCCGTTGCCTGTTTGACCAGTTCATCGACTGCCGCAAGGTCGGAAAGATTGCAGGGCAGCACATGCGCGCGGTCCCCAAGTTCAGCGGCCAACGCCTGCAACGGCTCCAGTCGCGTACCGGAAAGCCCCACCGTCGCCCCAGCCGCATATAAAGCCCGCGCGATCTCGCCGCCGATGCCACCCGATGCGCCAGTGATCAGCGCGGTTTTACCTGTCAGATCAAACATGTTCTGCCCTCTCAAATGCGATGCCAACGACCTCGCCGTTTACATTCCATCGCGGTACCTGAAATCCGGATCCCACGATTTTTCTCGAAAATCGCCAGTCTTAACCGAGCCAGTCTTAACCGAGCCAGTCTTAACCGGGCCAGTCTTAACCGGGCCCGCCTTAACCGAGCCTTAGCCCTTGGCAGCCACAATATCCTCTGGCGTGCCAATCGCCCGTGTTACAGACCCCGAGGCGGTGCGTTTGATCATGCCGGACAACGCCTTGCCCGCGCCAATCTCCCAAAACTCGGTGACACCAGCGCCCTGCATCCACAGCACAGACTCACGCCAACGCACCGAGCCTGTGACCTGAGCCACCAACAAGGCCCGGATGCGGTCGGGTTCGGTGATGGCTTCGGCGCGCACGTTCACCACGATCGGCAGCGTCGGCGCATGGATCACCACAGCGGCGAGGGCTTCGTTCATCACAGCAGCGGCGGGTTGCATCAGTGAGCAATGAAACGGGGCGCTGACCGGCAGCAGCATCGCGCGCTTGGCACCCTTGGCCTTGGCGATTTCCAAAGCCCGCTCCACCGCCGCACGATGGCCCGATACCACCACTTGCGCCGGATCATTGTCGTTGGCAGCTTGGCAAACCTCACCCTGCGCGGCCTCAGCGGCGACTTCGGTGGCGGCAGCAAAATCGAGGCCCAGCAACACAGCCATCGCGCCCACCCCCACCGGGACAGCCTCTTGCATCGCCTACCCCCTGATCCGCAGCAGCCGCGCCGTATCAGACAGATCGA